>JACVCC010000005.1 GCA_016742215.1 Brevundimonas sp.
GGCGGCGCCTCTTGCGCCACAGCCGTTCCGGTGGTCAGCACCATGGCTGCGATGGCCAGCGTCAGTTTCATCTGTCCCCTCCCCTCGATCCTTGTGTCAGTTCACCAGTTCAGCCGGCGGCTGCACGTCACAGACGCTGAACCGTGCACCCCGTTCGGCGCGGGTCTGCTCGACAAGCGCCGAGAAGGCCGCGCTGGTCGTGTTCATCACGCGGACGGCCGGACGTTCTCCGGCCGGCATGGCGGCGGCGGTGCGGGTTCGCGTCATGACGTCGGGATCAGCCACCGCGCCATTGTCGGCTTCCGAGCCGGCGTTCAGCGCACGAACGACCTCGAGTCCGCTCAGCACCCGTCCGAAGACCGTGTACTGGCCGTTCAGATTGTCGCGCGCGCCGGTCATCAGGAAGAACTGGCTGTTGGCGCTGTTCACGTCGTTTCCGGTGCGCGCCATGCCGACAACGCCGGCGCAGAACTGGCCCACGGCGGGCGTCTTGAAATCCGCCGTGATCATCATCTGGGCGTCGGGCTGGGTCTGCACAGGGATGGACCCGATCAGCCCGTACTGCGGCGAGCCCGGGATCAGAGGGTAGAAGCCATCGGCCCGCCCGCGGCGGAACTCGAACTCGGCGTTCAGATCCGGCAGCTCGCTGCCGCCTCCGCCCGTACCCTCGGGGTCACCGGTCTGGGCCATGAAGTTCGGAATCACACGGTGGAACTTCAGACCGTCGTAGAATCCCTGGTCGGCCAGGGTGCGGACGCGGTTGACGGACTGCGGCGCCACGCGCGGATCCAGCTCCACCAGAATGCGGCCCTTGGCCGTGTCGATGACCAGCAGGTTCTCGGGCGCGACCGTGCGCCAGTCATCCTGCGCCGACGCAGCGGCCGGGGCTACAAGGACCATCGCGGCCACGGCCGCCAGCAAAGCACTCGAACGCATTCTAACCCTTGACCTTTTTCATCACGGCAGCCTGCACAGCGGGGCTGACGAAGCTGCTGATGTTCCCGTCCAGACGGGCGATTTCCTTGACCAGTCGCGAGGCGATCGCCTGATGCCGCGGATCGGCCATCAGGAAGACCGTCTCGATGTCCGCATTGAGGCGCTGGTTCATAGCCGTCATCTGGAACTCGTACTCGAAGTCGGCCACGGCGCGCAGGCCGCGCACGATGACCGTGGCATCCAGCTCTTCCGCAAAGTGCATCAGCAAGCTGGAGAAGGCCCGGACCTCGACCTTGTCGCCGAACGGGGCGACTTCCGCGCGCACCATCTCGACGCGCTGGTCCGTCGTGAATAGCGGACCCTTGTCGTCGTTTCGCGCCACGCCGATGACAAGACGGTCCACAAGCTTCACCGCGCGACCGATGATGTCGAGATGGCCGTTGGTGATGGGGTCGAAGGTGCCCGGATAGAGCCCGATACGCATGGCTGTGCTTCCCCCTGTTTGGGCCGGTTTAGCAGGTGCGAAAGATGGGGCCTAGATCGGCTGCGGCGCGTTCGACGCCCATGCGGCCCGAAGGCGGTCGATCAGCGCCGGATCGACTTCCAGCGGTCTGCCGTCGATGTTGGCGACAGGACAGGCCGGAGTGGCGCTGTTGCAGATGAAGGCCTGTCGGAACTCCGCCAGCGCCGCCCGGTCGATCGGGCGTGTCTCGCTGTCCAGACCGACGAGGTCGAGCCCGTTCTGGAGCAACTGAAGGCCTGTCCCGCGCAACATCGGCGCCTTGGGCCAGACGATGCGACCGTCCTCGACGAAGCCGATATTCCAGATACTGCCTTCTGAAACGATGCCGTCGGCGCCGACGAACAAGGCGTCGTCAAACCCGGCCTCCGTCGCAAGCCGCCGCGCCCGCGTCAGGCCGAAGGTGGCGTTGTGCTTCAGTTCGGGCAGCTCGCGGGCATAGTCCTGCGTCTGAAGTCTCAACGGATCGCACAGGGCGTTCGCCGGCGCGCTGATGAGGGTCAGGACGCTGGGCTGCCCCATGGCGTCCGGCGTCCGGTGCGTGATCGTGGGCAGGAACAGCTGGACGCGCAGGCTGCAGCGCCCGGTGTGTCCAGCGAGGGCTGACCGCATCCGCTCGCGCAGGCGCACCTCGGGCACGGCCACGCCGAACAGGGTCAGCGCCTCCTGCTCCAGCCGCTCCAGATGCAGGTCCAGCCCACGGACGGCCCCGTCCTCGACCTGCATGGAGGTGAAGGCCCCGTAGTTCGACAGCAGCACCGGCGCCAACGCCTCGACGCTGGCCGGCTCGCCGTCGATCTGGATGGTCAGGCTCAGGCCTCGCCCTCGCCGCCCTCGGCCTCACCACCGTCGACGTCGGCATCCTCGCCGCCACCGGAGTCCGGCAGACGTTCGACCGAGACGACCTTTTCGCCGTCCGCTGTGCGGAAGACCGTCACGCCCTGGCTGGAGCGGCCGACGATGCGGATCTGCTCCATGGGCGTGCGGATCATCTGGCCGCCCGAGGTGACCATCAGCAGGTCGTCGCTTTCCTCGACCGGGAAGGAAGCCGCCAGGCGCGTGCCGGCGCGGCCGCCCAGACCGTGAGCCGTGAGCCCCTGCCCGCCGCGACCGGTGCGGCGATACTCATAGGCCGACGAGCGCTTGCCGAAGCCGGTTTCCGTGACCGTCAGGATGAACTGCTCGGCCGCGCCCAGTTCGGCGATGCGCTCGACGCTGAGGACGGCGTCGCCGACCACCTCGTCATCGGCCTCGACCGCGGTGTCATCCTCGCCTTCGGCGCCGGCCAGAGCCTTGCGCATGGCATTGGCGTGCTTGACGTAGGCGGCGCGTTCTTCCGGCGTCGCGTCCACGCGGCCGAGGATGGCCATCGAGATGACCTCGTCGTTGGCCTGCAGACGCACTCCCCGTACCCCGGTCGAGTCGCGGCCCTTGAAGACGCGGACGTCGTCGGCCTTGAAGCGGATGGCGCGGCCCAGGGCGGTCGTCAGCATGACGTCGTCCTCGGCGGTGCAGAGGGCCACGCCGACCATGCGGTCGCCCTCCTCCAGTTTCATCGCGATCTTGCCGGCGCGGTTCACCGTGGCGAAGTCCGACAGCTTGTTGCGGCGCACGTCGCCCGAGCTGGTGGCGAACATGATGTCGTAGTTGGCCCAGTCCGCCTCGTCCTCGGGCAGGGGCAACACGTTCATGATGCTGTCGCCCGGCTCGATCGGCAGCAGGTTCACGAAGGCCTTGCCGCGCGACTGCGGATTGCCCAGCGGCAGGCGCCAGGTCTTGAGCTTGTAGGCCTTGCCGTTGGTGGCGAAGAACAGGACCGGCGTGTGGGTCGAGGCCGAGAACACGCCCGTGACGGCGTCGTCCTCCTTCATCGCCACGCCCGAGCGGCCCTTGCCGCCGCGATGCTGGGTCCGATAGGCGTTCAGCGCCACGCGCTTGACGTAGCCGCCGTGGGTGACGGTGACGACCATGTCCTCGCGCGGGATCAGGTCCTCGTCCTCCATCTCCCCATCGCCTTCCCCGATCAGGGTGCGACGCGGAACGGCGAACTCATCCTTCACCGCCAGCAGGTCCTCGCGGATCACGGCCAGGATGTTGGCGCGGTCCGACAGCAGGGTCAGATGGCCCTGGATGGTGCCCGCCAGCTCGCGCGCCTCGCCGAAGATGTCATCGCGGCCCAGGCCGGTCAGGCGGCTCAGGGTCAGGGCGAGGATGGCGCGGGCCTGCTCGTCGGTCAGGTTCAGCTTGTCGCCGTCGATCAGCATGGAGCGCGGGTCGGCGATCAGCTCGACCAGGGCGATCATGTCGCCCACGGGCCAGCTCTTGGCCTGCAGACGCTCGCGCGCCTCGGTCGGATCGGCCGACGAGCGGATGATGTGGATCACCTCGTCGATATTGGCGACGGCGACGGCAAGACCGACCAGCACGTGGCCGCGGTCGCGGGCCTTGCCCAGCTCGAACTTGATGCGGCGAACGACCACCTCTTCCCGGAACTCCAGGAAGGCGTCCAGCAGCTGACGCAGGCCCATCTGCTCGGGACGGCCGTGGTTCAGGGCCAGCATGTTGACGCCGAACGAGGACTGCATGGCCGTAAAGCGCCACAGCTGGTTCAGCACCACGTCGCCCGACGCGTCGCGCTTCAGCTCGACGACCATGCGCATGCCGTCGCGGTCCGATTCGTCGCGGACGTCGGCGATGCCCTCGATCTTCTTCTCGCGGACCAGTTCGACGATCCGCTCGATCAGGGTCTGCTTGTTCACCTGATAGGGCAGTTCGGTGACGATGATCGCCTCGCGGTCCTTGCGGATCGTCTCGATTGACGCCTTGCCGCGCACGATGACCGAGCCGCGACCGTCGCGCAGGGCGTTGCGGGGCGAGGTGCGCCCCATGATCTCGCCGCCGGTCGGGAAGTCGGGGCCCGGCACGATGTCCAGCAGCACGTCGTCGCCGATGTTCGGATCGTCCAGCAGGGCGACCGAGGCGTCGATCACCTCGCCGAGGTTATGCGGCGGGATGTTGGTCGCCATGCCGACGGCGATGCCGCCCGCGCCGTTGACCAGCAGGTTCGGAATCCGGGACGGCAGGACGACCGGCTCCAGCTCCTTCTCATCGTAGTTCGGCTGGAAATCGACGGTGTCCTTGTCGATGTCGGCCAGCAGGGCCACGGCGGCCGGGGCCATCCGGGCCTCGGTGTAACGCATCGACGCCGGCATATCGCCGTCGACCGAGCCGAAGTTCCCTTGGCCATCGACCAGCATCAGCCCCATCGAGAAGGGCTGCGCCATGCGCACAAGGGCCATATAGACCGACGCATCGCCGTGCGGGTGGAAGCGGCCCAGCACGTCGCCGACCACGCGGGCGCACTTCGAGTAGGCGCGCTCGGGCGACATCTTCAGATCGTGCATCGAGTACAGGATGCGGCGGTGCACCGGCTTCAGGCCGTCGCGCGCGTCCGGCAGCGCCCGGCTCACGATCACGCTCATGGCGTAGTCGAGATACGAGCGGCGCAGCTCGTCTTCGATAGTGATGGTCGAGATGTCGCCGCCCAAAGCGGGCGCGGCGTTTTCGTAGCTGTCGTCGGTCAAGGAAATCGGGCTTTAAATGGCCGGAATCGGAACGTGATCCGCTGTCCGGTTTTCTAGCAGTCCGGCCTCCCTGAGGCAAAACTTACAACGGTCGAAATACCCGTCGAAAAGGACCCTCCCCCATGCGCCTTCCGCTGATCGCCGCCGGCCTTCTGACGCTGCCGCTTCTGGCCGCCTGCAACCCGCAAACCTCGACCGAAACCACGACCAGCACGCCGGCCGGCGAAACGGCTCCGGCGGCGGCGGCTGCGGTGCGCGCGCCGGTCGGCGCCACCGCCCGCGCCGCCCTGATCAACGCCACCGGCGGCCAGGCCGGCACGGCGACCTTCACCCAGGGTTCCACCGGGGTCCTGATCCGCGTCGAGGCCACCGGCCTGACGCCGGGCTGGCACGGCTTGCACCTGCATGCCGTCGGCCAGTGCGAGGCTCCGTTCACCAGCGCCGGCTCGCACATCCAGCATGGCGACGCGACCACGCCCCATGGCTATCTGAACGCCGAAGGTCCTGACTCGGGCGACCTGCCGAATCTCTACGTCGGCGCCGACGGCCGCGGGTTCGCGGAGGTCTTCACCACCGCCGCCAGCCTGAACCAGGGCGGCCCGGGCGAGTATCTGATGGACGCCGACGGCTCGTCGATCCTGATCCACGCCAATGCCGACGACCACTCGACCCAGCCGATCGGCGGTGCGGGCGACCGGGTGGCCTGCGGCGTGATCGCCGCCGGCTGATATCGCCGGCCGGAATGACGAGGGCCGATCCGGACGCCGGGTCGGCCCTTTCGTTTGCCGTCAGTCGGCGCGGAACTGCAGTTCGGCCAGACGGGCATAGAGGCCGCCCAAGGCGATCAGCGCGTGGTGGCTGCCCTCCTCAACGACCTTGCCGTCCTCCATCACCACGATCCGGTCGGCGCGCAGCACGGTCGCCAGACGGTGAGCGATGACCAGGGTGGTGCGGGTCTCCATCGCCTGATCCAGCGCCGCCTGGACCAGACGCTCGTTCTCGGCGTCCAGGGCCGAGGTGGCCTCGTCCAGCAGCAGGATCGGCGCATCCCGGACCAGAGCCCGGGCGATGGCCAGACGCTGCCGCTGGCCGCCCGACAGGCTCTTGCCGCGCTCGCCCAGTGGGGTCTCGAACTTCTCCGGCAGATCCTCGATAAAGCCCAGCGCCTGCGCCTCCTCGGCGGCGGCGCGAACGTCATCTTCCGACGCATCTTCGCGGCCGAAGCGAATGTTTTCGTTTGCAGAACCCGAGAACAGGGGCGCTTCCTGCGAGACCCAGGCGTAGCGGTTCCGCACCTCGACCGGATCGGCGTCGCGCACGTCGACGCCATCCACCGAGACCAGTCCTGACTGCGGATCGTAGAAGCGCAGCAGCAGGCGGAAGACCGTCGACTTGCCCGCCCCCGAGGGACCGACCAGCGCCACCGTCTCGCCCGGCCGCACGGTCAGGCTGAAGCCTTTCAGCGCCGGCAGATCGGGCCGCCCCGGATAGCTGAAGTGGACGCCGGACATTGACACCTCGCCGACCGGCGGCGACGGCAGGGCGCGCGGCTGGTCCGGAGCCGCTATGGACGGCTGCGAGCGCATCAGCTCGTCGATCCGCTCCATGGCGCCCGCCGCCTTCTGCACATCGCCCCAGCTTTCGCCGAGCGCCCCCACGGCCCCGGCCGCGAACACCGACAGCAGGACGAACTGGAGCAGCGCCCCCGGGCTCATGCGTCCGGCGATCACATCCTGCGCGCCCAGCCACAGCACCAGCGTCACGCCGCCAAACATGACCACGATGATCATGGCGGTCATCAGCGCCCGCGCCCGCATGCGGATCAGGGAGGAGCCGAACGCCGCCTCGACCGCATCGCCGAAGCGTTGGGTAGCGCTACGGACACGGCCGAAGGCCTGCACCGTCTCGATGGCGTCCACACTCTCGCCGGCGAAGCCCACGGCGTTGGCGAAGCGATCCTGGGTCGCGACCGTCAGCTTGCGCACCCGACGTCCGAACAGGAACAGCGGCCCCAGCAGCAGCGGCACGATCAGCAGCACCAGCCCGGTCAGCTTGGGACTGACCACGAACAGCAGGGCCACCCCGCCGATCAAGGTCAGGAAGTTGCGCAGGGCATAGGACACCGACGTCGTCATCAGGGTCTCGACGAGGGCGATGTCCGTGGTCAGGCGCGACAGCACCTCGCCGGTCCGCATCTTCGCATAGAAGGACGGATCCAGTGTCAGGATGCGGTCGAACAGCCCCTTGCGCAGATCGGCCACCACCCGCTCGCCGGTTTTGGTGACGAAGTAATAGCGAACCGCCGTCGCCAGCCCGAGGAACAGGGCGTTGGCGCCCAGCAGCATGAACCACAGGTTCAGCTGCGCCCCGTCGTTCTGGAAGCCGTTGTCGATCGCGCCGCGCGCCGCGGCCGTCAGGCTGAGCGAGGCCGCGGTCGACAGGATCAACCAGAGCCCGGCCATCGCCATATGGCCCTTGTGGCGCAGCGCGTAGGGCAGCAGGCGACCGAGCGGGCGGACATCCCGGCGCTTCTCACGGCGTCCGCCCGCCTCGTTCATCTGCTCGGCCAGCAGCGCGCCCGCGCCGGGGCGTCCACGCAGGTCGGAATCGGCGGCGGAGGCTTGCGTATCGGTCATTTGCGCGCCTCTTGCCCCGGAACGCCCCCCGGTGTAAACGCCGCCCCTCGCTCCCGCCGCCAAACGGCGGGATTTCTCATTTTCGCGCACGGACGGTCGGCATCGTCACCGCGCAGAGACCGGATCAAGACCATGAAGGCGGATACGCACCCCGACTACCACTTCATCACCGTGGTGATGACCGATGGTACGACCTACCAGACCCGTTCGACCTACGGGAAGGAAGGCGACACGCTGAACCTGGACATCGATCCGACCTCGCACCCGGCCTGGACCGGCGGCAACCAGCAGATGCTGGACCGCGGCGGCCGCGTTTCGCGCTTCAACAACAAGTTCGCCGGCTTCATCAAGAAGTAAGCGTGCATCGCGGCCACACCGCCGCGGCAAGACGACACAAGGGCGTCGGTCCATCGGGCCGACGCCTTTCTGTTTGTCCGGAACGCCGATAACATCACTCGCGTTGGGCTTTCGGGGCGTGGGCGTTGTGTCCGGGCATCGACTAACGGGCAAAGAGCGAGCGATGAATCGACGGCAATTGGGTCTTGGCGCAGCCGCCGCGGCGATGGCTTCGGCGACAGGCGTGGCCGCGCAGACACGCGATCCGTCGGCCGTCACCTTCTACGAGACCTTCAACGACCAGTTGGCTCGCCTTCCGGCCACCATCCAGCCTGACGTTCGCGCCTTCTATGAACTGAACGGGTGGCGCCCGGTCTGGACCGCGGATCGTCGTCGCCAACTGCAGGCCGCCGCCGCCCGCGCGGAACGCCACGGCCTGTCCCAGAGCGATTTCTTCGATTTCGACGCCCTCACGAATGACCGCGACGGCGGCGAGATGCGCACGACCGCCGCCGCCCTCGGCTACGGCCGCGTTCTGGCCGAAGGTCGCGTCCGTCCCGAGACGGTCGAGGACCTCTGGGAGATGCAGAAGAACCGCGTCGATCTGCCGACCGGCCTGAACGACGCTCTGGCCCAGAGCCGCCTCGTGGACTGGTTCGAGGGCCTGGCTCCGACCGATATCGGCTACTCAAACCTGTCGGCCGGCTACGTCCGCTACCGCCGCCTGATCCGCGACAACGGCGGCTGGCCTGCCTTCCGTCCTGGCGCGAACATCGAGCCGGGCGGCAGCGACCCCCGCATTCCGACCCTGATCCGTCGCCTGGTGGCCGAGGGCGACCTGTCGGCTTCGGACGGCGCGCGCCTGACCGCCATGGGCAATGTCTATGGTCCCGAGCTTCAGGCCGGCGTCCGCAGCTTCCAGGCCCGCCATGGGCTGGCCAACGACGGCCGCATTGGCGCGGGCACCCAGCGCTCCCTGTCGGCCTCCGCCGAGGACCGCGCCCGCCAGATCGCCCTGAACCTCGAACGTCGCCGCTGGCTCAAGCGGGACCTCGCCCCCGAGCGGATCGAGGTCAACACGGCCGCCGCCATCATGGTGTACTGGAAGGACGACCGCCCGGTTCACTCGAACCGCGTCGTCGTAGGCTCGCCCGAGAACCAGACGCCCAGCCTGGAGAAGCCGTTCGCCTCGGTCGTGGCCAATCCGCCGTGGTACGTGCCCGCCGGCATCGCCCGCAACGAGATCCTGCCGCGCGGTCCGGCCTATCTGGCCAGCCAGAACATGTACATCTCGAATGGCACTGTCATTCAGCGGGCAGGCCCGCAGGCCGCCCTGGGCTATGTGAAGTTCGAGCTGCGCGACAGCTATGCCATCTTCCTGCACGACACCCCGTCCAAGGGCGCCTTCAACCTGACCATGCGCCAGCGCAGCCACGGCTGTGTGCGCGTCCAGAACGCCATCGACTTCGCCCGCCTGCTGCTGTCTCCGGACCCCTCGCTGCTCGGCCAGTTCGACACCGCGCTGGACAGCCGCAACACCCGCCGCATCCAGACCGGCCGCGAGATCTCGGTGCGTCTGCTCTACTGGACCGCCTTCGTCGATGGCCAGGGCCGCGTCGCCTTCCGTGAGGACGTCTATCGGCGGGACGAGAAGCTGGCCGAAGCCCTCGGCATCGCCGTCAGCCTGCCGGCCGTTGTCGCCGACGGTCGCACGGACGCCAACGACGTCGGGCCGTAGGTTCAGCCTGCTCCCTGATCAAGGAAAAAGCCCTTCCGGTCCGGAAGGGCTTTTTCCTTACTGCCTGAACGCTGCAGTCAGGCGGTCGAGCTGGCTCTGCACCGGATTGACCGCCTCGACCTCGGGCGCGTCCAGATACATGCGTCGGTCCAGATGCAGGACGCGGTCGTAAAGTTTCTCGGCCCGCACCATGTATTCGATCAGGGCGATCGGCAGGTCCGGGTGGGTCGGTTCCAACTCGGGCGCACGATCCGCCAGCCGATAGCGAGGCTCGCAGGCCGCCAAGGCGCTCATGTCGCCCTCGCGGACCGCCCTCTGCACCAGCAGCCACGAGGCGATCTGCATCAGCCGGGTCGTCAGCTTCATGCTTTCCGCCGCATAGGCCAGCGCCACGGCCCGGGAAAGAAGCTTGGACTCGCGCCGGCCGTCTCCGTCCAGATAGGCGGCCGTGTCCTCGACCAGCTCCATCCCCTCACGGAAGGTGCGGTCGAACAGTTCCGAGCGCGCAAAATCGTCCACGACGGTCTCGCGGCTGCGGCCCGAAGGCGACTGGAGGGTGTCTTCGGTGGACATCAACTGAACCAGACTCATGCAGAAGGTACATCCGTATCACGACCGGCACGGTTGCGCCCGGTCCGCCGCGACAGTGCAACGGCCATGCCAGACACGCGACAGGGGAAAACCGTCAGCTGCGGAAATTGAACAATGCATCCGCGGCGTTACGTTGCGAGGACTTGCCCTCGATCGCGGCCTTCGAGCGGGCGATCTCGGCTTCGAGCGAGGCGATCCTCTCCTTGAGGTCCTCGACCGAATAGCCATCCAGATCCTCGCGCGTCAGGGCGATCAGCGGCGCGCCGCGCGCCGGACGGGGCTCAAGGTCCTCGAACATCTGCGCCTCCTTCCCGTGGCCTTCGGGGATGCAACCGCCTATCTGAACGCCCGGACACGGACGATTGCAAGAACGGGATGATCGGATGCGGGTGATCGAGATCGCAGGCGGAGCCGGTCCTGCGGAGGCCTTGACGCTGGCAGAACACCCCGATCCGGTCGCCGGCGAGGGTCAGATCCGCATCCGCATTCGGGCCGCAGGTGTGAACCGTCCCGACCTGATGCAGCGACTGGGCCACTACCCTCCCCCGCCCGGCGCCTCGCCCATTCTGGGTCTCGAGGTCGCCGGAGAGATCGACCAGGTCGGTCCGGGCGTCTCGCGATGGGCCATCGGCGACCGCGTCTGCGCCCTTCTGGGCGGCGGCGGATACGCGGAACTGGCCGTCGTCGACGCCAGACATGCCCTGCCCGTTCCGGCCGACCTCGACTTCATTCAGGCCGCGGCCCTGCCAGAGACGGTCTGTACGGTGTTCGCCAACGTCTTCGAGGCCGGAGCCCTGCAACATGGCGAGACCTTCCTGATTCACGGTGGGACCAGCGGAATCGGCGTGACGGCGATCCAGATGGCGAAAGCCGCGGGGGCAAGAGTGATCGCCACCTCGCGTGGGCCGGAAAAGACCGCCGCAGCCCTCGCGCTCGGAGCCGACCTGAGCCTCGACGCGGGGACCGACGATCTTGAGGCGTCGATTCTCGCATTCGGAGGCGTCGACGTGGTTCTGGACATGCTCGGCGCAGACTATGCCGCGCTCAATCAGGCGGTTCTGAAATCGATGGGTCGCTGGGTGGTCATTGCGACCCAGACCGGCTCCCGGGCCGAAGTGGATCTGCTGAGACTGATGCTGAAACGGATCACCCTGACCGGCTCGACCCTGCGGGCCCGCCCTGCAGACGAGAAGGCGCGCCTGATCGCCGAGGTCGAGCGCACGGCTTGGCCATGGATCATTTCGGGGCGAGTCCGGCCGCCCGTTCAGGCCACCTTCCCGCTGGAACAGGCGTCAGCCGCCCACCTCGCACTGGAGGCGGGCGGCCACGTCGGAAAGATCGTCCTGACGACCTGAGGACCTACCAGCGGCCTCCGCCACGACGGACAGGACGCATGGACGAGATCCGGTCGTTGATCCCCCAGTTCTGGAGGTTCCGGATGTCCTGGCGCACGACCTGGCAGTTGCCGCGGAAATAGGCGTCCGTGCAGACCTCCCAGTCCCCGCGCACCTGCATCGAGCTGATCGCATCGTTCATGCCCGAGTTGGCGAGGTTCGGGATCTCCTCGTTGAAGGTGTAGGTCGCACCCCGGTAGTTGGAGTCGCGATAGACGGTGATCGAGGCCCGGCCCCAGCCGCCGCCGTTGCCCGGTCCACCCGGCCCGCCCGGATATCCGCCATTGCCCGGGCGGTCTTCGTAATCACCACGGTACGGTCCACAGACCAGAAGCCCGTTGTCATTGCGGATCTCGTAGTCGCTGCACCGGTTCAGCTGGATCGAGGTGCCGCGGATCTGGCCGTTCCGCGTCCGGCAATCGGCATAGAGCCGGCCGCGGTTGGTGTATTCGCCGCTGCACGACTGGCGGTAGTCGCCACGCGGGGCCGCCAGCGGGGAGATTTCCTGCCCGCCCGACATCAACGCCACCGCCGCAAGGGTTTCGATAAACATGAGGGTCTCCTCCCGCTTCGCTCCAGACCGCACAACGCGTCTGTGAGGCCAGTGTTCATCTCCTCGATGAACCTTTGCTGTACGGTGTTGTCGGACTTCGTTTCTTTTTGTCGCGTTTTCTCGCGAATGGGCCTATATCCTGAGCATCCGCGCCCGGCCGAAAGGTCGGGCGCCGTCGTATCCGGAACCCGCCGGGCCGTGCGCCTGGCCGGGCTGAACAAGAAGCGAAGACGCCCATGACCGACATTCTGATGCCCAAGGCCACCGCCGTCTGGATGGTCGACAACACCTCGCTGACCTTCGAGCAGATCGCCGATTTCTGCGGCCTGCACCCGCTGGAAGTGCGCGGCATCGCCGACGGCGACGTGGCCCGCGACATCCGTGGCGTCGACCCGATCACCGGAGGCCAGCTGACCCGAGAGGAACTGGACAAGGCCCAGGCCGACTCCGAATACCGCATGAAGGCGGTCGTCAGCCGTCACGCCGAGCTGTTGAAGTCGGCCAAGCCGGCGCCGCGCTACACCCCCGTGTCGCGCCGTCAGGACCGTCCGGACGCCATCGCCTGGTTCGTGCGCAACCACCCCGAGGTGACCGACGCCCAGATTTCCAAGCTGCTGGGCACCACCAAGGCCACCATCGAAACCGTGCGTAACCGCACCCACTGGAACTCGGCCAACATCAAGCCTGTCGATCCGGTGACCCTGGGTCTCGTCGGCCAACTGCAGCTGGACGAAGTGGTGCGCAAGGCCGCCGAGAAGAAGGCGAAGGACGACGCCAAGCGCGGCGGCCCGACCCTGCAGGCCGCCGACGCCCCGGCCGAGGACGTCGTGGTCGAGGAAGAATTCGTGCCGGAAGAACGCGAGCGCCGCGGCGCCGAGCCGACCGCCGAGTCGGTCTTCGGTACGCGCGACTGATCTGATCCTGCTCAGAAGAGGGCGAAATAAAAACGGCCCCGGAGAGCGATCTCCGGGGCCGTTTCCCATTCAGATGGATGTGTCGTCAGGGGCGGGCTTCAAGGCTGGAGATTTCTTCCTTCAGCCTGAGCTTACGCTGCTTGAGCTCCCTTACGCGAAGCGTGTCCGACGAAGGGTGGGCCATCTCTCGCTGGATGATCTCATCCAGACTGCGATGACGGTTTCCCAGTTCGCGGATCCGAGCTTCGATACTCATGGCTTGCGCCTCCATGTCTAAGGGACCACTAGAGTGAGCGCCCGGCTTGACCGCCTGTAGAATCACATTCCGGTGAGGCTGGCGGCCCTCCGGACCGCACGACCCTGGAGCCCGAATTGGCCGAAGATGTGAACGGAGCTGTACGGAACCCGTCGCGACGCCTTGTCGTGGGAATTTCCGGAGCGTCCGGCGTGACTTACGGTGTCCGCGTCCTCGACGCCCTCAGGGAACTTGAGGTCGAGAGCCACCTGGTGGTGAGCCGCGCAGCCCTGCTCACTTTGTCGCAGGAAACCGACCTCTCCGCAGACGACCTGACGGCGAAGGCGGACGTGGTCCACAAGCTGAACGACGTCGGCGCCACGATCGCCTCCGGCTCGTTCCGCACCATGGGCATGATCATTGCCCCCTGTTCGGTGCGGACCATGGGCGAGATCGCCACCGGCGTGACCACCACCCTGCTGACCCGCGCCGCCGACGTGGCGCTGAAAGAGCGTCGGCCGCTGGTCTTGATGGTGCGCGAGACGCCTTTCCATCTGGGTCATCTGCGGACCATGACCGCCTTGGCCGAGATGGGCGCGACCATCGCCCCGCCCCTGCCCGCCTTCTACGCCCGGCCGAAGACTATCGAGGAGATGGTGGACCAGTCCGTCGGCCGCGCGCTGGACGTCTTCGGCCTCGACTGGGCCGCCGTGAAGCGTTGGGACGGCCTCAAGGGCCCGGCCGTCGAATGACTCTCTGGGACTGGTCGCTTCGCGCCTGGGCCGCGCCCGGCGTCTCCCTCGCCGCCCTCGATCTGCAGGACGCACAGGCTCAGTGCATCCCGCTGCTGCTCTGGGCCGCCTGGGCCGCGCAGACCGGCCGTCCGGCCGGTCAGGATGAGATCGAGGCCGCCGCCGACACAGCCCGCGTCTGGCACGACACCACCATCGCGCCCCTGCGGCAGGTGCGGCGGGCGATGAAATCCCGCATTCCCGACATGGACGATGCCGCCCGCGAGGCCGTGCGCGAAGGCATCAAGGCCGTCGAACTGCAGACCGAGCGCCATCTGCTGGAAGCGCTGGACGCCCTGACCCCTGCCGGATCCGGCGCCCCGCGGCCCGTCCTGCCCGCCCTCGTCGCAGCCTCGCGCGAGTGGTCGTCAGTCACGCCCCGCACCGCGCTTTCACTGTTCGCCGACCGCCTTCCGGCCTGACGCGACGCGCGCTATAAGCACCGCCGTCCGGGGCCTGACATGAACGACGACGAACCGTTTCTGACTGAGGAAGAGCTGGCGCTTCACGCCCGGCTGAAGGAGCTCCAGCAGGAGCATGCCGATCTCGACGCCTCGATCGAGGCGCTGTCGCACATGCCTATTCCCGATCAGCTGATGATCGCGCGGATCAAGCGCAAGAAGCTGACCCTGCGCGACGAGATCGTGAAGATCGAGGCCCGGATCCTGCCGGACATCATCGCCTGAGACCGGGGGCTCAGCGCCCCTTCTTGCGAACCCACATGGCGGCATCGGCTTCGGCAAGCCAGACTTCCGGATCGGCGTGGCCGGCATAGGCTCGCACGCCGAACGAACCGCCCAGCCCGGCCTCCGCGCCTTCCCATGCGAACGGTTCCGCCTCGAGCGCCGCCGCCAGCCGGCGCGCCTTCTCGCGCCCCTCGTCCAGACCTGCGTTGAGCATCAGCAGGCCAAACTCGTCGCCGCCCAGACGGCCGACGGCGTCGGATTCCCGCAGATTGCCCTTCATCAGCTCCGCGACATGCACCAGGGCTGCGTCGCCGGCGGCATGACCAAGCCGGTCATTCACGCCCTTGAAGCCGTCCAGATCCAGATACAGCAGCACCGCCGGCGTCTCATGGCGCTGGCTGAAGGCCATGGCGCTCTTCATCGCGGCGATGAAGCCGCGCCGGTTCAACGTCGGCGTCAGGACGTCGTGATCCGCCGCCGCCTCGGCCGTTTCGGCGCGGACGCGCAGCTGCTCGATCTCGGCGCGCAGGCGCTCGATCTCGGCGAACGGGTCGATCAGGGCCGCGTTGGTCACGGGCGTCAAACAGGCTCCCCGGCCGGCGACTCAACACGTCCGACCTGTCGCGAGCCTAACGCGGTCGGTTGCGGGCGCAACGCGAGTCCTGTATCGCGCCGCTTTCCGCGAGAAAGGGTGGCTCGATGGCGACCGAATCCCCGCCGGTGGCGATCATCATGGGCAGTCGTTCGGACTGGCCGACCATGAAACACGCCGCCGACACGCTCGACCGGCTCGGCGTGGCCTGGGATGCGAAGGTCGTCAGCGCCCACCGCACGCCCCAGCGACTGGTCGAGTTCTCGACCGGCGCGAAGGCAGCGGGTTTCAAGGTCATCATCGCCGGCGCTGGCGGCGCAGCCCACCTGCCCGGCATGGCCGCCTCGATGACCGAACTGCCGGTGCTCGGCGTTCCGGTCCAGTCAAAGGCGCTCAAGGGCCTCGATAGCCTGCTCTCCATCGTCCAGATGCCCGGCGGCATCCCCGTGGCGACCCTGGCCATCGGAGAGGCCGGCGCGAAGAATGCGGGCATCCTCGCCGCCCAGATCCTGGCCCTGAACGATCCGGTGCTGGCCGGCCGCCTCCAGGCCTTCCGCGAGGCCCAGACCGAGTCGGTACACGAGACGGTCGAGGACTGAGTGGCTTCCCTTCCCCTGCCTCCCGGTTCGACCATCGGCATCCTCGGCGGGGGACAGCTGGGCCGTATGCTCAGCCAGGCCGCCTCGCGCCTCGGTTTCAACGTCATCATCCTCGACCCGGAGGAAGGCTCCCCGGCCGCGCGCGTCTCGCAGCACCAACTGGTGGCCGCCTATGACGACCCGGACGCCCTGTCGGTGCTTGGACGCATCTCGCAGGCCGTGACCTTCGAGTTCGAGAACGTGCCCGCCGCCTCGGTCGCGGCTCTGGCCGAAGGCGGCGCCGAAGTCGCCCCGGGCCCCAAGGCGCTCGCCGCCGCCCAGGATCGCGTCGACGAAAAGACCTTCCTGAACAGCGTCGGCGCCACCACCGTCGATTTCGCGCCGGTCGACAGCGTCGAGGACCTGACGGCCGCGCTGGAACGCCTCGGCGCCCCCGCTCTGCTGAAGACCCGACGTGAGGGTTACGACGGCAAGGGGCAGGTGTGGGTGAAGTCCGCCGACCAGGCCGCCGAAGCCTGGGCCGCCATCGGCGAACGCCCGGCCATTCTCGAGGCGAAAGCCGCCTTTACCCGCGAACTGTCGGTCATCGCCGCCCGTGGCCGGGATGGTCAGGTCGCCGTCTATCCGCTGGGCGAGAATATTCACAAGGGCGGCGTCCTGAAGACCACCCTCGCCCCGGCCGATGTCGATGCGAAAACCGAGACCCGCGCGAAGGAGATCGCCACGGCGATCCTCAACGGCCTCGACTACGTCGGCGTGCTGGGCGTCGAGCTGTTCGACCTCGGAAACGGCGTGCTGCTGGTCAACGAGATCGCCCCGCGCGTTCACAACACCGGCCACTGGACCCAGGACGGCTGCGTCTGCGACCAGTTCGAACAGCACATCCGCGCCGTCGCCGGCTGGCCTCTGGGTCCGACCGAAGCCCACTTCCGCGTCGAGATGACCAACCTGCTGGGCGACGAGGTCAACCAGTGGCAGACCCTCGCCGCCGAACCCGACGCCCGCCTGCATCTCTACGGCAAGGCGGAGGCGCGTCCGGGCCGGAAGATGGCGCATGTGAACCGGGTGAAGCGGCTGTAGAGCTAACCCCCTCTCCCATTGGGAGAGGGATGTTACCCCGCCTTCGCCCCGTACCGCATCCGGCTCAGCGCGTCCGTCATCTTGCGGAGCGGGGCGTCGAAGTCCTTGCCGGCTTTCCATTTCTCGAACGCCATGACGTTCTCGATGCGGGCGGCGACGAAGGCTTCGGCCGGCTCACGGCCATCGAACCAGCGCATGGTCAGCGCCGGGATCAGGATGCCCGACAGGATGGTGCGCTTGGAATAGTGGTTCCAGTCGGTGGCGGTGTCCCCGGCCCAGTTCCACAGCAGGTCGGAGGTCTCCCACACCAGCTTCAGGCCCAGATCGGCATTGGTCGGCAGAGCCAGGAAAGCAGCGCATTTGCGCGTGGCGTCCAGATCCTCTGCCCCGGCCTCCATGCGGGCGGACAGGGCGCGGGCGATTCGCTCACGGATCTTGAGGGTGGCCGGATCGACCTCGGACAGCGTCGCCATGGCCCGGTCGTCGTGCCGGCGGGACAGCAGGGCGGCGAGATCGCGCGCGCCGTTGGGCAGCAGCAATTCCTCGTCCCCGATCGACAGGCCGTTGTCCTCGCAGGCCGCCCGGACCATGCGCGCATTCCAGCCCAGCACGGGCGCGCGGCGGATCGCGGCGTCCAGCACCGCCTGCTCCATCGTGTCCGCCCAATCGGGTTCCGGGGTCTGTGTCATGGGTGCAGCATAAGCCCGTCGCGCGGGCGTTTCGAGCCTTCACAATGTGCCGCGACGATCTGGACAGGCCGGGTCGGCTCGTGTATCAGCCCGCCTTCACTCGCGGACCCCGGTCCGGGAGCACGAGTTTTATTTGTCTGCCCGTCTCCCTCACAGGACGCGGCGGGCGGCCAAAGGAGAGTTTCACCTGGTTCAGATTTTCGTCCGCGACAACAACGTCGATCAGGCCCTGAAGGCCCTGAAGAAGAAGATGCAGCGCGAAGGCAGCTTCCGTGAAATGAAGCGCCACGTGCACTACGAAAAGCCGTCGGAAAAGCGCGCTCGCCAGAAGGCTGAAGCCGTTCGCCGCGCTCGCAAGCTGGCCCGCAAGCGCGCCCAGCGCGAAGGCCTGCTGCCGGCTCCGAAGCCGCGCTCGCCCCGGTAAGACCGGGCCGAAAGGCTGAAAGATCAAAGGGCCGCTTCTCCGGAAGCGGCCCTTTTTCTATGCCCTGTCGGTGCGACGTACGGCCGCCTTCACGAACGCCCGCCCCGGATGCAACCTTCGCGTGATCAACTCCGGAGGTTCCATGCAGGATCGCGCACTGAAGCTTCTGCTCGTCGTCGGCGGTCTGGTTATCGTCACATCGGCGATCGGCATCCTGACGGCTCCCCTGATCGTGCGCCTGCTGACCGGCTCCTTCCACGGCGTCGCCGGATAAGGAAAGGGCCGCCCCGACGGTGTCGGAACGGCCCTCGCAGACGACAGGGGCTCCCCGCCCTAGTTTCCGCCACCCCTGATGGCGCCGGCGAAGCTCTTCCAGCTCAGCTTCACGTCCGACAGGGCGCCCGCACGGAAGGCGCGACCGGACAGCCACATCATGAACAGGGCGAAGGCGAACATGCCGGCCATCGCGCCGACCAGTTCGATCATGGGCGGATCGGACGGCAGTCGCGCCATCATGATGAAGGGCGTGAAGAACGGCACCAGCGAGAGGCCGCGAATGAGCGGCGCGTCCGGGGTGCTCATGGCCATCGTCATGGTCATCATCGGGATGACCAGGATCATCATGATCGGCCCCATCAGCGTCTGGGCGTCGCGGGGCGTCTCGCAGAAGGCGCCGATGGCCGCGAACAGGACCGCGTACATCATGTAGCCGCCGACCATGAAGGCCGCGAACCAGCCCAGCATCCCGCCGCCCAGCAGGATATCCCCGACCATGCCCGCCTGCTCGGGCGCGGCGGTGATCAGACCCGCCGCGCCGATCGAGCCCCAGCCGATCAGTACGGTCAGGGTCAGCATGGCAACGCCCAGCACCTTGCCGGTCAGGATCTCCATGGGCGATGCGGACGACAGCAACACCTCGAGGATCTTGTTCGACTTCTCCTCCATCACGCTGTTCAGCAGGATCGAGGCGCCGGTGATGATCAGCGACCACAGCAGGAAGCCGCCCATCATGCCCATCAGGGTCGGCAGCTTGTCGCGGAACGAAACCTCGCCGCCGCCCTGGGAGCGCGGCGAGAAGACGGCGATGTTCGGCCTGAACTGTTCGGTCGTCTCGACCACCGAGGGATTGATCCCCGCGCCCTCGAACACCGCCTTGCGGTTTGCAGCCCGAAGAGCGTCGCGGACGAAGTCCTCGACCGTGTCGTCCGTAGCGCGTGCAGCCCAGACCCGCGCGGCCGGACCGTCGGCATCACGGGTCAGGAAGACCACGGCGTCCAGACGTTGATCCTTCGGTGTTTCGTCGCCCAGCCAGCGCCGGACGGCTTCGTCCCGATCAGCGCCCGGAGCGGCACCCGTGATATCGGCCGGGGTGTCGACGATCCTGAGGCGCGGACGCGACAGGGAGGCGAAGGCGCCCTTGGCGGCCCCTCCACCCGCAGACGCGGGCATGCCCGTCGTCTTCTCGGTCGCCTCGGCGACCTGACGCTCACGCTCCTGGCGCCGGTCGGAATCGCGACGCAGGGCATCCTGGATCGAGGCGGCAAGGCCCGCAGCCTGCGGGCCCTCCTCGATGATCGCCACCGCGCGCACAGGCTCGGAAGACCGGATCAGGATCGGCACCGCCCCGCCCAGCACGGCGAACAGCGGGAAGGCCAGCAAGGACAGCCAGAAGCCGACCGTCTTGGCGTAGGCGGCGTACTCGCGCCGCGCGATCAGGAAGGTGCGGTTCATCGGGCGGCCTCCTGACCGGTCGGTTTCACGGACTGGTCGACGTCCGGACGCACGCCCGTCAGATCGATGAAGGCGTCATGCAGGCTGGGTTCGCGCAGATCGAAGCGGCGCACGTCCAGACCGCCGAGGAAGGCGGCCTTCAGGGCCTCCTGTCCGCGTCCGCCCTGCCCCATCGCGGCCTTCAGCACGCGCACGCCATCGCCGTGCTCGGAGACAATCTCAACCTCGCTGACGCCCGGCAGGCTCGCCGCCTGCTCCGGCGAAATCGCCCCTTCCAGCTCCAGGAACCGGCGCGAGGTCGACCGCGCCTCCTCCACAGTGCCCTCGAACGCCTTGCGTCCCCGCGCCAGCAGGACGACCCGGTCGCACAGCCGCTCGGCGTGCTGCATCACGTGGGTCGAGAACAGGACCGTGGCCCCGCCCGCCGCCAGGCCGCGGATCATCTGCTCCAGCCCCTGCTGGTTCACAGGATCCAGCCCCGAGAAGGGCTCGTCCAGGATCACGAACTCCGGCCGATGCACGACCGAGGCGATCAACTGGACCTTCTGGGCCATCCCCTTGGACAGCTCCTTCATCTTCTTGCGGCTGGATGCGCCGAGGCCCTGGGCCTCCAGCATCTCCTTCGCCCGCTTGCGCCCCTCATGCAGCGGCAGCCCCTTCAGGGCACCGAAGAAGGCGATCGCGTCGACCGGAGTCATCTTCTTGTAGAGGCCGCGTTCTTCCGGGAGGAAGCCGATGCGGTTGCGCACCTTGCGCCCGTCATCCGCGCCCAGAATCTCGATCCGTCCCGCCGTCGCGGGCTGGAGGCCGAGGATCATGCGGATGGTCGAAGTCTTCCCTGCCCCGTTCGGCCCGAGGAATCCGCAGATCGTGCCCTTCTGAACCTGAAAGCTGAGATCTCGCACGGCCTGGAATTCGCCGTATCGCTTGCTCACGCCTTCCAGCGTCAACGCCGCTGTCATGTGCCCTCCCTGAACTTCAGCGGATCAACGGTAGGGATGTAAAGGACGTTTGACAACCCGCCCGGCGCGCCGCCGGGATCGATTGTCATGAATTCCATGCCATTGTCATGAAAGAGACGAGTCGAAACTCGCCGGACGCGTGCATGCCCCTGGATATGTCCCCTTCTCCCGTCGCCCCTCCCGCCGCCTCGCGTCTCTGGACTGCGGGCGCAAGCGCGGGCGTGTCGGTTGCGGCGCTGACGACCCTGTCTGTGCTGCACTGGGACCTTGCACCGGTTCTTCTGGGAACGGCCGCCGTCGTTTCGGTGGCCACCTGGGCCGTCAACCGTCGACGGCCTTCACAGCGCCCGACCTCGATCCTGGCGCCCGCCGCCAGCGAACCCACAGACTCGATCGAACACACCCTGCTGGACAGCGCCTTCGAGGCCCTTGTCGATCCCGTCATCGTGGTCTCGGGCGGCGAGGCCGACGACATCGCCGGGCGCCGGATCGTGCTGGCCAACGCCGCGGCTCGCGACCTCTTCCGGATCCAGCGCGAGGGCGCCCTTCTGGTTTCCGCGCTCAGGGAGCCCTCCGTGCTGGAGGCGCTCGATGAGGCCCTGTTCGGCGGGATCGCCCGCACCACCGACTATGCGGGCGTCGGGGCCCAGACCCGCCACTGGCGCGCCCTCACCCGTCCCCTCCCGTCGTCACGTCCCGACCGTGCACTGGCCCTGCTGGTGCTTCGCGACGAGACCGACGTGCGACGGATGGAGCTGATGCGCGTCGACTTCCTCGCCAACGCCAGCCATGAGCTGAAGACGCCGCTGGCCTCGCTCGCCGGCTTCATCGAGACGCTCAAGGGCCACGCTCGCGACGACGAGAAGGCCCGGGACCGCTTCCTCGACATCATGTCCATCCAGGCCGACCGGATGAGCCGGCTTGTCGCCGACCTTCTCTCCCTGAGCCGGATCGAGCTGAACGAGCATATCCCGCCGTCCGGCAGGGTCGACCTCGCCCGCGCGACGGTCGACGTGATGGACGCCGTCAGCATCCTGTCTGCCGAGAGGGACGTGAAGCTGCGTCTGGACGGTCGCGACCTCTCGACTCCGATCAACGGCGACAGGGATGAGATCATCCAGGTCATCCAGAACCTCGTCGACAACGCCATCAAATATTCCCCGTCCGGCGAGACCGTCGACATCACCATTCGCCCCGAGGTGCCGGTGGATGCGGCCTCGGCGCCGTGGTCCGGCGGCGCGCGGGAGGGCGGGATCACCCGATTGCCGCTGGTCACGCCGGATCGGGAGCCGGGCCAGCGCTATGCTGCCCTCGTCGTCCGGGACCATGGGCCGGGCATGGCCCGCGAACACCTGCCGAGGCTGACCGAGCGCTTCTATCGGGTGGAAGGCCAGAAGAGCGGAGAACGGTCCGGCACAGGCCTTGGTCTCGCGATCGTCAAGCATATCGTGAACCGCCACCGCGGCGGTCTGACCGTGGAAAGCGCCCCCGGACAAGGCGCAACATTCACCGCCTACTTCCCGCTGTGCCCCGCCCGATCGCGTCAGAGCGATGACAGCAGCACGACGGCGCCCCCGACGCCGTAACAGAACTGTCACGCAGCCGTCTTAATCCGCTGACCATTCCCGGGCAGTTTCCGCGCCGGGGCGAACCGGGCGACCGGACACGCTCCGATTCTTTCCCGGCTCCCTTCCCGGATCGCGATGACCTGGCTTTTCCTGCCGATCCTGCTCGCCGCCGCCGTGGCCGCCTGGTTTGCGGCGCGTGCGCTTGCGCGCCGCCGGTCCGCCGGTGAGCGCGCCCATTCGCGTCCGAACCAGCACGGCGCCTATGCGCTGATCTGGACGGCGGTTCCGGCCCTCGCGGTTCTTGTCGCCGCCTCGATCTTCTCTGGCCCGGTCCAGCATCAACTGATGGCCTCGGGCGCGCCCGAAGCCGTGCAGCAGTTGGAGCCGTTCCGCCGTCAGGCCTTCTATTCTGACGCCGAGGCCGTCGGCGCAGGACGCCCGGCCGTGCAGATCTGGGCCGCTCCCTACGCCGAGTTGCTGCCCGCTGAAGGTCGCCGCGCCGCCAGCATCAAATTCATGCTGTCGCTCGCAGGGATAGTCGGCTCCGCACTGGCCGGCCTGCTGGGCGCCCTGTTCGTCTTCAGCCAGATCCGTCCCGGCCTGCGCGCCCGCAACCGGGTCGAGGGCTGGATCGTCGGACTGCTGTTCTTCTGCTCGGCTGTCGCCGTGCTGACCACCGTCGGCATCATCGCCTCGCTGGTCTACGACTCGACCCGGTTCTTCAGCTCCGTGCCGATCACCCAGTTCCTGTTCGGAACCCAGTGGAGCCCTCAGACGGCCATCCGCGCTGACCAGGTCGGTTCGTCCGGCGCCTTCGGGGCCCTGCCGCTGTTCGCCGGCACCTTCCTCATCATGATCATCGCCATGGCCGTGGCGGCGCCGATCGGCCTGTTCTCCGCGATCTATCTGTCCGAGTACGCCGGACCGACCTTCCGCGCGACGGTCAAGCCGATCCTCGAGATCCTTGCCGGCGTCCCGACCGTCGTCTACGGCTTCTTCGCCGCCCTGACCGTCGGACCGGCGATGCGGGTCTTCTTCAACACCATCGGCAGCTGGTTCGTGGGCGGCCCTCTGGATGGGCTCGGCCAGTATCTGATGCTGGTCCAGAACCAGATGGCCCTCGTGGCCGGCGGCGTGATGGGCATCATGCTGATCCCCTTCGTCAGCTCCCTGTCGGACGACATCATCAACGCCGTGCCCCAGTCGCTGCGCGACGGTTCCTACGCCATGGGCGCGACCAAGTCCGAGACCGTGACCCGCGTGCTGCTGCCCGCCGCCCTGCCCGGCGTCGCTGGCGCCATGCTGCTGGCCGTCTCGCGCGCCATCGGCGAGACCATGATCGTGACCATGGCCGCCGGCCTGGCCGCCCGCCTGACCCTGAACCCGCTCGAGACGGTGACCACGGTGACCGTGCAGATCGTCACCCTGCTGACCGGCGACCAGGAGTTCAACAGCCCCAAGACGCTCTCGGCCTTCGGCTTGGGCCTGACCCTGTTCCTGGTCACCCTGCTGCTGAACATCGTCGCCCAGCGCATCGTCCAGACCTATCGGCAGCAGTATGACTGATACGGCCCACGACATTCCCGTCGCCGACGCCGCCCGCGTCGATCGCCTGCGTGCAGGCCTGAAACGCCGCTATGCGCGCGAGACCCGTTTCCGCCTGTACGGCCTGCTGGCCATTGGCATCGCGGTCGGCTTCCTGCTGCTGCTGCTGGGCCGGATCATCGATCAGGGCCACACGGCCTTCTACACGAACACGATCACCGTGCCGGTCTACATGGACCCGGCCCGCGTGAACGCCGCCTATCCGCAAGGCACCAACTTCGAACAGCTGGTCGCCGAGCAGCAGCTGCGCCGCATGAACATCGTCGACGATGCGCAGGGCACGAAGGCCTCGGCCATGCGCCGCCTGTTCTCGTCGGAGCTGAAGTTCGTCGCCGCCGAACGCGTCCAGCGCCAGCCATCGTTGATCGGCCAGACGGTGACCATCGCCGCCCCGGTCTCGGACGACGCCGACCTCTACTTCAAGGGCAAGATCAAGCGCGACACGCCCTCTGATCAGCGTCGTCTGAGCGACGAACAGCTGACCTGGCTCGACGACATGAAGACCGCCGGCCAGGTCTCGGCCCACTTCAACGCCGGCCTGTTCCAGCGTGGCGACTCGACCGAGCCGGAGCTGGCAGGTGTTTTGGGCGCCGTCATCGGCTCGGCCATGATGCTGCTGGTGACCGCCCTGATCGCCATTCCGCTGGGCGTCGGCGCGGCCCTGTATCTGGAAGAGTTCGCTCCGAAGAACCGGATCACGGACATCATCGAGGTCAACATCAACAACCTCGCCGCCGTGCCGTCGATCATCTACGGCCTGCTGGGTCTGGCCCTGTTCATCAACTGGATGCACCTGCCGCGCGCCAGCCCGCTGGTCGGCGGTCTGGTCCTGGCCCTGATGGCCCTGCCGACCATCATCATCGCCACGCGCTCGTCGCTGAAGGCCGTGCCGCCCTCGATCCGCGAAGCGGCCCTCGCCATGGGCGCCTCGAAGACCCAGACCGTCTTCCAGCACACCCTGCCGCTGGCGATGCCGGGCGTCATGACCGGCGCCATCATCTCCATGGCCCACGCCCTGGGCGAGACCGCCCCGCTGCTGCTGATCGGCATGGTCAGCTTCGTGCCGGGCCTGCCGCACAGCCTCGTCGAGCCCGCGGGCGCCCTGCCCTCGCTCGTCTACATCTGGGAGAACGCGTCCGAACGCGCCTTCCACGAGCGGACCGCCGCCGCGATCCTGGTCCTGCTCGCCTTCATGATCGTCATGAACGCCGCCGCCATCCTGCTGCGCCGGCGCTTCGAACGCCGGTGGTAAGATAATGAAGTTCAAGTTCTTTCGCGCACCGGACACCGACCAGGGCGGAGACGCAGCCGAGCGTCCGGCCATCGTCGCCCCGACCGTGACCGCCGGCTCCGCGCCGGTTGGCCCGACCAAGATCGCGGCCCGCGACGTCTCGGTCTTCTACGGCGAGAAGCAGGCGCTCTACGACGTTTCGCTGGATATTCCGGACAAGACCGTCACCGCGCTGATCGGCCCGTCGGGCTGTGGCAAGTCGACCTTCCTGCGGACCATGAACCGCATGAACGACACCATCTCCCACGCCCGGGTAACCGGCCGGATCGATATGGACGGCGAGGATATCAACGCAAAGTCGGTCGATCCCGTTCTGCTGCGCGCCCGCGTCGGCATGGTGTTCCAGAAGCCCAACCCCTTCCCCAAGTCGATCTACGAGAACGTCGCCTACGGCCCGCGCATCCACGGCCTGGCTGCCACCAAGGGCGAGTTGGATCACGTGGTCGAGGTCTCGTTGAAGCGCGCCGGCCTGTGGGACGAGGTCGCCGATCGCCTTCACTCGCCAGGCACCGGCCTGTCGGGCGGTCAGCAGCAGCGTCTGGTCATCGCCCGCGCCATTGCAGTCGAGCCTGAAGTCATCCTGATGGACGAGCCCTGCTCGGCTCTGGACCCGATCGCCACCGCCAAGATCGAGGAACTGATCGACGAGCTGCGCGAGCGCTACTGCATCGTCATCGTCACCCACTCGATGGCCCAGGCCGCCCGCGTCTCGCAGCGCACCGCCTTCTTCCATCTGGGTCGTCTGGTCGAGACCGGCGACACCGAGGAAATCTTCACGAATCCCCGCGAGCGGCGCACCCTCGACTACATCACGGGGCGCTTCGGCTGATGAACCAGCACACCGTCAAGGCCTACGGGGACGAGCTGAACCAGCTGACCGCCGAGGTCGCCCGCATGGGCGGTCTGGCCGAGGCCCAGGTCGCCGACGCCGTGGAATCCGTCGCCCGTCGCGACGTCGCTCTCGCGAAAGCCGTGGTCGATCGCGACGGCCGGCTCGACGGCATGCATCGCGAGATCGAGAAGAAGGCCATCCGGCTGATCGCCCTGCGCCAGCCTGTCGCCTCCGACCTGCGCCGCACCCTCGCCGCCATGAAGCTGGCAGTGGATCTGGAGCGCACCGGCGACCTGGCAAAGAACATCGCCAAGCGCGCGCTGATCCTGGCCGAGGGCGAGCCGATGCAGCCCCTGACCCGTTCGATCGAACGCATGGGCCGGCTGGTGTCGATGCGCCTGCGCGACGTTCTGGACGCCTACGCCGTGGGCGAGGTCGACCGCGCCATCGCCGTCTGGAACACGGACGACGAGGTGGACGAGCACTACAACGCCCTGTTCCGCGAACTGCTGACCTACATGATGGGCGACCCGCGCACGATCAGCGCCTGCACCCATCTGCTGTTCATGGCCAAGAACCTGGAGCGGATCGGCGACCACGCGACCAACATCGCCGAAACCATCCATTACGAGATCACCGGCACCGAGTTCACGGGTGAACGCCCCCGCTGGAACCCGGACGCCGAAACCGACGCCCCTTCAGCCTGAGCCTGACCGGAGAGCCCTGACGTGCAGCCCTATGTTCTGGTGATGGAAGACGAGGACGCGCTGGCGACGCTGCTGTCCTACAACCTCGAGAAAGAGGGCTACAAGGTCGTCGTCGCCTCCGATGGCGAGGAAGGCATGATCCAGATCGACGAGCGTCTGCCCGACCTCGTCCTGCTGGACTGGATGCTGCCCAAGCTGTCCGGCATCGAGGTCTGCCGCCGCATCCGTGGTCGGCCTGAGACCCGCAATCTGCCGATCATCATGCTGACCGCGCGCGGCGAGGAAACCGACCGCGTGCGCGGCCTCGACACCGGCGCCGACGACTATCTGACCAAGCCCTTCTCGATGACCGAGCTGACGGCCCGTATCCGCGCGGTGCTGCGCCGTATCCGCCCGGGTCTGGCCGACGACCGCATCAGCCACGGCGACATCGTCATCGACCGCGTCGCCCACCGCGTCCGCCGCGCCGGCAACGAGATCCACCTGGGGCCGACCGAGTTTCGCCTGCTGGATCACTTCATGCAGCACCCGGGCCGCGTCTTCAGCCGCGAGCAGCTGCTGGACGCCGTCTGGGGTTCGGACGTCTATGTCGAGGCCCGCACCGTGGACGTCCACGTCGGCCGCCTGCGCAAGGCCCTGAACGTCGACGGCACCGTCAATCCGATCCGCACCGTCCGCTCGGCCGGCTACTCGCTCGATCTGGGCGGCTGACCCGGCGGGCGACCAACGCCCCTTCTGCAGCGACCGAACAACGGCCGACGCGCTCAACCGGGGCCGTCGAACGAACAGCCGCGCCCGACGCTGTTCACTGTGGCTCCTAGCGGCGAGTTGTCCGCGTACCGGGACGCTCTCCATGCGCACGACAGCCGGCGGCTGGCAGGTGATCGACGATGACGCCTGCATTCTGGTTCACCCCTACCGGTTCGACGGCGAGGCGACGGCCAACTGCTTCATCGCAAGGATGGCCAACGGCCAGCTGCTGGTCATCAGTCCCGGCTGCAACATGCCCGAGGCCGCCATCCGCGAGATCGGCCGCTACGGCCAGGTCGGCGCACTGCTGGCCAACAACGGCATGCACTGGAAGGGGCTGGAGGAATGGAAGGCCCGCTTCCCCCGCGCTCGCGTCTTCGCCTCCGCGGACGCCGCCCACCGCATACGCAAGCAGACGCCCAACGCGCCACGCTTCGAACCGCTGGCCGGACTGACGCCTCTGCTGGGCGACACCATCATCGTCACCGAGATGCCCGCCTCGCGCATCGGCGAGACCTGGACGGTCGTCCGCAGGCGTCAGGGCGCGGTCTGGTTCGCCTCGGACCTGCTGACCAACATGCCCCGGCTCGTGGGTCCGCTGCCTGCGAGATGGCTGTTCCGCCTGACCGGCAGCGCCCCGGGATTCCGGATATTCAACCTCGCCCTGATGATGACGACTCACGACAGGAAGCAAATGCTTTCCCAGCTCCTGGCCGGCCTGACCTGCTTCCCACCCGCCGTGATCGTCCCCTCGCACGGCAACGTGCTGCACGGCCCCGGCGTCATGGAAACCGCCCGCGGACTGGTCATGAAGGCCTTGCGATGATCAGTGCGGTGTCTTCGGCCCGCCGCGCGTGATCAGCATGCCGAACGCCGCCGCCAGCGGGAACATCAGCACTCCGTAGACCGCCGCCGGCAGGGACATGTCCGCGTTCTGAAGCACCGACCTGGCGATCACGATCGCCAGGGTCGCGTTGTGCAGCCCGACCTCGAAGGCGCTGGCGATCGACTGCGGCCGGTCGATCTTCAGCAGGCGCGGCACGATGAAGCCGATCGCCAGGCTCAGCACGCAGAAGGTCACGACCACGCCGGCCAAGGCGCCGAGATTGGCCATCAGCACGTCGAACTGCGCCGACACCGCGCCGATGATGACCAGCGTCAGGATCACCACCGAGGCGATCCGCACTGGCTTGTCCATCGCCGCCGCAAAGGACGGCTTCAGCCCCCGCACCAGCATCCCCAGCCCCACCGGCGCCAGCACGATCACGAACACCTCGATCGTCTTGGCCAGTTGCAGCCCGACCTGCCCCTCGCCGGGATTGAAGTAGGCCAGCGCCAGATTGGTCACGATCGGCAGGGTGATCACCGCCACCACCGAGTTGATCGCCGTCAGACTGATGTTCAGCGCCACATCGCCGCGGAACAGGTGGCTGTAGAGATTGGCCGTCGTCCCGCCGGGCGAAGCCGCCAGCAGCATCATGCCGACCGCCAGCACCGGCGGCAGGTTGAACGCCAGCACCAGGCCGAAGCAGACCACCGGCAGCAGGATCAGCTGGCAGGCCAGCGCCACCGCGACCGCCTTGGGCCGCCGTCCGATGCGGGCGAAGTCGCCGGGCGTCAGGCTGAGCCCGAGCCCGAACATGATGATCCCCAGCGCGATCGGCAGGCCGAAGACGGTGATGGCTGAAGCCATGAGCGTGTTCCCCCTCGGCGCTGTCGCGCGCCGTTGAGGCGAGCCTGTCATGTCGTCTCCGGCACGACCAGAGGCGCCATGCCGCACGCCCTGCGCTCCAACGACTTCACAGCGCGTCTGAAACCGCTACGGTCCCTTCCCTCAGTTCAGAGGGAGTCTGCCCATGCGCCGCCGTACCTTCCTGTCGAGCCTGCCCGCCGGAGCGCTTCTGGCCGGCGCCGGAACGGCCGGCGCACAGACTCCTCCATCACAGCCTGCGGCGCCCGCGCCGGGTCGTCCTTCTGATCGCTTCGCCGGCGTCGGCATCGGCGACCGCATCACGGGTCCGAAGTTCGTCGGCCGCTCCACGGCCTGGGGCGGCAACGGCGCCGCAGCGACGGCTCATCCGGTCGCCACCCTGATCGGCATCGAGACGCTCAAGCGCGGCGGCTCCGCCATCGACGCCGCCATCGCCATTAACGCGGCGCTGGGCTTCCTCGAGCCCGTCGCCAACGGCATCGGCGGCGACGCCTTCTGCATGCTGTGGGACCCGGCCCAGCAGAAGGTCGTCGGCTTCAACGGCTCGGGCAACAGTCCCCGCGGGCTGTCGCTGGAGACGGCCCGGTCGAAGGCCCGCCCCAATGGCCACCTGCCCTCCTACGGCGCGGTCACCGTCAACGTGCCCGGCACGGTCGACGCCTGGTGGGCGGCGCACCAGCGCTACGGCAAGCTGCCCTGGCGCGAGGTCCTGCTGCCGGTCGCGGAGCTGTGCGAGCAGGGCGTGCCGGTGCCGCAGGTCATCGCCTACTACCTCGAACGCAACATGGCCGGTTTCGACCGTTCCGCCTCGATCATCGAGGAGAACGACAACCGCAAGCGCGTCTACATGCCCGGCGGCGCCACGCCCAAGGTCGGGCAGATGTTTGCCAACCCGGACCTTGGCCGCACCTACCGGATGATCGCCGAACAGGGCCGCGACGCCTTCTATGAAGGCCCGCTGGCCGACGCCATGGCCGGCTATTTCCGCCGCATCGGCGGCTGGCTGAACAAGGCCGACCTGTCCGCCCACTCCACCGAATGGGTCGAGCCGATCCGCACCGACTATCGCGGCGTCGACGTCTATGGCCTGGGGCCGAACACCCAGGGCCTGTCGACCAACCAGATCCTGAACATCTGCGAGCAGTTCGACCTGCGCGGCATGGGCTTCCAGTCCGCCGCCTCGATCCACCATCAGGCCGAGGCCAAGCGACTGGCCTTCGAGGATCGGGCCAGGTGGTTCGCCGACCAGCGCTTCAGCCGCACCCCGGTCGAATATCTGAACTCCAAGGCCTACGCCGCCGAGCGCGCGCGCCTGATCCGCCCGGATCGGGTCATGGACCGCGCCTTCCCCGGCGACGCCCCGACCCAGGGCGACACCACCTATTTCAGCGTCGCCGACAAGGACGGCATGATGGTCAGCTGGATTCAGTCCAACTACCGCGGCATGGGCTCCGGTCTGGTGCCGGACGACGGGAACGGCGGCACCCTGGGCTTCATGTTCCAGGATCGCGGCGAGCTGTTCGCCCTGACCGACGGCCATCCGAACGTCTATGCCCCCGGCAAGCGCCCCTTCCACACCATCATCCCCGGCTTCGCGGTCAAGGACGGCAATCCGTGGATGGCCTTCGGCGTGATGGGCGGCGGCATGCAGCCGCAGGGGCAGGCCCAGATCATCATCAACATGGTCGACTACGGCCTCGATCCGCAGGAGGCCGGTGACGCCCCGCGCTGGCAGCACTACGGCTCGTCCGAGCCCACCGGCGAGGCCGCCGAGGGCGTCGGCCGCCTGCATCTGGAATCCGGCGTGCCGGAGGCCAGCAAGCGCCAGCTGGAAGCCATGGGCTGGACCCTCGGCCCGCCCGACGGCGGCTTCGGCGGCTATCAGAACGTGGTCATGCAGCAGAACCCCGACGGCCGCTGGACCTACGGCGCGGCCACGGAGATGCGCAAGGACGGAGTGGCGCTGGCCTACTGAGGCCCGCCTTACCGCGATTTCATCTTCCTGAGCGCATCCATGGCCGCGCTTTGTCGCCTCCTGTTCTGAACGGAGCGGGAGGGCGAGATGCCGGATGCGATCATGGTGCTGGCCGGATGGCTGGGTCTGACGGCGGCGTCGGCGCTGCTCTGCGTCGTCGCGTGCAAGGGACGGGTGAAGTGGGGCTGGCTGCTGTCGGCCCTTGCCCTGATGGCCGTCTATGACGCCCTGCTGACGCGCGGCTACGGCCACATCCCGATCAGCTTCTGGCCGTCCAGCTGGAACTGGGAAGGCAAGACCCTCGCCGTCCTGCTGTCCTTGGCCGTCGCCAGCCTGCCGATGATCGGCTGGAAGAATGCGGGCCTGACGCTGAAGCAGGACCGCAGGGGCCTGACCGGCGCCCTGATCCTGTCCGGCGTCCTCGTCGTCCTCTTCCTCGGGCTGGCGCTCTACTTCCCGACGCCGCCGCTGGACGTCGACGAACTCGCCTTTCAGCTGACCATGCCGGGGCTGGACGAGGAGCTCTTCTATCGCGGGGTCCTGCTGCTGATGTTCAACGAGGCCTTCGGCCGACCGGTCCGTCTGCTGGGCGCGCAGATGGGCTGGGGCGCGCTGATCACCTCGGTCGCCTTCGGCCTGACGCATGCGCTGGGTTACGGCGACGGCGGCTTCACCTTCGAGCCACTGCTGATGGCCACCACCGGGGGCGCGGCCCTGCTGCTGGTCTGGCTGCGCGAAAAGACCGGCAGCGTCCTCCTGCCGCTCCTCCTCCACAATTTCGGCAACGCCATCTTCCTCGTCGTCTGAGCCACAGCGTCGCCATATTGACCGGCCAGCGTCCGACACGCGCCGGTTGGGCGGCGCTGTAACCGGGGATTACCATGCTCGAACTGCTCGCGACGGCCAGCCTTCTGGCCGCCCAGCCCGCCTGCGCCGCGCCGGAGGGCTTCGCCGCCCTGCTGGAGATGCCGAAGTCCTACATCGTCATCGGTGAGAGCCACGGCACCACCGAGGCGCCCGCCGCCTTCGCGCAAATGGTTTGCGCCGCCAGCGAGCAAGGCCCGGTCACGGTGGCGCTGGAGCTGCCCACCGTCATGCAGCCCCAACTCGACGCCTTCCTCGCCGCGCCGGATCAGACATCAGCCCTCGCCACATTGGAGGGCACCCACTTCCTGAACCCGCGCATGAACGATGGCCGCAGCAGCGTGGCCATGCTGGCGATGTTGAACGCCGTGCGAGAGCTGCGCATCGCCGGCCGCGACGTCGCCTTCCACGCCTTCCAGCCCTCCCGCTCGCGCCCGCAAGGATTCAGCCAGGCCTGGTACGAGCTCGACATGGGTCATGCTCTTGCCGACGCCATCCACGAACGGCCGAACGCCAAGGTCCTCGCCATCGTCGGCAACCTGCACGCCCGCAAGACCGCTTTCTCGCGCTGGCCGGAGGTCGGCGTTCCCGCCGCCGGCCATCTCCCTTCTGCCGACGTCCTGACGCTGCGCGTGTCGCAGCAGGGCGGCGAGGAATGGAACTGCCAATCCGAGTGCGGAGTGAATGTCTCGCGGGGTGTGGAGGACCACGGCCGACTTGGCGTGATCCTCGAGCCGGACGAGGACGGCGCCTACGACGGCCGTCTGGCCCTCGGCCTCAGCACCGCCTCGCCGCCTGTCCGACCCGGGACCTGACGTCAGCCCGCCGCGGCGACGACCTCGGCCGGTTCCAGCTCGTAGACCGTCGCGCAGTATTCGCAGGTCACTCGGATCTTGCCGTCGTCCTCGACCATGTCGGCGCGCTCGGCCTGGTCGAACGAGCCCAGCACGGCGGCGATCCGGTCCTTCGAGCAGCGGCACCGGGCCTCCAGCGGACGCGCATCCTCCAGCCGAACCCCGTCCTCGTGGAACAGGCGGAACAGCAGGGTTTCCGCCGAGATGGTCGGGTCCAGCAGTTCGTCGTCTGCCATGGTCTGGAACAGCGCACGGCTCCGGTCCCAGACCTCCTCGGTCGAGCCGCGGGCGTCGTCGGCGGCGATCAGCTGGATCAGCGCCCCGCCCGCGCGCCAGCTCGTGCCGGCTTCGGTCGTGATCTCGCCGACCGCCAGATGCACCTTGGTCGGGATCTGTTCGGACTGCTGGAAATAGTGCTCGGCCGCCAGCGACAGGCTCTCGCCCTCGATCGGCGTGATGCCCTGGGTGCGCTCGAAGTCTGCGCCGCGATCCAGCGTCATGACGAACATGCCCTGCCCCAGCAGGGCCTTGGCGCCCGGTCGCGCGAAGCCTTCCGACGCGGCCGCAACTTCGTCCGGATCGAACCTGCAGTAGCCGCGCAGCGTCCCATCGGTGCCGTAGTCGGCCACGACGTAGCGCACCGGGCCATCGCCCTGCGCCTGCACCAGCAGCCGGCCCTCGAACTTCAGGCTGGAGCCCAGGATGGCGGCCAGCACGCAGGCCTCGCCCAACAGCGCCGCGACCGGCTCCGGATAGGCGTGCGCGGACAGGATTCTGTCGATGGCCTCGCCCAGACGCACCAGACGACCCCGCACCGGCCAGCCCTCGATCTGGAAGGCGGCGGCGAGGTTGTCGGAAGGCGCGGGCGTCGTGTGCGCGTGATCGGTCACGGGCGGTCCTCGAAAAGACGATGATACGGAAGCGCCGCTAGATAGGCGTCCACCACGGCTTTGATAAGGCCCCGGTGTTTCCGGCCCGGCTTGCCCGCCTCCGGAATGGCGATGATAGTGGTCAGGCGGCGCGAAGCACCCCGGATTCCCATGACCAGAGCCAACCTGAAGCCCCTGAACAAGCAGTCGATCGTGATCACCGGCGCGACCTCCGGGATCGGGCTGGCGGTCGCACGTCGGGCGGCGAAGCGCGGGGCCTGCGTCTTCCTGATCGCCCGTGGCGAGAACGACCTGAAGACCCTGTGCGAGGAGCTGCAGGCCACCGGCGCCCGCGCCGCCTGGGCGGTCGCCGATGTCGCCGATTTCGACGCCCTGTCCGAAGCCGCAGACAAGTGCCAGCGCCTGTTCGGCGGCTTCGACACCTGGATCAACAACGCGGGCGTCTCGATCTTCGGACCGATCCGCGAGACCACGCTGGAGGACCAGCGCCGCCTGTTCGAGACCAACTACTGGGGTGTGGTGAACGGCTCACTCGTCGCGGCGGAGCATCTGCGCAAACGCTACGACGGCGGGGCGATCATCAACGTCGGCTCGACCCTGTCCGACGCGCCCATTCCGGTTCAGGGCATCTATTCGGCGTCCAAGCATGCCGTGAAGGGCTTCACGAACGCGTTGAGAATGGAGCTGATACGCGAACAGGCGCCGATCACCCTGTCGCTGGTCAAGCCGTCGGCGGTCGACAGCCCGTCCAGCCGTCACGCCAGGAACCTGACCGGCCAGGCCGTTCACAACCCGCAGCCGGTCTATGCGACCCACGTCGTGGCGGACACCATTCTGTACTGCGCAAGCCACCCGATCCGCGAGATCACCGTCGGCGGCGGCGGACGTCTGATCGCCAGCTTCTACGCCGCCCTGCCCGGCGTCGCGGAACCACTTTTCGCCCGGTTCGCTCCTAGCCTCATGCGGGACCGTCGTTCCGCCTATGAGCCGTACGACGACGGGCTGTATGACCCGACCGAGGACGGCCTCGATGAAGAGGTTCACTATCCCATGGTCCGACAGTTTTCCGCCCTCGCCGAAGTCCGCAAGCATCCCGGCATCGCCGCGGGTGTCATTGCGGTTCTGGCCGGCGTGGGCCTCGCCACCCTCCTGCTGAACCAGCGCACGGGTCCGACCCGGTTCCAGTCCATCCGCAGCCGCCTCGATCCGCGCGACTGGATCGATACCCAGTCCCTGCGGGGCCGTTTCGACGACTTCGTCGAGACCGCGCGTCACGGTCTGGAAGAGGCCGGCGACCGCGCTCACGAGTTCACCGACGACGCCCGCGACCGCTCCAGCCGCTGGTTCCGCGATACGCGAAAATCGTCTCGCAAAGCCTTGAAGAAACACGGCAAGCAGGCCCGCCGCTATGCCCGTGACGCCGGCGACTACGCTCGCGACCACGCCAAGGAAGGCGGCGCCCTGATCGCCCTCGCCACCATCGCCGCGGCCGTCGGCGCCGCCGCCCTCGACGCTCGCCGCCCCGACAGCCGCCTGCGCAGCCTCGGCAAATTCTGACACGACAGTTTCTGACGCATCATAGCGTTAGACAGGCGTCGGTCGCTCTCAACGCGGCCGACGCCTTTTTCGTATTTCCGGACGACTCGCACGCGTTTTCGCCGAGTCCGGAAATCCCCCGATTGCTGCAACTGCGAAGGTGGGCCAAGGTCCGAGGATGAGCGATGCGGCCACCTACATCTTCGATTTCGATTCCACCCTCGTCCGCATCGAGACGCTCGAGGCGCTGGCCGACATCGCCCTGGCCGGCGCTCCCGACGCCGCGGAGGTCCGCGGCGAGATCGCCCGCCTGACCGATCAGGCCATGGCCGGCGAGGTCGCTTTCGGCGAGGCCCTGCGTCGCCGCATGGCCCTGCTGCCCCTGACCCGCGACCACGTGCAGACCCTCGCCGACCGCATCCTCGATGAGGGCACGCCGTCGGTCCGGAAGAACCTCGCCTTCTTCCGCGCCCATGCAGATCGCATCGTCATCCTGTCCGGAGGCTTCCGCGAGATCATCGCCCCCGTGGCCGAGCGGCTGGGCATCGCCCCGGATCGGGTCCTCGCCAATGACCTGCTCTATGACGCCGAAGGCCGCGTCGCAGGGGTCGACCCGGCCAATCCTCTGTCCGAAGCGGGCGGCAAACCGGCCGTCATCCGCGCGCTTGGTCTGTCCGGCCCCGTGGTCATGGTCGGCGACGGGTGGACCGATGCCGAGGTCAAACAGGCCGGCGCGGCCGACCGCTTCTACGCCTTCACCGAGATCGTCCGCCGCGATCCCGTCGTCGCCGCCGCCGACGCCGAGGCCGCCTCCATCGACGAACTGCTCCACGCCGAGGGTCTGGCGGGCCGCTGGTCCTATCCGCGCAGCCGGATGCGGATTCTGCTGCTGGAGAACGTCCATCCCGCCGCCGTCGATCGGCTGGAAGAGGCCGGCTACACGGTCGAGACGGTCAAGGGCGCGCTCGGCGAGGATGAACTGATCGAGCGCATCAAGGGCGTCCATGTGCTGGGCGTCCGCTCCAAGACCCAGGTCAGCGCGCGGGTGCTCGACGCCGCCGACAGGCTGATGGCCGTGGCGGCCTTCTGCATCGGCACCAACCAGATCGACCTCGCCGCTGCATCGGACCGCGGCGTGGCCGTCTTCAACGCCCCCTACTCCAACACCCGCTCGGTCGTGGAGCTGGCTGTCGGCCTGACCATCGCCCTGATGCGCGACGTGTCCGACAAATCCGCAGCCATGCACCGCGGCGAGTGGAACAAGTCCGCGACCGGCTCGCGCGAGCTGCGCGGCAAGACCCTCGGCATCGTCGGCTATGGCGCGATCGGCAGCCAGTTGTCCGTGCTGGCCGAGGCGCTTGGGATGCGGGTCATCTTCCATGACCTGACCGAACGCCTCGCCCTCGGCAATGCCCGCCGCATATCGTCGCTGGACGCCCTGCTGGCCGAGAGCGACGTGGTGACCCTGCACGTCGACGGCCGGGCCGAAAACGCCAACATCTTCGGCGCGGCCCAGCTGGCGCGGATGAAGGACGGCGCCCTGCTGCTGAACCTGTCGCGCGGCCACATCGTCGATATCGGCGCGCTTGCCCAGGCGCTGGGCTCGGGCCGCATCGGCGGCGCGGCGCTGGACGTCTTCCCCGACGAGCCCGCCACCAATGCCGATCCGTTCGACAGCCCCCTGCGCGGCCTGAAGAACGTCATCCTGACGCCCCACATCGGCGGCTCTACCGAGGAGGCGCAGGAGGCCATCGGAGAGTTCGCAGCCGACCGCCTGCTGGCCTATCTGAACCGCGGCGACACGACGTTCTGCGTGAACCTGCCCAACGTCCAGCTGGCCGAGGTCTCGGGCGCCCACCGCCTGCTGCACATCCACCGCAACCAGCCCGGCGTCCTCGCCGACCTGAACCGCGCCATCGCAGGGGCCGGCCTGAATATCTTGGGACAACATCTGAAGACGGACGAACGCACGGGCTACGTCATCATCGACGTCGAAAGCGGCTACGATCCGGGAGCGCTCCGGGTGCTGAAGAGTGTTGCGGGCACGCTTCGTTTCCGAAGCCTGTACTGAAACCTTACCCGACGGCATCTTGCGCACGCGCAAAACGGGCGCAGAGTGCCCCCAACGGTCGCGCTTTGACGACCGAGGGAGGATCGCCAATGTCTCGTTTCCTGCGCACCGTCGCAGCCACCGCGCTCGCCGTCGCGGCCCTTGGGGCCACCGCCGGGGCCGCCAGCGCCCAGAGCTACAACCGCCTCGTCGTCTTTGGCGACAGCCTTAGTGACAACGGCAACCTGTACGCTGTGACGGGCGGGACCCAGCCGCTGTCGCCCCCTTACTTCCAGGGCCGGTTCTCGAACGGCCCGGTATTCACGGAACTGCTCGGCTTCAACGCCGGCCGGTTCGCCGCCGGCGCACCTGTGACCGGCAGCATCAACTACGCCTTCGGCGGCGCGCGCACCGACTTCACCGCCAGCCCTCCGGGCATGCGCGGACAGTTGGCCGCCTATCAGGGCGCCGGCGGCACGTTCGGCGCCAATGATCTGGTCAGCGTCCTCGGCGGCGCAAACAACATCTTCCAGGCCTTCCCCGCCGCCGCCGCCTCGCCCGCGACGGCCCAGGCGACGATGGGAACCGTCGCCACGGCCGCGGCCGCGGACATCAACACCATCGTCAACACCATCGCCGCCGGAGGCGCCGGTACGATCCTGGTCACCAACCTGCCGCGCCTGGGCATCACGCCGCAGTTCGCCGCCAGCAGCATCGGCGCCAGCGGCTCCGCGCTCGCCGACTTCTCGGGCACCACCTTCAACAGCGCCCTGCTCAGCAATCTGACTGCGACGGCCGCCGCGCGTCCCGGGACCAACATCATCCTGATGGACCTGTACAAGATCAGCGACCCGCTGGCGGCCAATCCGGGTCGTTTCGGCCTGACCAATGTGACCCAATCCTGCTTCAGCGGTGGCACGGTCTGCGCGACGCCGGACACCTACCTCTACTGGGACGGGGTGCACCCGACCGCTGCCGGCCACCGCCTGATCTCCCGTCTGGCGACCGACTATCTGTATTACGGCGACATCGGCGCCCAGTCGGCGGTCCAGGGTGAAACCGCCTTCCGCCAGCGCGAGGACCTGCTCGACCTCGCTTCGGAGACCATGGCCGGTCGGCACGCCTGGGAAGCCGGCACCCGCATGACCTTCGGCGCCATCGTCGACAGCGTCGAGACCGACGCCCGCGGCTCGATCGCGGCGTCCGAGGCCAAGGGCTGGGGCGGCCGGGTCGCCCTGGATCACGTGATCAGCGAAGGCCTGCGCTTCGGTCTTTCCGGCACGTTCCGCAATGCCGACGTCGAGGCCGGCGCGATGAACTTCGACGTTCGCACCTACGCCTTTGACGCCTGGGCCGGAATGCGCTCGGGCGCCATGTTCCTCAACGCAGCCGTCGGTGGCTCCATCGACCAATATGACGATATCAGCCGCGTTACCTCGCTGGCCCCGATCGTCCACTCTGGCGAAACCGACGGCGGCAGCGTCGGCGCCCGCCTTCAGGGCGGCGTCTGGTTCGACATGGGCGGCATCGCCCTGTCTCCCCGCGCGGCCATCAGCTGGGTCTCGACGGATGTAAACGGCTATGCCGAAACCGGCGCGGCCGCCGAATATCGCTACGAGGATCGCACCCTCCAGTCGGCGGCCGGAGAAATCTCCCTGCGTGCCGAGGGCGGCGGTGACGGCTTCACCTTCTACGTCGAGGGCGGCTACCGGGACACCTTCGCCGACAGCAGCGACGCCGTCGGTGTCGGCATCGCCGGCAATCCGGCGCGGGTCCTGTACCGCGAAGTCGAGGACCCGTTCGGCGGCTCGATGCTGGCCCAGGCCGGCGTGGAGGCGCGGATGGGCTCGGGCATCCTCAGCATCGGTTACCGCGGTCGCTTCGGCGATGCGGCCGACAGCCATGTCGGCGGCGTCAGCTACACGATCCCGCTGAACTGACCGCTTCCTCAGGACGCGACAGGAGGGCGCCCGGCATGTCCGGGCGCCCTCTTTCGTTCCGCCCCTGCGACGACCTGCCGCCCCGGGGCGCCCCATTCTGGTCCCACCGGCCGTTAGAAAGGCGCGCTCATCACGGAGCGCACAGAGCGGACCGGACGCCATGAGGGCGACGATCGCTGCGCTTCCTTCCCGCTCATTCGGAGCCGAAGACGGAGCCGACGCCGCCCATGCGACGCCTGTTGCCGACCGCCCGGTCGTTTCTCACCCATTCCGGACAGGCCGCCGCCATGGCGGGCGTCGCCGTGCTCGCCATGGCCGCCGCCCCGCTGAGTGTCGCCGGCGATATCCCTCCGCCCGAAGGCTATGCCATCCCCGAAGCGCCGCCCGTCGCCGCGGTGGCCGAACCGGCGGGGCCGGTGACGCGCCTGATCGCCTTTGCAGAGCCCGTCCGCGGCTACGCGATCAACTCGCCCTTCGGCATGCGCCGCCTTCCCGGCGCCGCAGCACGCCACCACGACGGCGTCGACATTGCAGCGCCCAGCGGCACCAGCGTCTATGTCGCCGCCGAAGGCCGGGTCCTGCGCACCGGGTATGACGCCGGCGGCTACGGCCGCTTCATCGAGGTCGTCCATCCGAACGGCATGTCGACCCTTTACGGACACCTGAGCCGCGTCGACGTGGCCTCGGGCGAGCGTCTGGTTGAAGGAGAAAGGATCGGCCTGGTCGGAAACACCGGCCGCTCCACCGGCCCCCACCTGCATTTCGAGGTGCGTCGCGGTGACCGACAGGTCAATCCGACCAAGGTCCTGGGCCGGGATTTCGAGGTCGAGGTCGCCTCCGCCTGATCCGTACGCCAGCGCGCACTTTTTCTTCATCCCTTCCAGCGATACTGCCACGCTGAAAGGGGGCGTCTTGGAACGCATAATTTCCTGCATCGTATTGCAGCATGACTGGCGCTGGACCCTTGCGGCCGGCCTGGTCTGCATTTTCGGTGTCGGCGTCGCCTACCGCGCCCTGTGCCGGGCGCGCGGGCTGACAGGCCCCCGGCAACTTCGCATGGCCGTCCTGTCAGCTTTCGTCTGCGGCCTTGCGGTATTCTCGACCCATTTCATCGCCATGCTGGGCTACGACGCCGGCGCGCCGATCCGGTTCGGCGTCGGGCTGACGATCAGTTCCTTCTTCATGGCGTTCGGCAGCATCGCACTGTCTTGCCTGCTCGCCCTGTCACGGCCCGGCCCCTTGATGCGGGGCCTCGCGGGCGCCGTGGCGCTCGCCGGCGTCAGCGCCATGCACTTCCTCGGCGTCTCGGCCATCGAGATGCCCGGCTTAGTCGCCTGGCATCCCGGGTACGTTGCGGGCGGGATCATTGCGGGCATGAGCGTCGCAGCCCTGAGCGCCAGCCTGCTGCACGGCCTGAGCCCCTTCCGGATGACGATCACGAGCATCGGCGGCGCGCTCTCCGTGATCATCCTGCATTTCACGGCCATGAGCGCGATGACGCTGACGGCGGCTCCGGCTGCCCCGCTGGGCTGGACCATGTCGCCCGGCGTGATGGTGCTGGTGATCGCGGCCATGGTGCTGGGCATGGCGGCCGTGGCCTCCCTGCTGGTCGCGATGGCCTGGTACTCGAAGGCCAGCGCCACCCACCAGATCCGCGACGCCATCGACGCGATGTCGGACGGGCTCGCCTTCTATGACGCCGATGACAAGCTGGTCCTCTGGAACCGCCGCTACGGCGAGGTGAACCCGGAACTCGCAACGCGGCTGCAGGTCGGCATGACCTTCCGGGAGCTGCTTCAGGTTGGTCTGGACGACGGGGTGTATTCGGAAGCCATCGGCCGCGAGGAGGAGTTCATCGCCGAGCGCATGGCCATGCGCGCCAGCCTGTCGGCCACCATGGAGCAACGGTTCGCCGGCAACCGCTGGATCCGGGTCTCGGATCGCGCGACCCGCGCCGGCGGCATCGTGACGGTCTGCACCGAGATTACCGAGCTCAAGAATCACGCCGACGCCCTGGCCGAAGCCCGCGACGCCGCGGAAGCCGCCAACCGCGCCAAGTCCGAATTCCTCGCCAACATGAGCCACGAGATCCGCACGCCGCTGAACGGCGTCATCGGTGTGGCCCAGGCCCTGCGCAGCACTGAACTGTCAGCGCGCCAGTCCGAGATGCTGGATCTCATCCGCTCGTCCAGCCAGACGCTGCAGGTCCTCCTCAGCGACATCCTGGATCTCGCGCGGGTCGAATCCGGCCGACTTGAACTCAATGAGGAAGCGTTCGACCTGGGCCGCGCCGTCCGCGAAGCCGGCCAACTCTACGAAGCCCAGGCCAGCGAGAAGGGTCTCCAGTTCTTCGTCGAGATCGCTCCGGAGGTCGACGGCTGGATCGAAGGCGACGTGGTCCGCGTCAAGCAGGTGATCACCAACCTGGTGTCCAACGCGGTCAAGTTCACCGCCAAGGGCTTTGTCTGTCTGACGGTCGCGCCCGGACCGATGCTCAAGGGCGAAGAGACCCTGCGCTTCTCGGTCGAGGACACCGGCATCGGCTTCGACAGCGATACCCGCGCCCGCCTGTTCAGTCGTTTTGAGCAGGCCGACGGCGGCATCACCCGCAAGTTCGGCGGCTCCGGCCTTGGCCTCTCCATCTCGCGCCAGCTAGCCGAGATGATGGGCGGTCATCTGGATTGCGAAAGCGAGCCCGGCGGCGGCTCGGCCTTCATCCTGACGGTCCCGCTTCGTCGCGCCGAGGCGCCGGCCCTCAAGGTCGTGACGGAGGTGCCTTCCGACGAGGCGGCCGAGGCCTGCCGGATGAAGGTCCTGCTGGCCGACGACCATCCGGTGAACCGCAAGGTGGTCGAGATGATCCTGCTCCAGGTCGATGTTGACCTCGTCCAGGTCGAGAATGGCGCCGAAGCCCTGCAGGCCGCCCGCGACGGGGACTTCGACATCATCCTGATGGACATGCAGATGCCCGTCATGGACGGCCTGACCGCAACGAAGGAAATCCGCCTGCATGAGGCCGCCCTGGGCCTGCCCCGGACGCCCGTGGTGATGCTGACCGCCAACGCCCTGGCCGAACATGTGACGGCGGCAGAGGCGGCCGGCGCCGATCGTCACCTGGCCAAACCGTTCGACGCCGCCGAGCTCCTCGGCCTCATCGACACCCTGCCCCGTCAGGCTGCCGCTCTCGCAGCCTGACGCACGCCGCCTGATCTATTCGTGGCCGTGTGCGGCCTCGTTGATCACCTGAAGCGGCATCTCGGAGAAATCGACCGCGACCGGCTGGGCCAGTTTGGCCCGGAAGGTCTTGATCACATGCTGCAGACGCCGCCGAACCTCGCGCTCGGCCTCCGTCTGCGTGTCCAGGTTCAGCGGGGCGAGGCAGAAGTCGATGATGGCTTCGGGATTGTTCAGCGGTTGCATGGCCTCTCTCCTTATTCAGCCGCGACGAACTGGGCGGTTTCGGTGGATTCCTTCATGGCCGTCGTCGAGGACTGGCCATTCGAGATGACAGTCGCGACCTGATCGAAATAGCCGGTGCCGACCTCGCGCTGGTGGCGGGTGGCGGTATAGCCGATGGCCTCGTTGGCGAACTCGCGCTGTTGCAGCTCGGAGTAGGCCGCCATGCCGTGATCGCGGTAGCCCGAGGCCAGCTCGAACATGCCGTTGTTCAGGCTGTGGAAGCCGGCCAGGGTCACGAACTGGAACTTGTAGCCCATGGCCCCCAGCTCGCGCTGGAACTTCGCGATCGTCGCCTTGTCGAGTTTGGCTTCCCAGTTGAACGACGGCGAGCAGTTGTAGGCCATCAGCTTGCCGGGGTGCTCCTTCTGGATCGCCTCGGCGAACTTCCTCGCGTCCTCCAGATCCGGATGCGAGGTCTCCCACCAAAGCAGATCGGCGATGTTGGCGTAGGACAGGCCGCGCGCGATGCAGTGATCAAGGCCGGTGCCCGGCTTCAGGCGGAAGAAGCCCTCCGGCGTGCGGTTCTCGCGGTCAATGAAGGGCTGGTCCCGCTCATCGATGTCGCTGGTGATCAACTGGGCGCTCTCGGCGTCGGTGCGGGCAACGGTGATCGTCGGCGTGCCCATGACATCGGCGGCCAGACGGGCGGCGATCAGGTTGCGCTCGTGCGCCTGTGTGGGGATCAGCACCTTGCCGCCCAGATGGCCGCACTTCTTCTCCGACGCCAGCTGGTCCTCGAAGTGGACGCCCGCGGCGCCCGCCTCGATGAAGGCCTTCATGATCTCGAAGCTGTTCAGCGGCCCGCCGAAGCCGGCTTCGGCATCGGCGACGATGGGGGCGAACCAGTCGCGCTTGGCCCCGCCCTCGGCGTGCTCGATCTGGTCGGCGCGCTGCAGGGTGCGGTTGATGCGGCGGCACAGCTCCGGCGCGGCGTTGGCCGGGTACAGCGACTGGTCCGGATACATGGCCCCGGCCGTGTTGGCGTCGGCGGCGACCTGCCAGCCCGACAGATAGATCGCCTTCAGGCCGGCGCGGACCATCTGCATGGCCTGATTGCCGGTCACGGCGCCCAGGGCGTTGATATAGGACTCGCTGTGCAGCAGCTCCCACAGGCGGTTGGCGCCGCGCTCGGCCAGCGTATGGGTCACCGGCACGGAGCCGCGCAGGCGCAGGACATCCTCGGGCGTGTACGGGCGCTCGATGCCGTCGAAGCGGCCGGTGGGCGAAGGAACCAGGTCGGCGAAGGTGGTCATCGTCGTCATCCGTCAGGTCGCCGGCGGGAGTGCGGCGGTTCGACAGGAGGACAACACGCACAAGTCACGAATGACACAGGCTCACGCCCGCATTTCGCGTCATTGAGTCACTTTATGACACTTGCTGTTAAGTCATTCTATGACAACGTGCAGCCATGGACGCCGCCGATCGCAAGCTGTTTCTGGGAGGCCGCCTCAAGCGGGTCCGGCGCGAGCTTGGTCTGACCCAGACCGCCATGGCGGGCGACCTCGGCGTTTCTCCCAGCTATCTCAACCACATAGAACGCAATCAGCGCCCGGTGTCAGCGCAGCTGCTGCTGCGGCTGGCCGAGACCTATGACGTCGATCTGCGCACTCTGGGCCAGACCGGCGGTCCGGCGACCGAGGCCGAACTGGCCGAGGCCCTCGCTGATCCGGTCTTCTCAGGCCTCGCCGCGCCCCGGCACGAGATCGTCCAGTTGGCCGAAGACCAGCCCACGGTCGCCGACGCCTTCCTGCGCCTTTACCGTGCCTTCGCTGACCAGCGCGCCCGCGCGCAGACCGGCCCGCAAACCGACGACGGCCCCGCCGACTGGGTTCGCGAATATGTGCAGGCCCACCGCAACCACTTCCCCGAGCTCGACGCGCTGGGCGAGACCCTCGCCGCTTCTTTGGAGGCCGACGCCCCCGGCGAGCCGTTCGAGACCCGCGTCCGCGCCCGCCTGTCCGCCGCCCACGGCCTGACCGTCCGCACCCTGCCGGCCGAGGTCATGGTCGAGTGGACGCGCCGTTATGACCCGCACCGCAAGCGCCTGCTGCTTTCGGAAACGCTCGGCCCTTCCTCCCGCGCCTTCGCGGTCGCCTATCAACTGGCCCAGGCCGAGCACGCGGCCGATCTCGAGGCCCTGATCGCCGGTTCAGGCGCGCCCGACGAGGCCGCTCGCCGCCTGTTGAAGGTCTCACTGACCAACACCCTCGCCGCGGCCATCCTGATGCCCTACGCCGCCTTCCACGCGGCGGCCGAGGCCAATGGCTACGACCTGCCTCGCCTCCAGGCCCGCTTCGGCGTCAGCTTCGAGCAGGCGGCCCACCGCCTGACCACCCTGTCGCGCCCCGCGGCGCGCGGCGTGCCCTTCTTCCTGATGCGGGTCGATCAGGCGGGGAACGTCTCCAAGCGCTTCGCCTCGGGCAACTTCCCCTTCTCGCGCTTCGGCGGCGCCTGCCCGCGCTGGCGTTTGCATTCGACATTCCGCACGCCCGGCCGGATCGTCACCCAGATCATCGAGACGCCGGACGGCCAGCGCTGGTTCACCCTGGCCCGCACGGTCAACCGTCAGGGCCACGACGGTTTCAGCGAGGGACAGGATCTGGCCGTCGGCCTCGGCTGCGAGCTGAAGCACGCCCACCGCCTGATCCATGCCCGCGGTCTGGATCTCGGATCCCCCGAGGTGACCCCCATCGGCCCGGCCTGCCGCCTGTGCCACCGCCACCCCTGCGCCGAACGCGCCGCCCCGCCCGTCGACCGCGCGCCGGCGGTCGACGACTGGGCCAAGTCAGTCAGCCCCTGGCCGTTCGCGGCCGGCTGATCGGAGCCTAGGGGCGCGTGATCGTCAGGCTGGCCAGAGCCGCGCGCATGCGCGCCGTGCGCTGTTGCCGGGTGTCGTTGTTTCGCAGAGGAATCAACACGTCCGGCACGATGCCCCCGACCTCGTTGGCGCCGTCTGCGCGATAGCGCACGCAATCCGGCATCGAGAACTCCCCGCCGGAATGACTCAGGCGCACCGGTTCGCCTCCCAGCCAGTGGCCGCAGCCGGCGCCGAACGACGGCGCGCCGATAATCACCGCCGCATCGTTGTCCCTGAGCACCGAGGCGAACTGCTCGGCCGAGGACGCGCTGCCCTGGTCGACGACCACATACAGCGGGCCGTCCCAGATGCCGGCTTCGTAGGGGTAGGACGCCAGCGAGAAGGTCAGCCCCTCCCACGGCTTGCCCCGGACCTGATCCGCGTCATGGCCATTGGTCCAGCCCGTCGCCGACAGGCCGGTCTCGACAAGCTGCGAGCAGGCGACAGGTTCATCCCGCCACATCGGCGAGCGGTCGCAGGGCGTTCGGGTCTCGTCGCGGGCAGCGCTCATCTGCGCAATCAGGCCGTCCACCGTGGCTCGATCCGCCGCAGGGAGGTTCGCGCGCATGGCCGTCAGTTCCTCGATGTCGCTGTCGAGTTTCGCCGTCCATGCCGGGGTCCGCATCATGCCGATCCGGGCCGAACGGAGCGGTCGGCGGGTCACCATCCGGGCAATGGCCTCCGAACTGTCGTCGCCGCCGCCATTGCGGGCGAGGTCGACGATCAGGGCGTCCGGTTCGCGCGCAGCCAACGCACGCAACTGGCGCGTTGCGATCGCGACGAAGGCAGCGTGAGCCGCTTTCTCGAGCTCCTCGAGACAGGTCTCGTCGCAATCAGAACCGATGCCTCGCCCGGCGACGATCCCGTTGCAGATTTCTGGAAAGGCGAACTGGCCGAAGGCGGGGATGCGCAGCACGCCGAACCGCTTTCCGTCGACGGTCACAAAACCGGCGGCGAGGATGGCCGAGTCATCTCCCGGGATCGGCTCATAGTCCGGCATACTAGGAAAGGCGCCCTGCCGGTCGCCGGCCCCGCCCGGCGCCAGCCCGGCGCATGGCGATGCAGGACCGACGGCCCCGGTTTGAACAGCTGCGGCCGGCCAGCGCACGGAGACATGCCCGTCTGCGAAGGATGAGGCGAAGCGCGTCAGGGCCGTGCGCGCCGATGCATCGTCCGTCGAGGTCCCGACCGCGGCGTAGGCCGTATCCCAGGCCGTCTTCAGGCTCTGCCGCTCCGACGCCGCCCATTCCATATTGGCGTAGCCGACGGACATCGCGTCCCGCATCTGCTCCAGGTCGGCGAACCAGCCCGTCCGGTCGAAGTCCTGCGCGGAGACCGGCTGGGCGAAGATCAATCCGCCGGCGACAAGGCCGCATAGCCGTTTCAGATGCATGTGACTGGCTCCCCTGCCCTGATCCGGGCCAGCGGCACCCTAGTCAGCGCCCCGACCGCCCGACGCCCGGCGATCGGCGTTCATCCGTTGAGCATGGATTTCGTCTGCGTATAACCAGCACTTGTCGCAAGCTTTCAGGTCAGGCGAACCTTTCCATCCTCCAGACGGTAGCCGATCCCGCCCCGATCCAGCAGACGTGCGACCAGCGTCGCCGCTTCGCCCGAGCCCCGATCCAGCAGGGTCTCCATATCCGCCCGCATGGTCGGATCGCCTGAAAGCCGGTCCAGCGCCTCGAACCACTCCTGACGGGTCAGGACGCCATCCTCGCGGTTGGCGTCGATCAGCGGCTTCAGGAAATCGAGCCAGTCTCCGCCGGTCGCCTTCTTCTGGAACCCTTCGGCCACGAGGGAGAATACGGCGCCGCAGGCGTAGTAGGCCCGATGCTCGCCGCGACTGTTGGCCTCGCCGACGGGCTCGTCGGCCAGATCGATACAGTCGTCGACTTCCTCCTGCAGGGCGCTGCGCACGTCGTACGACTGACTGATCTCCGACATCGCGCGCATGGCCATCAGATCCGAGCCGCCCTCGGTGATCCACGAGTCCCGCGACCGCTCGTAGCGGACCGTCTGCCCAAGCCAGAAGTGTGCGCTCTCGTGGCCGATGAACCAGCGTGTATGGTCGGCGACCTCCGTCGAGGGTTCGACGACGCTGTCGCCCTCGAACGCCATAATAATCAGGCCGGGCAGGACGCTGCCGCCCATGCTCCGCAGATGCGGCGTGGGTCCGTTCCAACTGACCATGATCGTCGGCTTGTCGGTCTGGCCCGGTCCAAGCCTGCGGGCGTAGTAGTCCGCGACCTTCGGTGCGAAATCGCCGACTTCCCTGCCGATCCACGACGGCAGGCCGGGATCGATGACGGTCGCCAGACGCGAGCTGTCGACTAGGTCCGCCCGCCCGAACAGCACATAGACCGTTCCGGTGTCCGACACCGGATTGCGGCGGCGCCTGCCCTCGAACAGAACCGGCCCGGCGCGGTCACGCCAGGTTACCCGGGCATTGGATTTCTGCAGGTCCACATCCTTCAGATCCAGCGGCAGGGAATCAGCCTGTTCAGCGGACATCAGCGGTGTGACGTCGAAATGGCCCGAGAACATCGCCACCGATCCGTCGGTGAACACCAGAGCGGGATCGTAGTCGGCCTCCAGATCCTCGGCCTTCGGCGTCAGGCGGAAACGCAGACGACGCGGAACCGGCCCGCCGTCGACCGACCGGATCACGTCCAGATGGCCTCGCCGTTCCAGGACCACGCCCGGCGTTTCAACTGCCCACTGTCCCAGCCGCCACGGCTGGCGGCTCTCCCGCGCCAAGGCCGAGCGAATGAAGGCCCACGCCGGCGCATCAGACGGCAGGACATAGTCAGCGCTCCACTGGTCTCCGTCGCGGGTCACCGTCACGTCCGGAGCGCCCGGATCCCTGTTCGCAGTCGAAGAGGTGGTCGCGCAGCCGGCAAGCAGGGCGGCGGAAGCGAGAACGGCGGCGAAGGCTGTACGCATGGTTGAGACTCCCCTGTCGCCACAGGCTTAGCCGTGGCGGGTGGCGTGCGTCTCGTTACGCTTTGGTCAGGCTTCGACCGCTTTCAGGGCGCGCCAGGCGGCGTCCAGTTCTCCGGCCATGACGGCTTTCAGACGCGCCGGCTGGATGATCCGCACCTGCTCGCCCCAGGTGAACAGGTGCCAGGCCAGCTCCCGCATGCCTGAGGCGCGGAAGCGGACGATCACCGAGCCGTCGTCCTGATCCTCGACCGTCTGGGTCGGGTGCCAGCGCCAGGCCCGGGCCTCGTCGGCGCCCTCAGGCGTGACCTGCAGGACCACGTCCTCGATCTCATCCTGGTAGATGCCGAAGGACTGGCTGGCGAAAACCTGCAGATCAAAGTCCGGCGGCGGCGCAGCGGTCCCCTCCTCGGCCTTCACCGCGCTCATCCGGTCCAGACGGAAGGTCTGGATGCGCCCGCTCTCGCGATCCGCAGCGACCAGGTAGTTGGCGCGACCGAACATGACCCCGCACGGCGCGACGCTGCGCCGGCGCGGCTCGGCGCCCGGGCGGCTGTAGATGAAGCCCAGCGGCTGGCCGGCCAGAACCGCCTGCCGGATCTGGGTCAGCTGGCTCTCGTCCGCCGTCGGACGCGGCCCGGCCTGAACGGCGATGGTCTCGGCGCGCACCAGTGCTTCCAGATCGGGCGCCAGCCGGTTCAGGGTCGTCGAGCGGATCGCCGTCTTCAGCTTGCGCTCCAGCCCTTCCAGAGCCGCGGCCCGCACCGGTTCACCCTGCGCACGCAACAACTGCACCGCCTTTGTCAGCTCGACCAGTTCCTCGGTCGTCGGGGCCTGCTCGAATGCCGACAGGCCGCCGCGAATGCGCCAGCGCTTGCCCGGCCACTCCGAGACCTCCTCCGTCTGCGGGAACAGGGCCACCACCGCGTCGCGCAGCCGCTCGGCCGTCCGTCGCTGCATGTCGTAGTCGGCCATGATCTCGGCGATCGAGACGCCTTCCGCGCTGGCCGCCATGCGCCGCGCGAGCTCCAGAACATCGGCCGCCTTCGAGTGTCTCATGCGTTCAAAAAATCATACGACAAAAAATGACGCAACACTGTTTCAAGCTCCGACCATCGAATGAAACACCGCTTCGGAGTTCTCTGATGGCCCGCTTCGCTCCCGCCGCCCACGTCGCCGCCAACCGCTACCTGATCGTCCCTTGCGACGCCGACGGCTGCGGCGACCTGGCGGTCATCTGGGATCGTCTGGAAGAACAGGTGATCGACGTCATCGACGCCCGCGCCAGCGCCCGCTACGCCGACGAGGACGCCTTGTGGGACGAGGCCCGTCCGCTGTTCGACCCGGCCGAGGATTTCCGGATCGCCGCCTGAGCCGCGTCAGGTCGCGTCGGGATACCTCGCCCGCGTCCGGGCCAGCGAGCGCTCGGCCAGTTCGCGCAGCGCGCCGAGATCCGTATCCTTCAGCCGGTTCAGATACAGGCAGGCCACACTGGTCTTGTGCTTGCCCATCCGGGCCAGCAGGTCCGCATCGTCCTTGTCGAAGCCGGGCATCAGGTACATGACCATGTTCGCCTTGCGCGGGGAGAAGCCCAGCACCGGCCAGTCACCTGTCGATCCACGATAGACGCCGTAGCCGACAATCGACGGCCCCCACATTACCGCCGGCTGTCCGCTGACTTCGGTCAGGATCGTATCGACAACCCTGGCGTCCTCGCGCCGGCCCTCATGCTCGACGGTGGAGATGAAATCCGCGACAGGCACATCCGTCGGCTTCGTCTTGGGTTCGCTGGCCATGGTCCCTCTCCCTTGACTGCACAGTGCGGCCGGTCGGATCAGGCCGCAAGACTGCCGGCTGCCGCTCTGGCCGGGCAGGCATGAGGGACCACGGCAGGCGGCGCCAACCGTACGCCATTGCCCCGAAGGCGGGCATCCAGCACCGGGAACTGCCGGGAGTCGAAGTTCGGATTGATCATGTACTGCATCAGGTTGGGCAGGCTTCCCTCGCGGTCGAGCGGCCTCAACAGGGCCCTTGCGCCGTGGGCGTCACCGTCCAGCACCGCGGCCAGCCACCGCGTGTTCAGATTCCCGGTGGCGTCGATCTGGTTCTTCAGCCGGATCGCATCGGCGCGCCTACCCTCTGCGCAGGCCTGCCGCATGTCCGCCAGCAGTCGCGTGGCCGGAGCCAGCCCGGACGCCCGGATCATCGGCAGAAGCCGCCGCGCCTCTTCAAACTGTCCAGCCCAGATATAGGCCCTGTGCGCCTGGTACTGCGTCACCGCCTGATCCGGCCGGCTTGCCAGCTGTTCACGCGCGTACCGGACCGCTGACTCCAGATCCATCGCCATGACCGCGACCGTAATGGCGCGCGACCGCGGCTCGCCCTCCTCGATCGCCAGCGTATGGATCCGCTCCGCCGCCCGGCGCATCTGCGCCCGGTTGCCGGAATAGGCTGACAGATCGGCCAGCTCCTCCCAGGCGTCGATGTCGCGGGGGCGCGCCCGCAGATACTGCTCCATCAGCCTCCGGGCGGCGACGAATTCCAGATTCATGGCCGCCCGGGCGGCGCGGTACTTCAGGCGTTCGGTGTCGTCCCGGCCGTTGCGGATCGCCGCGTCCAGACGCTCGATATGCCGCGCCAGCCGGACCTCGTCCGAGACCGAGCCCCGCGTTGATGCATCCAGCCGCGTCTGGTTGCCGAACCATGTATCCGCCGCCTTCCAGTGCGCGGCGGCGAATGTCGGGTCCAGCACCCGCGCCAGCTCATAGGCATCGGCGGCCGCAGAGGCGAAGTCGAGATCGCCGTCCTCAAACTGGCGCTGATCCATCGCCAGCCCCCTCAGGTATGCCTCATAGGCTTCGGAGGATCGGGTGCCGACCTCCACCATGGCTCGCAGCTGACGGCTGGAGGACGTGGGGCTCAGGCTGGAGGCGACCTGGAAAGCGATGTCTTCCTGAATTTCGATCACATCGGTGGCGCTGCGGTCGTAGCTGTTGGCCCAGATCTGCGACCCGTCTTCCGCACGGAGCAGTTTAACCGTCACCTTGACCCGATCGCCGAACCGGCGAACCGAGCCTTCAAGGAACTGATCGGCCCCCAGTCGGGAGGCCGCTTCCTGTTCCGATGACCCCGCGCGGATCAGTCGTGCCGCCGACAGTCTCGAAACGGTCCTGAGGTCAGGCGTGCGCGCCAGCGTGGTTTGCAGTTCCTCGGCCAGACCGTCCGCGAACCAGCGTTGATCGCCGCCGGGCGACAGATCCTCGAACGGCATCACCACGATCGATCTCGCCGACGGCGAGGACGTCGGCAGGAAGCGCGGCCAGATCGACACGGCCGCGACCAGCAGGAGTGCGACGAAGACCACGGCCACGGCGATCAGGCGACTGGTCGGCCGGTCACCGGCGACGGGCGATTGCGCTGTCGGCCCCGACAACTCATCCGTCGCCCTCACCGGAGGAAGAAAGCGATATCCCCGCCCATGCGCCGTCTCGATGTACCGGGGCTGCCGGGCGTTGTCGCCGATCGCCTGGCGCAGCTCCTTGACTGCGGTCGTGAGCACGGCATCGCTCACCGTAACGCCAGCCCAGACGCGCGCGAACAGTTCGTCCTTGGTGACCAGCACCTGCGGGCGCTCCATCAGCGCTGTCAGCAGGTCAAAGGCGCGCGCGCCCAGGCGCACCGGCGCCCCCTCCACCAGCACGCGGGCATCCTGCCGATCCAGGCACAGCCCTTCGGCGAGGAGATACCTCTCCCTCATCGATGCCGACCTCATTGCACGACACGGAAACGAACCACCGGGGGACGCTAGCCAGCAAGGTTGCAATGAACCAGCACCCCGGGCCTTCAGCAGCGCTTCCTCAGAAAACTATCAGAAAAGCCTTACGCTCGCGTCAGGACATTGGACTGAAGCGTAACGCATCGTTCCCCCAGTTCGGGAAGCCCGCCCTTCCCATGAGCAGTTTCGCTGCCGTCAGGAGGGAATACGGTGGTCCGGTTACGGGTGTCAGTTGGCTACATGGTGTTGATGATCGCCGGCGCTGTCCTGGTCGAGGGCGCCCTTGTGGCCCTTCCGTCGTTGCTCGCCGCCGCGCCGACCCAGGCCGCGCCGGCCGAACTGCCCGAACAATATTTCGTCGAGGTTCGTGACCTGGGTGAGGGTCGACTGAGCATGGAGATGCGCTCCTCGAACTGAAACGGCGGAACGACGCCCTCCACCCGACGTCGTCGTTGTCGCCGGGCTGCCCCGGGTTCTCCTGCCGGGGGCCGCCACGCCGGGGTGATCGTGAGAACTTTCCGCTTCAGTGTTCTCACGGTCGCCCCGGACTTCTCCCTCGACCGCGCCGGGTCGCTTCATTCCTGCGATGAAACGACGGCCTTTTGAGCCCAACCCCGCAATCGTCCGGGCCGGAGCGCGGCGGACGGCAACAAAATGCCGGTCTGTAAGCAACACGTTTTTCCTCCCGCCTCATCGACCCCTCTCATCCGCCAGCGGCGGAGCCCGAACGATCTCGGCGCCTGGGGATCGAACGCCTGATCGGACCCTGCAATGCCCGCCTTCAAGACCGTTATTCGCATCGCCTTCTCCACAGCCGTGGCCGCGGCCGCTCTCGCCGCCGTCCCGGCCATGGCGGACGAAGCCCGCATGGTGCGTGTGTCCCACATCGACCTGGATCTTTCCCGCGCCGGCGACCGCGCCGAGCTCGAGTCCCGGATGCAGACGGCCGCCCGGGCTGCCTGTCGTCCGGACCACGACGCCAATCCCGTCATGAACCGCCGCGTCTGCATCACGGATGCGATGCGTCGCGCCCGCACCCAGATGGATCACCTGATGGTCGAAGGCCGGACGGATTCGGTGCGCGCGTCGCACTGATCAGGATCGGACAGGCGTCGCCCTCCACCCGACGTCGTCGTCTGTCCGCGAAAGGCCCGGTTCTCCTGCCGGGTCATTCAGTCGGGGTGGCTGCAAGGACTTTCCGCTTCAGCGTCCGAGCAGCCGCCCCGGCACCCCCGTCAGGATCGTCTATAGCGACTTGACGATGCCCTCGACCATCTTCTTGGCGTCGGCGAACAGCATCATGGTGTTGTCGCGGAAGAACAGCTCGTTCTCCACGCCCGCATACCCCGCCGCCATGCCGCGCTTGATGAACAGCACAGTGCCGGCCTTCTCCACATCCAGGATCGGCATTCCATAGATGGCCGAGGTCGGATCGGTCTTGGCTGCCGGATTGGTCACGTCGTTGGCCCCGATGACGAAGGCCACGTCGCAACTGCCGAACTCGCTGTTGATGTCCTCCAGCTCGAACACCTCGTCATAGGGCACATTGGCCTCGGCCAGCAGCACGTTCATGTGGCCCGGCATCCGGCCGGCGACCGGGTGGATGGCGTACTTCACCTCGACGCCCTCCTCCTTCAGCTTGTCCGCCATCTCGCGCAGCGCATGCTGGGCCTGCGCCACTGCCATGCCATAGCCGGGCACGATAATGACCTTGGAGGCGTTCTTCATGATGAAGGCCGCGTCCTCGGCCGAGCCCTGCTTGACCGGCCGGGTCTCGACCGCACCGCCGCCCCCTGCGGCCGCTGCATCGCCGCCGAACCCGCCCAGGATGACCGAGAAGAAGCTGCGGTTCATGCCCTTGCACATGATGTAGCTCAGGATCGCGCCCGAGCTGCCGACCAGCGCCCCGGTGATGATCAGGGCGATGTTCTCCAGCGTGAAGCCCAGCGCCGCCGCGGCCCAGCCGGAGTAGCTGTTCAGCATCGACACCACGACCGGCATGTCGGCCCCGCCGATCGGAATGATCAGGGTCGCGCCCAGCACCAGGGCGATCAGGAAGACGCCCCAGAAGGCCCAGGTCGCCGTGCCGCCCGAGCCGATCAGCAGGCCGATCAGCAGCACCATCACCAGCGCTAGGGCGATGTTGATCAGGTGGCGCATCGGCAGAAGGATCGGCGCGCCGCTCATGTTGCCGTTCAGCTTGGCGAAGGCGATGACCGAGCCGGTGAAGGTGATCGCGCCGATGGCGACGCCGAGGCTCAGCTCGATGATCGACAGCGTCTTGATCCCGCCCTCCGCCGTGGCGATGCCGAAGCTCTCGGGCGCATAGACGGCGCCGACCGCGACCAGACAGGCGGCCAGACCGACCAGGCTGTGGAAGGCCGCCACCAGCTGGGGCATCTGGGTCATCTGCACGCGCCCGGCGATGACCGCCCCGACCGCGCCGCCCACGACGATCCCGCCGGCGATCAGTCCGGCCGTGACCGCATCGACCAATCCGCTGGACCACAGGGTCAGCAGGGTCACCCCGACGGCCAGCGCCATGCCGATCATGCCGAAGGTGTTGCCCTGCCGGCTGGTCTCGGGGCTCGACAGTCCCCTGAGGCTCAGGATGAACAGGACGCCGGAGACCAGATAGGCCAGGGCCGCGATGGATGCGTTCACGCCATTTCCCCCGAAATCATTCCCGTCATCGTCGCCCTCACCTTGCCCCGTCCGCCGGCGGACAGGCCGTCCGGCACAGCCGCCACAGCGCCGCGGCGATGAACAGCGGCGACAGGATCGCCATCGCCCAGTCCAGCACGCCCAGCGGCTTTGTCTGCGTCACGATCCGCAGCAGGATCGCCGACGAGATCAGCACCAGTCCGCAGTCCAGCAGCCGCTGGCGACGCAGCGGATGCTTCTCGATGAACCAGCTCCACAGCCAAAGGGCCAGGCCGATGCCCGACGCAGCCCAGGAGATGCCGATCGCGAACTGTTCGACGCCGATGGTCACCTGGGCCGCTCTTTCTTGCGGTACATCGCCAGCATTCGCCGGGTGACCATGAAGCCGCCGAAGATGTTCACGCTGGCCAGGGTCACCGCCGCCACGCCCGCGCCTCGCGCGATCCAGCCGTCACCGCTGGTCAGGGCCGCCGAGGCGATCAGCCCGCCGACGATGATCACCGACGAAATGGCGTTGGTCACCGCCATCAACGGCGTGTGCAGCGCGGGCGTGACGGACCAGACGACGTAGTAGCCGACGAAGATCGCCAGCACGAAGATGGCCAGCCGGAAGACAGTGGGATCGACGTGTTCCATCAGGCGCGCGCCTCCAGACGAGCATCAATACTGACCAGCAATCGCAGGGCCCCGCCCGCGACGAGGCTGCCGAAGAAGAGACGAAACGCCGAGCCGAGAGCATGGCCGGCGGAAAAATCCTCATCAAGAACGAAGCCGAGGAAGCCCAGGACCGCGAGGATTGGGCCGCCGACAATGATGATCATCGCAGCGGCAGCGAGGGCATCGCGTAGTTTCCCGGAAATCATCCCCGCACCCCCTCGTGCACCACGGCCCCGCCATGCGTGACCACAGACGCCTTCAGGATTTCATCTTCCAGATCAACGGCCAGAGCGCCGTCTTTCACCATCAGGCCGAGGAAGGCGACGAGGTTGCGGGCGTAGAGCGCCGAGGCGTCCGCAGCGATCCGGCCCGGCAGGTTGGACCAGCCGACGATCTGCACTCCGTTGGACGTGGTGACGATCTCGCCGGCCTTCGCGCCCTCGACATTGCCGCCGTTGTCGATGGCCAGATCGACCAGCACCGAGCCCGGCTTCATCGAGGCGACATGCGCGGCCGTGACCAGCCGCGGCGCCGGGCGACCGGGGATCAGGGCCGTGGTGATGACGATGTCCTGTTTGACGATGTGCGAGGCGGTCAGTTCGGCCTGTTTGGCCTGATACTCGTCCGACATCGCCTTGGCGTAGCCGCCGGCCGTCTCCGCCGCCTTGAACTCCTCATCCTCGACCGCGACGAACTTGGCCCCGAGGCTCTCGACCTGTTCCTTGGACGCCGGGCGCACGTCCGTGGCGGTCACCACCGCCCCCAGCCGCCGCGCCGTGGCGATGGCCTGCAGACCGGCGACGCCCGCGCCCATGACGAACACCTTGGCGGCGGCGACGGTGCCGGCCGCCGTCATCATCATCGGGAAGCCCTTGCCATAGGCCGCCGCCGCCTCGATCACCGCGCGATAGCCGGCGAGGTTGGCCTGGGACGACAGCACATCCATCACCTGCGCCCGCGTGATCCGCGGCACGAACTCCATGGCGAAGGCGGTCGCTCCCGCGCCCGCCAAGGCCTGCACCGTGTCCTTTTCGCGATAGGCGTCCAGCATGGCCGCGACGACCGCGCCGGGTTTCAGCGCGCTGATCTCCTGCGCCGTCGGTCCGCGCACCTTCAGCAGGATGTCGGCGCCGCTCAGGGCCGCCTTGGTGTCGCGCGCGATAGTCGCGCCGGCGGCGGCATACTCTTCGTCCGGAACTGAGGAGCCCAGACCCGTTCCGGCCTCGACCGTCACCGTCGCGCCCAGCGCGATCAGCTTCTTCACCGTCTCCGGCGTAACGGCGCAGCGCGTTTCGCCTTCGCGGCGCTCACGGGTGACGGCGATAGCAACAGCCAAGCGAATCCCTCCGTCTTCTCTCGACGAAGGGACGTTAGGCCTAACGGTGAGGGTGCGTCAAAACGCCGGAGCCGAAGCCCCGCGGCGTCAGTGCGCGGCGGGCTTGGAGCGCAGGGCGAAGATGCCCACGACCATCATCACGACCATGACGATGAAGCCGCCGAAGAAGTTGCCGTTCGGCATGAACCAGATGGTCAGGAAGGACAGCACCGCAGCGATCGTCAGCGAGCCGTACTTGGCCAGGAAGATGAACAGCTTGAAAGTCGATTCCTGCTCGCTGATTTCCATCGAGCCGCGAACGTAGTCGTCGTGAGCGTGGTTGTCGGCCATGAGGGTCGGGTCCGGGAATCTGAAGTCGGTTCGTCGGCCCTTATACCGGCCCCGCCGCCCCGCTCAAGCCCTCAGTCCAGCGCGGCCAGCACCTCGCGCGTGAACTCCACCGGGTCAAAGCGCCGCCCCGTTGCATCCTCGCCCCGGCGCACGATGACGATGTTCCGGCTCGGCACGATAATCACGTACTGCCCGCGGTTGCCGTTGGCCGAAATGGTGTCTGTGGGCACGCCGTTTGACCGGTTCATCAGCCAGAAGGTCGCGCCGTAGCCCTGCGGTCCCGAACTCGGCTGCGGCCCGCTCGGCGCCGAGACATGAGCCAGCCAGCCTTCCGGCAGCACTCGTTCGCCACCTGCCATGCCGTCGTCCAGATACAGTTGCCCGAACCGGGCCAGATCGCGTGCCGTGGTCCAGACCTGGCTCGACAGCATGTAGTTGCCGCGCCAGTCCGTCTCGGCCCAGGTGTCGTTCATGCCCAGCCGCCGGAACAGCTCGGCTGGCGGGTGCTGCGCGAACGTGGGCGCGATCGCCAGCACGGCCAGCAGGGTGTCGTTGTTGGCGTACCGGAACTGGCTGCCCGGCCGGGTGATCAACGGCCAGGTCGTCGCCTGCTCGTCCACTCCCACGCCGCCGAAATAAAGTGCGTCCGTCCGATTGCCAGCCGTATCGCTGGTCAGACCCGAGACCATGCGCATCAGTTGGTCGATAGTGATGACCGCGCGCGGATCACCTTCACGGCTCCAGTCGGCGATGGCGGCCGGTGCGTTCACATCGACCTCGCCCCGCTGCACGGCCGCTCCGATCAGTGTGCCGGCAATTGATTTGCCGACCGACCAGGTGCGTTGCGGCGTGTTCGGTCCGAAGCCTTGCGCATACCACTCGGACACCAGACGGCCGTCGCGCAGCACCAGCAGCGCCGTCGTATTGCTGCCGTCCCCGAAGCCGCCCATGGAGGCCCGCCGGAACACAGGCTCCAGCGCCGCGGCGTCCGCCGCTTCTCCGGGCGGAAGGGGTCGATCCGCCGGACGGCGCGGCGGTAGTATGGCGATCTGCTCGCCGGTCCAGCCTACCGGCATGATCCGGCATCCACCGCCGAGGGTCCACACGGCCGACCGTGGCGGCATGGCCTCATCCCACGCCACGGCCACGCGCGCCGGGAAGATCTCCACCGGCATCTGGCGCACCAGTCCATCGATCTCGGGATAGACGCCGACCAGCTCATTGGCCTCGACGCTCTCAAGCGTGCGCGTCCCGCCCGCGGCTTCGGCGGTCTTCAGGGCGCTGCAGACCGTCAACGCCTTGTACCCCGCCGCCATGGCCCGGACGGCGGCCGAGGGCCCGGCCTGCGGGGTCTGCGCCGCTGCGGGCGTGGCTAGGACGGCGGCGACCGCCGCGAGGATCAGGGTGCGCATGGCCGGACGGTCGCCCGCCCGGCCGCCACGGTCAACTCAGACCATGGCCTCGAACCGGTCGATCAGCCGCTCGAGCCGCTTCGTGCCGATGGTCCAGAAGGCCGGATCGCGCGGGTTCAGACCGAACGGAGCCAGCGCCTCGACATAGCCCTTCGACCCGCCGCCCGCGAGCAACTCGCGGTACAGCGGTGTGAACCCGTCCGGATCCTTGGCCCGCGTCTCCATCAGCGCCGCCACCAACAGATCGCCGAAGGCGTAGGCGTAGACGTAGAAGGGCGAGTGCACGAAGTGGCTGACATAGCTCCACCAGTGCTCATAGCCGGGGTTCAGGGTGATCGCGGGCCCCAGAGAGCCGCCCATCTCCTCCAGCCAGATCTCGCCGATTCGCTCGACCGGCACCTCGCCCGCCGCCCGCTCGTCGTGGAAACGGGTCTCGAACCGGTGGAAGGCGATCTGGCGCACCACGGTGTTCAGACCGTCCTCGATCCGCCCGGCCAGCAGCCCGCGTTGCTCGTCCGCCGGGGCGGTCTTCAGCAGGCGATCGAAGGTCAGCCCCTCGGCGAAGATCGAGGCGGTCTCGGCCAGGGTCAGAGGCGTGTCCGCCAGCAGGCTGCCCTGCCCCGCCGCCAGCGTCTGGTGCACGCCATGCCCCAGCTCGTGCGCCAGCGTCAGCACGTCGCGACGCTCGCCCATCCAGTTCAGGAAGACATAGGGGTGGCGGTCGGCGGTGACCGGGTGGGCATAGGCGCCGGACTGCTTGCCTGGGCGCGCCTTGCCGTCGATCCACGGCCTGTCGAAGAAGCCCCGCGCGCGGTCGGCGAAGTCGCCGCCCAGATCGCCGAAGCTCTCCAGCACCAGCGCCTTGCCGGCCTCCCAGTCGTAGCCGCGCGGCGCGGTGGTCACCAGCGGCGCGTTGCGGTCCCACTGGTCCAGGACCGGCTTGCCCAGCACCCTGGCCTTCAGCGCGTAATAGCGATGCGACAGCACCGGATAGGCGGCAGCGACCGCCTCGGCCATGGCGTCGACGGACTCGCCGTCCACCTCGTTCGACAGGTGGCGGCTGTCGGCCGGGCGTTTGAAGCCGCGCCATTTGTCTTCCAGTGCCTTGTCCGCCGCGACGGTGTTCAGCACCAGCGCCATGGTCGACGCCCGCTCTCCCAGGGCCGTGCTCAACCCCTCCGCCGCCGCCTTGCGCTGCGCCGGCTTCGGATCGGACAGACGGTTCAGGGCCTCCGCGAGGGTCAGTTCGTCCTTGCCCGCCTTCACCTTCATCGCCGCCAGCGTCTCGTCGAACAGGCGCGGCCACTGGGCGCTGATCGGGCCCCGCTCGGCCAGGAAGGTTTCGAGCTCCTGGCTCAGCTCATGCGGTTTCATCGCCCGCACCCGGCGGAACCAAGGCGTCCAGCGCGTAACGGCCGGATGGGCGGCGACGGCCGCCTCGATCTCGGCGTCCTCCAGCGCATTGACCTCCAGCGTCACCCAGATGGTCGGGGTGGCGATGGCCGTCAGCCTTTCGCGCACCGTGGCCTCGAAGCCCTGCGCCGCCGCGTCGTTGCGATTGGTCGAGGCCGCGAGGAAGGCATAGGCCCCGAGTCCGCCCAGAACGTCCGAGGCCTGCTCGTACAGCTCGACAGCCCGGTCCAGCCGCTCGCCTAGCCTCGCGGGCTCGGACCGCGCAGCGATCAGTTGTCCCTGCAGGGCATTCAGTTCGCCGACCAGCGCACGGGCGCGGTCCAGATCGGCCTCCACACGGGCGTCGTCGCGTGAGGCATACAGGTCAGACAGGTCCCAGACGGGGGCGTCCAGCGGATCGGCGGGGCTCTTGAAAGGCGCGTTCATGCCCCTCGTTGTGGGGATGCCGGCGCGGCGGCGCAACCGCCGAAAACCGCCAGACGTCGCTTCGCCGCAGCGCCATGTCTCCCTCACAGGAGAACCCTCATGACCTTCCGCATTCACGCCCTCCCCGTCGAACCCTTCCGGCCGCTGTTCCTGATGGATGAGGCAGCGCTGGCGACGATCGGCGCCGTCCGCATGACAGCGATCGCTCCGAACAGCGCGCCGTGTCGGGTCAGCCTGATCGACGCGGCCCCCGGCGAGGCTCTGCTCCTTCTGAACCATCGCCATCTCGCCGCGCCGGCCAGCCCCTATCGCTCGGAGGGCCCTGTCTTCGTGCGTGAGAACGCGATTCCGGCGACGCCGGAGCCGGGAGTGGTTCCGGACATGCTGAGCCGTCGCCTCCTCTCGATGCGGGCCTATGACGCCGCGGCGATGATGATCGACGCCGACGTGGTCGAGGGCGCAGATCTGGCCTCGCGGCTGCTGGCCTGGTTCGAGAATCCCGCCGTCGACCTGATCCAGATCCACACCGCCCGCCGCGGCTGTTTCATGGCCGAGGCGCGTCGGGCCTGAATGCGCGGATAATCTCGGCCAGATCCGGCTCGCCGACACAGGCCGCAGCCTGCTCCTGCGACATCCAGACCCGATCCCGTTCCGCCTGTTCCTTCCAGGCGCCCTGGAGGATGTAGACCTCGAGCGGATAGACGGCGACGACGCACCAGCGCGGCGCGCGGCGCTTGAGGACCTTCAGGTAGCGGAACACCCCGATCGGTTCGTCGGCGACCTCGCCATGGACCCCGGCTTCCTCCAGCGCCTCGATGGCGGCGGCTTCACTGTCGGTTAGGCCCGGCATCCGGCCGCCCTTGGGCGTCACCCACCGGCGCGTCTCTCGCGAGGTGACCAGCAGGATCTCGACACCCTCGCTCCCCCACCGCCACGGCAGGGCCGCGACCTGTCGACGTTCCGCCCGCTCGGTCCGGATCGCATCGCTCGCCATCAGGAAAGGAAGAACCCGCCCAGCCAGAAGAAGACCGCCCCGATGCCCGCGGCGGCGGGCATGGTGATGAACCACGCCGTGACGATGCTGCGCGCGACGCCCCAGCGCACGGCCGAGGCCCGCCGTGCTGCGCCCACGCCGACGATCGCGCCGGTGATGGTGTGGGTGGTCGACACCGGAATGCCCATGCCCGTGGCCAGGAACAGGGTGATGGCTCCGCCGGTCTCGGCGCAGAAGCCCTGCTGCGGGGTCAGTCTGGTGATCCGCGAGCCCATGGTGTGTACGATGCGCCAGCCGCCGAACAGGGTGCCGAGGGCGATCGCCGCCTGACAGGTGATCACCACCCAGAACGGCACATGGAACTCGTCGCCCAGCATCCCGCGCGAGAACAGCAGGACCGCGATGATGCCCATGGTCTTCTGCGCGTCATTGCCGCCGTGACCCAGCGAATAGGCCGAGGCCGAGACGAACTGCAGCTTGCGGAAGATCCGGTCTGCGAACGCGGGATTGGCCTTCATGAACAGCCAGGACACCGCAAACACCAGCAGGAGTGCGAGGGCGAAGCCCACGGCCGGAGACAGGAAGATGGCGAAGACCGTCTTGGTCACCCCCGCCACGACCACCGAGCCGACGCCCGCCTTGGCGATGCCCGCACCCAGCAGGCCGCCGATCAGCGCGTGCGAGCTGGACGAGGGAATTCCCGCCAGCCAGGTGATCACATTCCAGCTGATCGCGCCCATCAGCGCGCCGAAGATCACCTGGTCGGAGATGATCGCCGGATCGATGATCCCCCGCCCGATCGTGTCGGCCACGTGCAGGCCGAAGAACAGGAAGGCGATGAAGTTGAAGAAGGCGGCCCAGCCCACCGCGTAGATCGGCGGAAGGACGCGGGTCGCCACGATGGTGGCGATCGAATTGGCGGCGTCGTGCAGGCCGTTCAGGAAGTCGAACAGCAGGGCGACGGCGATCAGGAAGATCAGGATCAGCAGGGCGCCGTCCATGGCGAGCGCTCCTACAGGTGTTCGACCAGAACGCCGTTGATGCGGTTGGCGACGTCCTCGAACCGGTCGACGACTTTCTCGAGGTGGTCATAGACCTCCGCCCCGGTGATGAACGCCATGGCGTCACCCGCGCGGTGCGCCTCGAACAGGGCCTTCATGCCGGCGTCGTACAGGGCGTCGGAATCGCTCTCGAGGCGGGCGATCTTCTCGGTGAGCTCGTTCAGGCGGCCGGAGTTCTTGCGCATGGCCGGCAGCAGGGAAACCGCCTCGACCGTCAGCACCGCGGCCTCGACCGCAATGTCGCCGAGCTGGCGCATGTGCGGGGCGAAGTCGCGCATCTCGTACAGGGTGATGACCTTGGCGGTCTTCTGCATCTGGTCGATCGAGTCATCGAGCGAGTTGGTCAGGCCCCGGATGTCCGACCGGTCAAACGGCGTGATGAAACTCCGACGAACGGCGAACAGCACCTCGCGGGCCACGGCGTCGGCTTCATGCTCGTGATCGACGATCCGCTGGCACCAGCGCGGCGTCTCATCGCCGCCCTCCAGCACCTTGCGCAAGGCCTCTGCGCCCTTGATCAACGTCGCAGCGTGGGCGTCGAACAGTCGGAAGAAGTTGTCTTCCTTCGGCAGCAGCGCCTGGAACCAGCTGAGCATGGGCGAATCTCCGATGGAGCGCACGGGGTGTGCGCGCTCACTCCACCGTTCGCCGGACTGCGTCAAGATGTCAGCAGACGGAGTATCCGCCGTCAGGCGGCCTGCCTGTCGTCATAGGTCCGCCGGGCGTCCCGCACCGCGGTGATCCGGCGCTCCGCCCAGTCGATCATCGGCTGGATCGCAGTCACCAGCGTCCCGCCCAGAGGCGTCAGCGCATAGGTGACCGCCACCGGCATCACCGACGCATCGACCGACCGGCTGACCAGCCCGTCCCGCTCCAGCTGCCGCAGGGTCTGGCTCAGCATCTTCTGCGACACGCCGTCGACCTCGCGCTTCAGCGCATTGAAGCGCGACGGTCCGCGCTCCAGCATCGTCAGCAACAGCACCGTCCACTTGTCGGCGATGCGATCCAGCAGCTCCCGCGTCGGGCACTGGGCCGAAAAGACGTCTCCGCGCAGGGTCACCTGCGGGTAACCGGGTGAGGTTTCAGTGCCTTCTTGCACGCCTGATCTCCTGCACGCACTTGGTATCCATTGTATACCACAGGAGATCGTCCATGAATATCGTCGTCCTCGGCGCCAGCGGTCGCGCCGGCTCGGAGATCACCCGCGAACTCGCCGCGCGCGGCCACGCCGTCACCGCGATAGCGCGAAAGCCGGAGGCCATTCCGCAGATCGATGGCGTGACGGCCATGGCCGGCGACGCCTCCGATTCCGCCGCCCTCGCTCCGTTGCTGCACGGCGCGGATGCAGTGATCAGCGCCCTGCACTTCGACGTCACGGCGGAAACCCTGCTGAATGCCCTGCGCAGCGCCGGCGTGCCTCGCCTGCTGGTCACCGGCGGCGCCGCCAGCCTTGAGGTCGCCCCCGGCCGTCGCCTGTTCGACACGCCGGAGTTTCCCGCCGAATGGAAGCCGTTCGCCGCCGGCGGTCTGGTCTTCCTCGAGCATCTGCGGAGCGTGACTGATATCGACTGGACCTTCTTCTCCCCCGCTGCGGTCATCGAGGAAGGACCGCGCCTTGGTCACTTCCGTCTGGGCGGCGACCAATTGGTGGTCGACGACAACGGTGAAAGCCGGATCAGCTTCGCCGACTACGCCATCGCCATGGTCGACGAGCTGGAACAGCACCGGCACAACCGCGCCCGCTTCACGGCCGCCTACTGAAACGACGACAGCCCCGGAGAACCTCTCCGGGGCTGTTTCTGATCGGACCTGAGATAACCCTAGCGCTCGGCCGGGAAGGCCTGCGCCATCGCCGTCTTCATCGCGCTCCTCTCGTCAGCCGAACAGGACAGGCGATCGCACAGTCGATCGCCCATCTCGCTCATCACCCCCGGCATGATGCCCTGCACCACGGCGGCGATCCGCGGGCTGGCCGCATAGCTCTTGGTGATCAGCGACTGGCCGATCTCGCTCTCGTAGAAGGCCACCAGACCGCGCAGTTCTTCCAGGGTGAAGATGTCGGCGTAGATCGGGGCCATGGCCTCGAAAATCCGCGGAAGCATCACCGCGACCATGTCGTTGGTGACGTCGTTGAAAATCTCCCGCTCCTCGGCCGTCATGTTCGAATTGGGCGGCGGCCCGAGGACCGACATCATCTGGCCCATCGAGGAAGCCAGCTGGTCGCCCTGCATCAGGACGACGAACTTGTTGGCGAGGGCCAGCCGCTCCGCCCCCTCGCCTTGCGCCGTCTGCGCGCTTGCCGCGACCGGCATGGCCAGCAGGGTTACGGCCATCAACAGGCCGCCAAGGAATCGCTTCATCACCATCTCCTGAAAGTGGCGTCGACACTCGCCAGAAGATTGCATCCGGACAAGCAAAAACGGCGGGGATTGCTCCCCGCCGTTTCCGTGTCTTGCGACTGTAGTGCGATCAGGCGCCCAGCGAGGCCGGGTCGATCTTGAAGCCCGGACCCATCGTCGAGGACAGGCTGATGCGCTTGATGTAGGTGCCCTTGGCGCCCGACGGCTTGGCGCGGTTCAGGGCGTCCACATAGGCCTTCACGTTGGCTTCGAGGGCTTCCTGGGTGAAGGAGGCCTTGCCGATGCCGCCGTGGGCGATACCGGCCTTCTCGACGCGGAACTCGACGGCGCCGCCCTTGGCGTCCTTGACGGCCTGGGCGACGTTCGGGGTCACGGTGCCGACCTTCGGGTTCGGCATCAGGCCGCGCGGGCCCAGCACCTTACCCAGACGGCCAACGAGGGCCATCATGTCCGGCGACGCGATCACGCGGTCGAAGTCCATCAGACCGCCGTTGATCTGCTCGTACAGATCCTCGGCGCCGACGTACTCGGCGCCGGCGGCGCGGGCTTCGTCAGCCTTGGCGTCCTTGGCGAAGACGGCGACCTTGACGTCACGGCCCGTGCCCGACGGCAGGTTGACGACGCCACGGACCTGCTGGTCGGCGTGACGCGGGTCGACGCCCAGGTTGACGGCGATCTCGATCGACTCGTCGAACTTGGCCTTGGCGTTGTCCTTGACGGCCTTGATGGCGTCGGCGAACGGCAGCAGCGACTCGCGGTCGCCGGTCCAGGCCTTGATGCGCTTGGCTTGCTTGGCCATGGTCTTAGCCCTCCACCACGTTCAGGCCCATCGCGCGGGCCGAGCCTTCGATGATCTTGGCCGCGGCCTCGATGTCGTTGGCGTTCAGGTCTTTCATCTTCTTCTCGGCGATCTCGCGCAGCTGGGTGCGCGTGACCTTGCCGACCGTCTCGCGGCCCGTGAGCTTGGCGCCCGACTTCAGGCCGGTGGCCTGCTTCAGGTACCAGGTCGCCGGCGGCGTCTTGGTGACGAAGGTGAACGACTTGTCCTGGTAGACGGTGATCACGGTCGGAAGCGGGGTGCCCTTGGCTTCCTTCTCGGTGCGCGCGTTGAACTCCTTGCAGAAGCCCATGATGTTGACGCCGCGCTGGCCGAGGGCCGGGCCGATCGGCGGCGACGGGGTCGCGGAGCCGGCGGGCACCTGCAGTTTGATGTAGCCGAGAATCTTCTTGGCCATTGGTCTCTCCTTACGATGAACCTGAACTCAATCAGGCCCGGTGAGCCGTGGTCTGGCATGGCTGCCTCCCACGGATTTATGCGAGCGAACCCGCACCGCCCTTTCAGAGCGAGGCGCGCGTATAGCCGAGCACGCCCTGAAAAGCAAACGGCGGCCCCAGGGGAGCCGCCGCAGCGAAATCCTCGATGGAGCCGGGCTTAGGCCGCGACCTTCTCGACCTGATTGTACTCCAGATCCACCGGCGTCGGACGGCCGAAGATGGACACGGCCACGCGCAGGCGGGCGTTGTCCTCGTCGACGCTCTCGACCTGGCCGTCGAAGCTGGCGAACGGGCCGTCGATGACCTTGACGGTCTCGCCGATGTCGAAGCGGATGGTGGGCTTCGGACGCTCGACGCCCTCTTCAACCTGGCCGACGATCTGCTGGACCTCACGCTCCGAGACCGGCAGCGGCTTGGTGCCGCCCGCGGCGCCCAGGAATCCGGTCACCTTCGGCGTGTTCTTGACCAGGTGATAGGCGTTGTCGGTCATCTCCATCTTCACCAGCACGTAGCCGGGGAAGAATTTGCGCTCCGAGTTCACCTTGCGGCCGCGACGGACCTCGACGACCTCTTCGGTCGGCACCAGGATTTCCGAGAAATTATCCTCGAGGCCCTGTTGCTTCGCCTGCTCGCGCAGCTGCTCGGCGACCTTCTTCTCGAAGTTCGAGTAGGCGTGGACGATGTACCACTTGTGGCGCGGGTTGGCGGGCTTGGCGTCGGTCATGGTCGGGTCTTATCGGCCGATCGAAAGAATGAATTGCGAGATGTAGGTCAGCCCCGCATCGACGACGAAGAAGAAGACGCTGGCGATCGCGACCATGATGAAGACCATCACCGAGGTGATCCAGGTCTCCTTGCGGCTGGGCCACACGATCTTCTTCGCCTCGGCCTGGACCTGGGCGATGAACTGCGGGATCGAGGTCTTCTTTTTGGCGACAGGCGCGTCGGCCGCCACGGCGTTGCCGGCGATGGCAGGCTGTGCGGTCTGGGGACGGCGTCCCGACGGAGTCTTGGCCTTGGCCATGCGGATCTCTTCAAACATCTATTCCTGTCGCATCAGATGGGGAGACCCATTCCGATGCGACAGGGGAGAAATGGCAGGAGTTGGGGGACTCGAACCCACGACCCCCGGTTTTGGAGACCGGTGCTCTACCAGCTGAGCTAAACTCCTAGGATAAAACACAACGCGCCGGCGGGGACGAACCCCATCGGCGCGTGGTCTTCGCCAGAGCCGGGGTGATTACCAGCGTGGCCCGGGCATATCAAGCCGTTAAGCCGGCTGTCAGTCCTGTTCCTCGATATGGGCCGCCACGGCGTCCGCCTCGTCCTCCTTGCGGACCAGTTGGCGGAACAGCAGCTTGTCGATCCGGCGGTCGTCCATATCGATGACCTCGACCTCGAAACGCCCCAGTTGCAGCACCTCGCCCTCGTCCGGCACGCGCGACAACTGGTGCAGGACCAGGCCCGCCACGGTGTGGAAGCCTTCCTGCTCGCCGAAGTCCTCGCCCAGTTCGTCGGCCAGTTCCTCAAGGTCCGTTTGCCCGTCCACCAGCCAGGTGCCGTCCTCGCGCAGGCGAATCATCGCCTCGCCCTCGTCGTGGCTCTCGTCGAAGTCGCCGGCGATCATTTCCAGCAGGTCGGTGGCGGTCACCACGCCCTCGAAGGCGCCGAACTCGTCGACGAGGAAGGCCATGTGGACCTTCGATGACTTCATGATCTCCAGCGCCTTCAGCACGGAGGTCGACTGCGGGATGAAGGCCGGCGTCTGCACCAGACGCTCGACATTGAACTCGCCGTTGTCCAGCAGGCTGTCGAGCAGGTCCTTCTTGTGGACCACGCCCAGCGGGTTATCGACGTCGTTCTCCTTGGCCACCACGATGCGCGAATAGGGGCAGGTGCGGATTTCCTCACGCAGCTGCTCCTCGGTGTCGTCCAGCGCGATCCAGAACACCTCATGGCGCGGGGTCATGGCCACCCGGATGGGGCGGTCGCCCAGCGTCAGAATCTCCTCGATCATGATCTGCTCTTCGGGCTCGATCAGCCCGGCCGAGGTGCCCTCGGCGATCATGGTCTCCACCTCTTCCTGGGTGACGTCCGAGCCGTCGCGATCCTTGACGCCCAGCACCTTCAGAATGCCCGAGGTCGAAGCCGTCAGCAGCAGCACGAACGGCTTCAGGACAAGCGCCAGGGTCGAGATCGGCCCCGCCATCTTGGAGGCGACGGCTTCCGGGAAGATCAGGGCGATCCGCTTGGGCACCAGTTCGCCGACGATCAGCGACACATAGGTGATCATCACGACCACGACGCCTGTGGCGATCGCCTCAGACCACGACGCGATCGCCGGGAAGGTCCGCTCGAGAATATGATTCAGTTCACCGGCGATAGCGGCCTGACCGTAGGCGCCCGCCAGAATGCCGATCAGGGTGATGCCGACCTGCACGGCAGAAAGGAAATGGGTCGGTTCGTCGGCCAGCTTCAGCGCCGCACGCGCGCCGCGATCCCCCTTCTCCGCCCGGCTCTGCAGCTTGGATTTCCGGGAGGACACGACCGCCAATTCGGTCATGGCGAATAGGCCGTTGAGCACCACCAGGAGCAGAACGACGAGAATAGCGATGGCTAACATTTAGGGGAGGATGAACCGGCGCGGCGCATCAGACGGCGTCCGCAGGCGGCATGATAGGGGCATGTGCCCCCTTCCGCCAAGGTTTCCTTGTCGCATCAGCCCTGACGGCCGGCCTCGATGCCGCCATAGGGCCCGCGCACGCCTCTGTCATCGGCCGGAATCGCCGCGCAGGCGCTCATCCCGATCAGGGTGCCGATGAACAGGCCGATGTGAAGCGCGCGCCGCATGTGGTTACCAAATTCTTAACAAGCCGGACCGAACGTAGAGGCTGGAATCGGGTTGCAGGCAAGCGGATGCGCGCGATGCGGCGGGCGTTAATCGCGTCCCTCCCCTGACGCGCGAACGGGTTCGTCGAACAGCGCTTCTTCCCCCTCCCCGGCCGTGTCACTCTGGCTGTCGGGAGGATCGCCGCATGATGCTGACCCGAAGGGCCGCCCTGCTGGGCTTGGCCGCCGCCGCGCCGCTGGGCGCATTCCGCCTGCCTTCAAATCCTGATGTCGTCGTGGTCGGCGCGGGCTCGGCCGGTATCGCCGCCGCCCTGACCTTGCAGGCCCAGGGAAAGAGCGTCGTCATCGTCGAGGCCATGGACCGTATCGGCGGCCGGGCCTTCACCGACACCTCGACTTTCGGCGTCCCTTTCGACGTCGGCTGCGCCTGGTTGCACAAGTCGAACGACAATCCCTACACGGACTACGCCCGGACCAACGGCTTCCGGCTGCAGGCTCACGAATACGATCTGGAGCGTGTCTGGCTCGGGCGCGAACCCACTCAGGCTCATCTCGTCAATGAGGCCGAGGAGGCGATGAGCGAGACCATCGCCGGCGCCGAGGCCGACGTCCCCGCCTCCACCCTCGTCGACCTGTCCGACCCGATCGCCGAGGCCGCGGGCGACTATCTCGGCGCGCTGGACATGGCGGTCGACCTCGACGAGCTGTCGACGCTCGATTACGCCTCGACCGACGATCTTGAGCCCAATCTGCTGTGCGCCGAGGGGTTCGGCTCCATCGTCCATCATCGCGGACGAAGCCTGCCGGTCCGGCTGAACACCCCGGTGCGTCACATCCGCTGGGATGGTCCGGGCGTGACGGTCGAAACCGATGCCGGGTCGATCCGCGCGGGCGCAGTGATCGTCACCGCCTCCACCGGCGTTCTCGCGGGCGGCGGCATCCGCTTCACGCCCGACCTCCCCGTCGCGACGCAGGAGGCCGCAGCCGACATCCCCATGGGCATGCTGGCCAAGATCCCGCTGCTCCGGGACCAGCGCTTCGGGCTTGAGTCCTTCACCGACGTCCTGCTGGCCCGACGCGGACGTCGCGATCTCTACTTCCTCAGCTTCCCGTTCGACACGGACCTGATGGTCGGATTTGTCGGCGGTGATCTCGGCTGGGAACTGTCCGCGGCCGGCGAGGACGCCGCCGTCGATTTCGCCACCCAGGGGCTGGTCGAGATGTTCGGTTCGGACGCCGCGTCAGCAGTGGTGAAGGGCGGCCTGACCCGTTGGGCCTCCAACCCCTGGACCCGCGGCGCCTATGCCGCCGTCACACCCGGCCGCCACGGCGCGCGTGAGGCGCTGGCTCGTCCCGTCGGCGATCGCATATTCTTTGCCGGCGAAGCACTGGCCGGAGGGCTTGTGCAAACCTGCGGCGGGGCGTTCCGGTCCGGAGAGGCGGCGGCGCAAGCCGTGTCGGCATTGGTCCGGACCTGATATTCGGCGACCTCACCGTGCGGCCAAACGAAAACGGCCCCCGGGTTTCCCCGGGGGCCGCTTCCAACTCAACTGTCTTTCAGATGATCGCTCAGGCGATGATCTTGGAGACGACGCCGGCGCCGACGGTGCGGCCGCCTTCACGGATGGCGAAGCGCAGGCCCTGGTCCATGGCGATCGGGGTGATCAGTTCCACGGTCAGCTCGGCGTTGTCGCCCGG
>JACVCC010000006.1 GCA_016742215.1 Brevundimonas sp.
CCCCGCCGCCGCCCGGGTCCTGACCGAGCGTCTGGCCCGCCGCTTCGAGGCCCAGCAGCGTCTGGCCGCCCGCGCTGCGGCTGCGGCCGCGGACACTGCTGCTCCTGCCGCCGCAACGACCGAAACTCCGGCTCCTGCCGCGGCCGAGACCGCCGCGCCTCCTCCGGCCGCCGCTGCTACGACCCCGCCGCCGGCCGCTCGCTCGACCCCGCGTCCGGCTGCCCGTCGTCCGGCCCCGCGTCCCGCCCCGGCCCGCACTCCGACCCCGGCTCCGGCCGAACCGACTGGCGAACGCCCGTACCAGCCCGCCGCCGCCGCGCCCGCGTCCGAAACGCCTGCCCAGCCGCGCCAGTCGGTGCAATAAGACGGCTGGCCCGGCGCGGATTCGCGCCGGGGCCCGCCGCGAGCGTGGCGAAACTGGTAGACGCAAGCGACTTAAAATCGCTCGACCTCGGTCATGCGGGTTCGACCCCCGCCGCTCGCACCATCACGACACTATGTCGCCGACAGCTGGGCCGTATCGTCACAGAACCATGATGATCCTACGTGGCTCGCGGGGTAAATCCGCGGCAGTTCGTTGCCCTCCTTGGGGAAGCTGTCATGCCCATCGATCTCCGTCCCGACCGTCGCACGCTCATGGCCGGCGGCGCCGCCGGCATGGCCTTCGCGGGGTTCTCCCGCTCGGCGCAGGCCCAGACGGGGCAGGAGACCTATCTGAACGAGGTCACCGGCTACGGTCCCCTGCGCTCCGATCCTAATGGTCTGCTCGACCTTCCCGAGGGGTTCTCCTACCGCGTCGTGTCGCAGGGGGGCGAGACGATGGACGACGGTCTGCTGGTGCCCGGCCAGTTCGACGGGATGGGCTGCTTCGCCCTTGAAGGCACGCGCGTCGCACTGGTCCGCAATCACGAGCTCAAGGGCTCCAGCGCCGCGCACCGCAACTGGGGGCCCGGAGGCTACCGCCAGGAGCGCGTCGGCGGGATCGACAAGGCGAAGGCCTACGACACATTCAAGAACGGCGTGGTTCTGCCCGGCGGCACGACGACCGTCGTCTATGACACCGCCACCGGCGAGACGGTGCGCCAGCACCTCAGCCTGATCGGCACCTCGACCAACTGCGCCGGCGGCGTCACGCCGTGGGGCAGCTGGCTGACCTGCGAGGAGACCGAGGAAAAGCCGTCGAACGCCGACGTCATGCGCGAGCATGGCTATGTGTTCGAGGTTCCGGCCAGTGCGACCGGTCTGGTCGAGGCTGTGCCGATCAAGGCCATGGGGCGCTTCGACCACGAGGCGGTGGCGGTCGATCCGCGCACCGGCATCGTCTACCTGACCGAGGATCGCGCCGACGGCCTGTTCTATCGCTTTATTCCCGACACGCCGGGCCGGTTGATCGACGGCGGCAGGCTGCAGGCCATGGTCTTCCGTGACGCCCCCGGCGCCGACAGCTCCAACCGGGAGACGCGCATCTGGAACGTCGGCGACTGGAAGCAGGTCGACTGGGTCGATCTTCAGGATGTCGAGAGCCCCAACGACGATCTGCGCAGGCGCGGCCACGCCGACGGCGCGGCGCTGGTGGCGCGCGGCGAAGGCATCCACTGGGGCGAGGGCGAGCTGTACATGACGGCCACCTCGGGCGGCCCGATACAGCGCGGCCAGATCCTGCGCTACATCCCCTCCGCCGACGAGGGACAGGCCGGCGAGCGCGCCAATCCGGGTCGCATCCAGCTGTTCGTCGAAACCACGGACGAGAAGGTCATGAACATGGCCGACAACCTGACCGTCGCGCCCTGGGGCCACCTGATCCTGTGTGAAGACAACTATTCCAGCGATATCCGCAATCACCTGAAGGGCGTCACGCCGGACGGGAAGATCTACACGCTGGGCCGCAACGTCTTCCGCGGCAACTCGGAGTTCTGCGGCGCCTGCTTCTCGCCGGACGGCTCGACCCTGTTCGTCAACATCCAGTTCCCTGGCGTGACCTTCGCCATCACCGGGCCCTGGGACACGGTTCGGACCTCCTGAACGGCCCGCGCGCCATAACTTCATGTTTCCGTAGGGCGCGGCGCCCTTACATCCGGATGCGTTTCGTTGGCAGAAGGGGGCATCGCCCTTCGCGGCATACGGATATTCCATGCTCAGAGCCCGCCGAGCCCGCATCGTCGCCACCCTTGGTCCCGCCAGCCGTTCGCCGGGCATGGTGAAGGCCCTGGCCGAGGCCGGGGTCGATGTCTTCCGTCTGAACTTCAGCCACGGGTCTCATGAGGACCACGCTGCGGCCCTGAAGGCCGTGCGCGGCGCCGAGATGGCGCTCAAGCGTCCGCTGGGCGTGCTGGCCGACCTGCAGGGGCCCAAGCTGCGTCTCGGCCGGTTCGCCAACGTCGAGATCGATGTGAAGCCCGGCCATACCATGCGCTTCGACCTCGATCCGACGCCGGGCGACGAGACGCGGGTGCAGATGCCGCATCCGGAAATCTTCAAGGCCCTGCGCACCGGCATGCTGCTGCTGCTGGACGACGGTCGGGTGCGGCTGCGGGTCGGCGAACGGTCTGACGAGTGGGCCGATGTGACGGTCGAGAGCGGCTCCAAACTGTCCGACCGCAAGGGCGTGGCTGTGCCCGAGGCCATCATCCCCGTCTCGGCCCTGACGCCGAAGGATCGCGAGGATCTCGCCTTCGCCCTACGCATTGGCGTGGACTGGGTCGCGCTCAGCTTCGTGCAGAAGGCCGAGGACATGGCCGAGCTGAAGCAGCTGGTGAAGGGCAGGGCCGCCTGCCTGGCCAAGATCGAGAAGCCGCAGGCGCTGGCCCAGCTGGACAGCATTCTGGACTACTGCGACGGCGTCATGGTCGCCCGCGGCGATCTGGGCGTGGAGCTGGAGCCGGAGGAGGTGCCGGTCGCCCAGAAGCAGATCATTCGCGCCGCCCGCGATCGCGGCGTGCCGGTCATCGTCGCCACCCAGATGCTGGAATCCATGACCTCCGCCCCGGCCCCGACCCGCGCCGAGGCCTCGGACGTCGCCAATGCCGCCTACGAGGGCGCCGACGCCCTGATGCTGTCGGCCGAAACCGCGTCGGGCGGCTATCCGCTGGAGGCCGTCACGGTCATGAGCCGGATCATCGAGCGGGTGGAGGGCGACCCCCTCTGGCCCAGCCTGATGGACGCAGAACACGCCGGCATGAACGACTTCGACGCCGACGCCCTGGTGGCCGCCGCGCGCAAGGCGGCCGAGGCCCAGTCCACGGCCTGTATCGTCGTCTTCACGACGCTGGGCGGCACGGCGCGGCGCATGGCCCGCGAGCGGCCGCTGCAGCCGGTTCTGGCCCTGACGCCCAACCCCGACACCGCCCGCCGTCTGGCGCTGGTCTGGGGACTGGAGACCCGGCTGGGCAAGGAGCCGACCTCGCTGGAGGACGTCACCGACGACGCGGTCACCAGCGCCATGACCTACGGTCTGGCCGAGGCCGGCCAGCGCATCCTGATCCTCGCCGGCACGCCCTTTGGCGCACCGGGGGCTGCGAATCTGCTGCGGCTGGCGCATGCTCCGACGAAGGGTAAGGGCGGCAAGGGCCGCGCCTGATCCGTCCCGAAGGGGCGTCATGATCAAATACATCGGCTCCAAGCGCGCGCTGCTGGGCCATGTCACCGCTGCGATTTCGGCCTCGTTGCCGGAGGGAGGAACGGTCTGCGACCTGTTCTCCGGCTCCGCGCGCGTGGGCCATGCCCTGAAGAAGCAGGGCTTTCGCGTCTGGTCGAACGATCACAACGCCTACGCCCACACGCTCGCCACCGCCTATGTTCAGGCCGACCGCGAGCGCTGGCATGACCGGGCCGAGGCGGTGCTGGCCGAACTGCGCACGGTGAAGCCCGAGGCGGGCTGGTTTACCCAGGCCTATTGCGAGGACGCCCGCTTCTTCCATCCCGACAATGGCGCGGTCATCGACGCCATGCGCGACCGTATCGCCGCCCTGTCGCTGGAGCCCGAACTGGAGGCCATCGCGCTGGTGTCGCTGATGGAGGCGGCCGATCGGGTGGATTCCACCGCCGGCCTGCAGATGGCCTATATGAAGTCGTGGGCCTCGCGCGCGCTGAAGCCGCTGGAACTGCGCATGCCCGACATCCTGCCGGGCGTCGCCGGCGGCCCGTGCAAGGCCACCCACGCCGACGCCGTGGAGATCGCGCCGCAGATCGAGGCCGATCTTGTCTATCTGGACCCGCCCTACAATCAGCACTCCTACCTCGGGAACTACCACTGCTGGGAAAGCCTGGTGCTGTGGGACAAGCCCGAGACCTATGGCGTGGCGAACAAGCGGATCGACGTGAAGACCCGCAAGAGCGCCTTCAACAGCCGCCCCGGCATCGCTCCGGCCCTGGAGGCGGTGATCGCCGGCCTGAAGGCGCCCAATCTGGTCGTGTCCTTCAATGACGAGGGCTACCTGAGCCGGGATCAGCTGGTGGCCATGCTGTCCGGTCGCGGGGACGTGCAGGTGATCGAAATCCAGCGGCCCCGTTACGTCGGCGCCCGCATCGGCATCCACAATCCCAAAGGCGAGAAGGTCGGCGCGGTCGGCCGGCTGAGGAACGTCGAGTATCTGTTCGTGGTCGGCGAACAGCGGGTGACGCTGGCGGCCTGAGGCGGGACCGGAACATTACAAATCCATGACCGTTGTGCCGGGCATGGAACACGCACCGATGAGCTCCGCCCGCCGCCTCGACGGCTATCGCGCCTATCATCGCGCCGCCGATGCGTTCGAGACGGTGGCATGGAAGGCTCCGCGGTCGACCCGCTTCGAGAGTCGGGCCGCCAACGACGGACATCCGGACACCCCGACCCTCCGCGATGTGATGAACGCCATGCCCGGCTGGGCCGTGGTGGTCGGCGGCGGCATCTTCGCGGCCTTCATGGGCGCGATGCTGGGCGGGATGCTCCAGGTCTAGAGCCTCAGCCCTCCAGCAGCGCCTTCACCGGCCCCCATGTGCGCCTATGTTCGGGGCAGGGGCCATGCAGCTTCAAAGCCTCGGAATGGATCGGCGCGTTGTAACCCTTGTGCCTGGCGAAGCCGTAGGCGGGGTACAGGGCGTCCATCTGGACCATCAGCCGATCCCGCGCCGTCTTGGCCAGGATCGAGGCTGCCGCGATAGACAGCGACAGGCCGTCGCCGCCCACCACGGTCTGGATCGGGCAGGGCAGTTTGAAGCGATAGTTGCCGTCAACGAGGGCTGCGACCGGCCGCACCGCCATCGCCTCGATGGCCCGGCACATGGCCAGCCCCGTGGCGCCGAGGATGTTCAACTCCTCGATCTCCCGCGCCGAGGCGAAGCCGACCCCCCACGCGATGGCCCGCGCCTTGATCTCGGGCTCCAGCATCATGCGGCGCTTCTCGGTCAGGGCCTTGGAGTCGTCGATGCCCGGCGGCAGGTCATCCGGGTTCAGGATCACCGCGCCTGCCGACACCGGCCCCGCCCACGGTCCGCGTCCGGCCTCGTCCACGCCGCACACCGGTCCGCCGCTGGACTGGGCCAGCAGGGTCTCGAGGGCGAGGGTCGGGAAGGCGCGGTCGGACATCAGGGCCGGGCCATCGCACGAACCTGCGCGTGACGGAAGCAGGGCGTCTGGTGATCGTTGACCATGCCCACTGCCTGCATGAAGGCATAGACGATCACCGGGCCGCAGAAGTTGAAGCCGCGCTTCTTCAGCGCCTTCGCCATCGCCTCGCTCTCGGGCGTCTTCGTCGGGGCTTCGCGGAACTGGCTCCATTCGTTCTGGATCGGGGACCCGCCGACGAACGACCAGAGCCATTCCGAAAAGTCTTCGCCGTTATCGCGCATCTCCAGCCAGATCTGCGCCCCGCGGATGGCGGCGTTGATCTTGGCGCGCGAGCGGATGATGCGCGGGTCGTTCAGCAGGCGCTCGATGTCCGCCTCGCCATAGCGGGCGACCTTCTCGGGATCGAAGCCGTCGAAGGCGTCGCGCAGGCCCTCTCGCTTCCTCAGAATGGTGATCCACGCCAGCCCGGCCTGAAAGCCGTCCAGCACAAGCTTCTCCCACAGGGCGCGAGCGTCGTACTCGGGCACGCCCCATTCCTCGTCGTGATAGGCGATGTAGAGCGGGTCCGTCGTCCCGCACCATCCGCACCGGCCTTCGGCATGTGAGTCGGTCATGCGGGGAGGGTAGTGCATCGGGCGGCTGGCCCGAACAGCGGTCCCGCCTTAAGCCGCCTCGTCCGCCGACGTGTCCTTGGGCATCAGTTCCCCGATCGTCGGACGGTTCGCCGACAGGTTCAGCTGGATGTCGCGCGGTTTCACGATCTCGTTGCAATGGCCGCAGGCGATGCGGGGGTTCAGCTCATGGCCGCAGCTCTTGTGCAGCATGGTGATGCCGGCGTCGGTGTCGCCATACACGTGCTTGGCGCCCCAGCCGTGCAGGGTGACCAGCACGCCGTACAGGTCCTTGCCCTTGGCGGTCAGCACATACTCGTTGCGCGGCGGGCGTTCGGAATAGAGGCGGGGCTCAAGCACGCCGTGCTGGACCAGGCTCTTCAGACGCGCGGCCAGAACGTTGCGGGCGACGCCGAGGCGGTCCTGCCATTGCTCGAACCGGCTGACGCCATTGAACGCGTCGCGGATGACCAGCAGCGTCCACGGATCGCCGATGACCTCCAGCGTAGCGGCGATCGAACAGCTCTGGCGAGAATAGTCGGCGGTGCGTCCCATGGTGGAAAGGTGACGTCACGTCACAGGTTTTGCAAGAGGGTTGCCAATCTGAACGGACTAAGTCAGTCTCGTTTCGCTACGGACTCGTCGCGGCTCCCGCGGCGTTTCCGGATCCCTTGACCTTGGGGCGGAGGACCGGTGGTCTTCCGCCCTCCTTTTCGTTCCCTCCCCGGAGCCCCCATGACCGTCCAGACCCTCGATGAGGCCCTTGTCCTGACACCGGACGAAGAGGGCGGTCTGGTCGCGCCGTTGACCGGGGCTTTTTCCAATGCGCCCATGGCCTGGCCGGCAGAACGCGGTGCGCCCTTCGGCGGATTGATGGCGGCGTTGGCGGCGAAGGCGGCGAGGCAGGCCGTCGGCTCGACCAAGCCCCTGCGCACGGTCGCGACCCAATTCCTCGTAGGTTCGAAGTTCGAGCCCCTGACCCTGACCGGCGAGCTTCTGCGCGGCGGCCGTTCCGCCGAGTACGTTTCGATCAGGGCCGGCCAGGGCGAGCGGCTGACGATGAGCGGTCTGGTCACCTTCGGCGCTCCGGGCGCCGGGCCAGAACTCCGCGCGGCGTCTATTACCCCGCCGCCGCTCGCCGATCAGCCTCTGACGCCCATGGGCGGCGAGGACTTCGCCCCCCACTTCCTCCGCTATGTCGAGCAGCGCTTCGTTGGCGGCATCAAGCTGTTCGGCCGCAATGACGAAGACAGGATGGGCGTCTGGATGCGAACCACGGACGGCAAGCCGCTCGACGAGGCCCGGCTGGCCTTCCTGCTGGACGCCACCTTCCCGGTCTACTGGACCATGCTGCCCGCGCCGCCGGCGGTCTCGGCCACGGCTGACCTGCGCTACGACTTCTTCGGCCCTATCCCCGAGGACGCGGGGCCGGACGGCTGGACCTATTTCGAGTTCGTCTCCCGCGATAGCCACGGCGGCTGGACCGTCGAGGACGCCACCGCCTGGGCCCAGGACGGCCGCCCGCTCGCCGTCGGCCGCCAGTTAAGGAAGGTGCTGGCCTCCCGCGCGCCCAGGAGCTAGCCCGCGATCTGATGCTTCTGGATCAGGGGGATGACGATCTCCTCCTCATCATCCAGATGCCGGATCACGGCCGGGCCCATGGCGAAGACCGTGTCGGCCAGCCGTGCGGCGTGGTCGGCGGCGTCGGGGGAGCGGAGGTTCTGGTGGAAGCCCACAGCCTTCTGGAAAAGGGTCTCCAGCTGCTCGTGAACCACGTCGTGGTCCCGGTCCAGCAGGTCGATGCCCTGCGCCAGCCGGTCGTCCAGCGTTCGGAACTTCGGGAAATACTGGCCGCTCTCGATCCGGTGGTGGGCGTCCAGATGCTGCAGGAACTGCTGCACCGCAGGGATCAGCCGGCCGTGCAGGCCGGCCAGATCGGTCTTCCCGGCGCGCCAGTGGTCGATCACCGCCTCCATATGCAGGCGGTGGCGGCGGAAGCCTTCGTGGATTCCGAGCCAGAAGCGGGCCATCTCGGCGGTGGTTGGCTCGTGCCAGCGATCGCGGGGAAAGTCGGTCAGACCGATGCGCAGCGGCTCGGGCAGGCCCGCCCGAGTGGTCAGATGCAGCGGATCGTCAGACAACGGCGGCTGTGGCGGTGATGAAGCCGCCGCCCAGCAGGCGCTCGTCGTCCGCCGGGTCGTAGAGGGCGCAGGCCTGGCCGGGAGCCACACCTTCCTCGCCCTTGTCGAAGATCACCGTGATCGCGCCGTCCACCAGCGCCAGACGGGCCGGCGAAGGGGCGCGGGTCGAGCGGACGCGCGCCAGCACCGGGGCTCCGGCCTCAGCCGCCGCCTCGATCGTCGGCTGGTCGCCCAGCCAGTTGGTCTCGTCCAACGTCAGGGACGCGGTCAGCAGGGCGTCGCGCGGACCGACGATGACGTGGCGCTTCACCGGGTCCAGCTTCGTCACGAACAGGGGTTCGCCCACGGCGACGTTCAGTCCGCGCCGCTGGCCAATGGTGTAGTCGGTGATGCCGGCGTGCGCGCCCAGCACCCGGCCGTCCATGTGCACGATCTCGCCGGCTTCGCGACCTTCGGGGCGCAGCTTGTCGATCAGGCTGCGATAGTCGCCCTCGGGCACGAAACAGATGTCCTGGCTGTCGGGCTTGGCGGCAATCCGCAGGCCCAGCTCCAGCGCCACGCCGCGCACCTGCGGCTTCTCCAGATCCGCGAGGGGGAAGCGCAGGTAGTCCAGTTGCTCCGGCGTGGTGGCGAACAGGAAGTAGGACTGGTCGCGCGATTGGTCGATCGCCTTGCGCATCTGCGCCTGGCCGTCGACGACCGCCCGGCGCACATAGTGGCCGGTCGCCATCGCCTCGGCGCCCAGGTCACGGGCGACGTCCAGCAGGTCGCGGAACTTCACAGTCTGGTTGCAGCGGATGCAGGGCACCGGCGTCTGGCCGCGCAGATAGCTGTCGGCGAACTGGTCGATCACCGCGTCGCGGAACCGGCTTTCATAGTCCAGCACATAGTGCGGAATGCCGATCGTTTCGGCCGCCAGACGGGCGTCGTGGATGTCCTGACCGGCGCAGCAGGCGCCCTTCTTCTTCAGGGCCGCGCCGTGGTCGTAAAGCTGAAGCGTGACGCCGACGACGTCATAGCCCGCCTTGTGCAGCAGGCCGGCGACGACGGTGGAGTCCACCCCGCCCGACATGGCCGCGACCACGCGCGCGCCGACGGGCAGGCCGACGGCCTTGCGGGCAGCCTCGATCGCCGCGTCCATGTCGGGCTGGCCGTTCATGGGCGCGATATCGGGGATCGGGCAAAGGGGCTCTGCGAGCGTCATCGCCGCCATTTAGTGTCAAACCCGCGCGATTTCGAGGCCTGCGTGAAACGACAAGGGCCGCTCCCGTCGCCGGGAGCGGCCCTTCAGCGTTCCGGCCGGGGAGGATCAGCCGCGATAGTGCTGGATGCGCGTGGTCCGCAAACCCTGCATCCCCCATTTGTCGATCGCCTTCTGCCAGGCGATGAACTCTTCCGCCGTCAGACGATAGCGCGCCAGCGCGTCGTCGAGGCTCAGCAGCCCACCGCGGACCGCGGCCACAACCTCGGCCTTGCGACGGATCACCCACCGGTCCGTATTGGCCGGCGGGAGATCCCGCAGGGTCAGGGGCGTACCGGTCGGTCCGACCACGTACTGTTCGCCTGAACTGTTAAGGCGTCGCTCTTGCAACATGGGCTTATGCCTCATTCACCACCACCATTGAGCGTGAACGGTAGCGCTGGGCGACTAAGGGCCGTTTAAGCGTCGTGGTGAAGGAAAGGATAAAATCCCTTCCGCGCACGGCCTGAATATTCAACCAGGTCTTCATGAAGACTAACCGCCCCTTACCCCGATATCAGCGTTTGATGCTGATCAGCTCGGCCAGCATTTCGTCGGCCGTGGTGATGATCTTCGACGACGCCGAGTAGGCGCGCTGGGTGGTGATCAGGCCGGTGAACTCGGTCGACAGGTCCACCGACGAGGCTTCCAGCTGGGAGGCGCCGATCTTGCCGGCGCCGCCGGTACCTGCGGCCTTCAGATTGTAGGTGCCCGAGCCCTGGCTGACGCGGTAGGCGTTGCCGGCGGCTTCCAGAAGGTGGTCCGGGCTGGGGAAGGTCGCCAGGGCGATCTGGGCGATACGGCGGGTCACGCCGTTGTCGAAGATGGCTGTAACGAAGCCGGTCTCGTCGATCTTGACCTCGGACAGGTTGCCGAAGGCCGTACCGTTCGTCAGGACGGCCTGGGTGACCGAGGCGCTGTCGTACTGGGTCAGGCCGCCCGTCGCGGCGGTCAGGTCGAAGGCGATGGACTGGTCGTCGATGCCGAGCCCTGCAGCCCATTTCACCTGACCTGCGCCCGGTGCGGCTCCGTCGGAGGCGCCGAACGTCAGGGTCGCCGTGCTGGGATCGGAGAACAGCCAGCCGCCCGCGGGGGGCGTGTTCGCCGGGTCCGACATATAGGCCACGTCCAGGCGGCCGTCCTGGGTGAAGCGGATCGAGCCGGTTCGGATCTGGCCGTTGTTCAGGCCTGCGCCGGTCTCGATGTCCGAGGCCGGGACCGCGCGGATTTCGGCGAACCACTCGTTCGGCGTGGCGCCCTTCAGGAACGAGATCGCGACCGTGCGCTGTCCGCCCTTGGAATCCGAGACCGGGATGGTCAGCTCGAAGTCCGGCCGCACGCCGTCGCCGGTTTCGGGGTCCCACATGGCCATCGAATTGGTGACCGGGTTGTAGGCGTTGGCGCCCGGCGGCACCGCTGCGGCGTCGGCCGCCTCGGCCGAGACGGTCTGGCTCGACTTGATGTTGGCGTTCAGCTGAACCCGGGTGGTGGCTTCGGCCGTGCCGCCGACCGAGCCGACGTTGATGGTGCGCAGGCGGTTCAGGTCCGAAGGGTCGGCGTTGACGTTGCCGTCCGCATCGACCGGCCAGCCCTGCAGATAGAGACCTGCGGTGTTCTTCAGATAGCCGAGATCATCCACCCGGAAGGCGCCTGCGCGAGTGAACAGCCGGCTGTCGGTCACCTGCAGATTCTCGGCCTTCTCGGTCACGACGAAGAAGCCCTGGCCGGCGATGCCCAGGTCGGTGTTCGACGTCGTGCGCTGCAGCTGGTTGGCGTGGCTGGTGTAGCGCCGCGCCGTGGCCAGGACGCCACCGGCGGAGTAGCCCGCGCCGGCCACCTGGCTGTTGATAACGGTCTGGAACTCGGCCTGCGTCCGCTTGTAGCCGACCGTGTTCACGTTGGAGATGTTCTGCGAGATCGCGGCAAGGGCGGCCGAGTTGGCGGTCAGTCCCGAGACGCCGGCCAGAAGGGCGCTGTTGATGCTCATGGCGTTGACTCCTTACGAGGCGGGATTGGAGGTGCGCGCTTCTTCCAGCGCGATCACGGTGGAGAGGGGCAGGATCGAGTTTCCGACGGTGAGGTAGGCCTCGCCGTCGTACATCTCGACGCCGCTGATGCGGCCGCGGGTCAGGACCTGGGCGTCCAGGGGCTTCCCGCTTGCATCGGTGGCGGTGATCTTCAGGGTGTAGACGCCGTCCTCGGCGCCATCTTCCCAGGTGAAGTCGTGCACGCCGGTGGTCTTGTTCGGGGCGTCGCCTTCCCAGACGACCTGACCGGCGCTGTTCAGGACCTGAAGTCGGGCGTTCGTCGCATTGGTGCCGAGCTCGTAGCTCCAGGTCGCCTCGCCATCCTCGAACTTGGTGGCGGCCCAGACAGCGGTCGCTTCCTTGCCGATGTAGGTGGCGGCCTCGTTCAGCCCGCCGACGCCCTGCGCCGACAGCATCGACTTCAGCAGCTCATTGGTCAGCAGCTGCTGCTCGACGCCCGCCATCTGCGTCAGCTGGGCGGTAAACTGGTTGGAGTCGACCGGCGACAGCGGGTCCTGATTCTTCAGCTGGGCCGTGAGCAGGCTCAGGAAGGTTTCAAAGTTCGAGGCCAGCATGGTCGAGCCGGCATTGATCCGGCTCGTCGCTGAGTTCGAGGTGACGGCGTCGACCATCGGTTCAGACTTTCAGATCCACGCCCGCGGGCGTGAGGGAGAGGTTGGTCCACCGCGGCGCCAGGGCTGCGGCGTCCGTGTCCAGGTTCAGGCGGTTGGCGCGGGCGAATGCGCGGTTCTGGCCGTCGCGTGCATCCTGTCCGCGGTCGAAGGCGCTGGAGCCGCTGTCGCGTTCGGCGAACTCGAAGGCGTCGTCGGCCAGCTGGAAGCCGAACTGCTCCAGCTGACGACGCAGCTCGTCGGCGCGTCCGCGCAGATCGGCGGCCGCAGCCGGATTGTCGAACGCCAGCCGGGCAGCCAGCCGGCCTTCAGCATCGATGTCGAGCCGGACGTCGACACGGCCGAGATCATCCGGCGTCAGGGCGATCTCGAACCGGGTGTTGCGCGCTTCCAGCCGACGCTGGATCTGGGCGGCGATCTGAACCGTGGCCTCGATCGCCGTTCGCGACAGAACCGGCGAATGGGCCTCGCGAACGGTGGCCGTCGGGGCGGACTGCTGCGTGGCGTCCGCGGGCTGGCCTTCGACAGGCAGGTCACCGGTTTGGGGCGCTACGGTGTCGGTGACAGGAGCGGGAGCGGCGTCGACCTTGGCTCCCGCTTCATGACCCGCCGCCGTGGAAGCGGGTGTTGGAGCAGGTGCGGCCTGCGCGGACTTCGCCGGCGCGGCCTCGTCGTTCCGGGCGCGCTCGGCGTTCGAGGCGTCTCCATGCGGACGAGCCGCGCGTTCGGCGAGTTGACGCAGGACGGGGGGCGGCGGGGGCGCGGCCTCGGCGGGCGGCTGGGTCGCGCCCTTGCCCGCCATGCCTGCGGCCTCCGTCGCCCGCGCGACGATGGTGTCGTCATTGTCCGCCGATGGGGCCTCGTCCGCCTCGCCGTCCAGGGCCTTGAGGACGGACAGGGCAGCGGCGACCGCCACGTCGTTCGTCGTCGACTGGCTCGTTCCGGAGGGCGCTGCTGCCGGCATCTGCTGCGCTACAGCGGGAGCTGCGACGATCCCGGCGTCGTTGGCGGGGGCGGGAACGGCAGCCGCGCCCGCGTCAGCCTTTTCTGCGGGAGCGTTTTCCAGGATCGGCTCTGGCAGCTTCATCACGGGCGATGAAGCTTCACGCACAGGTTCCACCGGCGCTTCAGGCGTCTTCAGGGATGCATCGTCCGTCGCGGGTTCCGCTGGCTCTCCGGTCGGGATCAGCAACGGCAGGGCAGGAGGCGCGGGCAGGGCGACTGCGGCACCCTCGGTCGCATCGTCCGTCGTGGACATCTCCGCTTCGGGGGGCGGCTCTCCGCCCAGCGCGGCCGCCAGCAGTCCCTCGAACGCCATGGCGTCGCCGGCCGCAGCCCCTTGCGGAGCCGGCGCGGCGGTAGGCGCGATCATGGACAGGATGGCTTGCGCGGACATCAGTAGCGGGTCGGTCGCCGAAGCGAGGTGACGGGGGCGCGTCCTGCGCCGAACATTCGGAACCCGCAGCGCAAGTCGCGGGCCAATCTACGAACACATTGTATTTGCGGCATTTGTTCTCAGACTGGCGGCCCTGAAGAGAGGCTCTGGTCGGTCCAAACTTGCCGCGTTCAGACCTTTCTTGCCCGGTCGATCCTGCCAGATGCCGGTCCTGCGCCGGTCACTGCCATTCGCGCATCGACCCTGGCTGGTTCACCCCGCTTCCAACTGGCCCGCCATTTGCGCCTGCGGATGATCATGATCGAGACGCAAAGCGCGATATCGCGCGAAATCAGTAGTTTGGCTCACGGCGAGGCGTCCGCCGGCGGGCAAAAAGCGCGTGCGGGCGGGCAGACCTTGCCGGGCGCCGTTGCGTGTGTGGAGGGCTTCGCGTGTCGCTGAACGCCATCATGAACACGGCCAACTCGGGCCTGGTCGCCGCCCAGACCCAGCTGCGGGTGGTCTCGGACAACGTCTCCAACGTCAACACGCCCGGCTATGTCCGCAAGATCGCGGACCAGCAGACGCTGATCAGCCAGGGCATGGGCTCAGGCGTCGAGGTCGCCCGGATCCGACTGGCCACCGACCGATTTCTCCAGGCCGCCAGCCTGAACTCCGGAGCCGAGGCGGCGCGTCAGGGCGTGCGCTATGAACTGTACGACCGTATCCAGGCTCTCTTCGGCGATCCGGGTGGGGCCAAGGGCTTCTTCGCCCAGGTGGACAGCATGTTCGCGGCTTTCTCGGCCAGCGCAGAGGACCCGGCCTCGTCACCGCGTCGGCAGGATGCCCTGTTCAAGACCCAGACCCTGTTCGATGAGGCGGGTCGGATCGCCAAGCAGATCCAGGCCGTGCGCGAGGACGCCGACGGCCGGGTGCAGAGCGCGGTCGAGAAGGCCAACAGCCTGCTTCAGCAAATTGAGGGTCTGAACCTCGAGATCGCCAAGGCAACGGTGGTCAATGGCGACGCCTCCGGCGCCGAGACGGCCCAGTCGGCGCTGATCGGCCAGCTGGCCGAATTGATGGACATTCGCGTCACGGTCCGTCCCGTGGGCGGCGTTTCCATCAGAACCGGCAATGGCACCCTGCTGGCCGGAGAGGGCGCTGCGACGCTCAGCTACAACCGCGCCGGCACGGTGACGAGCGAGACCAGCTTCAACGAAATCTGGATCACCGAGCCCGGCGGACAGAAGAAGGCCCTGCTGGACAGCGTCACCTCGGGTGAGATCAAGGGCCTGGTCGAACTTCGCGATGTCGAGGCTCCGGCGGCCGCCGAGCGCCTCGCCGAACTGATCACTCATGTCGCCGACGAACTGAACCGGGCGCACAACGCCAACTCTTCCGTCCCGGCCCCGACCGTCCTGACCGGCCGGAACGTCGGCCAGTCGCTGGAATCCGCGCTGACGGGCTTCACCGGCCGGACGACGGTCGCCATCACCAATCAGGCGGGCGTGATCCAGACCCGCGCCGACATCGTCTTCAGCGGCGGGACGATGACGGTCAACGGCGTGGCGACCACGCCTGCGGGCTTCCTCGCTGAACTCAACACCCAGCTGGGGCCTTCGGCCACGGCGACCTTCGTCAACGGTCAGCTGAAGATCGAGGCGACGGGCTCCAACGGCGTCGCGATCGCGGACGATGCGACCTCGCCTTCGAACAAGGCCGGACGCGGCTTCTCGCACTATTTCGGCCTGAACGATCTCATCTCGACCGATCGGCCCGCCCTGTACGACACGGGACTTACGGCTGCGTCGCCGCACGGATTCGCCGCGGGCGAGACGATCAAGTTCCGCTTCGCGGGCGAGGCCGGCGCCAAACTGCGCGATATCACCGTCGCCGTTCCCGCCGGCGGCACGGTTGGCGACCTGCTGACCGCCCTGAACGATCCCGCAACCGGCGTTGGCCGGTTCGGCGCCTTCTCGCTGAATCCGGACGGCTCGCTGAAGTTTACCGGCTCCGGCAGCCCGCCGGCCCAGCTCAGCGTGCTGGAGGATCGCACGACCCAGACCTCGTCCGGCGTCTCAATGACCGAGATGTTCGGCATCGGCGGCGTTCGCGCCTCGCGTGCCGATGGCTTCTCTCTGCGCACGGACATCCGCCAGAGCCCGTCGAAACTGGCGCTGGCCCAGTTGAACCTGTCCGCGGCGGCGGGGACGTCCTCGCTCAGCACCGGCGACGGGCGCGGCGCCCTTCTGCTGGCTGACGCCGGCGAGCGCACGGCCAATTTCCAGCCCGCCGGAGGTTCCTCGGGCGGCCAGATCTCGGTGTCGCGCTACGCATCCGAACTGTCCGGTGAGATCGGCGGCAAGGCGGCGGCCGCGAAGAACAGCAAGGAGACGGCCGAGGCCCTCTACACCGAGGCCAAGGCTCGCCAGACCGCCCACGAGGGTGTGAACCTGGATGAGGAGCTGGTGCTGATGACCAGCTATCAGCAGGCCTTCAACGCCTCGGCGCGCCTGATCCAGGCGGCTCGCGACATGTACGACACGCTTCTGGGGATTGTCTGATGACCCGCGTTGCGACCTACGGAAACTACCAGTCGGCCCTGCTTGACCTGATGGCGGCCCAGACCCGGGCCGCCGAGGCACAGGAGCGGGTCTCGACGCAGAAGAACGCCACCGATCTCGTCGGCTTCGGGCGTCAGTCCGAGACCCTGACCGCCCTGAAAGCCGCCCAGAGTCGCATCCAGGGCTTCATGGACACCGCCGATGCGGTTTCCGCACGACTGACGACGCAGGACATCGCCCTGAACCAGGTCGTCGACGGCATTGCCGGCATTCGCTCCTCCATCGGCAATTCGCTGGCCTCCGACTCCGCCGGTTCGTTGATGCTCGAGCTGGAGGGCATGTTCCAGTCCGTCCGCGGCGGCCTGAACATGCGGCACCAGGGCGGCTATCTGTTCTCGGGGGCCAAGACCAACGTCCCGCCGCTCGACATCACCAATCTGAGCGAGCTGGAGGCAGCGCCGGACGTTGCGTCCATCTTCCGCAACGACACGCTGAAGACCGCCAGTCGCGTGGCCGAAGGCACGACGCTCCAGACCGGCTTCCTCGCCGATGATGTCGGGACCGAGGTGATGGAAATCCTGCGCGATATCCAGATCTACCACACGGGCGCCAACGGCCCCCTGACAGGCAAGCTGACGGAGACGCAGAAGACCTTCCTGACCGCCCAGCTGTCGCGGCTGGATCAGGCCTCGACCGGCGCCATCGACAAGACCGCCACCACCGGCGCCCTGGCCAAGCAGGTCGAGAACCTCACCACCAGCCACCAGGCGCAGATGGGATCGCTGGACGAGCTGGTATCCAACCGGACGGACGCGGACATGGCGAAAGCGGTCACCGATCTGCAGCTGTCCCAGGTCGCCATCCAGGCGTCTGCTCAGGTGATCAACCAGCTGCGGCAGGTCTCGCTGCTCAACTTCCTGACCTGACAGCGAAAAATTTCGGAACGGCTCCGCTGGACCCTGGGTTCGCACTGGAACATAGTGTGAACAAATGACCCAGATTGACCTCAGGCGAAAGCTGTCCGTGCTGGCGGACGCCGCCAAATATGACGCCAGCTGTGCGTCCTCCGGCACCTCGAAACGCGACTCTTCCAACGGGAAGGGGATCGGCTCGACCGAGGGAATGGGAATCTGCCACGCCTACACGCCGGATGGCCGCTGCGTCAGCCTGCTGAAAATCCTGCTGACGAACTTCTGCATCTACGACTGCGCCTATTGCATCAACCGGGCGAGCTCGAATGTGGAGCGGGCGCGGTTCAGCGTCGATGAGGTCGTCGAGCTCACGCTGAACTTCTATCGCAGGAACTACATCGAGGGCCTGTTCCTGTCGTCCGGCATCATTCGCTCGGGCGACTACACAATGGAACAACTGGTGCTGGTCGGCCGCAAGCTGCGGGAAGAGCACGATTTTCGCGGCTATATCCATCTAAAGCTGATCCCCGAGGCCGATCCGAAGCTGATCGAGGAAGCCGGCCTCTATGCTGACCGCCTGTCCGCCAACATCGAGCTGCCGCGCGACGAGGCGCTGGAACGGCTGGCGCCCCAGAAAAGCGTCGGCGTCATCAAGAAGGCCATGAGCCACGTCCGCCTGCGCGGCGAGGCCGCCAAGCCTGAGAAACGCGATCGCAAGCGCCCGCCGAAGTTCGCGCCTGCCGGCCAGTCGACCCAGCTGATCATTGGCGCCGATGGCGCGCCGGACACCGAAATCCTTGATCGCTCCGCCTCGCTCTACGGTGGCTACGGGTTGCGCCGTGTCTATTACTCGGCCTTCAGCCCCATCCCGGATGCGTCCAGCACCCTGCCGCTGTCAAAGCCGCCCTTGATGCGGGAGCATCGCCTGTATCAGGCCGACTGGCTGATGCGTTTCTATGGCTTCTCCACACCCGAGATCGGAGAGGCGACGACCGATGGCATGCTGGATCTCGCCATCGACCCCAAGCTGGCATGGGCGCTGAACAGCCGCGCCCTGTTTCCGGTCGATGTGAACCGGGCGCCGCGCGAGATGCTGTTGCGGGTGCCGGGGCTCGGCGTGAAGTCAGTCGACCGGATCGTTTCCATCCGCCGCTGGCGCACCTTGCGTCTTGAGGACGTCGCCCGCCTGTGCCGCGGCATCGACAAGGTTCGTCCCTTCATTACCGCGCTGGATTGGTCTCCCGGCGGCCTGACCGACGCCATCGATTTGCGGCAGCGCCTGACGCCGGAGCCGAAACCGATTCAGCTGAGCCTGTTCTGATGCGTGTTGCGACACTGGAGCACGAGACGGATTTCGACGGCTGGCGTCGGGCGGCGCGTGACTTTCGCTCGGCGGGCGTGCGGCCGGGGGAGGCGAACTTCAGGGTGGGGCAGGGCGATACCGGCCTGTTCGACGAGGTTGCGCCAACGCCGACCGCAGGCTCCGCCTTCAGCGTGCCGAAGGCCTTCGTCGATCTGGCGCAGAATGTGATCCTGCATCGATCGGACGACCGCTTCGATCTGATGTACCGCCTGCTGTGGCGTCTGGGCGAGGAGCCGGACCTGATGCGGGTCGGCAGCGACATCGATGTCGCCGATGCCTTCGAACGCGCGAAAAATGTCAGCCGCGCCAGTCACAAGATGAAGGCTTTCGTCCGTTTCCGTCTGGCGGACGATGCGCGGGGCGAGGCCTGGGTCGCGTGGTTCGAGCCGGCGCATCGCGTGGTCGAGAAAACCGCGCCCTTCTTCGCCCGCCGTTTCGCCACCATGCGCTGGTCGATCCTGACGCCTGACGGTTCCGCCTTCTGGGACACCCGCGATCTGACCTTCGGCCCGCCCGCCACGCGCGACATGGCCCCGGCCGAGGACGAGATCGAGGAATTCTGGAAGACCTACTACGCCTCCACCTTCAACCCGGCCCGGCTGAAGACGAAGACGATGCAGGGTGAGATGCCCAAGCGGTACTGGAAGAATCTGCCAGAAGCCGAGCTTATTCCACAGCTTGTGGCCCAGTCCTCGCTGCGCACCGAAAGCATGGTCGCCAAGCCTGCGCCTGAGCCGAACCCGCGCTTGGCGAAGACCCTGTCGCGCATCACCCGCGATCAGGCGTGGGAAGAGGGCTTCACGCCATCCTCACTGGAGGAGCTGCATCAGGCCGTTCAGGGCTGTCGTCGTTGCCCGCTCTGGCGTGACGCGACCCAGGGCGTTTGCGGGCAGGGGCCGCGCCGGGCGAAGCTCATGATCGTCGGGGAGCAGCCCGGTGACCAGGAGGATCTCGCCGGCCGCCCCTTCGTCGGTCCGGCTGGGCAGGTGTTGGACGCTGCTCTGGAGGAAGCCGGCATCGAGCGCGGCGACGTGTTCGTCACCAATGCTGTCCGCCATTTCAAGCACGAGCCCCGCGGCAAGCGTCGGATCCACCAGACCCCGACGACCAGCGAGATCACGGCCTGCCGATGGTGGCTGGACGCCGAGCGTACATTGGTGAAGCCCAGGGTGATCCTGACGTTGGGAGCGACGGCCGCGCTGGGCATTCTCAACCGAAAGGTGGTGGTCACAAGAGAACGAGGGCATCCCATCGCTCTGTCCGACGCCACGGCTTTGCTGACGGTTCACCCGTCTTATCTGCTGCGTATTCCCGACCGATCAGTTGCAGAGACTGAACGCGGTCGCTTTGTCGATGATCTGAAAAAGGTCCGGACCCTTCTTTGACGCGTAAATGTCTGAAACCGTGGCTGAACGAATACGCTACGGTTGCGTTGTTCGCCTTGCCGCAGCTTTGCCGTAGAGCGGGCATAGGCAAGGGAAACGGGGCGTTCTAGGTAGGGGCATGGCCACAGCGGATTTCCGGATCGATGAGGAAGGGCAGGGCGTCGTCCTGCACCTGACCGGCGACTGGACCGCGACCGAGCTCGGCCGCATCTCGCGCCGACTCGACGACCAGTTGCACGGCCGGAAGGTGACTTCGGTCGAACTGTCGGACATGGGCAGGTTCGATACCGCCGGCGCCCTCGCCATCGTCCAGGCCGCCAACTGCGTCCTGCCGCCCTCCGCCTGGACCCAGCGACCCGAGGCCGGCCGCACCTATGCCATGGTCGAGAAGCTGGAGCGCGAGTCCGCCGGACCGCCGCCGCGCTCGCCCGGCTGGATCCGCGGCTTCGCCAAGGTCGGGCGCGGCGTTCGCGATTTCTTCGATGAGGCGACCCTTTCGGCGGCCTTCCTCGGCCGTCTGGTCGTCGCCACCGGCACGGCGCTGAAACATCCCAGCCGCATCCGTTGGGCCGCCTGGTTCAGCCAGGCTGAACGCGCCGGTCTGGACGCCATCCCGATCGTGGCCGTCACCAACTTCTTCATCGGCGCCGTCATCGCCTTCCTCGGCGCCAACCTGCTGACCCAGTTCGGCGCGGGTGTGTTCACGGTCCAGCTGGTCGCCGTTGCGACCCTGCGCGAACTCGCCGTCCTGATCACGGCCATCCTGCTGGCCGGTCGCTCGGCCTCATCCTTCGCGGCCGAGATCGGTTCGATGCGGATGAACCAGGAAGTCGACGCCATGCAGGTCATGGGCGTGAACCCCTTCCAGGCCCTGGTCATTCCGCGCCTCGCCTCCATGATCCTGATGATGCCGCTGCTGACCTTCATCGGCATGGTGTCAGGCATGTTCGGCGGCCTGCTGGTGACCTGGAGCCAGCTCAGCTACGGGCCGGCCTTCTTCGTCCAGCGGATCAGCGAGGATCCGATGATGGGCACCCACTTGATGGTCGGCATGATCAAGGCGCCGGTCTTCGCCGTTGTCATCGCCGCCATCGGCGCTCGTCAGGGCATGGCGGTCGCAGGGGATGTCGAAAGCCTGGGTCGGCGCGTGACCGCCGCCGTGGTGCAGGCCATCTTCGCCATCATCTCGCTGGACGCCGTCTTCGCCATCATCTTCATGGAGCTGAACCTGTGACGGCTCCGGACAAGCGCGAAACCCTGATCGAGGTACGCGGCCTGCTGAGCCAGTTCGGCGAGCGCGTCATTCACGAAAACCTGGACCTCGACGTCGAGCGCGGCGAAGTACTCGGCGTCGTCGGCGGCTCTGGCACCGGCAAGACGGTGCTGCTGAACACCATCATCGGCCTGAAGGAGCCAGAAGGCGGCTCGGTCAGCCTGTTTGGCCGCGACCGCGCCGAGATGACCAAGGACGAACTGGCTGACGTCGAGAAGCGCACCGGCATCCTGTTCCAGCAGGGCGCACTCTTCTCGTCGCTCAGCGTCATCGACAACGTCGCCTCGCCGCTGGTCGAGCACACGAAGCTGTCGCGCGACGTGATCCGCGAACTGGCCGAGATGAAGATCGCCATGGTGGGGTTGAAGCCGGAATCGCATCACCTGAAGCCGTCGGAGCTGTCGGGCGGCATGCGCAAGCGGGTCGGGCTGGCCCGCGCGCTCGCGCTCGACCCCGAACTGCTGTTCCTCGACGAACCGACCGCCGGCCTCGACCCCATCGGCGCGGCCGCCTTCGATGACCTGATCCGCCAGTTGTCCGACGACCTCGGCCTGACGGTCTTCATGATCACCCACGACCTCGACAGCCTGTACGCCATCACGGACAAGGTCGCGGTCCTCGCCGACAAGCATGTGGTCGAAAAGGCCACGGTTCAGGAGCTCGAACGTTCAGAGCATCCCTGGATACGAGAATACTTCCTGGGGCCGCGCGGACGCGCTGCCGACAAGGCCGCCTAGGAGAGGGAAGAATGGAAAGAGACGCTCACTACGCCGCCGTCGGCATCGCCACCATCGCCCTTCTGGCGGCGCTGGCGGTCTTCACGATCTGGCTCGCCCGCCTGCAGTTCAACAACGACTACGACGTCTATGACATCGTGTTCTACGGCCCCGTGCGCGGCCTGTCGGAGGGTGGCGAGGTTCACTTCAACGGCATCCGCGTGGGCGAGGTCACGGATCTCAACCTCGATCCGAACAAGGGCGATCAGGTCATCGCCCGCATTCGCGTCGACGCCACCACCCCGGTCCGCGTCAGCTCGCGCGCCCAGCTTGAACCGCAGGGCATCACCGGCCTGAACTACATCCAGATCACCGCCGGCGATCCGAACAGCGCAATCCTGAAGACCCAGTACCCCGACAACGTCGTGCCCGTGATCCAGAGCCAGCCTTCGCCGATCGCAGAGCTGCTCAGCGGGTCGGGCACGGTGCTGGCCCAGACCGTGGACGCCCTGAACCGCATCAACCGCGTCCTGTCCGACGACAACGTCCGCAGCTTCTCGACCAGCCTCCAGAACATCGAGTCCCTGACCACCGAACTGGAAGCCCGCAAGGGGATGCTGGAGCAGCTGGAACAGGCCTTGACCCGCGCCAACGCCGCAGTGGGCGAGTATGAACAGCTGGCGATCAGCACCCGTCGCGTCGTCGAGGGCGACGGCGCCCAGGCCATCGCCAAGGTCAACCAGGCCGCGGAGGAAGCCCGCCAGGCCGTTGCTTCGATCAACCGTTCGGCGACCAGCCTCGAACGGCCGCTGGGCGACTTCGCCACCACCGGCCTGCCGCAGCTGTCGCAGTCGATCCAGCAACTGGACGAGGCGACCCGCTCGCTGCAGGCGCTGATCGATGAGGTGCGGGCAAGCCCGCGGGAGTTCATTGGTCGTCCATCGTCGCGTGAACTGGAGGTTCAGCCATGATCCGTGTGTTGAAGATCGCCGCCGTCGCGGCGGCAGCCTCCGCCCTTCTGGCCGGGTGCTCGTTGTTGTCATCGCCCGACCCGGTGCAGATGTATCGCTTCGGCAGCGTGTCCGGAGCGGGTGAGCCGGCAGCTCCGGCGTCACAGGTCCAGGTGGCCATGCGTCGTCCCGAGTTCGCCCAGGCTGTCCGGGAGGACCGCATTCTCGGCGTCACCGGCACCGAGGCCGCCTACATCAAGGGCGCCCGCTGGGTCAGCTCGGCGGACGTCCTGTTCAACGATGCACTCGAGAGCGCCTTCGCGTCGCAGTCGACGCGCGTGCGCCTCGTCGGCCCGCGCGAATTGACACGCGCGCCGCAGGCGCTGGACATCGACGTGCGCACTTTCGAGGCCCGCTATGCCTCGCCGGGCGCGACGCCGGTCATCACCATCGTCGCCCGCACCCGCCTTCTGAACACCCAGGATCGGTCGGTCATGGCCGAGCGGGTCTTCACGGTCGAGCAGCCGGCGGACCAGAACCGCGTCTCCGCCATTGTCGAGGCCTTCGACATCGCCACCCGGGATGTTCACACCCAGATCGTCAACTGGACCGATCAGAACGCGCGCGACCTGCCGAACCCGGGACGCTGATCCTCTAGAGACCCTGCCGCAGGCTCGCCAGCCGGCCCTCGACGTCGGCGCGGCGCGTGCGGGCGGTGGTCAGCTCGGCCAGCGCGCGGTCGATCTGCACCATCAGGGCGTCACGGGCGCGGCCCAGTCGATCCGGGTCGGGTCGAACCTTTTTGGGCTTCTTGCCGGCGAGGCCAAGGGCATCCTTCCACTCGTCGCGCCATGCTCCAACCCCCTCGGTGCAGGCCTTGAGGGCGTCGACCGACCGGCCCTCCGCCCCCTGCGCATGGCGGATCAGCGGCAGGGCGTTCAGCGATGCGGCGCGGCACGCATCCAGCGTCTTCATGCGACCGGGCAGGGGGTCCGGCGTCGCCTCGATCGTCTCCCGGCCGCTCAGCCTGCGCGCCGCCGCCAGCAGGTGGGCGTCCAGTTCGACCAGGGCGTCGCGAATGTCGGTCCAGGCGGTGTCCAGCGCGCCCGAGCGCCGGGCCGCTCCCGCGACGCGATCGGACAGGTCCGACGCTACCTGATCCAGCGAGGCGGCCGCCCGTTTCCATGTCTCGCGGAACGCCTTCAGTCGACCGCTGCGGCTGTCGAACAGTCCGGCCAGCCCCCGTCGCGGCTCCAGCGCCTCCGGTCGCAGATCGGCCAGCAGGGAGCGGGCGTGCGTCAGCTGCGCATGGGCTTCCGTCAGGTCGCCGGTCCGGGCCGCAGCAAGGGCGCGTTCGATCTTCTCGACGGCGCCCGCGCGGATCGGCTCGGCGAAGGCCCCGACTTCAGCCTCGCTCCAGGCGTCGTGGATCGCGTCCACCCGCGCCGAATCCGGCGTCGGCGCCTGGCCCTGCCAGCGATAGGCCCCGTCGGCCATGTGAGAACTCCCGCCCCGCCGGATCTGCGCCCGGCCCCGCCGAAGTATGACTACGGCTTCACGCAAACGGCAACGCCCTGCACGTGGGGCGGGTGCGTGGGGCCATTGTCCGGTCTCCGGCCCGGTGTTACCGCCAGAAGCGCGACGGGAGGAACGACATGGCTGCTCAGCTTCATCGCCGGATGGTCCTGACCGGGCTCGGAGCCGCTGGCCTGGCTGGATGCGCGACGACGCCGGCGGCCCCGTCAGGCGTCATCCGCCCGGCCTTCCAGCCTCGTTCTTTCGCTCCCCTGATCACCCATCGGGGCCGGATCAGCCGCATCACGGTCTGCACCCGACCTTTTCGCGCGCAGGGTCCGCGCATTGAGGCCGAAGCGGTCGGCGACAAGCGGGTGGTGCACAACTACGGCCACGGCGGATCGGGCTGGTCCCTGTCGTGGGGTTCGGCGGCCATGGCCCGCGACATCGCCCTGGAAGGCGGGGTCCGGCCTGTTGCGGTGATCGGCTGCGGGGCCATCGGTCTGACCTCGGCGCTGCAAATCCTGCGGGCCGGTGGGCCGGTCACCATCTATGCCGCCGAACGCACGCCCTACACCCGATCCGCCCGCGCCACCGGAGTATGGTCGCCGGACTCGCGCATCGCCGCCGAGGGCTCGGTCACGGCCGACTTCGGCGACCGCTGGGAGGCCATGTCGCGGAAGTCGTGGCGGGATCACCATGCCTTCATCGGCGTGGATGGCGATCCGGTCCGCTTCATCGACCAGTACAATCTGCGCGGCGGCCCGGCCGACACCGGGCCGGTGGGGCCGACGCCGACGTCGGGCTCCGTGGGCTTCTTCCGCAGCGGCGACCGGCTGAACGGCCTCGCGCCGTGGTACCGGGAGATCAACAAGACCGAACACCCATTCCCGGTGGAGTCCGTCCGCTGCGGCCCGGTCATGACCTTCAATGTCGCCGAATACGCCCGCCAGCTGACCGAGGCCTTCCTGCTGGAGGGCGGGCGGATCGTGCAGCGGACGTTCAATCATCCGTCGGAGCTGGCGACGCTGGCCGAGCCGGTCGTGGTCAACTGCGCCGGCTATGGCGCGCGGGCGCTGTTCGGCGATCAGAGCCTCACGCCGGTGCGCGGCCAGATCACCTGGCTGACGCCCCAGCCGGAGGTGACCTATGCCCTCTGGTACCGGTCCATCAACATGGTCCCGCGCCACGACGGCATCGTCATTCAGGCCAACGGCTCCAGCCAGATGGTCGGCTATGGGGTCGAGGACGAGACCCCGGACCGGGACGAGGCCGAGCAGGCCCTGGCGGCGCTCGCGCCCCTGTTCGCGAGCGCCTGAGCTCGATCAGTTCAGTCCGGGGGCGACCGTGTAGGCGGCCTCGGTCTTCGAGGCGACTTCCTCAAGCGTCACGCCGTCGGCCAGTTCGATCAGCTCCAGCCCCGCGCCGTCCGGCTTCACGTCGAAGACGCACAGGTCGGTGATGATGCGGCTGACCACGCCCGTGCCCGTCAGGGGCAGGGTGCAGGCCTTCAGCACCTTGGACTGGCCGTGCTTATTGGCGTGGTCCATGACCACGACCACGCGTTTGACGCCGGCGACCAGATCCATGGCGCCGCCCATGCCCTTCACCAGCTTGCCCGGGATCATCCAATTGGCGATGTCGCCGTTCTCGGCCACTTCCATCGCGCCCAGGATGGACAGGTTGATGTGCCCGCCGCGGATCATGGCGAAGCTGTCCGACGAGCTGAAGTAGGACGACTCGGGGATCTCGGTGATGGTCTGCTTGCCGGCGTTGATCAGGTCAGCGTCGACGTCCTCGTCATACGGGAACGGGCCCATGCCCAGCATGCCGTTCTCGGACTGCAGGGTCACTTCCATGCCGGCCGGAATGTAGTTGGCGACGAGGGTCGGAATGCCGATGCCCAGGTTCACGTAGAAGCCGTCCTGCAGCTCCTTCGCGGCGCGCTCGGCCAGTTGTTCGCGGGTGCGGGCCATTATGCGGTCTCCCGGGTGCGGACGGTGCGCTGCTCGATACGCTTCTCGGGCGTGCTCTTGATGATGCGGTCGACGTAGATGCCGGGCGTGTGGATGTGGTCCGGATCGATCGAGCCGGTCGGGACGATCTCCTCGACCTCGACGACGGTGACCTTGCCGGCCGTGGCCATCATCGGATTGAAGTTCCGGGCCGTCTTGCGGAACACCAGATTGCCGCGCTCGTCGGCCTTCCATGCCTTCACGATGGCCAGGTCGGCGATCAGGCCGGTTTCCATCACATAGTCTCGGCCGTCGAATTTGCGCACTTCCTTGCCCTCGGCGACCAGGGTGCCGACGCCGGTGGCGGTGAAGAAGGCCGGGATGCCCGCGCCGCCGGCGCGGATGCGCTCGGCCAGGGTGCCCTGCGGATTGAACTCCAGCTGCAGCTCGCCGGCCAGATACTGGCGCTCGAACTCCTTGTTCTCGCCGACGTAGGACGAGATCATCTTGGCGATCTGGCGCGTCTCCAGCAGCTGGCCGAGGCCGAAGCCGTCGACGCCCGCGTTGTTCGAGATGACCGTGATCCCCTTGACGCCGCTGTCGCGCAGGCCGGCGATCAGGAACTCGGGGATGCCGCACAGGCCGAAGCCGCCGGACATGACGGTCATGCCGTCGAAGGTCAGGCCCTCCAGCGCGGCTTTCGCGTCGGGGAAGATCTTCCGCATCGCTTCCTCATGTTTTTCACCGTCTGATGAATATCGACGGCCTTTCGTCGTCCCTAACGCGCGAGGGAAGGCGGGGCAACCCCGCCCGCATGCATCCGACGCCGCAGCTGAAGCGTATCAGTGTCTGAACCGCCCGGAGCCTGCCTGATGTCCCTCGCCAATGTCGCCATACGCCAGCTGCAGGACGCGCCGTTCCCGGACTTCGTGACCCGCCCGGCGATCGACAGTCTGGTGACCGAGGCCCGCAAGCGACTGGATCGCGACGGCCCGCACGACGAGGCCGCCTTCGCCCGGGACATGGCCGTCCGGGTGATCGCCGAACACACCGAGGCCGCCAACGAGCAACACTACGAGCTGCCGCCCGAGTTCTTCCGCATCTGCCTTGGGCCGCGGCTGAAATACTCCTGCTGTCTCTATCCCGACGCGGCCACGACACTGGCCGAGGCAGAGGAGATCGCCCTGGCCGAGACCTGCGAGCATGCCGGGCTTCAGGACGGTCAGACCGTCCTGGAGATGGGCTGTGGCTGGGGCTCGCTCAGCCTCTGGATGGCCGAACGCTATCCCAACGCCCGGATAACCGCCGTCTCCAACAGTCACGGCCAGCGGCAGCATATCGAGGGCGAGGCCGCCGCGCGGGGGCTGAACAACCTGACGGTCATCACCTGCGACATGAACGATTTCCAGAGCGACGGCGGCTTCGACCGCATCGTCTCGGTCGAAATGTTCGAGCACATGGCCAACTGGCGCGCCCTGCTGAGCCGAGCTCGCGGCTGGCTGAAGTCAGAAGGCCGGATGTTCATCCATGTCTTCACCCACCGCGACGCGCCGTACCGCTTCGACCACACCGACAGCGGCGACTTCATCGCCCAGCATTTCTTCACCGGCGGCGTGATGCCCAGCCGCGGCCTGATGCGGCAGTTCCCCGATGTGTTCGAGGTCGAGCAGGAATGGACCTGGAACGGGGTGAACTATCAGCGCACGGCCGACGACTGGCTGCGCAACATGGACGCCGAACCGGAGCGGGTCATGGATTTGATGCGCCAGACCTACGGCGCGGACGCGGCCCTGTGGCGCCGGCGCTGGCGCCGGTTCTACATGGCGACCGCAGGGCTGTTCGGGAACAACGGCGGCAACACCTGGGCCGTCAGCCACTACCTGCTCAAGCCGGCCTGAGGGAGGAGATCCGCCATGCTGAAGTATGTGTTCGCCTATCTGGGCGCAGGCATCACCTTCGCCGCCATCGACGCGGTCTGGCTGACGACCATGGCCAACCGGCTGTATCGCCCGGTGATCGGCTCGATCATGGCGGACAAGCCGGACATGAAGGCGGCGGTGGCCTTCTATCTGATCTCTATCGGCGCGACGGTCTTTCTGGCCATCGCTCCCGCGCTGAAAGAGGGCAACTGGACCCGTGCCCTGATCAACGGCGCTGTGCTTGGCTTTGCCTGCTACGCCACCTACGACCTGACCAACCAGGCGACGCTGAACGTCTGGTCGACGCGAATGACACTGATCGACCTGGCCTGGGGTACGGTGCTGACCTCGACCTGTGCCGTGGCGGGCTTCTTCGCGGCGCGTTGGGCCGAAGGAAAATGGGGCTGAGCGGCCGCGCCGGTTAACCTTTTTCCTCGCGTGTGACGGGCGAACGGTAGCGTCGTTGTCCCGATCAGGTAAAAGCCGGTAACCAGTATCGGGGCTTTCCGGGGGGTAGGGCGTGCGCGCCGGCATCAACGCATTGACGGTCGCCTTCGTGGTCGGCGTCGTCGCCGGTCTGGCGCTGACGCCGGACGGGCGCGCGTGGATGCGCAATCCGACGCTGATGCTGGGCGGAAGCGCCGTCGCGTCGCCGGTGACGCCTGCGCCTGAACCGGCTGTCGCACCAGCCGTCGCTCCGGTTGCAGCGCCGGTGCCGGGCGTGGCGATCACGCCGCTGGCCGAGCGCGCCGCCAAGGGGCAACTGCGCGTCGGCGTGTTCGGCGACTCCATGGCCGACGGTCTCTACGCGGGGCTCTATCGCGACCTGCAGGGCCAGCCGAACGTCACGGTCAGCAAGTTCTCGCAGGTCTCGACCGGTCTCAGCCGCTACGACTTCGTCGACATCCAGGCGAGGACCCGCACTCAGCTGGACGAACAGCCGGTTGACGTCGCCGTGATCCTGTTCGGCACCAACGACGCCCAGGGAATCGAGCTGGACGGCCAGGTCCATCCGTTCGGAACCGACAGCTGGAAGGCCGCCTACGCCCGCCGGGTCGACGATCTGGTGGCCCTGCTGCGTAGCCGGGACGTCGCCGTCTACTGGGTCGGCCTGCCGAAGATGAAGCGCGACAGCTTCGACGGCCGCATGGCCCTGATCAACGGCGTGGTTTCGGCCCGGATGCGGGCGCTGGGCGTGCCTTACATCGAGACGACCGCCCTGACCGCCAACGATGAGGGGCAGTACGAGGCCTATCTGCCGAACGACAGCGGCCGTCGCGTCCTGATGCGGGCCAACGACGGCATCCACATGTCGATGGCCGGCTATCTGCGCCTCAGCGCGCCGGTCGCCGACCGGCTGAAGCGGGACGCGGGGCTGGATCGGCCCGCCGCGCCGCAAGCGCCCGCGGCCTGATCGTGAAGGCGGCGCTGGCGGGGCTGCTGGCCGCCGGACTGCTGTGCGCCGACCCGGCCGCAGCCCAGACCCCCTACATCGCGGTTGCACCCGAAGTCCCGGGGCAGGGCGTCTGTCCCGACGGACTGTGTCAGCCGGAGGCGCTCGCCCCCCTGTTCGCGGCCCTCGCCGCCATGGAAGCCGGATCGCGCCAGACCCCGATCCATATCCTCCAGATCGGCGACAGCCACACCGCCGGAGACCGCATCTCGGGCAAGGTCCGGGCCGACCTGCAGCGCCGCTTCGGCCGGGGAGGGCGCGGGGCCCTGCCGCCTGGCGTGCCTTACGACGGTTATGCTCCGCTTCAGGTCACAGTCGGCGCGCGCGGCTGGGTCATGGAGACCGCACCGCTGCAGCCGCCCGCCGGCGCCCCGTCGCCCCGCGTGGGCCTGTCGGGCGTCCGGGCGACCGGCACGCGCGACGCCTTGATGGCTTTCGATCTCGAGCCGGGCTCGGAGGCGAGCGTGCTCGGCGTCTGCGGCCGTGAGGGCGCGGACAACAAGGGACTTTCGGTCGAGGCCGGCGGCGTCGGCCGCGAGATGCGCCTCGGCGCCGATGAGGTCTGCCGCCGCATGTCCCTGCCGGACGGCGTGCGTCAGGTCCGGCTGCTGGCGCTCGGCGAAGGGGCGGTGGTCGATTCCGTCTGGCTGGACCGCGCGGGGCCGGGCGTCAGCCTGTCCAGCCTCGGCAGGGTCGGCGCCACCCTGCGGGATCTCGCGTCCCGGGACGAGACGACGGTGGCTGCCGAACTGGGCGCGTGGCGACCGGGCCTGATCATTCTCGCCTTCGGCACCAACGAGGGCTTCGACGGCGCTCTGGACGCCACCACGTATGAGACCCTTCTGCGCGCCCAGATCGCCCGCCTGCGTCGGCTCGCGCCCGACGCAGCCTTGATGATCCTCGGTGCGCCCGATGCTCTCCGGAGCGGCGCGACGAACGGCTGCAGCGCCGACCGCCTGCGCGCGCCGCCGCCGGGGCTGGCGGTGGTCCGGGACGTGCAGGGCCGGGTCGCCGCCGATCTGGGTGTGGCGTTCTGGGACTGGCACGGACGGATGGGCGGGGACTGTTCGGCGGATCGACTGGCGCTGAGGGGCGAGCCCTTCATGCGCGGCGACCGCGTCCATTTCACGAACGCGGGGGCCGACTGGATCGGCGGCGTGCTCTCGGCCGACGTGTTGGCGGCATATGATGCGTGGACGGCCGCGCGGGCGGGGACGGAGTAGATGCTGTTCCCCACGCTCGCGTTCGGCGTCTTCTTTCTATTCGTCTACTTCACCACCTGGTCGCTGGATCGCGAGAACGGCAAGCGAAAGCTGTTCCTGCTGCTGGCCAGCTGGTTCTTCTACGCCCAGTGGGACTGGCGCTTCGTCGCCCTGCTGATCGCCTCGGCCGTGCTGAACTGGGGCGTCGCCGCCCTGATCGCGCAGCGACCCGAGAAACGCCGCGCCTGGCTGGTCGGCGTCGGGGTGGCGGTCAATCTGATCATCCTGGGTTTCTTCAAGTATTACGGCTTCTTCGTTGAACAGGCTGGGGAATTGCTTGCTCGCTTCGGCTGGGAGCGGGACCTGCCCCTGCTGCAGATCGTCCTGCCGGTGGGGGTCAGCTTCTTCACCTTCCAGGGCATCAGCTACGTCGTCGACGTCCATCGCGGGAAGACGCCGCCGGCGAAGAGCCTGCTCGACGTCATGCTGCTGATGAGCTTCTTCCCGCACCTCGTCGCCGGGCCCATCGTGCGGGCCTCCGACCTGCTGCCCCAGTTCGAGCGCGCGCCGCGTCTGACCAAGGTCATGGCGACCCACGGCCTGCTGCTGATCGTCTGGGGCCTGTTCAAGAAGACGGTGATCGCGTCCGAGCTGTCGGTGAACCTCGTCGATCCGGTCTTCTTCGACCCTTCCGCCTACGGAGCCATCGATATTGCGGCGGCGGTCTATGCCTATGCGGTCCAGATCTACTGCGACTTCTCGGCCTATTCGGACATGGCCATCGGGCTGGCGGCCCTGCTGGGCTATTCCTTCCCGCGCAACTTCGACCAGCCGTACCGGGCCAACTCGATGCAGTCCTTCTGGCGACGCTGGCATATCAGCCTGTCCAGCTGGCTGCGCGACTACCTCTACGTCCCGCTGGGCGGCGGTCGGAAGGGCCTTTTCGCCAGCTGCGTGAACGTCTTCATCACAATGGTGCTGGGCGGCCTGTGGCATGGCGCGGCGTGGACCTTCCTCGCCTGGGGCGCGCTGCATGGCGGGGTGCAGGTGATCGAACGCCTGGGGCGCGCCGTCTTCGGCGACCGCAAGGTGCTGCCGACGGTGGTCGGTGTGCTGGTCACCTTCCATATCGTCTGCCTCGGCTGGATACTGTTCCGGGCCGAGACCTTCGATCTGGCGCTCGCCATGCTGGAAGGGCTGGGTCGCCTTGGGCCGGTAGTCATGCTGACCCCGCTGTCGCTGGTGCTGATCGCCGGCGGTCTGGCCATGCACTGGCTGCCGCCGCGCGCGATCGAGGGCGTGGCCGAGCGACTGAAGACCGCTCCGGCTATCACCCTGGGCCTGCTGATCGGCGCAGGGATTCTTCTGGTCGAGGCCGTTCGTCCCGAGGGCGTCGCGCCCTTCATCTACTTCCAGTTCTGACGCGTTGGAGCAGCGATGACCGACGATAAGGACAACAACGATCACGGCGCGGTTCCGCTGGAGCCCTTCCCCGCGCACCGGCCGGAATCGCCTTTCCCACCGCTGTACGAGGGCCTGCCCGAGCCTCGGCCCGCGCCTCCGCCCGAGCCCGAGGTCGTGCTGCCGCCGGTGACCAACCCGAACGTCCCGCCCGATCCGCCCAGCGACTGGATCCAGAGCGCCGACGCCCACGACCTGGCCGCCACCCATGCACCGACGCGCGAGAACGCTTTCGTCGCGTTGGGCCGCTTCGCCTTCCCGCCCGGCCCGCCGCCGGACGACGAGGGACTCGCCGCCCGCGACCGCCGCTGGACCACCCGAGCGATCCTGACCGCAACCACCTTCCTGCTCGTCTTCAACGCCGTTTCGCCGTTGAACTGGTCGCGGCAGCAGGTCCCTGGCTGGCTGCCCCAGACCGTCGAGCGCCTGTCCACCGTCTGGGTCGAGCAGCTGTCCCTGATGCGGGCCGACGATCCGCGACAGGGGTTGCGCGACCTCTGGAACGCTGCCCGCGACACCCGTTTCATCGGGCAGGAACCGGCTCAAGGCTCGACAGACACCGGCGTTTCGTGAACCTTCCCGGCGGGGGGATCGCATGAAGCTGACTCGCAGGGGAGCGTTGCTGGCGGCCAGCGCGGCCTTCGCCATGCCGGCGCGGGCGCAAGGTCTGCGCACCCGGCGCGGCGCGTCGACCCTCACGGCCTCCAGCGACGATGTCGTGGCCTTCGGCGATGCGGTCCGCCTGATGAAGCGGCGCAGCGATGCCTTGTCGTGGGCTCGGCAGACCCGGATCCATGCTCGCGAGGCTCAGCACGGCAACCACCTGTTCCTGCCCTGGCACCGGCTGCAGCTGATGCATCTGGAGGCCATCGTCGCCCGTCTGACGGGGCACGCGACCTTCGCCATGCCCTATTGGGACTGGCAGGGTGACCGGTTCATGCCGGACTGGATTTCCGACGAGGCCTCGCCCCTGTTCGAGCGGCGGCGCAACCGGGGCGTGGCCACGCTCGACTTCGCCGAGGCGCGCTGGGCCGAGTCCCGCTACGTCGCCCGTCTCGCCGCCGACGACTTCCCCACCTTCCACGGCCGCTCGGACAGTGAGCAGGGAATGGTCGAGGCCTATGGCCACAACCACATACACCAACTGGTCGGCGGCCTGATGGGGCGGCCCGAGACGGCATCGGCGGATCCCTTCTTCTGGCTGCACCACGCCAATATCGACCGCGTCTGGGCGACTTGGCAGGCGGGGCAGGCGGCTTCCGTCTATCCCGCGGACTGGCGCGAGAAGAGTCTGACCGGTTTCGTCGACGCCGAGGGCAAGGATGTCGCAAGCTGGCGGGTTGATCGCACCCTGAGCACCCGCGCGCTCGGCTATGCCTACGACCACCTGTATCCCTTCCCGACCTTCAGCGTGGCCGAGATCGGCCCGCCCGGCGCCACGCGCCGCGTACCGACCGGCGGCGAAGTCTTCCGGCTGCAGGCGACAGGGCAGGGCGGCCGCGCCTCGCTGACCCTGCCCGAGGCCGTCGTCGCCCGGCTGCGCGAGGCTGACGACACCCTGATGATCACCGCCCGCGGCAGCGTTGCGCACGCCCGGACGCCCTTGCTGGAGGACCGCTCGATCGAGATTTCGATCAGATCCGGCTCGCGCACCGCGCGCCTGGGCTCGTCGCCGACCTTTGTGCACATTCCCGAGGGCGACCATGCTCATCATTCCGGCGACTACCGCACGCCCTTCCGCTTCGGCGAAGAGGTGCTGAACCTCGTCGATGATGGCTCGCTGTCTGTCGTTGTCGAAACCGAAGATCTGGCGCCCGAGGTTGCCCGCCCCGACGCGGTCCTCACCGGTGTCGAGCTGGAACTGACCCTCACGGAGACGCGCTGGGCATGAAGAGGTTGCGCCTGATCCTCACCAGCCTGGTGCTCGTCTGCGGCGCCATGTCTGTCGTCGGCTGCGCGCAGCAACAGGAGCCGGCCTACGCTCCACCACCTCCACCGCCTCCGCCGCCTCCACCCCCGCCTCCGCCGCCTCCGCCGCCACCGGTCGCCGCGCCACCGCCGGATGAGGCCGATGTCTGGCCGGATGGCGTCGTGCCGCTGTGCTTTGCTCACCCAACCGAAGAGGACGGCTGGGCCCGTGATCGGGTGATGGCTGCCGCCGTCATCTGGCAGTCAGTGGCCGCCGTCCGGTTCGATATTCGCGCCTCCTGCGACGGCATCCCCGGCGGCGGCACGATCCGGCGCATTCCGATCCGTATCGTCCACGATCCGGAGCTGTTCGCCTCGTCCAGCCATCTGGGCGTCAACCTGCTGCGTGGCGGGGCGATTACCCTGAACGCCGAGTATCTGGTCACCAACCGGATCTGCGGCCGGCGGGGGACGATCGGGCGCGAAGGCTGTTTCCAGGCCGACGCCGTGCATGAGCTCGGACACGCCCTCGGTTTCAGCCACGATCATGTCAGCCCTCGCGCGCCTGATTGTCTGGCGCGGATGCAGACGCCCGAGGCCGAACGGTCTGGCGAGACCTGGTACGACGCCGCCTCGGTCATGAACTACTGCAACGCCGACCGTTGGCGCGGGCGTCTCAGCCCGGCCGATGTCTGCGCCGTCCAGGCGGCCTATGGCGCGCCTGACGGGACGCGTCCGACGCGGGCGGCCTGTTATGCGATGACAGGCGCGACGCCCGGCCGCCCCGGCCGACCTTGACCGCGGCCGACGGAGCCCCCTAGCGTGCCGCCGCCCGTCGGGCTGGCGGGCGGTTGGGAACAGTCACATGCGTCATCGTCTGCTTGGCCGGGCTCTGCCCGCCTTCGTGCTTCTGGCCGCCCTGTCGGGCCCGGCCTTCGCCCAGGACCCGCTGGCCTACCAGCAGCCCCCGGCCCCGATCGCCGACATTCTGGATACCAAGCCCACCCCGACCCCCAGCCTGTCGCCGGACCGGACGACCCTGGCGCTTTATGACCGCGCCAACCTGCCCCCGATCGCCGAGCTCGCCGAGCCCATGCTGCGTCTCGGCGGCTATCGCATCAATCCCCGCAACAACGGCCCGGCCAACAGTCGCGTCAGCTGGCTGACGGGCCTCAGCTTCCAGCCGGTCGCCGGCGGCGCCGCCCGCCCGGTGCAACTGCCGGCCAACGCGCGCTTCATGTCGCCGTCGTGGTCGCCCGACGGCCGCTCGGTCGCCCTGCTGATGGACGCCCCGACCGGGCTGGAGCTGTGGGTGGTGGACGTCGCCAGCGCCAGCGCCCGCAGGGTGACCGACGCCCGCGTCAACGCCGCCTCGGGCGCCGCCTTCGACTGGACCCCGGACAGCGCCGGCTTCGTCGTGCGCCTGACGCCCGAAGGCCGCGGCGCCGCGCCGGATGTCACCCGTCCGCCGGCCGGTCCGATCGTGGCCGAGAGCATGGGTCGCGCCGCTCCCGTTCGCACCTATCAGGACCTGCTCGGCGATGCGGGCGACGAGGCCCTGTTCGACCACTACTTCACCTCGCAGCTGACGTATGTCCCGCTGAACGGCCGCGCCCGCGCCCTCGGCCAACCGGCCGTCTATCTCAGCGCGGTGGTTTCGCCGGGCGGTGATCACGTTCTGACCACAACCGTCAAACGGCCCTACAGCTATGTCGTGCCGGCAGGCCTGTTCCCGGCTGAAATCAATGTGATCGACCTGCAAGGTCGCGCGGTACATCAGGTCGCCGACCTGCCGCTGCGCGACAATGTGCCGACGCCGTTCGACGCCGTCGCCCCCGGTCCGCGTTCGGTGTCCTGGCGCGCCGACGCCCCGGCGACCCTGGTCTGGACCGAGGCCCAAGACGGCGGCGATCCGCGCACCCCGTCGCAGGTTCGCGACCGCGTCTTCACCCTGGCGGCGCCCTTCACGGCGCAGCCGACGACCCTGATCGACCTGAACGAGCGCTATGGCGGGGTCCAGTGGGGCGACGCCGACACCGCCCTGGTCAACAGCCGCTGGTTCAACACCCGCCACGAGACGCGCTACGTCGTGGATCCGTCCAACCCGGGCACGGGCCGCGTCCTGATCGAGCGCAACTATCAGGACCGCTACAACGATCCGGGCTTCCCGGTGACGGAGCCGAACGGGACCGGCTTCTCGGTCCTGCGCATGACCGCTGACGGCTCGAAGGTGCTGATGAGCGGCGCCGGCGCGACGCGGGAAGGGGAATATCCCTTCCTCGGCACGATGGATCTGCAGTCCGGCCAGAGCGAGCGTCTCTGGACCTCGGCATCGGGCGACTATGAGAGCATCGTTGGCATTCTCGACGACGACGCCCGCCGACTGGTGACCCGTCGCGAGACCCGCAACGATCCGCCGAACCTCTATGTCCGCAATCTGGACGCCCAGGCGCCCGACGCCCTGACGCAGTTCCAGGATCCCGCGCCCCAGCTGGCCGGCGTGTCGCGTCAGCTGATCACCTACACCCGCGCCGACGGCGTCCAGCTGTCGGGCACCCTCTATCTGCCGGCCGGCTACGACAAGGACCGCGATGGCCCTCTGCCGCTGGTGATGTGGGCCTATCCGGCTGAGTTCACCGACGCCGCCGTGGCCGGTCAGGTGGTCGATACGGCCAACCGCTTTGTCCGCCCGGGCGGCTCCAGCCATCTGTTCCTGCTGACCCAGGGCTATGCGGTGCTGGACGACCCGTCGATGCCGATCATCGGTCGCGACGGGGCCGAGCCGAACGACACCTACATCGAGCAGCTCAGCGCCAGCGCCGAGGCCGCCGTAAATGCGGTGGTCGAGCTTGGCGTGGCGGATCGCGACAGGATCGCCATCGGCGGGCACAGCTACGGGGCGTTCATGACCGCCAACCTGCTGGCTCACACCAATCTGTTCCGGACCGGAGTGGCTCGCTCGGGCGCCTACAATCGCACCCTGACGCCGTTCGGCTTCCAGGCCGAACAGCGGAACTACTGGCAGGCGACCGAGACCTACAATGCGATGTCGCCCTTCACCTTTGCCGACAAGGTCAATGAGCCGATCCTGCTGATCCACGGCGAGGCCGACGACAACCAGGGCACCTTCCCGATGCAGTCCGAGCGCTTCTACGCGGCGCTCAAGGGCAATGGGGCGACGGTGCGTTACGTCGTCCTGCCGCTGGAAGCCCACGGCTACCGCGCCCGCGAATCTGTCGGCCACACCCTGTGGGAAACGGTCCGCTGGCTCGACCAGTACGTGAAGAACGCCGGCCCGCGGGAGTAGGAGCTGCCTTTCCGAGTCACCGTCATCCCGGGCCTTTACGCAGTGAAGAGCCCGGGACGTGACGCGCTGACCTGGGGCCCGGGTTCGGCTTCGCCGCCCCGGGATGACGGGATGAGAAACCGCGCCTTCTCATTCAGACCGATGCGCATTGGAGGGCCGCGGCGCCGTTTTCCTAGCGGTGCAGGCCTCGGGTCACTATTGTTCCCGCGAGATTCACTGTGAAGGATGCAGGAATGCGTCGTGTCGTCGTCACCGGCCTTGGACTTCTGACCCCGCTGGGCTGGGGTGTGGAACACAGCTGGAAGGGGATCGTCGAGGGACGCTCCGGCATCGGTCCGATCACCTCGTTCGACACCGAAGGCTACGGCTGCACCATCGCCGGCGAGATTCCGGCCGTCGACGGTCGTGGCGGGGGCGCACCGGACCAGCCGGGCGTCTTCGACCATGAGAAGGTCATGTCGGCCAAGGACCGCAAGCGCGTCGACGACTTCATCGTCTACGCCATCGCCGCCGCCGACGAGGCCCTGGCCGACGCCAACTGGAAGCCCGAGACGGACGAGCAGAAGGAACGGACAGGCGTCATGGTCGGTTCGGGCATCGGCGGCCTCGGCCCCATTGCCGACACGGCCATCATCCTGAAGGAACAGGGCCCGCGCCGCGTCAGCCCTTTCTTCATCCCAATGTCGCTGATCAACCTGACCTCGGGCCAGATCTCGATCCGCCACGGCCTGAAGGGGCCGAACCACTCGGTCGTCACCGCCTGCGCTACCGGGGCCCACGCCATCGGCGATGCGGCCCGGATGATCGCGCTGGACGACGCTGACGTCATGGTCTGCGGCGGGGCCGAAAGCTCCATCGTGCCGATCGGCATCGCCGGTTTCCTTGCCTGTAAAGCGTTGTGCACCGCCTTCAACGACACGCCCGAGAAGGCCAGCCGTCCCTACGACAAGGACCACGCCGGCTTCGTCATGGGCGAGGGCGCAGGGATCATGGTGCTGGAGGAGTACGAGCACGCGAAAGCCCGCGGCGCGAAGATCTACGCCGAGGTCGTCGGCTACGGCATGAGCGGTGACGCCTACCACATCACGGCTCCGTCCGAGGACGGCGAGGGCGGCCTGCGGGCCATGAAGGCGGCGCTGAAGCGCGCTGGAATGCAGCCTTCGGACCTCGACTACGTCAACGCCCACGGCACCTCGACCATGGCGGACTGGATCGAACTGAAGGCCATCGAGGGTCTGGTCGGCGATCATGCGAAGAACCTCGCGGTGTCCTCGACCAAGTCGATGACCGGCCACCTGCTGGGCGCCGCCGGCGCCATCGAGAGCATCTTCTCGGTCCTCGCAATCCGCGACCAGATTGCGCCGCCGACCATCAATCTGGACAATCCCGAGATGGAGACGCCAATCGACCTGGTCCCGCACAAGGGCAAGCCGATGAAGATCGACGTCGCCATGTCCAACAGCTTCGGCTTCGGCGGCACCAACGCCAGCGTCATCTTCAAAAAGGTGGACTGAGTGTTCGGGCGGTCGGTCGAGAAGCCCTCGCCGGGGCGAAAGACGGCGTTTCTGGCGGCCACGGCGACAATCAGCGTCTTCCTGATCGCGGCCCTGATCGCCGCCTGGAGCGTCTTCTACGCCCCGGGCCCGCAGGCGAGGGAAGGGGAGTCGACCATCGTCACCCTCCCCAGCGGAGCCGGAGTGAACGCCATTGCCGCCAATCTGAAGGCGGCGGGCGTGATCCGCTCGACCGACATGTTCAAGGCCGCCGCGACCCTGACCGGCGCCGACCGCCGTCTCCGGGCCGGCGAGTATGAGGTGCCCTCGGGCGCGTCGCTGCGCTCGGTCATCATCCTGCTGGTCGACGGCAAGGTGGTCCGCCACTACGTCACCCTGCCGGAGGGTTGGTCCTCGGCCCAGGCGGTCGACATCCTGATGCGTCAGCCTCTGCTGACGGGGCCTGTCGACGAGACGCCCGAGGAAGGCAGCCTCTGGCCCGAGACCTACGAGATCTCGCGCGGCGAGACCCGGGCCGCTGTCATCGCCCGTATGCGCCGCGCCCGTGACGAGAACCTCGAGCGCCTGTGGGCGACGCGCGGCCCGAACAGCGTGGTACGCACCCGCGACGAGGCGATGATCCTGGCTTCGATCGTCGAGAAGGAGACGGGCGTCGCCGCCGAGCGTCCCCGCGTGGCGGCTGTCTTCTCCAACCGTCTGCGTTCCGGCATGCGGCTGGAAAGCGATCCGACCATCGTCTACGGCATCACCCAGGGCCGACCGCTGGGCCGTGGCCTGCGTCGGTCCGAGATCGACCGTCATACCGACTGGAACACCTACCAGATCGACGGCTTGCCGCCGACGCCGATCGCCAATCCCGGCGGTGACGCGATCGCCGCGGTCCTGAATCCTCCGGTCAGCGACGAGCTGTTCTTCGTCGCCGACGGCACCGGCGGTCACGTCTTCGCCCGCACCTATCCGGAGCATCTGGCCAATGTCGCCCGCTGGCGCGCTATCGAGCGTCAGCGCGCGGGCCTGCCGCCTGAAGCCGCCCCTGCCGCTCCGGCAGCCGATCCTGCGACCGGTCTGCCACCCGGCGTCGAGGTGCCTCCGGGCGCGCAGGTCATCCGCGTGCCGCAGGCCGGCGCTCCGGCTCCGGCAGCTCCGGCGGCGGCCCAATGAGCCAGACCGGTATCTCGGGCATGACCGGCTTCGGTCGGGCCGACGGGGCCGCTGACGGCTGGAGCTGGTCGATCGAGGCGCGTTCGGTCAATGGCCGCAATCTCGAGGTTCGCTTCCGCGGTCCCCCGGGTTTCGACAACCTCGAGCGCCTTGCCAAGGCTTCGGGCCAGAGTCGCCTGAACCGCGGTCAGGTCACACTCGGCGTGCAGGCGAAGCGGGCCGAGGCCGGCGTTGCGGCGCTGAAGGTGAACGAGGACGTGCTGGCCCGCTATCTCCAGCTCGCCAACCAGTTGGCGGAAGAGGGCGCGACCCCGCCGTCCGCCGACGGCCTGCTGGGCCTGCGCGGCGTGCTGGAGGCGCCCGAAGAGGACGAGGACGTCGACGCGAAAGCCGCTATCGAGGCGGCGATCGCCGCCTCGATCGACGAGGCCATCGACGCCCTGAAAGCCTCCCGGGAACGCGAGGGCCAGCAGTTGCTGCCCGTGATCACTGGCTTCATTGACCGTATCGAGATGTTGGTCGCCGATGCCGAGAAGGAGGCTGCCGCCCAGGTCGAGGCCATCCGCGAGCGCTTCACCCGCCGCATCACCGAATTGGCGCCCGACGCGCCGGGGCTGGAGGATCGCATTTTCCTTGAGGCTGCGGCGCTGGCGACCAAGGCGGACGTGCGCGAAGAGCTGGATCGGTTGACCGCCCACGTCGCCTCGGCCCGTACCCTGTTGCAGCAACCCCCCGCCGGGCGGAAACTCGACTTCCTGATGCAGGAATTCATGAGGGAGGCGAACACCCTCTGCTCAAAATCGGCTACCACGCCGCTCACCGGAATCGGCCTTGAGCTCAAGGCCGTCATCGAACAGCTCCGCGAGCAGGTCCAGAATGTCGAATGAACGCACGCCCCGCCGGGGCGTCCTCCTGATCGTCGCCAGCCCCTCGGGCGCCGGCAAGACGTCGCTCTGCCGCCGCCTGATGGCGGACCACGGCAAGCTGGAGCTGTCGGTGTCCATGACCACCCGCGGCATCCGCCCGGGCGAGGTCGCCGGCCGCGACTACCACTTCGTCAGCCAGGAAGAGTTCCAGCGTCTGATCGACGAGGACGCCTTCCTCGAATGGGCCGACGTCCACGGCAACCGCTACGGCAGCCCCCGCGCCCCGATCGACCGCGCCCTCGCCGAGGGCCGCGACGTCCTGTTCGACATCGACTGGCAGGGCGCCCGCGATATCGCCGACAAATGCCCCGAGGACGCCGTGCGCGTCTTCATCCTGCCGCCCAGCCTCGAAGAGTTGCGCCGCCGTCTGGTGACCCGCTCGCAGGACGCAGACGACGTGATCGAGCGCCGGATCCAGAATGCCAAGGGCGAGATCGAGCACTGCGACGCGTTCGACTACGTTTTCGTCAACGACGACTTCGACCGCAGCTACGCCGAGCTGGCCCACATCTACCACGCCGAGCGCAGCCGCCGCCGCCGGAACCTCTGGGTCGACGCCTACCGCGCCGCCCTGCTGAGCGAGGTGGTCTGAGACGGATCAGTCCGCGAAATTCGCCATGCGCTTCTGAAGGTTGGCCATCACCGCCTCCACCTGGTTGGGCGTGGCGATCAGGGCGGCCTGTTCGACGCTTTCGGCCAGAAGGATCGGACCGGCGCCCTCGTCTCGCGCCAGATTGGCCAGCCGCTTGGCGCCGCGCACGGCGTCCGGATTGCGGGCGGCGATCTCCCGGGCCAGCGTCAGGGCCTCGGCGTGCGGATCTTCGGCCAGTCGGGTGACGAAGCCCAGCTCCACCGCCTGCTCGCCTGTGAACTCGCGGGCGGTGTAGACCAGCTCGCGCAGCACGTCGTCGCGCACCAGCCCGCGCCAGAGGGCGAAGCCGGCCATGTCTGGGACCAGACCCCACTTCATCTCCATGACGGACAGCCGGGTGTCGGGCCGCGCGACGCGGATGTCGGCGCCGGAAAAGACCTGCAGCCCGCCGCCGAACACCATTCCATGCCCCGCGGCGATCACCGGCACCGGCAGCGTCCGCCAGCCCCAGGCGGTCTGCTGGAACAGATTGGCCAGATCGTGGGTGCGGCTGACGATGTCCAGACCCGCCCCGGCCAGCCCGGCCATGGTCTCCATGTCCAGCCCGGCGCAGAAGCCGCGTCCTTCGCCCGACAGCACCACGGCGCGCAGACCCGGCTGGGCCGCCAGTTGCGCGGGCGCCTCGCTCAAGGCTTCGAGCATCGGCATGTCCAGCGCATTCAGCTTGTCAGGGCGGCACAGGCGGACGTCAGCGACGCCGTCCCGGAACTCGATGCTCAGGCGCTTGGTCATGGCTCTCCCCTCGGACAGGCTCCCGGTGTTACCCGGCTTCCCGAGCGTAAGGGAAGGCGTGCGAGGGTGTTGCGGCTGTCAGGGGTTGTCCGCGCGCGTCAGGACTTCTTCCGGCGCATCAGCACTGTCTCGCCGTCCGCCGGAGAGGCGGGCTGATCGATCCCGGCGAAGGCTCGCGCCAACCGCAGGAAGCCGTTCAGGTCGATCACCTCGGCGCGATCCTCCGGATTGATCCCGGCGCGCTCGCAGAGCTCAGCCCCGCCCAGCTGTTTCAGGCTCGACCGCAGCATCTTGCGTCGCTGCCCGAACGCCGCAGCGGTCACCCGCTCCAGAGACTTCAGCAGTTCCGCCGACGGCCGCTCGGCCTTGGGGACGAGATGCACGACGGCCGACGCGACCTTCGGCGGCGGGGTGAAGGCAGCGGCCGGAAGGTGCATCACCAGTTTCGCCTCGCAAACAGCCTGCGAGATCACCGCCAGCCGGCCATAGGCGTCGTCGTCCGGCCGGGCCACGACCCGCTCGGCGACCTCCTTCTGGAACATCAGCGTCAGGCTGTGCGGCAGCCACGGGCCCGTCAGCCACTTGATGAGCAGCGCGGTGCCGACATTGTACGGCAGGTTGGACACCAGATGCGCCGGCCCCTCGACCAGCTCGGCCTCGCGCACCTTCAGCGCATCGGCCTCGACAATCGTCAGCCGCCCGGAGGCATCGTCGAGTTCCGAGAGCAGGGGGATGAAGCGCGGGTCCTTCTCGACCAGCACGACCTTGCCGGCGTCGCTCTCCAGCAGCGCCCGCGTCAGACCGCCGGGGCCGGGGCCGACCTCGATCACCGCGCGGCCTTCAAACGGCCTGGCGAAGCGGACGATCTTCCGCGTCACGTTCAGGTCCAGCAGGAAATGCTGGCCGAAGCTCTTCTTCGCCGCCAGGCCGTGGGCGTCGAGATGTTCGCGAAGGGTCAGGTCGGAGGTCACGGCCGCTCTCTAGCGCGCCGCTCGCGCCGCCGCCATCTGTCCCGCAAGCCGGATGGCGGCGATCAGGCTGTCCGGCCGCGCCACGCCCTTGCCGGCGATGTCGAAGCCTGTGCCGTGGTCGGGAGAGGTGCGGACGATCGGCAGGCCCAGGGTGGCGTTCACGCCGCCCCAGAAATCCAGCGTCTTCACGGGGATCAGGGCCTGATCGTGGTACAGGCAGATGGCCGCGTCGTAAGTGGCGCGGGCATCGTCATGGAACAGGGTGTCGGCGGGCAGGGGATCGGTGATCCGGATGCCTTCGCCGCGCAATCGGGCGACGGCGGGAGCCAGAACCTCGATCTCTTCCAGACCGATGGAGCCGCTCTCTCCGGCATGAGGATTCAGGCCAGCCAGAGCGAGGCGCGGCTGGGCGATGCCGAAGTCGCGCTTCATCGCCTCATGGACGACCCGGGCCGTACGGGTGACCCGCTCCTCGGTCACCAGTTGCGGCACCTCGGCCAGAGGTGAGTGGATCGTGACCAGACAGGCCCGAAGATCGCGCGCCGTCAGCATCATCACCGGCCCACGGGTGTCGGGGAACGGCACATCCGCCGTCAGCTCGGCGATGAACTCGGTGTGACCCGGGAAGCGGAAGCCCGCGGCATAGAGTGGCGCCTTGGCGATGGGCGCGGTGACGACGCCCGAAGCGTCCCCCGCGACGGCGAGGCTGACAGCCAGTTCGATCCAGTCCGCGACGAGGCCGGCGTTTCGGAGCGAGGGCGCGCCGGGGGTGACGGCTTCCGGCAGCGGATGATCGAGAACGGGAATGGCGCGGGCGAAGACCTCGGCCGCCATGTCGATGGACGGAATGGCCTGCACCGGCTGCCCCTGCCGGCGCATCAGCGCAGCGTCGCCCACGACGGCGAACACGGGCCCTTCCGCTTTCAGGGCCGACCAGGCTGCGGCGATGATCTCCGGTCCCACACCCGCCGGTTCGCCCATGGACAGGGCCAGCGGGGCAGGGTCGGACATCACTTCATCTCGATCAGGGCGTCCTCGCGCAGGTCGCGCATGTAGCGACGGCCAAGGTTTGCGAGGTTCTGGCGGAAGAGCTGGCTCTCGATCTGGCGGGCATCCGGCGCTTCAGCGCCGCCGACCCGACGTCCGCAGACGGCGAGCAGGTGCAGGCCCAGCGGCGTGCGCACGGGCGAACTGACCGAGCCGATCTCGGCCGAGCGGGCGACCTGCTGGAACTGCGGAGCGAGGTTCTGGACGTCGGACTCGCCGAGGTCGGCGCCGAGCAGACCGGTTTCCGAACGCGCGCGGGTCAGGATGTTGTCGCACGTCAGCTGGGCCCGCAGGCCGTCAAGCCGCTGGGTGGCCTCTGCGACCTGCGCCTCGGACGCGGTTTCCGGCAGTTCGATCATCACCTGACGCATCGACACAAGGTTGGCCGACGAGCCGTCACGCTTGTCGCGCATGTAGACGATGTAGACTCCGCCATCGACGGGGATCGGGCGCGACAGCTGACCGACCTCGAGCTGGTCGAGCGCGGTCTGGAGGGCAGGCTGGATGCTGCCCTCGACGACCCAGCCGGCGTCGCCGCCGCGCACGGCCGACGGGGCGGCCGAGAACTGCTGGGCGACGTTCTGGAACGGCGCACCCTGCATCATCTGCATGACCAGCTGGTTGGCGCCGTTCAGCGCGGCCTGCTGACCACCGACGCGGCTGGCGTCGATGTAGATCTCGCCGATCAGATATTGCTTCTTGGTTGCGGCCTCGGACGCCTGCCGAAGGGCGGCGTCGACGGCGGCGCGGGTGACGCGGGCGCGGCTCTGGAAGCGACCGCCAACCAGCTGGCTCCAGCCGATCTGCGTGCGCAGCTGCTCACGGAAGGTCGAGGGACGAATGCCGCCCTGGGCCAGGAAGCCGACGTAGTTCTCAGCCGTGGTGCCGACCTCGCGCGCCATGTCGGCGATCTCGCGGTCGACTTCCTCGTCGGACACCTTCAGCTCTTCGTACCGGGCCATCTCCTGGTTCTGGAGACGCTCGTCGACGAGGGCGTTGAGAGCCTGCTGCTGGATCGCCGGCAGGTTCTCCGCCGTCGGCTGGACTTGCGTCATGGCGATGAGCAGCAGCATCCGCTGGCGCAGGTCGAAGCCCGTGATGACGCTGTCGTTGACGGTGGCCAGGATCCCGTCCGCCATCTGGAACTGGGGCGCCGCGGTCGGAGCGGCGACCGGCGCCTCTTCCGAGGCAGGATTCAACGACCCGGCGGCCGCAGGCTGTTGACCGGGGGCTGTCTGGGCAACGGCCGATCCAGCCACGAGGGCGGCCATGGCCACGCCGGTCAAGTAACGTCCAAAACGCATGTCAGTCCTGATTCCTCAAGCCGCGCTGCCGGTTCGAAGCGGCTGCGCAGTCCCCCCGCGCAGGCCGAGTCGCGCGCCGGTCAGCGCCTGTCGCCCTGTCCATACCCTGTACCGCCGAAAGTGGCGAGGTTTAGGCGGACATAGATGCCTTCCGAGGGGCCGCTGGGTCGCACCACCGTGTTGTCGCGCCGCCAGCCGATCTCGAACCGGAGGCAGTCGTCATCGAACAGAAGGCCGACCTCGGAGCGCGTGATCAGGTCGCGCTCCATGTCCATGATCCCCGAACCGGCCACGCCCCAGTTTCCGAAAACGAACTGCTGGCCGGACAGCTGGACGAACTCATAGTTGCGATTGTTCGGACCGGCGAGCGGGTTGGAACGATCAACGATGTAGCTCAGGTTGGCCAGATTCCGGCGGCCCCAGCGGCCATCGACCGCCACCTCACCCCGACGGATATCTCCGGAGGAGTCGATCATGGCGTGGGCCCAGCCCCGAATTCTGTCCGAGGGCGAGAAGGAGGCCTGAACCACCCAATCCGAAGCGTCCGCGGCCAGACCGGTCGGATCGTACAACTGTCCCGGCGCGTCGGGGATCGGAACGAGGAAGGCCTCCTCATCAGCGTCGCGAAGGCTGCGGCCGACGAACAGGCTGGCCTGACGTCCTTCATCCCATCGCAGCGTGGCCCGCGCGCCGGCCGTGAACCGAAGACCACCCTCATAAAGGTCGTAGCCCGGGAACCGGTCGATGCGGAACAGGGAGCTCTCGTCGAGCTCCAACGTCTGGCTGTCCTCATTGGGAATGCGGATGTCGAGATCCGAGTCCGACGAGATCGACAGCTGCGCCATGGGCTCGAGGATCAGGTCGGCTCCGGGGCCCATGCGGCGGATCAGCGGATAGCTCACATCGATGCCGGCCGTGGCGCGGGACCGGGTGATGGCATCGTTCTCAAGGCCCATCGCCGGCGGCAGATCACCGACCGAATAGAAATCCGCACGCAGGTCGACGAACGGTTCCCAGCGCACGCCGATCGGAGAAACCATCGCGCGGCGCCACTCCGCCTGGGTCGAAACGCGACGACTGTCGATGCCCGGCAGGCCGAGGGTCGAGCCCGGTGGTACGACGACGGGTCGCAGCACGGGGCTGCCGACGAAATCCTCGCGGTAGAGGGCGGCGGCGGTGCCACGCAGGCGCAGACGTCCGCCCATCACGGGACCATCAGGTTCCCAGCGGGCCTCGATCAGAGGCGCGACGAAGGGCAATTCGCCGTCGCTCTCGAAGACGTTCAGCGCCGGCGTCACCGGGCTGAACTCCTTCACCCGCAGGCTCTGCATGGTGAAGGCCGCGACCGACAGATAGGAGCGCGCTGTCTGACGTTCCGCATAGACCTGCGAAATCAGACGCCGCTGGTCGCCGTAGTACAGGCCATTGTCCTGGTACGGATCGATGACGTCGTAGCGGTCGAACAGGGTCTTGTCCGACGTCCGTTCGGCCGTGAAGCCCCAGCGCCAGGGCCCTTCCGGGTCGAACCGCCCGTGGCCGAGGAAATAGCTGCGGTGGGTCCGGTCACCGAACTTGACGTTCTCATCGACCGTGCCGTCGGCGTCGTTGTCGAAATTGCCGAAGTTGCGCTCATGGGTGTAGCCGCCCCGCAGGACGACCGTCCCGTCGGCGAAGCGCCGCCGCCACTGGAGGTTCAGGAACGGCGCAACATCGGTGTTGATCTGGGGACTGATCAACCAGTCCTCGGACGGGGAAATCACCTGCAGGTACGGAACCTCCAGGCTGAAACCGCGACCTTCGTCATAGCTGGGCCGCGGCACCAGGAATCCGCTGGCCCGCTCCACGGTCGGATCAGGGTGCGCGAAGAACGGCAGGTAAAGCACCGGCAGGCCGCCGACCTTGAACACGGCGTTGCGGTACAGGACCGCGCGAAGGTCCTCGTCCTGAACGACCTTTTCGGCCTGGATCGAGATCGAGGGGGTCTTCGGGTTGCCTTGG
>JACVCC010000007.1 GCA_016742215.1 Brevundimonas sp.
CAGGTAAAGCACCGGCAGGCCGCCGACCTTGAACACGGCGTTGCGGTACAGGACCGCGCGAAGGTCCTCGTCCTGAACGACCTTTTCGGCCTGGATCGAGATCGAGGGGGTCTTCGGGTTGCCTTGGTCGTCGCAGATCGGACAGGGCGTGAAGATCGCGTAGTTCAGCTCGTTGACGTTCTCGCTGCGGCGCACCGCCGTCGCGGCCATCAGGCTGGCTCCATTGCGGAACCGGGTGGCGAAATCGACGGCCACGCCGGCGCGCAGGTCGGAGTCCAGCTCCAGAAGGCTGGCGAAGATCACATTGCCTTCGGGGTCGGTGAACTCGACGTCCCGTTCCGCAGCGGCGATGCCCTGACGCAGGTCATAGCTGACCCGCCCCGCGCGCAGCGTCGCCTCCCGGAACCGCGCGACCACGCGTTCGGTCTCGCCAATGGCGGTGATGACGTCGCCCTCGCGGGTGACAGCGTCGGATTCGATATAGGCCCCGTCCTGCGTCAGTCCGTCGGGGCCGGGCGCTGTGACCACGACCTCAGAGCTTTCCTGGGCCCAGGCCGATCCGCCGATCGAAGCCAGCGCGACAGAGGCCGCGCCGGCGAGCAGCCGGAGACGCAGGGCCGAAGAGAGGGTCGCGCGGACGTCACGCTGCATGCAGAGTCACTCTGGAAAGGCGAACTACAGGGGGACGGTTCGCTTAGCCGTCCTCGGTATAGAACAGCAAGGTGAAGGCGGCGAGCGCTGTCAGCAGAGGCGGAAGCCAGGCCGCAAGCCAGGGCGGGATAACCTCGGCGGAACCAAAGGCCGAAGCGGCCTGGTTCACGAAGAAGAAGGCGAAGCCGAGCACGACAGCGGCCACACTCATCCGGGCCAGATCGCCGAGGCGCATGAGGCGTAGCGAGAAGGCCGCCGCCAGAATCGACATCGCGGCGAACATCAGCGGCGTCGACAAAAGCTGCTGGAGACGCAGTCGGTACGCGGTGCTCGAAAAACCGGCGGCGTCGACCCGCCCGATCTGGGCCGGCAGCGCCCAGAAGGAGGTCGCCTGCGGCCGGGCGAACCGCTCGAACGCCTCTTCGTCCGCAAGGCTGGACCGCAGGTCGAGCGTCGCATAGCGCACCGCCCGCTGCCCGATCTGGGCGCCGACGGCGTCCACAAGACGCCAGTGGCCGGCGCTGAGCGAGGCCGACGCTGCATCGATCCGTTCCGAGAACACCCGGAGCCCGTTGGCCTCGTTCGTGTAGATGAAGAACGTCACGTCGAGCAGGCGCGCATTGGCCCGGTCCTGTCGATCGGCGCGAATGACCATCTGTCGGGTATCGTCGCCCTCGCGAATCCAGATCGCCTGTGGGGCGTCGCCGCTGATGGCCGCCCCTGAAAGGCGGGCGCGTTCGCGCTGGAACAGCCCGTCCGCGGCCGACGCGGCAGGGCCAAGCGCCGCTACGGTCAGGACGCCGAACATGAATGCGGCGCCGGCGGCGGGAAGGACGAAGCGCCACGCGGACAGACCCGCCGCGCGCATGGCGATCAGTTCGCTGCGGCGATTCAGACTGACGAAGGCGCCCAGGGTTCCGAACAGGAAGACGAACGGCAGAAGCTGAAGGATCACCTGCGGCGACTTCAGCAGCATCAGGCCCAGGATCCGCACGCCGGACAGGTCCACGTCTGAACCCACCCCGCGTGAGATCTCGACGAAGTCGATCAGCATGATCAGGGCCGAGATGACACCCAGTGCGACGGCCAGCGACCGCGCCTGCGTCGTCAGCACATAGCGCTCGATGCGGCCAAGACGGAGCCGGGGCGCTGCCAGTGAGGTGCGGCGACTCATGCGGTCCTCGTCCGACCGGAGACCAGACCGATCCGTGCGCGCCGACGCCGCGGCTTCAGCGCCCGGAACAGCAGACGCAGGGAAATCGCAGCTGCTGCGATGGGCAGCAGGTACTGGAAGACATTCAACCAACCGTTCCAGGCACTGGCGGCGACGATGCCGTAGCCGACGATGCGGACCAGCAGGAAGGCGCCGGCGGCCTTCGCGATCCGCAGGCTGTAGCCCGTTCGGCTGTACGCCCCACCCATGATGGCGGTCAGGGCCATGGCCATGGCGACAAGCGCATAGAGGGGGGCGGACAGGCGCGAGTGCCCTTCGGCCGCCAGCTCGCCCGCCGTGCCCACCCGCTCAAGATCACGCGGAGACGGATTGAACAGCTGTGGCAGGTAGAGATCCGACGGCTTGTAGCGGATCGAGTCCGTGACCTGGGCGTACTGACCCAGTGGCACGTCCTGACGCGCGAACGACAGGTACTCCAGCACGCCGCGACTGGAATATCGCTGCCAAGAGCCATTGATCAGTGTGACGATCGGCTCGCCGTCTATCCGCGAGAAGCGGGCTTCGGCCGCATCCCAGGTCGTCACCTGGTCGCCGTCGGGCTGGTAGATGAAGATGTTCTTCAGCAGGCCGTTCTGTTCGATCTGCTGGACATAGACGGTCAGCCCCTCCGGCCCCTGAACGAAGCGGCCTTCCTCGACCAGCAGGGCCGCAAGGTCTGTTCGCACTGCGAAGGCTTCGGCCCGGGCCTGACGTTGCGACCATGGCTGGATCACGGTGGTGAAAAGCAGGGTGACCAGGGCACCGATGATCGCCAGCTTGATCGCCGGGCGAATGGCGGACCAGCGGGTCACGCCCGAGGCGAATATCGCCGTCAGCTCCTGCTCGCGCTGCAGGCGGGTCAGGGCGATCAGGGCGCCGACGAACAGGCCGATCGGCAGGATCACGGCCAGAAGCTGAGGCACTGCGAGCAGGGTCAGCTTGACCATGACCCAGACGCTCTGGCCGCGTTCGACGATGATTTCCAGCTGGTCGAGGCTCTGGCTCAGGATGCCGATTCCGGCCAGCGCCGCGCACGCCCCGACGACGGGCTTTGCGATCTGCCGGAAAAGGTATCCTTGAATCAGGGTCATACGCGGAAGGAAATCGCCCGTTGCAGGCGGCGGCGAGGGAGAGCATCTAATACACACCCGATTGCGCCGGTGAAACCGCGCGTACCAATCCCTTACAAACGACGGAGGTCGCCCTCCGGCGGGAGCAGTAAATGAAGATCGAGTTCGTCGCGTCAGCCGCCGGAGCCGAGGCTCTGGCCGTTCTGGTTCATGAGGGTCGCGTTCTGGCCGGCTCGGGTGGCCAACTGGATGTCGCATCGTCGGGCGCGCTGACCAAGGCCATGGGCGCCAGCCGCTTCACAGGCGGCTCGAGCAGCACCCTGATCGTTGCAGCCCCGCACGGCGTGGACGCCAATGTTTTGGTCCTCACCGGCGCCGGCGCTTCGGACAAGTTCGATGACCTCGCGCTGGAGGCCGCCGCAGGCGTCGCCTATCATGCCGTGAAGATGTCGGGCGCCACCGTGCTGACCATCGACGCCGCCCACCTGACGGTCGATCAGGCCGCCCGCTCGGCCTTCGCGGCCCGGCTGGCCAGCTATCGGTTCCTCAAGTACCGCACGACGCTGAAGGCCGAAAAGACACCGTCGATCGAGACGATCCGTGTCGTCGCCGCCGATCCGAAGGCCGCACAGCACGCCTATGATGCTTCCTACTCTGCGGTCGCTGCGGGCGTTGAGTTCGCGCGCGATCTGGTCGCCGAGCCGGCGAACGTTCTCTATCCGGCCGAGTACGCGAAACGCGTGAAGGGTCTGGAGAAGCTGGGCCTTGAGGTCGAGATCCTCGGTGAGAAGGAACTCGAGAAGCTGGGCTTCCGCACCCTGCTGGCCGTCGGTCAGGGCAGCGTGCGTGAAAGCCAGGTCGCCATCATGAAGTGGAACGGCGGCGCCAAGGGCGACCAGCCGATCGCCTTCGTCGGCAAGGGCGTCTGCTTCGACACCGGCGGCATCTCCATCAAGCCCGCGGAGGGCATGGAGGAGATGAAGTGGGACATGGGCGGCTCGGCCGCCGTGGTCGGCCTGATGCACGCGCTGGCCGGCCGCAAGGCCAAGGTGAACGCCGTCGGCGTCATCGGCCTCGTCGAGAACATGCCTGACGGCAACGCCACGCGCCCGGGCGATATCGTGGAGTCCCTGTCTGGTCAGACCGTCGAGATCCTGAACACCGACGCGGAAGGCCGCCTGGTTCTGGCCGACTGCCTCTGGTACACGCAGGACCGCTTCAAGCCGAAATTCATGCTCGATCTGGCGACCCTGACGGGCGCGATGATCATCTCGCTGGGTCTCGAGTACGCCGGCGTCTTCTCGAACTCGGACGAACTGGCCAACAACTTCCTCGCCGCCGGTCCGAAGGTCGGTGAGAACGCGTGGCGGATGCCTATTCCGGCAGCCTACGAGCGTCACATCGACAGCCCGATCGCCGACGTGAAGAACATGGGCAACGGCCGCGCCGGTGGTTCGATCACCGCCGCCCTGTTCCTGCAGCGCTTCACCAATGGCACGCCGTGGGCGCACATCGACATCGCGCCGACTGCCTGGGTGAAGGACAGCAAGAACCCGACCGTCCCGGACGGCGCCGTGGGCTGGGGCGTTCGCACCCTGGACCGGATGGTCAAGGACTCCTACGAGGCCTGATGAGCACCGCGGCCGGCCCGGAAATCTGGTTCTACCATCTCGAGCGCTCGACGCTCGACCAGGTGCTGCCGGGCCTGCTGGAGAAGACGCGCGAACGGGGCTGGCGGGCGCTGGTCCGGGCCTCGGACGCGGGCCTGCTGAACGATATCGACGAGCGGCTGTGGACGTACAGGGACGAGAGTTTCCTCGCCCACGGCCGCGCGTCTGACCCTCATGCGGAACGTCAGCCCATCCTGCTGACCGAATCGACAGAGAACCCGAATGCCGCTCAGGCGCTGTTCATCGTGGACGGCGCAGAGCTTGGCGATACGGAGAGCCTGGAACGATGCTTCATCATCTTCGACGGACGGGACGAAACCTCGCTGCAGGGCGCACGGGCGCGCTGGAAGACGTTGAAGGACGGAGGAGCCAACCTGGCCTACTGGAAGCAGTCGCCCGAGGGGCGGTGGGAAAAGGCGGCCTGATCGCCCTGGCCGCACTGGCGGCCTGTTCGACCCCCGCGTCTGATGCCTCGGCGCCTCGTGCGGTAGAGCAGGCGCAGATCAGCCGACCTGTGGGTGATCGCAATCCCGTCAGTCCGACCACCGACATGTGCCGGGCCGGAGAGCTGCAATGGCTGGTCGGCAAGCCGAAGACCGATATTCCCGTGCCGGTCGACGTCGTGAACCGGCGAGTGACCTGCACGACGTGTCCGGTGACCGAGGACTTCTCGCCCTATCGGCTGAACATCTTCTTCAACGACCAGACCCAGATCGTCGAGCAGGTTCGCTGCGGCTGATCGCATCCGAGGAGAGACGTGCATGAAAACCCTGATCCTGAGCCTGGCGGCTGCCGGCCTCGTCGCGGCCTGCGCTCCCGTCGAGGGCGGCGATCCCGGAACGATGCCTCCGGGCGGCGACGGCCCGTCGCAGTGCAAGGCGCCGAAATACCAGCGCTACGTCGGCCAGAACCGCAGCCAGCTGCCGACCAAGCCAGCGAACGAAACGTGGCGCGTGACCTGCACCACCTGCCCGGTGACCATGGACTACAACCCGCAGCGCCTGAACATCCTGTTCGACGAAGCCACGGGCATCATCCGCGAGGTCAAATGCGGCTGACCGTTCTGATGACCGGAGCGCTGGCGATCGCCGCCTGCGCTCCGGTCGAGGCTCCCGCGCCGACCGATGCGCCGCAACCGTGCGACGCGGCGGCTGCCCGGTCCATGATCGGTCAGAACGCCGCGGCGATCAGCTTCCCGGCGGACTCGAACGTTCGCGTGGTCTGCACCACGTGCCCGACGACGCGTGACTATCGGCCGGATCGATTGAACGTTCGGTTCAACCAGGCCACCGGTATCGTCGAAAGCGTCGACTGCGGCTGAGCCCTTGGCCCGCGCCGGCATCCGGTTCAGGATGCCGGCAGGGCAGGAGGGGCGTCATGAAACGCATGGTTCTGATGGCGAGCGCAGCGCTCGCCGCGATGATGGTCGGGCCGGCGGCTGTTGCCGACGCCACCGCCGACAAGGCTGTGCGCGATTTGATTGAGCGTCCGCAGGTTTGCGGGCCAGCCGGGGATATCGAGACCGGCGCGCCGATCGCATCCATGGTCATGGTCGACGGCTTCGGAACCGGCGGTTTCCCGATCGATACCGCGAATGCCGAGGCACAGGCCTGGTTCGACCACGGCGTGCGATTGCGCTGGGCGTTCGAGCACTCCGAGTCGGTCCGCGCCTTCCGCAAGGCGCGCTTTCTGGATCCGACCTGCGGGATGTGCGCCTGGGGCGAGGCGTGGGCCATGGGGCCGAACCTCAATGGCGGCGGCAATACCGATGAGGCGCAGCGGGATGCGCTCCGCATTGCCCGTGAAGCCAAACGCCTGGGCCGGGACGCGTCGCCCCTCCAGAAACAGATGATCGACGCTCTCATCCAGCGTTACTCGGGCAACAAGGCCACGCGAGCCCGTCGGTTTGCCGAGCGGATGGACGGGCTGTTGAACCGCAACCCGGCTGATGTCGCCCTGGCCGCCATCACCGCTGACGCCTGGATGCTGCAGGCCGACCGCTGGTGGGATGACGAGGGCAAGGCGGCGGATCCGGGCATCACGCGCGCCATGTCGATTCTCGAGCGTGCCCTGACGCAGGCACCGAACGATCCGGGCAACATCCATCTCTACATCCACCTGACCGAATGGTCGGACGATCCCCACAAGGCGATACCGTACGGAGAGCGCCTTGCTGCCCTGGCGCCCGGCGCCAGCCATCTGGTGCACATGCCCTCGCACACCTTCTATCGCGTGGGGCGCTATCGCGATGCGATGATGTCGAACGTCAACGCCGTGGCCCTGGACCTGCGCTATGCCGGCCTCGCCAGCCCGCCGGGCGGTGTGAAGGCCATGCCGCTGCATGGCCACAACATCCACTTCGGCATGGGCGGAGCCCTGATGGCCGGCGGGGCCGACGAGGGGTTGAAGTTGGCCGACTGGTTCCTGGCCACCTATCCGGATACGCCCGTCACCAACGTCTGGCGGCAGATCGTCACCAACAACGCCTATGCCATCTACGGTCGCTTCGGATCGGCGGCGCAGGTGGCGGCGTTGCGGGAGCCGCCCGAGACGCATCCGATGCTGCGGATCAGCTGGCGCTATGCCCGGGGCGAGGCGGCCGCACGCGCCGGAGATTCCGCCGCGATCCGGGCCGAGGCCGAGGCGATCAAGGCGATCCGCGAGGGGGACGCGTTCCAGTCAGGGCCGATGGCGAAGGAGCGTAGCGACTTCACCGAGGTGCTTCAGCGTGTGCTCGAGGGCCGTGCGGCCATGGCTGAAGGCAATGGAGAGGCGGCCGTCGCGGCCTTCGCCCGGGCTGCAGAGATTCAGGGGCAGCAGGAAGAGGGGGGTGATCCGCCCGCTCTGTGGTTCCCGACCCGCCGCAGTCTGGCCGCAGCGCTGCTGATCAACGGCGACGCGGCGGGCGCGAAGGCCAAGGTCGAGGAGCTGCTCGCGGACTGGCCCAGCGATCCCTACAGCTACTTCGTGCTGGCCGAGGCCGAGACGGCGCTGGGGAACACCGACGCCGCCGAGGCGGCCCGTCGCAATGCGGCCATCGAATGGATCGGCGGCGCGATGGATATCAAGCTGGCCTGATGCCGGGTCGAAATCCGAGCCCGGTCGGCCTGCGTCCGCCCGGATCGATTTCAGCCTAGCCCTTCGCGGCCCTGATGGCGCGGTCGATGTCGGCCGGCTGGATGCTGGGGCTGGCCGTACCATTGATGAAGAAGGTCGGGGTGCCGGACAGGCTCAGCGCCGCCGCTGCCGTGTGGATGTCGCCGAGGTGGCGGGCGACATCGGCGCTCGCCATGGCTTCCTGCGCCTGGGCCAGCGAGACGCCGTTCTCTGACAGGATGCGAGCGATGGCGGCCTCATCCAGCGCCGGTTCGGCCATCATGGCGCGGAAGACCGGCAGATACTTGCCCTGAAGGTGGGCCGCCTGCGCTGCGCGGGCGGCCATGTGGGACACATCCTCGCCCGGTCGGTCGAGGATCGGCCAATCCTTGAATACGAAACGCACATCCGGATGGGCCTGCATCAGGCGCAGGACCTCGGGCGCGGTCGCCTTGCAGCCCGGACAGCGGAAGTCGAAGAACTCGATCACGGTGACCCTGGCGTCCGCGGGGCCGAAGGCCGGGTCGCGGGCGTCAACCGCCAGCAGTTGCGGGTTCGCGGCCGCCCGCTGATTGATCGTCGCTGTCCGGTCATTGTCAGCCTTGACCTGCAGGGCCGCACTCATCTCCTGCAGCATCTCGGGGTGCTCAAGCAGATAGCGCCTGATCTGGCCGTCGGACGGCCCGCCCGTGAACCAGGGAACGACGGCGACGACCAGGGCGACAGCGGCTGCGGCGAGCGCCGCCTGGGCCACGCGAGGGCCTTCCAGGAGGCCTTTGGTGCGCGCGGGTTCGGAGCCGGTGTCGGGCGTTTCGGTCATACGGGTCTCTGTCAGGGATCAGCTGGACGCCGGAGCAGCGATAACCGAACGGTTGCGCTGGTTGCGGCGGTCCAGATCGTCGACGTCGTTCTGGGTGGCGCCCGAGGCGAAGACGATGTCCATCGCGCGGGTCCATTCGGCGGTGCCGGGCTGGAGCATGTCGCGGGCGCGCAGGGCGAACTGGGTGGCCTGCTGCTGGGCGCCGAGGGCGAAATACATCTCGGCCGAAGCGAGGCGAGCTTCGCCCTCCATGCCCTTGCTTGCGTAGGCCTGGCTCAGCAGACGCCATCCCATGCTGTTGTCGCGCTCCAGCGCCGTGGCGCGTTTCAGCTGGTCGATGGCCTCGTCCAGCCTGGCCGCTTCCTGGGTCTCGATCATCGCGTGGGCGAGGTTGATGCGCAGCAGGGGAGCCATCGGCAGGATCTCGACCGAGCGCTGATGCGCCGCGATGGCGTCGCCGGGGCGGCCTTCCTCGAACAGGATCTGGCCCTTCAGTTCCCAGAAGTAGGGATTCTCGGGCTGTTCGCCGAGAAGTTCATCGACTGCGGCCAGCGCCCGGTCCGTCTGACCGTCGCGATACCAGGCGATGGCTCGCGCGTAGCGGGCGGGCAGCGCGGTATCCGTCTCCGGATAGGTGCGCAACGTCGTGTTCGGTGCGTCGAGGAAGGCATGGATCTTGGCGCGGATCAGGGCGTGCTGGGCCATCCGCTCCGGGCTGTCGGCCTTGCCATAGTTCGATTGCTCACTGACCAGCCGACGCAGGTTCTCGATCCGGGCCGAGGACAGCGGGTGGCTGCGGAAATACGGATAGCGGCGGGCGTCCGAGAAGACTTCCTGCGAGCGGAAGTTCTCGAAGAAGGTCAGCAGGCCACGGCCGGATTCGCCGGCGCGTTCCAGCGCTCTGGCGCCTGTGCTGTCGGCCTCGCCTTCCTGGTGGCTCATGTAACGCAGGGCGCTGAGGGTGCCGAAATACTGGCTGTTGCCCAGCAGGACGGCGCCGGCGTCCGGGGCGCCGGCGGCGATGGCCAGGGCGCCCAGCGCCATGGTCATCAGCATCGGCTGCATGCCCGCGCCCTGTGCGCCGTCGCGCAGGGTGTGGCGGTTCTTGATGTGGGCGCCCTCGTGCGCGATCACGCCCAGCAGCTCGTTCGGGTTGCGCGTACGCAGGATCAGGCCGGTGTTCAGGCCCATGATCCGGCCGCGGGTCGCGAAGGCGTTCAGGTCCGCCTCGTTGATCAGCAGGATCTCGACCTCATCCGGTTCGAGCCCCATGGCCGTGAAGACCGGCGCCGACCAGTCGTGAATGATCGTCTCGATCTCGGTGTCGCGGATGGCGCTCTGGGCCGAGGCGGGAGAGGCGGCCGTCAGCGCGAGACTGACGGCTGTCGCGGCGCCAAGCAGGCGGGCGGCGTTTCGAGACAGCCAGTTCATGACGAACTCCTCAACCCCGGACGCCCCCCGTCCTTGCCGATCCTCACAATCTAATCGCGGCCTTTCAGCGGCGCCACCACCCCCGCTTGGGCTTTTCGGGCGGTGCGACGATCTGGTTCGGATCGTCGGCGATGATCGCGGCGACATCCACCTCGGGTTCCGGGGCGACGACGGCTTCGACCACCCTGGCCGGCTTCGGCTTCGGCTCCGGAGCCGGGGCAGGTTCAGGCTCGGCCTCGACGGAAGGGGCCACGTCGAGGACGGCGGGCTGGCCGCCTTCATCGATCTCGTTCGGCTCGACCGTCGAAACGGCGGCTTCATCGGAGGCCGGAGTGGCCGAGGCGGACGCCTTCCGACGGACGCGACGACGCTTGGGTTCCTCGATCACGGCAGGGGCGGCCTCGACGGCCTCGTCCTCGACGATCACGGCCATCGGCGTGTCGGGCGAGCCGTCCGGCGGCATGCCTTCGTTGGTGGCGCGGGTTTCGACCTTGACCTCGTGGGTCAGGCCGGCGTCCGAACCCCGATCCCGGCCACGGCCGCGACCGCGACGACGGCGCGAGCGGCCATTGCGCTCACCGCCCGGTTCGCCCTCGGGGCGTTCGCCGACGACCTCGTCGACATCGCTGTCAGAGGTGGCTGCGGAGGCTTCGGCGCGCGGGGCGCGTTCCGGGTTGATCGGGTCGAACCAGACGTAGGGATCGTCCAGCGACGGCGTGCGGCCACGGACCCAGAAGAAGGCGTCGCGATCACCGCCGTCCTCACGGACCCGGCGCCCGCCGCGACGACCGCGGCGACGGCGGCGGCCGCCCTCGCTGTCGTCCTCGTCGTCCGAGGCGGCCTCGACCGGGCTTTCTTCGTCGCGACGCCCGCCGCGACGGCGGCGACGGCCACGCCCGCGGCCTTCGCCGTCGTGACGTTCCGAGCGCTCGCGAGCCTCGTCGTCGTCGGTGTCCTCGCGGTCCAGATCATCGGCGTCCTCGTCGTCGATGATTTCGTCGTCTTCTTCCTCGTCCTCATCGGCGAAGGCGCTGTCGTCGAAGTCGTCCTCGAGGTCGACGAAGGTCTCCACGCCTTCCGGCGGGGTGAAGTCCTCGTTGGTCTCGGTGCGCTCGATGGTGCTTTCGCCCTGGCCGAGGGTGTCGTCGATCAGGATGACGACGTTCAGACCGCGCTGGATCAGCAGGCTCTGCAGATAGTCGCGTTTGTGGTTCAGGATGTAGAGGGCGACCGCGGTGCAGACGCGCAGGTTCACCGAGCCCGCGCCGTTCTTGCCGGCCTCGATGTCGACGGCGCGCAGGGTCATCAGCGCGGCGCTCTCGGCCGAACGAACGCGACCGGCGCCCTGACAGTGCGGGCACACCTCGGTAGCGCCCTCGATCACGCCGAGACGGCGGCGCTGACGGCTGATTTCCATCAGGCCGAAGCCTGAGATGCGGCCCATCTGGATGCGGGCGCGATCCTTGGCCAGCGCGTCTTTCAGCGCTTTCTCGACGGCGCGGTTGTTCTTCGACTCCTCCATGTCGATGAAGTCGATGACGATCAGGCCGGCGAGGTCGCGCAGGCGCAGCTGGCGGGCGGCCTCGACGGCCGCTTCCATATTCGTCTTGAAGGCGGTGGCCTCGACGTTCCGCTCCTTGGTGGCGCGGCCCGAGTTGACGTCGATGGCGACCAGCGCCTCGGTCTGGTTGATCACCAGATAGCCGCCAGACTTCAGGGCGACGGTCGGCTGGTGGATCTGGCTGAGGGTTTCCTCGATGCCGTTCGAGGCGAACAGCGGGCGGGCGCCCTGGTAGAGGTGCACCTTTTTCGACTGCGAGGGCATCAGCACCCGCATGAAGTCGCGCGCTTCCTTGAAGCCTTGCACACCCTCGACCTGGATGCCGTCGAAGTCCTTGTCGAACATGTCGCGGACGGCGCGGCGGACGAGGTTTTCCTCCTCATAGATCATCGCCGGCGCGTTGGAGCGCAGGGTGGTCTCGCGGATCGTTTCCCAAAGGCGCAGCAGATATTCGTAGTCGCGCTTGATCTCCGCCTTGGTGCGCTTGGCGCCCGCGGTGCGGATGATCAGGCCCATGCCGTGCGGGACGTCCAGGGAGGCCGCCGCAGCCTTCAGGCGCTTGCGGTCCGAGGTGTTGGTGATCTTGCGCGAGATGCCGCCGCCCTTGCCGGTGTTCGGCATCAGGACACAGTAGCGGCCGGCCAGCGACAGCCAGGTGGTCAGGGCCGCGCCCTTGCCGCCGCGCTCGTCCTTGACGACCTGAACCAGCAGGATCTGGCGGCGCTTGATGACGTCCTGGATCTTGTAGCGGCGCATCAGGCGGCGCTTCAGGCGCTCCTCGTCGGCGAGACCGCCCTCGTGGTCGCCGTCATCGCTTTCGCGGCCCAGATCGTCGTGATCATCGTCGTCCGACTGCGCTTCGGCCATGATGGCTTCGCGGTCGGCGACCGGGATCTGGTAGTAGTCCGGGTGGATCTCGTTGAAGGCGAGGAAGCCGTGCCGGTTGCCGCCGTACTCGACGAAGGCCGCCTGCAGGCTGGGCTCTACGCGGGTGACCTTGGCGAGGTAGATGTTTCCGCGAAGCTGGCGCTTCGCGCGGGATTCAAAGTCGAATTCCTCGACTTGACGGCCCTCGACGATCGCGACGCGGGTTTCTTCCGCGTGCGCCGCGTCGATCAACATGGTCTTTGACATCAAAAGTCTCTCTCTGGCGCGCTCTGGCCGGGCCGGTCAGCGCGAAGCTGACGGGCGGGGCGGCTCGCCGTGCAATGTGGAGGGGGGCGTCAGGCGCGATCCCGCCGTCGCGACGACCTGCGTCGCGATCGATCGGCGTCCATGCGGACGACAGGGAAAGGCCGGGGGTCACGCCCATTCGGTTCAGTCGGTCTCTGGGCCAGCCCGCGCCTGAGAAGGCGGCGTCACGGGCCCGTCTCTCCGGATCGTCGACCCTTCGGCCGGCCGATCCTCGGATCAGTGAAAGCAGCGCCGCGAGGAGTGCGCGTCCCGGTTCCCGGCAGGCGGGAGGGCGCGATCGTTTCGCGAGCGCAACAAACATAGCTGTCGAGTTCGTGAATTAAAAGCCGCGTCCGCCTTAACCCGTTGTCGACCCTAATCGGCCATGCTGCGCCCAACCATAAGGTGGGTGTTCCGTCAGAATGAGCGGATTTGTGCGTAATCGACTGTCGCATTGGCGGGCTCGCGAGTGGGCGATGACGGCTGTGGCCTTCGTCGTCTTCTGCGTCGCCGTGCTCGTCGCCGGCCGCGGGCTGGCCTCCGGAGCGATGGGCGAGGTGATGCGGGTCCGTTTCGGTGGCGACGCCGAGCGCACCCGGGTGGTGGTCGATCTGGACCGGACCTCGCGCGGACAGGTGATCCAGTCCGGCGACGACGGCCGGGTGGTGCTGGCGCTGTCGGGCGTCCAGCCGCCGCGCGGCATGTCGGGGCAGGGGCTGGGCCTGGTGCGCGGATACCGCGTGGCCGGTTCGGGCGCCGCGGCCCGGGTCGAGCTGGACCTGGCCTCCAGCGCCGAGATCGAACGCCGCTTCATCCTGCCGCCGGGCGACGGCGTCACCCACTACCGCTATGTCGTGGACCTGAAAGCCACCGGCCGCGCCCCGACTGCACGTCCCGCCGACCGGCGCGCCGCGCCGCGTCCGGTCGAGCGCCCGCTGGTGGTGATCGACGCCGGCCACGGCGGCCGCGACCCGGGCGCCCGCGGCGCCCACGTCAACGAAAGCGAGATCACCCTGGCGGCGGCGCTGGCGCTGAAGCAGGAGCTGGAGCGCTCGGGGCGCTATCGCGTGCGCCTGATCCGCGACAGCAACGTCTATGTCGACCTGTACCGTCGCGTGGCGATCGCCCGTCAGGCGGACGCAGACCTGTTCATTTCCCTGCACGCCGACGCCGGGGCCGATCCGGCCACGCGCGGGGCCTCGGTCTACACCCTGTCCGAGCAGGGCGCCGGTCGGGCGGTGCGGGAGTTCACGCGTGGCGACAACTGGCATCGCAACCTGAACCTGCCGGGCCGCGACGCCTCGGTGGACCGCATCCTGCTGGATATGACGCAGCGCGCGACCCAGAACCGCTCGGCCGTGCTGGCCCGGACCCTGCTGACCGAGCTGGAAGGCTCGAACCATCCGATGCTGCGTCGCAGCCACCGCGACGCCGGCCTGGCCGTGCTGCTGGCCCCTGATGTTCCGGCCGTTCTGCTGGAGATGGGCTTCATCACCAATCCCGAGGACGAGCGCCTGCTCAACGACGCTCGCCAGCGCCGCCGCCTGATGCGCGCCGTCGCCGAGGGCATCGACCGCTATTTCGAGGCGCCCAACGGCGTGGTGCAGATGGCGGACTCCGGCGCGGCCGGGCGGCCGTAGCCTTCAGACCCCTCCGTCTCGGCGACCAAGTAGGGGAGGCTAGCCGCCCCGACGGATCAGTTCGTTGGCCAGATCGGCCGTCAGATAACCGTCGGCGAGGCGGTTGTTGGCGATCTGCCAGCGGCGCAGGGCGGCGCGGGTGTTGGCGCCGACGACGCCGTCGATGCCCTGGGTGTCGAAGCCCAGCGCCGTCAGGGCGCGCTGGGCGCCGATGCGTTGTTCGCGGGACAGGGGGGCGTCGTTGGGCCAGGTCGCCGTCAGGGCCGGCTTGCCCTGGATGCCGTCGGCGGTCAGGCCGATGGCCAGCGCATAGCTGACGGAGTTGTTATAGGCGCGGATGACGTAGTGGTTCGGCAGGGCCAGGAAGGCCGGACCGCGCGCGCCCTGCGGCAACAGGATGGTCGCGTTCTCCATGGCCTCGGCGTCGTTGGGCGAGCCGCCGCTGGCCAGTCGCACGCCCTTGCCGGACCAGTAGCGCCAGTTGTGGCGCGGGCCCTCGGCCTCGGCATAGTCGAAGCCGGAGGGAAGGACGACCTCGTAGCCCCAGGTCTGGCCGCGCTTCCAGCCGGCCTGGGCCAGCAGGTTGGCGGCCGAGGCGAGGGCGTCGGCGTCCGAGCCCCAGATGTCGACGTGGCCATCGCCGTTCTGGTCCACGCCGAGGCGCAGATAGTTGTCCGGCATGAACTGGGTCTGGCCCATGGCGCCGGCCCAGCTGCCCTTCAGGCCCGCCCGGTCGCGGCGACCGTCGACAACGATGTCGAGCGCGTTCTTCAGCTGGCCCTCGGCCCAGTCGCGGCGGCGGCCGTCGTAGGCTAGCGTGGCCAGGGAGCGGATGACGTCGTTGTCGCCCTGGACCTGGCCGAACGAGCTCTCCTGCGCCCAGATGCCGACGAGAATCTCGGACGGGACGCCGTAGCGCTGCACGACCTCCCACGGCACGCGATCGGTGCGCTGGCGAGCCTGGGCGATGCGGGTGGCGGTGACGGCGTTCTGGATATAGGCGCCGGCGGGGCGGCTGAACTCGGGCTGGTTACGATCCAGACGGATGACGGTGGGGTCCGGCGTCAGCCCGGCCAGCTCGCGTTCGTATTGCGCCCGGCGCGCGCCGCCGTGGCGGTTCAGGAAGCCCTGCTTCCAGCCGTCGAAGCCGGCCTGGTCCGGCACGCCGGGCGGGGCGGTAGGGGGCGCCGGCGGAGGCGTGACCGGCTGCTGCGGCGCAGGCTCCGGCGCGGTCGGGGTCACCGGCGGGGGCTCGGGCAGCATCGGCGCGCAGGCGGCGACGGTTCCGATCAGAAGGAGGCGGAGGCTTATACGCATGATCAAGAGTCTAGTGTCCCCGACGACGGTCGCGTCATAACAAGTGCGCGAGTCCATTCGTCGCCATAAAGCGCCCCAATGGAGAAAGCGTTGCCTTACGGCTCCCCAAACAGGGCGATTAACCCTCTTTGTTGTTGGCATGGAGAAGGCTAGGGGCGTACCACGTGGCGTCCCTGATCGCGGCCTGGTGGCGGAGGGGCTACGCGTCGGCGGTGCAACGCCGAAGACCCTCCGTTCAACTCGGAGGCCAGGCCTCCATTCTCTTTCTTTAGTACGCTAACGCTCGCCGCGCGGCGGCTCGCTGCTTGAGCGCGGGTAGGGGACCTCTTGTAGAGCCCGCTTTCGACCCATTGCGGACGTTCAGCCGGGTTTGCGGAAGGGCGCCAGCTCCCGTAGCCTCTGACGGTGAGCGATACGCCTGCGAGACATAGTCATTGGGTTCAGTTCCTCACCCTAATGGGCAAGGTCATCCTAATGTCATGGCCTATTGGACTCCTGCTCCTGGCGCTGAATCCTCTCTTCGTTCTGGGCGAAAACGCTTTTACGTCGAATGGCACGTGGGTCGGGGTCTCTTCCTCATTGGCCACTGCCGCAAAGCTTTGGGGCCTGTTCGTGTTCGTGCTGATGATCACTGCGGGATGGACCTTTTGGTCGGGAGTTCGGGCCAGCCGCGGTGAAACGAAGGTCCGCTAACCAGCCATAGGCGACATCGGCGGCAGGCCATTCTGCAGAAGTTCGACGCCCCCGTTGACCTTCCAACGACTCCTCTCTATACGCACCGCTCCGCCGCAGGCTCGTCCCGCGGCTTTCTTATTTTGTTTGCCTCAGGACGACGACCATGAAGGTCCGCAGCTCGCTCAAGTCGCTCAAGGGTCGCCACCGCGACTGTAAAGTCGTGCGCCGCAAGGGCATCGTGTACGTGATCAACAAGACCGACCCGCGCTTCAAGGCCAAGCAAGGCTAAGAAGGGCTCGCGCCGGGATCGGCGCGGTCTTGAAATGAACAGGGCTGCGGACTTGTCCGCAGCCTTTTTCGCGTCCGGCGTTGAGTCGGCCGCAAGGGCGTGGTTAGCGTCCCGCCTGATTTAATGGAGTTCCCCCCCATGGCCGATGACGCCGCCTTCGACTCGTCGCCCGACGTCCTGACCGCCACGGCGCAGGGCCGGCTGCGCAGCATCATCGAGCGTCTGGAGCGCCTCGAGGAGGACAAGCAGGCCGTCATGACCGACATGAAGGAGGTCTTCGCCGAGGCCAAGGGCGAGGGCTACGACGTCAAGACGCTGCGCAAGGTCATCCGCATCCGCAAGCAGGACAAGGCCAAGCGGCAGGAGGAGGAGGCGATCCTCGACCTGTACCTGTCGGCGCTCGGCGAGGTCTGAGCCTGAAGCGCTCAGGCTTCGGTGGAGGCGGGAAGGGCGGTTCGAAAAAGCCGCCCGCCAGCCCGTTCGAGGCGGAGCGAAAAGCCAATCAGCGGGCGGCCCTGAACGCCCTGAAACGCGCCCGCCGCTCGGCAGAGAAGGCGGGCGTTTCGCTGTCCGAATGGGAGGGCGAGTTCCTGGACTCGGTCAGCGAACGGGTGAAGACCCACGGCCGCGCCTTCGGCGACCCCGAACTGGGCGCGCCCTGCCAGGCCCTGTCGGCCATGCAGGGCCGCAAGCTCAGGGAGATCGCCGCCAAGGCCAAGGGCGAGGAGCCGAAGCGGCGGTGGGGGCGGAAGGCTCCGCCCACGAATGCCGACTAGAACAGGATCTTCCGGAACGTCAGGCTGACCACGCGACCTTGCGGATCGAGGTAGTCGGGCTGGTAGTTCAACGGGGTGTCGCCGGTGCTGGAGGTGACCTCCAGACGGCTGTCGAAGATGTTCTGGACGCCGAACTGAAGGCGCGATCCGCGCAGGATCGGGTATTTCTCGACCCAGCTGGTGCGCTGGTTCAGGTCCATGAAGACGTTCAGATTGACCGTCGTCAGGTCCGAGAAGGTGAAGTCGGGGCCCGTGCCGCCTTCCAGCCGGGTGCCCTCGCGCCAGTTGGCGTTCATGAAGGCGCCGAAGCCGTTGCGGAACACGCCGCCCTGCAGCTGGATCTCGTTGCGCGAGGTGCCGCCGCGCGACGAGGTGGCGTTGCCGTCCAGCAGGTCGAGGGTCGGCAGGCCGTCGGCGATCGTGATCTCATCGACGAAGCGGTAGGTGTGATAGAGCGACAGGTTGAAACGGCCCTGGCCGGGCTGCATCTGCATCCGGCGGCCGCCGCCGCCGGGGCCGCCCATGCGGAACTGGCCGCCGCCGCCCGGAGGCGGGCCGCCCGCGCCCGGTCCGGGACCGGAGATCACCATCACCGTGCCGCCGCCACCGCCCGGAGCAGGGCGGGCGCTGCCCGGCTGGCCCGGCAGGGCGCCGGCCGGAGGCGGGGTCGGCGTGCCGAACGCGCGCGAGAAGTTGATGCCGGTGCGCAGGTCCTGACGCTCGTACTTCTGGAAGTTCAGCGGGCGGGCGTCGATCGAGACCAGATTGCCGTCCAGATCACGCTCGAAACGGCCCGGCAGGGCGGCTTCCAGATCCGGGGTGATGGTCGGGAAGCTGGCCAGATAGTCGTCGATCCGGTTGTAGGTCCAGGTCGACATGATGCTGAAGTCCTGCTCGCTGAACGGTCGCAGGGCGACGCCGGCGCGGATGACGGTCCGGTTGTCGGAGTCGAGGTTCGGGTTGCCGCCAGTGATCTGGTTGATCAGCACGGTCTCGCCGGTGCGGAAGTCGAACACCGGGACGTTGAAGTTGGTGATGATCGGGTCGTTCAGCTGGCTGATCGTCGGGGCGCCCTGCTCATCGGTGTAATTGACGAGGAAGGACAGCTTCTCGATCGGCGACCAGTTGACGCCCAGACCGAAGGTGCTGAGGCCGCCGAAGTCGGACAGCTCCTCATAGCCGGCGTTCAGATTGACCGACAGGTCGCCCAGGCCCGTCAGGACGTCGCGGCGGCGGCTGGCGATCGGGATGCTGAAGCTGGCCTGGACGTTGCCGCGGTCGCGCGACTGCGAACGGTCGGTCAGGACGCTGACGTGGTTCTGCAGGTCGTAGCGGGTGCTGGTTGAGTCCAGCGAGCGGGTGTCGGCGCCCAGCTTGAAGGTCGTGCTGACGTCGCCGGCCGGCAGCTCGAACAGGTCGCCGTTCAGCGTCGCTTCCGCGCTCAGGGTCTGGGAGACGGAGTTGGCGGTGTCGTTCGGCAGGCGGGTGAAGTCCGCCGGGTTGAAGGCCGCGAACGGGTTGGCCGACGGGTCGTTGGCGTCCAGGCGGGCCTGGAACGGACGTTCGTCATAGCCGCGGGCGGTGAAGGTGTCGGTCTCGACGCGGTTGTAGTCGGCGCCGAAGGTCCAGCGCCAGTTCTCGCCCAGGAAGCCGTCCAGCAGCACGCCGAACTCGGCGGTCAGGCTGTCGGTCTTGCGGCGACCTGCGGCGGCGTCCTCCAGATAGCGCTGGACGGGCTGGGTCGTGGCCGAGGTCGAATAGGGGTTCGAGGGCGACAGGGTGAAGGTGAGACCCGGATAGCCGTTGAAGCTGCGGCTGGAGTTGTCCTGCAGGCTGGCGCTGATGGTGCCCTGGGTCGTGCTGTTCAGGTCCCGCTTCATCGTCCCGCGCACGGTGTTGCGCTCGGTCTCGGCCAGCAGGTTGCGATAGGCGCCGATGTCCTCGGTGCCCGGGTCACCGGTGACGCGCTCGCGCTCGATGTCGCGCTCGCTCTCGAACAGCGGGTTGGCGCGCTCGTGCTCCAGGTCCATCGACCACCGGTTGGGACCGGAGATGCGCAGGATGTTGCCCTCGATCTCGGCGACCGTGCGGCCGCCTTGGGTCGGACGGCGGGCCGTCAGTTCGCTGGTCAGGGAGTTGAAGTTGTTCTTCAGGACGAAGTTCACCACGCGCTGTTCGGCGCGATAGCCGAACTGCAGGGCGACTTCCTCGGGCAGGATGTCGGTGCGCTCGATGGCCTCCGTCGGGATGCCCATGATCTCGCGGAAGCCGGAGATGCGGCGGCCGTTGACGAGGAAGACGGGCTGCAGGTCCGTGCGACCGCTGGAGGAGCGGGTCAGCGGCTCCAGATAGGTCATCAGCTCGGCGATGTTCGAGGCGCCGTAGGCCTGGATCTGCTCGGCCGAGAGGGAGACGTCGGGCGGGATGTCGGTGTCGACCGCGCCGCGCGGACGGCTGCCGGTGACCGTGGTGACGCCCAGGTCGTAGGCGTCCTCGTCCTCTGCCTCGGTCGTGGTCGGGGCGGACTGCTCCTGCTGCTGCGGAGCCGGCGCGGGCTGGGTCTGCTGTTGCGCAGGCGCGGCCTGGATCGTGCCGGCCATCAGGCCGTACAGGGCAGTGGTGACGAGAAGCATACGTGGAACCCCGGGGAGATAACGGACACCAAACGTCCCGGGCCGCTGTTTCCGTCGCATTTCAGCGCTGAAACTTCGGTCGGATGTAATTGTCCGCACAGGAGAACTCTCCTCTCCGGCGGCGTCGGAGAGGGCCAGTGAACTTTCTGTCAGACTTCAGGCTTCGCCGTGACGTTGCATAAATGCGTCAACTCGCGTCCTTGAGCGCGCCCTCCAGACCCTGCTCGCGAACCTTGCGGTAGAGGGTCGAACGGCCGATGCCGAGGCGGCGGGCGATCTCGGACATGTGGCCGGCGTAAACCTCGATCGCGTGCTGGATCAGGTCGCGCTCGATCTCCTCCAGCGTGCGCAGATGGCCGCGGTCGTCGAGGATGCGGATGGGCGCCTCGGGCAGGGGGGGCAGGTCGTGCAGGGCCACGACATTGCTGGCGACGATCGCCGCCGACGTCTCGGCCGGCAGTTCGGCGGCCGGCAGGGCGAGGCCCGAGATGGCCGGGAAGTCGTGCGGCTGCAGGAAGGGCGCATCGGCGAGAACGATGGCGCGATAGACGGCGTTCTCCAGCTGGCGGACGTTGCCGGGCCAGTCGAAGGCCTGGAGCAGGGTCGCGGTCTCGGGCGAACAGCCGGCGACGCGCTTGCCTTCCTCGACGTTGAAGCGGGCGATGAAGTGGTCGACCAGGGCCGGGATGTCCTCGCGACGCTCGCGCAGGGCCGGGGCTTCGATCGGGAAGACGTTCAGGCGGTAGAAGAGGTCCTCGCGGAACCGGCCCTCGCGTACCTGATCGTTCAGGTCGCGGTTGGTGGCCGACAGGATGCGGACGTCGACCTTGACCGAGCGCTTGGAGCCGACCGGGTCGATCTCGCCTTCCTGAAGCGCGCGCAGCAGCTTGACCTGCATGTCCAGCGGCAGTTCGCCGATCTCGTCTAGGAACAGGGTGCCGCCCGAGGCTTCGGCGAACTTGCCGAGGTGCTTGTCGGTGGCGCCGGTGAAGCTGCCCTTCTCGTGGCCGAACAGGATGGACTCGACCAGATTGGCCGGCAGGGCGCCGCAGTTCACGGCGACGAAGGGCTTGCCGGCGCGATCGGAGGCGCCGTGCAGGGCGCGGGCGATGACTTCCTTGCCGACGCCGCTTTCGCCGGTGATCAGCACCGGGATGCCGGACTTGGCGGCGCGAGCCCCCAGCGACTTGACCATCCGCATGGCCGGGCTGGAGCCGACGAGGTCGTCGAACGAGGTGCGGCCGGTAACGTGCTTCTTCAGCCGACCGACCTCGGCCGTCAGCTGGGTCAGTTGCAGGGCGTTGCGGACCCCGACCAGCAGGCGTTCGGCGGACACAGGCTTGACGAAGAAGTCCTGGGCGCCGGCCTGCATGGCCTTGACCACCGCTTCGACGCCGCCCGAGGCCGTCAGGACGATGACCGGGGTGGCGACCCCCGCGGTGCGGATTTCAGCGAGGGCCTCGAGGCCGCTCATGCCGGGCATGACCATGTCCAGCAGAACCACGTCGGCGCCGCCGCCCTTGGTCAGGCGGTCGATGGCCTCGCCGCCCGAGCCGGCGTGCACGACGTCATAGCCCTCGCGCTCCAGCACGGCCTGAGCCAGCCGGCGCTGGGTCGGATCGTCGTCAACCACCAGAACGGTACGGGCCATTCGGACACCCCCTCGAAACATCACGTCAGGCCGGCCCTCATACGGTGGAGCTGGCTCATTCCGGGACGTTTTAACCGTCACAAGGTGAAGATCGGGTGGTCGGGCAGGGTTAGCGGGGTGTTGATAGGGGCTAGGGGCTAGGGGCTAGGGTGAGGAAGTCCTTCTCCCCCTGCGGGAGAAGGTGGCCGAGCGAAGCGAGGTCGGATGAGGGGTTACCTGGTCACCGTCTGGCCTGTCGCAGCGAGGATCGCACCGACCACTTCCCAATCTCGCGCTTCGATCTGCTGATTTGAGAAACGGAGAACCCGAAAGAAGTTGTGTTCTGCAATCCCTGTTCGTCGAGCCCCTCATCCGTCTCGCTTCGCGAGCCACCTTCTCCCGCAAGGGGAGAAGGAATGTCAGCGCGCGCTCATGAACGCCCGCTGGGCCTTCATCATCGCGGTGATGAGGGTCTGTTCGGCCTCGGTGAGGTAGGGATTCCAGACGTCGAAGATCAGGATGACGCGCATTTCGTCAGCGTCATTCCAGGCCTCGTGCTCGATGGTGTCGTCGAAGACCCACGCCTCGCCCATCTTCCATTCGCGGGTGGTGTTGCCGACACGGAAGCGAGCTGGTCCGGGCAGGATCAGGGGCAGGTGGGTCAGCAGGCGCACATTGGCCGAGCCGGTGTGGGCCGGGATGTGGGTGTGCGGCTGAAGCGCCGAGAAGACGGCGGTCGGGGCGAAGCTTTCCTGCCGGGCCATGGGCAGGCTCTCCAGCAGGGCGGCGGTCTGCGGGCAGCGATCGCAGACGGACTGCTGCTTCTCGCCATCCTTCCAGAGCCACAGCGAGGTCCATTTGCGCGAGTGGTTCAGTTCGCCCCACTGATTGACCGGCGCGCCCTTGGGGTAGGCGATGTAGGGGGCGAAGTCGTCGAACGACTCCTCCAGCAGGGCGACCAGCTCGGCCTGGATGACCGGCGTCGCCGCCTCCAGTTCGCCCAACCAGGGGAAAAGGGTGCGGTCATAGAAGGGGATGGCGGGCAGGCGTGGGTAGTTGAGCAGGATCGGCTCCTGCTTCGGCGGGGCCTTCACCCCGGCATAGATCTCCAGCCCCTCGTCGAAGCGGTCCAGGGTCGAGGGATCGAGGGTGGCGCGCAGGTCCTCGACCGCCGAACGCATGTGGTCTCGCAGGGCCTCGGCCTGACGCTGGACCACGCCGTCGGCGTGATCGATCTGGGCGATGATGGCCGGGGGGCACTGGCTGCGCGGCGGGGCAATCTTCAGGGCGTTACGATAGGTGTCCGCCGCGGCCTTCTCTCCGCCCAGCTTCTCCAACATGGCCGCCTTGGCCAGCAGGGCGATGAAGTCATAGGGCTGCATCGCCAGGGCGTCGTCGAGCACCGCCAGCGAGCCCTGGAAGTCGCCGATCAGCCGCAGGGCGAGCGCGCGGTTCAGCAGACCGTTGTGGGTGCGGCCAAGGGCGTCAGCCTGATCCAGCAACTGCAGCGCGCCCCGCGGGTCGCGCCGCGCGATGGCTTCCGCCGCGCGCTGGAGCAGCGCCTGCTGCTGGCTTGACTGATTCATGTCGCATCCCCCGAAGCAAACATGAACTCACTGTAATGTGCGACGAACTGTCCGGGTCAAGACCGGTTTGTCGGCTTGCCGAAGAATGACGCGACCATGTCAGTTTATGCGGCGTTCGGGAGACAGGCTCCTATCGGACAGAGACAACCGGAATGCAGTCGGCGCTGTGAGGCTGGAAGCCGTTGACCTGCGTTCCCTCGAATTTCAGATCGGGCCAGCGTGGCGTCGAGGTCGTGAAGGCGCCGTTCCGCACGGCGACCCGAAGGTCTCCGCGCTCGGTCGGCGGGGCGCACATGTTTCTTCCCCAGCGGCCGGCCTCCGTCCAATCGCCTTGTGCGGTTCGGATCCACAGGACGACGCTGTCGCGGCTGGCGACGAGAACTTCGGGCGTGTTGTCGCGATCCAGATCGACGCTGCGGGCAACGCAGTCCCCGGGCTCGCGACAGGTCCATCTCTCATCGCCGCGGACAACGGGCTGGATGAAATCGGCCGGCAGGGTAGCCCCGGCGGGCGCGACTTCGTACCGGGGCGTGATTTTCGGTTGATCCGTGGTGCCGCGTTCCCAGGCGTGCTCGCGAGCGATTTCGGCCCGGGCCAGGCGGGCAATGACCGGATCGCTCGAACGCGACAGACGCGCCAGCGCCGCTTCACCCGCCTTGCCGCTGTGGAAGCGCAGGAAGCGGTAGTCGAATTGGTCGGGCTTCACGGCGCCGCGCTCCAGCCGGCCGACCTGATCAGCGACCGACAGGCGGGCGGGGGCGGCGACGGGGCTGAACAGGGCGAGTATCAGCAGCAGGGCGAGGACCGCGCCGGCGATGTTGGTCGGCTCCAGCGGACGCATCCATTCGCCCTTGCGGCGCAGGGTGTGCGCGGCGGCCCAGGCGTAGCCCGCGGCATGGACGGCGCCGACGAGCGCGCAGGCGACGGCGATGACCCGGTCGGGCGTCAGGCCGTGCTGGCCAATGCGCAGGGCCAGGCCCCAGAAGACGATGATGCAGAGCGGGACCAGAAGGACGCCGGCGATGCGGGCGGCGATCTGGAGCACCAGAGGCGGACGGTTCTCGGAGCGGCCGTCCTGATAGGCGGTGTTGATCAGGACAATGAGGGCGGCGACGGCGACCAGCACCAGAGACGTCCCGTGGCCGGTGTCCCACAGTCCCTTCAGGCCCGTGAAGGGCAGGGCGACCACGAAGCCGGTGGCCAGCAGGGTCATCAGCAGGAGCAGCCAGGACAGCAGCATCAGCGCCACCGTGCGAACCCCGCGGATGATGCCGTCGCTGACGTCGGTCAGGTGGATGGCGACAGCGAAAGCGAGGGTGGTGATCGGCACACTGAACCAGACCTCGCGCAGCAGGTCCTCGAGGAAGGTCAGGCCGATGACGCGGAACAGGGCCGAGCCGAGGAAGAGCAGGATCCAGAAGGCGCCGGTGAAACCGATGCTGAGCGCCAGCTGGACCCCCGACTTCCACGCCGTGTCGAAATAGGCGGCGAAGGGCGCGATCCAGCGCCGGTTCAGATCGCCGGCGAGCACCAGATGGTGGCCGATGAACAGGGCCGCGATGGCGAACAGGGGCATGGGCGAGTTCAGGAAGGGCGGATTGCCCACCTGCTCGGCCGTGCGCGAGGCGACCTCGTGCCAGCCCAGCAGGGCCAGAATGGCCGAGGCGGCGATCGCCCAGAGCGCCAGGGTCGGCAGGCGCATCCGGCCGAGGCCGGCGATCAGAATGACCGGAACGAAGACAAGTCCCAGCAGAAGCGGGACGAAGAGGGCGGGCACGGTGGCTGGCCAGGAGACGGGCGACTCCGACGTCTGCTGGAGCCACCACAGGGCGCCGCCCTGCAGCAGGCCGATGGCTGCGCGGGTCCAGATCAGGGCGCGCGGGTGGCCCAGGCCGAGGCTGTTGCGTCCGGCGGAGTCTGCGGTATCGGTCATGGCGAGCCTCTCCCTCTCGCCGCCCAGCTTGCCCCGATCGGGGCGATCCGTCCCAGGTAATTCCCTCGCAGGGGGCGTGCAGACGCGATGCAGGCGAGCGAGCGCTTGAGTTTGCCGAGTTTGCGTGTATAGAGCGCGCCTTCTCCGTCGCTGCCCTCGGGACGCGGCGGTCCTGTCCGAGAACTTCGGGGCGTGGGGGCCACCCATGCCGTAACTGTCAGAGAGCCCTCTGGCGCCGTGGGGAGATGGGGATGCAGACGATCGCCGTCACCCGGAAACGGGGGCACGGGGTTTGAGCTTCCTTCGGACAATACGACCGGCCTGAACGTCTCGCAGCGATGCGCGGCGCTTGCGCCATACGCTTTCGGGAATAAGCCCGGGAGCGAGTACCAAGACTGGAGACCGCAATGGACCGCGCACAAAAAGCCGAGTCGATCGAAACGCTGAAGGGCGTTTTCGCCGACGCGGGCGCCGTGGTCGTGACCCACAACCTGGGTCTGACCGTTGCGGAAATGGAAGACCTGCGTGGCCGCCTGCGTACTGCTGGCGGCACGTTCAAGGTGGTGAAGAACCGCCTGGCGCTGAAGGCGCTCGAAGCCGAAGAAGGCAGCGAATACCACGGCCTGTTCAAGGGTCCGGTGGGCATCGCCTACGCCAACGATCCGGTGACGGCCGCCAAGGTCTCGTCCGAGTTCGCCAAGGGTAACGACAAGTTCGTGATCCTGGGCGGCTTCATGGGCGACAAGGTCGTGGACGCGAAGGGTGTCGACACCCTCGCCAAGCTGCCTTCGCTGGACCAGATCCGCGCTTCGCTTCTGGGCCTGCTCAACGCTCCCGCGACCAAGATCGCCGGCGTTGTTCAAGCTCCGGCCGGCCAACTGGCTCGCGTTTTCAACGCCTACGCCACGAAGGACGCCGCGTAAGCGGACCCGCAGCTTTCATCTCTGCACATCCTCTACTGAACCCCATCCTACCGAAGGAACTATCCCATGGCTGATCTCGCCAAAATCGTTGAAGACCTGTCGGCTCTGACCGTCCTGGAAGCCGCTGAACTGTCGAAGCTGCTGGAAGAAAAGTGGGGCGTGAGCGCCGCTGCTCCGGTCGCCATGGCCATGCCGGCCGGTGGCGGCGCCGCTGCTGACGCCGCTCCGGCTGGCGAAGAGCAAACCGAGTTCACCGTTGTCCTGACGGACGGCGGCGACAAGAAGATCAACGTCATCAAGGAAGTCCGCGGCGTCCGCACCGACCTGGGTCTGAAGGAAGCCAAGGACCTGGTCGAAGGCGCTCCGCAGAACGTCGTCGAGAACGTCTCGAAGCAGCAAGCCGAAGAAATCAAGAAGAAGCTGGAAGAAGCCGGCGCCAAGGTCACCATCAAGTAAGTTGGGATCTGGTCAGTCGCTCTTCGGGGCGGCGGCTTGAACACTTCGACGGGCCGGAGGAGCAATCCTCCGGCCCGTTTTGCATTGTGCGGTGCGCATGGACATCATCTCCCGGTTGTGGCCCGATGGAGCGGCACACCCTGGGGAGGGAAAACATGCAGATCAGGAAGCTGGCCGCCGTCGCGGCCGTAGTGATGCTTGGCGCGACCGGACTGGCGTCGTGTGGCGAGGCCGAAGCGAAGAAGGCGACACCGCCGCCCGCGCCGGCAGGGCCGCCCCCGCCGCCGTCGCCGGACCTGCCGCTGGACTCGCGCAAGGCCCGTCAGATCGTCGGCATGTTGCCGACCACCTGCCTGCGGGTGGCCTCGCTGAAGATGGACATGGTCACCTGCGACGAACGGCAGAACAAGCCGACCGACCACGCGGCCCTTCGCACCGAACTTCGCGATCTGGCCTGGAACCTCCAGCAACTGCCGACAGAGCAGGCGACCGAACGCTGCGCCGCCATGCTGACGCAGCTTCAGGCCATGCCCAGCCCGTCAGCCTGCGCCGACCTGGGCTACTAGGAAACGCCTAGCGCCGCCTGGGGGCGAAGATGTCCGCCAGGCGGTCGCGGGTTCCCTCGATCCGGACCAGGCGCGGGTAGCGCAGGCCGTCGTGGTAGTCGAAGGACAAGGTCCGGAACTCGTCGCCGCGCTTGACGACGAGGACGATCGGCTGGCTGCCGCCCTTGGCGGCCGTCACCGCGTCGCGCAGCACCTCAGCAGAAGCCACACGGTCGCCGACCGCGATCAGCTCCCAGCCGTGGCCGAGGCCCTGCTCGAAGGCCGGCGAGCCCCAGCGGACGCCGCCGATCCGGTTGCCCGAGCCGAGGCTGAAGCCCAGCGAATACTGGAAGTCGCCGCCCCAGCCGCCCATCATCCGCTTCTCGACCGGGGTCAGCTCGTCGACGTAGGTCAGACGCCAGCCGGCGCGCTCGATGCCGTCCAGCGGCGCGCGGGCGTTGGGGCCCACGGCGTCCAGACGGGTGCGCAGGAAGGTCGACCAGTCGTGCGGATGCACGGCGTTCAGGGCCTGGACCACGTCGTCGAAGGTGTAGGGCTTCGCCTCCCACACGCCGTCCTCGCCGCCCAGGAAGGTGCGGGCGAAGTCGTCCAGCGACTTGCGCTCGTTGGTCTCGGACCGGATCAGGGTGTCGGCATCCAGCCAGACCAGCAGGGCCTCGCGATAGTAGTCGCCGGTACCGCGCATCCATGACGACCAGGGATTGGTCGTCCGGTAGCCGAGCAGGTTGTGGTTGGTCGTGTCCTGCAGGGCGCGCCACTGGCGGCCGGGCTGCTGGTCATAGAAGCCCGCGACTTCGGCGAGGTTGACGACGGCCTCTTCGAAGGTGCCCAGGCCCGAGCGCGGGGTCAGGACGTCGCCCCAGTATTCGGTCTGGCCCTCATAGACCCACATGAGGGTGTTCTGGGTCGGCAGGTTGAGGTTGGCGACGTACTCGTCCGACGGGCGACGGTACTTGCCGTTCCAGCTGTGGACGTACTCGTGCGGAAGCAGGCCGCGGGCGCCATAGGCAGGATTGGCGCTGGAGAAGTAGTTGGGCGCGGCCGTGTTCTCGGACGAGCGGTGATGCTCCAACCCGATCCCGCCCATCTGGTTGGTCAGAGCCAGCAGGAACTCGTAGCGGTCGAACTGGCGCGTGCCGAACAGGCGGTCGGCCTGATCGACGAGAGCCTCGTACTTCGCCGTCCATTCGGGGGTGATGTTGATCGAGGCCGCCGTGTCGCCAACGAGGTTCAGGTGGATCGGCGAGCGGCCGCCCGGATCGATGTCCACGCGGCGATAGTGGCGGCCGGCGAACATGGGGCTGTCAGCCAGATGCTCCAGCGAGATCGGGGCGAAGGTGGCCACGTCGCCCTCGCGGGAGGTCTCGTCCAGCGCCACGCCGTACTGCCAGCCGGTCGGCAGGACCACCGATGGGGCGAAGGTGATGCGGCTGTGGTTGTAGCCCGCCGGATAGAGAAGGGCCTTCTCCCACTGCAGGTTCACCATCTCGGGCGTCATGACCACGCGCCAGACGGCGTTGTCCGGCTGGGTCAGCCACTCGAAGGCGACCTCGATGGAGGAGACCCCGGCCGGGATGTCGAGGTGGAAGGCGTGGGGATCGACCGTGTCGCGCACCCATTCGATCCGCTGACCATTCCCGGTGACGGTCAGGCCGGAGATCAGCTGGATCGGGCCGGTGTCGGCGTGGTTGCCCGGAATGAATTTCGGATACTGCAGCACCAGATGGCCGGCCGAGACCGGGATGGTCTGGCGGGTGCGGATCACCTTGTGGTCGAGGTCCGTCAGGTCGACGCGGATGCCGATGGTCCCGGGATAGTCGCGGTCCTGCGGCGCCGGGATCGGCGGCAGGGCGTGCGGCAGGCTGGTCGGGGCGGGCAGGGGCGCATTGCCCTGCGAGGCCGGGACCTGGGCAAGGGCGGTCGTCGCTGCAGAGGCGAGGAGAAGGGCGAGGGCGGCGGTGCGGATCATCGTCGGGTCTCTCGTCTCTCAATCAGCGGCGGCGCGGGGCGAGGATGTCGCCGAGGCGGTCGGGCGTGCCCTCGATCCGCTCAAGATGCGGGTAGCGCAGGCCGTCGTGGTAGTCGAAGCGAATGGTGCGGAAGCGCTCGCCGTTCTTCAGCATGACCTCGATCGGCGTGGTGTTACCCTTCGAGGCGGTGATAGCGGCGGCGAGGACGGCCGGGCTGGCGGCGCGGCCGTTGATGGCGACCAGCTCCCAGCCCGAGCGCAGGCCGGCGTCGAACGCCGGAGAGCCCCAGCGGACGGCGGTGATGCGGTTGCTGTTGCTGACCGAAAGTCCCAGCGAATACTGGAAGTCGTTGCGGTTGAGCTCGGCGTTCAGGGCGCGGCTGTAGGCATTGGGGGCGTCACGCCAGACCAGCCGGTAACCGCCGCGCTCGATCCCGCCCAGCGGTCCGGCGGCGTCCGGGCCGACGGCATCCAGACGCTCGCGCAGGAAGGACGCCCATTCGTGCGCCTGCACACCGTTCAGCGTCGAGGCGACGTCGTCGAAGGTGTAGGGCGCCGGATCCCAGTCGCCGTCCTCCGTGCCGAAGAAGGCTTTCGCGAAGTCGTCCAGCGACTTGCGGCCGTTCGACTGCTCGCGGATCAGGGTGTCGGCGTCCAGCCAGATCATCGCGCCTTCGCGATAGTAGTCCTCGCTGCGCTGGCGGCTGGGCCAGGGCTGGGCGCTGCGGCGGGCGATTATCGGGTCGTTCGTGGTGTCCTGCATCGCGCGCCAGGCCCGGCCGGGATTGTCGTCGGCATAGGTGGCCGCGGTGTTCGCCAGCACGTCCAGCGCCTGCTGCTTCGTCATCAGACCGGCGCGGGCGGTCAGGATCAGGCCCCAGTACTGGGTCTGGCCTTCATAGACCCACAGCAGGGAGTTCTGCAGCGGCTCGTTCAGGTTGGGCGTCATCTGGTCGGCCGGGCGACGCCACTTGCCGTTCCAGGAGTGAGTGTACTCGTGACCCAGCAAGTCCCGATCGGCCAAGGTGCCAGTGGGGTCGGTGAAGTAACGGGTGTCCACGCTGTTCTCGGACGAGCGGTGGTGCTCAAGCCCGATGCCGCCCAGCCGGTCGGTCACGGCGACGAGGAAGTCGTAGTGGTTGAAGTGACGGGCGCCGAACAGGCGGTCGGCCTGCCGGACCAGTTCGCGGTGCTGGCCGATGTGGGCGTCGGTGGCTTCCAGCATGGCGGCGCTGTCGGCGACCACGTTCATGCGCACCGGCGAGCGGCCGCCCGGATCGAGGTCGAACTGACGGTAGTGGGCGCCGGCGAACAGGGGACTGTCGGCCAGATGCTCCAGCGTGATCGGGGCGAAGGTGGCTACGCCGTTCTCGAACGACACCGTGTCCAGCGCCACGCCGTACTGCCAGCCGGCCGGAAGCCGCAGGGTCGGGCGGAAGGTGATCTGGCGCGAGTAGTAGCCTGCGGGATAGAGGACGGCCTTCTCCCACTGGATGTTCAGCATCTCGTCTGTGATGACGACCCGGCCCTGCGAGCCCTCGATGGGCGTCAGCCATTTGAAGGCGACCTCGACGGCCGAGGCGCCGGCGGGGACCTCGACTTGGAACGCGTTGGTGTGGACGGTGTTGCGGACCCAGCGCAGCGGCTGGCCGTTGGCGGTGATCTGTAGGTCGGCGATGTCATCGACCGGGCCGACCGGGCCGTGATTCCCCGGGATCCACTGCGGATAGAGCAGGATCAGCGGTCCGGGTCCCGTGACCGGAATGGTCTGGCTGACCGAGACGATGCGACGGTCGAGGTCGGTGGCGTCGACCTCGATGTCGATGACGCCGGGATAGGCCGTGTCGCGCGGCTCGGGCATCGGGGCCAGGGCGACAGGCAGGGCCGGCGTGCCGACCTGGGCGATGGCGGGCGCCCCGGCGCCGGCGAGGAGGGCTGCGGCGCAGGCGGCGGCGAGCAGGCGGACGGTCGGACGCATCATGGGGGACTCGCGAGATAACGGGTGGCGCAGATCACGACGCCGGGCGCAGGGGGTCAACCCGAGCGGGGCCGTGCCGCATTAAATCCCTGTCATGTTGCGGGTTCCGAAGATCCGCGATCAGCCCGCCGGCTTTACTTCCAGCAGTTCGACCGTGAACAGCAGGGTCGAGTTCGGGGGCAGTTCGTCGCCGCCGACCCAGCGCTCGCCGTAGCCGAGCGCGGCCGGGATCACGAACTCGAACTTCTCGCCCTCGCGCATCAGCGCCACGCCCTCGGTCCAGCCGCGGATGACGCGGTTCAGCGGGAACTCGGCCGGTTCGTTGCGGGCGTAGCTGCTGTCGAACTCGCGGCCGTCGACGAAGGTCCCGCGGTAGTGGACCTTGACCGTATCGGTCGAGGCCGGCTGGCGGCCCTCAGGGTTCGCTCGGCCGACCCGGCGGTACTGCAGGCCGCTTTCGGTCGTGGTCCAGCCCCGGCGCGCGCCATTGATGCGCAGGTATTCGGCATTGCCGGCGGCCCAGCCCTCGGCGGTGCCGGTGCCGAGCTGGACAGGAGCCGGCGATTCGGGCGCGGATTCGCAGGCGGCCACGGCGAGAGCGGGCAGGGCGGCGAGGGCGATCAGGGTGCGTTTCATGCGGCGACGCTAGCAGCGGTCACGCGCCGGCGGAACGGGGCTGTGGGGGCGCCGCAAGCGAAATCGATCTGGTCGCGAAGATTTTCCACAGCGACCTTTATTTCGCCGTCAAAGGGAGTATATCAGCGCGTTCCGCTAACTCCGTCATGAGTCCGCGCGAAAGCGCCGAGGCCCGGTTTGTCGCCCTCCGACCGGTGCGAAGGCGTGCTCCTCCCCAAGGGAGCCTTGAAATTTCAGGTGTCCTGGCGCCGCGAGGCCCGAGGGTGGACGCCGAAACCGATGGTCACGGATCGCCACAGGGCGGGCCGTGGCTGCTGCATTTGAAGCCGACTGCCCGGTCGGCATTGGGAAGTCAGAATGGCCAAGTCCAAAGCGGAGCTCACCGTCAACGGTCAGTTCCTCACCGCCACCTCGTTCACCGGCAAGAAGCGCATCCGCCACTCGTTCGGCCGCATCCCGGAAGCGGTGCAGATGCCGAACCTGATCGAGGTTCAGCGCGCGTCGTACGAACAGTTCCTGCAGCGCGAGGGCCGTCCGGGCCAGCGCTCTGACGAGGGCATCGAGGCGGTGTTCAAGTCGGTCTTCCCGATCAAGGACTTCAACGAGCGCGCCATCCTCGAGTACGTCTCCTACGAGTTCGAGGAGCCCAAGTACGACGTCGAGGAGTGCATCCAGCGCGACATGACCTATGCGGCTCCGCTGAAGGTCAAGCTGCGCCTGATCGTGTTCGAGATGGACGAGGAGACCGGCGCGCGTTCGGTCAAGGACATCAAGGAGCAGGACGTCTACATGGGCGACATCCCGCTCATGACGGACAAGGGCACCTTCATCGTCAACGGGACCGAGCGGGTGATCGTGTCCCAGATGCACCGTTCGCCGGGCGTCTTCTTCGACCACGACAAGGGCAAGACGCACAGCTCGGGCAAGCTGCTGTTCGCCGCCCGCGTGATCCCGTACCGCGGCTCGTGGCTGGACTTCGAGTTCGACGCCAAGGACATCGTCTACGTCCGTATCGACCGTCGTCGTAAGCTGCCGGCCTCGACCTTCCTGATGGCCCTGGGCATGGATGGCGAGGAGATCCTCAAGACCTTCTACGAAACCGTCCCCTACGAGAAGCGCGGCGAAGGCTGGGTCACGCCCTACAAGGCCGAGCGCTGGCGCGGGGTGAAGCCGGAATTCGATCTGGTCGACGCCGACACCGGTGAGGTGATCGCCTCGGCCGGCGCCAAGATCAGCGCCCGTCAGGCCAAGAAGCTGGGTGACACGACCAAGTCGCTGTCGCTGGCCGCCGACGCCCTGCTGACCCGCTACCTGGCCGCCGACGCCGTCAACTACGAGACCGGCGAGATCTACGCCGAGGCCGGCGACGAGCTGGACCAGGCCACGATCGAGCTGCTGGAGTCGCACGGCTTCACGACCATCGACGTGCTGGACATCGACCATGTCACGGTCGGCGCCTACATGCGCAACACCCTGCGCATCGACAAGAACACCGGCCGCGAGGACGCGCTGTTCGACGTCTATCGCGTGATGCGTCCGGGCGAGCCGCCGACGCCGGAAGCCGCCGAGGCCATGTTCCAGTCGCTGTTCTTCGACAGCGAGCGTTACGACCTGTCGGCCGTCGGCCGGGTCAAGATGAACATGCGTCTGGAAAGCCCGGAGGTCTCGGACGAGATCCGCGTGCTGCGCAAGGAAGACGTGCTGAAGGTCCTGCAGATCCTCGTGGGTCTGAAGGATGGTCAGGGCGAGATCGACGACATCGACAACCTGGGCAACCGTCGCGTCCGCTCGGTGGGCGAGCTGCTGGAAAACCAGTACCGCGTCGGCCTGCTGCGCATGGAGCGCGCGATCAAGGAGCGCATGAGCTCGGTCGATATCGACACGGTCATGCCGCACGACCTGATCAACGCCAAGCCGGCCGCGGCCGCGGTGCGTGAGTTCTTCGGCTCGTCGCAGCTGTCGCAGTTCATGGACCAGACGAACCCGCTGTCGGAGATCACCCACAAGCGCCGCCTGTCGGCCCTTGGACCGGGCGGTCTGACCCGCGAGCGCGCGGGCTTCGAGGTTCGCGACGTTCACCCGACCCACTACGGCCGCATCTGCCCGATCGAGACGCCGGAAGGTCCGAACATCGGCCTGATCAACTCGCTGGCCACCCACGCCCGCGTGAACAAGTACGGCTTCATCGAGAGCCCGTACCGTCGCGTGAAGGACGGCCAGGCCCAGTCGGAAGTCGTCTACATCTCGGCGATGGAAGAGGCGAAATACACGATCGCCCAGGCCAACATCGAGCTGAAGGACGGCCAGATCGTCGACGATCTGGTCCCGGGCCGGATCAACGGTGAATCGCAGCTTCTGACCAAGGAAGCCGTGGACATGATGGACGTGTCGCCGAAGCAGGTCGTTTCGGTCGCCGCCGCCCTGATCCCGTTCCTGGAAAACGACGACGCCAACCGCGCACTGATGGGCGCGAACATGCAGCGTCAGGCCGTGCCGCTGGTCCAGTCGGACGCGCCGCTGGTCGGCACCGGCATGGAAGCCGTCGTGGCCGTGGACTCGGGCGCCGTCGTGGTGGCCCGTCGTGACGGCGTCGTCGAGCAGATCGACGGCACGCGTATCGTCGTGCGCGCCACGGGCGACGTGGACGCCGGCCGTTCGGGCGTCGACATCTACCGCCTGTCGAAGTTCCAGCGCTCGAACCAGTCGACCTGCATCAACCAGCGCCCGATCGTGCGCGTGGGCGATGAAGTGAAGGCCGGCGACGTGATCGCCGACGGCCCGTCGACAGACCTGGGCGAACTGGCCCTGGGCCGCAACGCCCTCGTCGCGTTCATGCCGTGGAACGGCTACAACTTCGAGGACTCGATCCTGATCTCGGAGCGCATCGTGCGCGACGACATCTTCACGTCGATCCACATCGACGAGTTCGAGGTGATGGCCCGCGACACCAAGCTGGGACCGGAAGAAATCACCCGCGACATCCCGAACGTCGGCGAGGAAGCCCTGCGCAACCTCGACGAGGCCGGCATCGTGGCCATCGGCGCCGAGGTCCAGCCGGGCGACATCCTGGTCGGCAAGGTGACGCCGAAGGGCGAAAGCCCGATGACCCCGGAAGAGAAGCTGCTGCGCGCCATCTTCGGCGAGAAGGCTTCGGACGTCCGCGACACCTCGCTGCGTCTGCCGCCGGGCGTCGCCGGCACCATCGTGGACGTGCGCGTCTTCAACCGTCACGGCGTCGACAAGGACGAGCGCGCGCTCGCCATCGAACGCGCCGAGATCGAGCGTCTGGGCAAGGACCGCGACGACGAGCTCAAGATCCTCGAGCGCAACGTCTACGGCCGCCTGAAGCCGCTGCTGGTCGGCAAGACCGCCGTCTCGGGTCCGAAGGGCCTGGGCCGCGGCGAGGTCACCGACGAGAAGCTCGGTGAGCTGTCCAAGGGTCTGTGGTGGCAGATCGCCCTCGATGACGAGAAGGCGATGGGCGAACTCGAGGCCATGAAGAAGCAGTTCGAGGACGCCCGTAAGGCCCTCGACCGCCGCTTCGAGGACAAGGTCGAGAAGCTGCAGCGCGGCGACGAACTGCCCCCGGGCGTGATGAAGATGGTCAAGGTCTTCGTGGCCGTGAAGCGCAAGCTTCAGCCGGGCGACAAGATGGCCGGCCGTCACGGCAACAAGGGCGTCATCTCCAAGATCCTGCCGATCGAGGACATGCCGCACCTGGAAGACGGTACGTCGGTCGACGTCGTTCTGAACCCGCTGGGCGTGCCGTCGCGCATGAACATCGGCCAGATCTTCGAGACCCACCTGGGCTGGGCTGCTGCCGGTCTCGGCAAGCAGATCCAGGGTCTGCTGGAAGCCTGGCAACAGGGCGGCCAGAAGCAGGCGCTGATCGACCATCTGTCGGACGTCTACGGCAAGGACACCCCGCTTCCGCAGGACGAGGACGAGCTGGTCGAGCTGGCCCGCAACCTGTCGAAGGGCGTTCCGTTCGCGACCCCGGTCTTCGACGGCGCGCACATCAACGACATCGAGGACCTGCTGGAGAAGGCGGGCCTGGATCGTTCGGGTCAGTCGATCCTGTTCGACGGTCAGACCGGCGAGCAGTTCAAGCGTCCGGTCACGGTCGGCTACATCTACATGCTGAAGCTGCACCACCTGGTCGACGACAAGATCCACGCCCGCTCCATCGGGCCGTACTCGCTCGTCACCCAGCAACCGCTGGGCGGCAAGGCGCAGTTCGGCGGCCAGCGCTTCGGCGAGATGGAGGTGTGGGCCCTGGAAGCCTACGGCGCCGCCTACACCCTGCAGGAAATGCTGACGGTGAAGTCGGACGACGTGGCCGGCCGGACCAAGGTCTACGAGGCGATCGTCCGCGGCGACGACAGCTTCGAGGCGGGCATCCCCGAGTCGTTCAACGTGCTCGTGAAGGAAATGCGCTCGCTGGGCCTGAACGTGGAGCTGGAGAACGGCTGACCGACCGAATGATCCCTCTCCGCGAAAGCGGGGAGGGACGGTCCCTCGCCCTCTCCAACTGATTGAATTTAGGCGGCCTTGCCGCAGAAGGAAAAAAGATGAACCAGGAAGTCCTGAACATCTTCAACCCGGTCCCGGTCACCCCGACCTTCGACCAGATCCGCATCGCCCTGGCCTCGCCGGAGAAGATCCGGTCGTGGTCGTTCGGCGAGATCAAGAAGCCGGAAACCATCAACTACCGCACGTTCAAGCCCGAGCGTGACGGCCTGTTCTGCGCCCGTATCTTTGGCCCGACCAAGGACTACGAATGCCTGTGCGGCAAGTACAAGCGCATGAAGTACAAGGGCATTATCTGCGAGAAGTGCGGCGTCGAGGTCACCCTGGCCCGCGTCCGCCGCGAGCGGATGGGCCACATCGAGCTGGCCTCGCCGGTCGCCCACATCTGGTTCCTGAAGTCGCTGCCGTCGCGCATCTCGCTGATGCTGGACATGGCGCTGAAGGACGTCGAGCGCGTCCTGTACTTCGAGAACTACATCGTCACCGAGCCGGGCCTGACCCCGCTGAAGCAGAACCAGCTGCTGACGGAGGACGAGTTCTACCGCTACCAGGAAGAGTTCGGCGATGACGGCTTCACCGCCGAAATCGGCGCCGAGGCCGTCCGCAACCTGCTGATGGGCATCGACCTCAACACCGAGGCCGAGAAGCACCGCGCCGAACTGGCCGACAATCCGTCGGAAATGAAGGCCAAGAAGGCTTCGAAGCGTCTGAAGCTGATCGAGGCCTTCCTCGAGAGCGGCAACAAGCCGGAGTGGATGATCCTGAACGTCGTTCCGGTCATCCCGCCGGAACTGCGCCCGCTGGTGCCGCTGGACGGTGGCCGCTTCGCGACCTCGGACCTGAACGACCTGTATCGCCGGGTCATCAACCGGAACAACCGCCTGAAGCGCCTGATCGAGCTGCGCGCGCCGGACATCATCATCCGCAACGAAAAGCGGATGCTGCAGGAGTCGGTCGACGCCCTGTTCGACAACGGCCGCCGCGGCCGCGTGATCACGGGCGCCAACAAGCGTCCGCTGAAGTCGCTGGCCGACATGCTGAAGGGCAAGCAGGGCCGCTTCCGTCAGAACCTGCTCGGCAAGCGCGTCGACTACTCGGGCCGTTCGGTCATCACCGTGGGTCCGGAACTGAAGCTGCACGAGTGCGGCCTGCCGAAGAAGATGGCGCTGGAGCTGTTCAAGCCGTTCATCTACGCGCGTCTGGACGCCAAGGGCCTGTCGGGCACCGTCAAGCAGTCCAAGCGCATGGTGGAGCGCGAGCAGCCGCAGGTGTGGGATATCCTCGATGAGGTCATCCGCGAGCACCCGGTCCTGCTGAACCGCGCGCCGACCCTGCACCGTCTGGGCATCCAGGCGTTCGAGCCGAAGCTGATCGAGGGCAAGGCCATCCGCCTGCACCCGCTGGTCTGTACCGCGTTCAACGCCGACTTCGACGGCGACCAGATGGCCGTGCACGTCCCGCTGAGCCTCGAGGCCCAGCTGGAAGCGCGCGTCCTGATGATGTCGACGAACAACATCCTGTCGCCCGCCAACGGCAAGCCGATCATCGTGCCGTCGCAGGACATCGTCCTGGGCCTGTACTATCTGTCGCTGGTCAAGGACGGCGAGCCGGGTGAAGGCAAGCTGTTCGCCAACATGGGCGAGATCGATGCCGCGCTCGACGCCCGCGTCGTGACACTGCACACGAAGATCAAGGCGCGCTGGACGGAAATGAACGCCGCCGGCGAGACGGTGACCAAGGTCATCGACACGACGCCGGGCCGGATGAAGCTGGGAGCCCTGCTGCCGCACAACCCGAACATCGGCTACCGCCTGCTCGAGAAGAACCTGACCAAGAAGGAAATCGGCAACCTGATCGATCAGGTCTACCGTCACTGTGGTCAGAAGGCGACGGTCATCTTCGCCGACCAGATGATGCAGCTGGGCTTCCGTGAAGCCGCCAAGGCCGGCATCTCGTTCGGCAAGGACGACATCGTCATTCCGGAAGCCAAGGCCGGTTTCGTCAACGAAACCCGCTCGCAGGTCGAGGAATACGAGCAGCAGTACGCCGACGGCCTGATCACCAAGGGCGAGAAGTACAACAAGGTCGTCGACGCCTGGGCCAAGGCCACCGACAAGATCGCCGATGCCATGATGGGCGAGATCGCCCAGCCGCGCGTGCTCATCAAGGGCCAGAACCCGGACATCAACTCGGTGTTCATGATGGCCAACTCGGGCGCCCGTGGTTCGCAGGCGCAGATGAAGCAGCTGGGCGGCATGCGTGGTCTGATGGCCAAGCCGTCGGGCGAGATCATCGAGACGCCGATCATCTCGAACTTCAAGGAAGGCCTGACCGTTCTCGAGTACTTCAACTCGACTCACGGCGCCCGTAAGGGTCTGGCCGACACCGCGCTGAAGACCGCCAACTCGGGTTACCTGACCCGTCGTCTGGTGGACGTTGCGCAGGACTCGATCGTCACCGAGGACGACTGCGGCTCGACCCGCGGCATCACCCTGCGGGCGGTGGTCGAGGGCGGTGACGTGCTCGTCTCGCTGGGCCAGCGCGTCCTGGGTCGCTATGCGGCCGAGGACATCAAGGAGCCCGGCACGGACACGGTCATCTTCCCGGCGGATACCTATCTGCAGGAAGAAGAGATCGAGGCTATCGAGGCGGCCGGCGTCCAGTCGATCAAGGTCCGTTCGGCCCTGACCTGCGAAGCCGAAGCCGGCATCTGCGCCTTCTGCTACGGTCGTGACCTGGCCCGCGGCACCAACGTCAACATCGGCGAAGCAGTCGGCGTCATCGCCGCCCAGTCGATCGGCGAGCCCGGCACCCAGCTGACGATGCGGACCTTCCACATCGGCGGCACGGCCCAGGTGGCGGAAACCTCGTTCTACGAGGCGACCAACCCTGGTAAGGCCAAGATCGTCGGCCCGACCGTCAAGGCGGCGCACGGCGACCTGGTGGCCATGAGCCGCAACGTCGTGATCACCGTGGTCGTGGACGGCAAGGACCGCGAGACCCACAAGGTCCCGTACGGCGCCCGCATCCGCGTCGCGGAAGGCGGCGATGTCGCCAAGGGCCAGCGTCTGGCCGAGTGGGACCCGTACACCACCCCGATCATCACCGAAGTGGGCGGCACCGTCCGCTTCGAGGACCTGGTCGAGGGTCTGTCGGTGAAGGAAGAGACCGACGAGGCGACCGGCATCGCGCAGCGCGTGGTTTCGGACTGGCGCGCCAGCCCGCGTGGTTCGGACCTGCGTCCGGCCATGGGCGTCACCTCGGGCGACGCCTACGCCAAGCTGGCCTCGGGCTCCGACGCCCGCTACCTGCTGCCCGTCGGCGCCGTTCTGTCGGTGGCGAATGGCGACGTGGTCAAGCCGGGTGAGATCATCGCCCGCGTTCCGACCGAAGGCGCCAAGACCCGCGACATCACCGGCGGTCTGCCGCGCGTCGCCGAACTGTTCGAGGCCCGTCGTCCGAAGGACTGCGCCGTCATCGCCGAGATGGATGGCCGCGTGGAATTCGGTCGCGACTACAAGAACAAGCGTCGCATCAAGATCACCCCGGAGCCGGATGCCGATGGCAACCAGGCCGAGGCGGTGGAATTCCTGATCCCGAAGGGCAAGCACATCTCCGTCCACGACGGCGATCTGATCCAGAAGGGCGATTACATCATCGACGGCAACCCGGATCCGCACGATCTGCTGCGCATCCAGGGCGTCGAGGCGCTGGCCGAGTACCTCGTGAACGAGGTGCAGGAGGTCTATCGACTGCAGGGCGTGCCGATCAACGACAAGCACATCGAGGTGATCGTCCGTCAGATGCTGCAGAAGGTGGAAGTGCTGGATTCGGGTGAAACCACCCTGATCCGCGGCGACACCGTCGAAGTCGCCGAGGCCGTCCTCGAGAACGCCAAGGTCGAGAAGCGTGGCGGCCGTCTGGCCACGACGCAGCCGGTCCTGCTGGGCATCACCAAGGCGTCGCTGCAGACCCGCAGCTTCATCTCGGCTGCCTCGTTCCAGGAAACGACGCGCGTGCTGACCGAGGCTTCGGTCAACGGCAAGCGCGACACCTTGGAAGGCCTGAAGGAAAACGTCATCGTCGGCCGTCTGATCCCGGCCGGTACGGGTGCCTACCTGCGGTCGCTGCAGAAGATCGCCAACGAGCGCGATGCCGAGCTGACCCAGGCTCGCGAAGACGCGGTCGAGCCGCTGCCGGCCGATCTGGCGCTGGAGCTGGAACAGTCGGAAGGCTGATCCGGGTTCAGGCAAGGAACTGAAGAGGGCGGTCCCGGCGACGGGGCCGCTCTTTTCTTTTGTCCGGAGGTTCACCAGTGTCGGGCCGGTTACCGGAGCCGAGTATGTCCCTGATCGCCCTGTCCATAATCCTGCTCTCGCAGGAACCCCAGACTGTCACGACGGTCGAACGGCTGGAGTTGACGCGGGCCCAGTCAGAGGCCGCAAGCCTGATCCTGCAAGCGGGGCGCGTCGCTGGCAGGTGCGCCGCCCACCTTCCAGCGGAAACCGTCGTCGCCTTCGACGCGGCGATGCTGCAGATGAGAGGCGATCCGATGGTCGGTCCGGGCCTCGCTGTGCAGGACGTCCTTTTCTTTGACTCATACGGCCGCGGAAAGATCGAGGCCGGACAGAATGAGCGCGCGCGATGCGAGGGAGAGATTGTTGACGCCCGCCTGTTGATCGAGGGGCGACGGGCGGATGTCGACAGCCTCGGGAGTGGGTTTGGCGTCTCGGGTCCCGCAAGCTCGCGGCCGTGGGAGCGGCTGGGGCAGGCGGCCGTCGACGCTGGCGAGGCGCCGAGACATCGCACCCCTCTGGCGCCCCGGGGCGCCGCTCCCGAACCCGTGACGGTTCAGATTCCCCCTCAGTGGGCGCAGCCGCCGCGCGTTCCCTTGCCCCGGCAGGCGAGGGAAGCGGGCGTGTCCGGATGGGCCAGCATCGAATGCATTGTGACGGTGTCCGGACGCGCCAGGGACTGCCGGTTGATGGCGGAATCGAGCCCGGGCCTTGGCTTCGGCGAGGCCGCACTGGGAGCCGAGAACGCCTATAGGTTCCGTCCGAGCACCATCAACGGCCAGCCGGTGGAATCCCGGGGTGCCTTCCGGATCCGGTTCCGACCGTGATCCTCAGTCGACCGGGTCTCGGGGCGTAGAGGCGCCCGGAGTCAATGGCGCTCCGCTGCTGCGAGGACCATCGCGGCGGGTGCGGATGTTCTGGGTCGAATCCGGGCGCAGCGACGGGTCCAGATGGGCGCCCGCGACGCCGATGCCGAAGTTCGAGCCGACACCGTCCTGTGGGCCGACAATGCCGGAGCCGCCGGACAACGGACGACGACGGGCTTCGTACTCCTGAAGCGCTCGGGCTCCCTGACGGGCGAAGGCGGAGTCGCGCTCCGGATTGCCGGTCCCTTCGATCGGCGGAGCGGCGGCGGCGCGTTCACCGAACCGGTCATCGCAGACAGCGCGCTCGGCCTCGGTCAGGATCGAGGGATTGGCGCAGCCCGGGCCGCGCGTGCGCAGGCCGCGGCCGATGCGATCACCAAGCGTGTCGGGACGCACAGCCCAGGCGCCGGCGGGCGGGGCAGGGGCGCCGGCGGGCGGCGGCCCCGCAGGCGTTCGCGGCGCGGGCGGGGTTGGACGTTCGTCCTCATCGTCGGGCTGACGCTGGAAAGGCAGCCGAAGGCCGAACACTGACGGCTGGGTTGACGGCGCCGGACTCGGTTCGGTTGCCGCCACTGACGGAGCCGGCGATGGGCGCGGACGGGGCTGTTCGTTCTCGAGCAGAGGGCGAGGCTCGATCTCGACGAGGATGACGCGTTCCTGCTGAAGCGGCGGAAGATCCATCTGGATTGCGCGCAGCCCGAGGCCGCCCAATACGAGGGCGTGGGCCAGAACCGAGGCGGCGACCAGCGCGGGCGTTCGCCATCGCTGCAGATCCTTCGGCCGTCCGATCATGCCCGCTCCCTGTTGGTCGCACAGGTGATCGGGCGAGCGTGGCCGTATTGGGGCTGGCGCAAGGTCATCGTTCCGAGAACAACGAACGCAAGCCGGGATAGGCGCCTTCGCCACGGGTGTAGTCGCGCCAGGCCTCGTTGGCCTGCCGCTGGCGCTCGAAGCCATCCTCCCGCGTCTGCTCCAGACCGTCGGGGCCGGCGCGGCGCAGGTCGGCCATCCGTTCAGGCATGTCGGGGCTGTGCATGGCCGAGCCTGTCATGCAGACCCGCTGGCCCAGGCGATCACCGGGAGCGGCCGGGCAGGGGATGCGGGCGACGCGGCCCATGGGGCCGCTCGATGCGGACGGATCGACCGGACGAACGCGCCAGCGTTCGTCGATGACCGGCCCGTCCGCTGGAGGAGACGGCGCGGTCGAATCCGCGGCGAGCGCCTGAGGGATGCGAGGGCGGATCGCCGAGGGGGCGGCCGACGCTGCGCCTGCCGATCGCGTCGACGCGTCCGCTGGCCTGCGCGGGCCCGGGAATGGCACGGGCGTGAGGTCCAGCGGAATGGTCTGATACTCGACAGGCTGGGGGGGACGGATCAGGCGCGGCACGGCCAGACCGATGGGAAGCAGAAGGGCGACGTGGAGCAGGATGGACAGCAGGACGACCGGACCGCGCAGCCGGAACGCCGACGAAATCGCTCCCGCTCTGGTCATTCGCTCTCCACAATTGCAACTTCATGTCATGTGTGAGGGCGAGCGTGGCCGTATTGGGGCGTTCGGGAACGCAGGGATGGAGATGAGCATGATCGGCATGATCCTCGCTCTGTCGGTCGCTCTTTCAGCGGGTCAGCAAGCGGCGAGTCGCCTGCAGCGGCAGGAGGCGGGGCGGGCAGAGGTCGTGCTGGATTGCGTACTGCAGACCGACGGGCGATTCACCGGGTGCCGGGTCGTCTCGGAGACGCCTCGCGGGGTTGGGTTCGGCGCGGCCGCTCTGGAGCAGGTGCGACAGATGCGGGCCAGCCAGGCGCAGATGGCGGAAGCGGCGGCCGGCGACGACCGCAGGACCCGGCTCAGCTTTACCTTCCTGCTCGCCGAGTGACAGGCGCCTTGACCTGACGGCCCCGCGCGCGTAGAAGCCGCGCACTTTCGAGAGGGATGTCCCCGGACCTCCTCCGCGATCGTGACAACTCATCGACACGGGCTGTGCCCGCCGGATCGCCCAAAGCGCGCGTTCCGGCTTTTGTGTTTGTCGCGAACAAGGCTCGAAACCTCACCCGGGGACGGCGACGTCGCCGTCCGAAAAGAAGGCTCACCGGGGCGCTCCGGCCGAAAGGCACACGCCCCCATCGACTAGAAGAGAACGAGTACTCGATGCCTACGATCAACCAGCTGATCCGCAAGCCGCGCGCCCCCAAGCCGGTCCGCAACAAGGTCCCGGCCCTGAAGGGCTGCCCGCAGCGCCGCGGCGTCTGCACCCGCGTCTACACCACGACCCCGAAGAAGCCGAACTCGGCTCTGCGTAAGGTCGCCAAGGTCCGTCTGACCACCGGCATCGAAGCCGTGTGCTACATCCCGGGCGAAGGCCACAACCTGCAGGAGCACTCGGTGGTCCTGATCCGCGGCGGCCGCGTGAAGGACCTTCCGGGCGTCCGCTACCACATCCTGCGCGGCGTGCTCGACACGCAAGGCGTCAAGGACCGCAAGCAGCGCCGTTCGCACTACGGCGCCAAGCGTCCGAAGTAATCCGCCCTGCGCGCACCCCAGATTTAAGAGGATACAGATATGTCCCGTCGTCACCGCGCCCAGAAGCGTGAAGTCCTGCCGGATCCCAAGTTTGGTGACCTGGTCGTCACCAAGTTCATGAACTACGTCATGTACGAGGGCAAAAAGGCCGTCGCCGAAAACATCGTCTACGGCGCCTTCGACATCCTGGCCGAGAAGAAGAAGGACCAGGAGCCGGTCGCTACCTTCCACGACGCCCTGAACAACGTCGCTCCGGCGGTCGAGGTTCGTTCGCGTCGCGTCGGCGGCGCCACCTACCAGGTGCCGGTCGAGGTCCGTCCGGACCGTCGTCGCGCCCTGGCCATCCGCTGGCTCGTCAACGCCGCCCGCAACCGCGGCGAAAACACCATGACGGAAAAGCTGGCCGCCGAGCTGCTGGACGCTTCCAACAACCGCGGCACTGCCGTGAAGAAGCGCGAAGACACCCACAAGATGGCCGAAGCCAACCGCGCCTTCAGCCACTACCGCTGGTAACGCCTTCGGGGATCCCGTCCTTCTTTCCAGGAAGGGCTGCGGTTCCTATCTACTGACTATCCGGCGCGGGCGGTTTGAGCTAAATCGCCCGCGCTCGCTTATCCGAACATCCCTCTGGCGCTGGAACCGGCGCCGTATTGACCGCAAGGCACGCTCCCATGCCCCGCACGCATAAAATCGAAGACTACCGCAACTTCGGCATCATGGCGCACATCGACGCCGGCAAGACGACGACGACCGAGCGGATCCTGTACTACACGGGCAAGAGCCATAAGATCGGCGAAGTCCACGACGGCGCCGCCACCATGGACTGGATGGACCAGGAGCAGGAACGCGGCATCACCATCACGTCGGCCGCGACGACCGCCTTCTGGCAAGAGAAGCGCCTGAACATCATCGACACCCCCGGGCACGTGGACTTCACCATTGAAGTCGAGCGCTCGCTGCGCGTTCTGGACGGCGCCGTGACCGTGCTGGACGGCAACGCCGGCGTCGAGCCGCAGACCGAGACCGTCTGGCGCCAGGCCGACAAGTACAAGGTTCCGCGCATCGTCTTCGTCAACAAGATGGACAAGATCGGCGCCGACTTCGACAAGTCGGTCGAGTCGATCCGCGACCGTCTGGGCGCCAAGGCCGTGCCGATCCAGTTCCCGATCGGCGCCGAGTCGAACCTGAAGGGCCTGGTCGACCTGGTCCGCATGACCGCCGTGGTCTGGGACAACGACGGCCTGGGCGCCTCGTACGAAGACCAGCCGATCCCGGCCGACCTGGTCGACAAGGCCAACGAGGCTCGTCAGTACCTGATCGACAACGCCGTCGAACTCGACGACGAGGCCATGGAAGCCTACCTCGAGGGCACCGAGCCGTCGGAAGAGACCATCAAGAAGTGCATCCGCAAGGCCGTTCTGACGGGCGCCTTCTACCCGATCCTGTGTGGCTCGGCCTTCAAGAACAAGGGCGTGCAGACGCTGCTGGACGCCGTCGTCGACTACCTGCCGTCGCCGGTGGACATCCCGCCGACCCCGGGCATCGACTTCAAGACCGAAGAGCCGATCGTCCGCAAGGCGTCGGACGAGGAGCCGCTGTCGGTTCTGGCCTTCAAGATCATGGACGACCCGTTCGTCGGCTCGCTGACCTTCTGCCGCCTGTACTCGGGCAAGATGGAAACGGGCATGGGCCTGCTGAACTCGACCCGCGACAAGCGTGAGCGCGTCGGCCGCATGCTGCTGATGCACTCGAACAACCGCGAGGACATCAAGGAAGCCTACGCCGGCGACATCGTCGCCCTGGCCGGCCTGAAGGACACCCGCACCGGTGACACCCTGTGCGACCCGATCAAGTCGCCGGTCATCCTTGAGCGCATGGAGTTCCCGGCCCCGGTCATCGAGATCGCCGTCGAGCCCAAGTCGAAGGCTGACCAGGAGAAGCTGGGCGTCGCCCTGGCCAAGCTGGCTTCGGAAGACCCGTCCTTCACCGTCTCGACCGACCACGAGTCGGGCCAGACGATCCTGAAGGGCATGGGCGAGCTGCACCTCGACATCAAGATCGACATCCTGAAGCGCACCTACAAGGTGGAAGCCAACATCGGCGCGCCGCAGGTGGCCTACCGTGAATCGATCAGCCGCAAGGCCGAGATCGACTACACCCACAAGAAGCAGACCGGCGGTACGGGCCAGTTCGCCCGCGTCAAGCTGGTGTTCGAGCCGGGCGAGCCGGGCACGGACTTCGTCTTCGAGTCGGCCATCGTCGGCGGCGCGGTGCCGAAGGAATACATCCCGGGCGTCGAGAAGGGCCTGAAGTCGGCCAAGGACAACGGCCTGCTGGCCGGCTTCCCGGTCATCGACGTCAAGGCCACCCTGGTGGACGGCGCCTTCCACGACGTCGACTCCTCGGTTCTGGCGTTTGAAATCGCTTCGCGCGCCGCCTTCAAGGAACTGCGCGAGAAGGGCGGACCGAAGCTGCTCGAGCCGATCATGGCTGTCGAGGTCGTGACCCCGGAAGAGTATCTGGGTTCGGTCATCGGTGACCTGAACGGCCGTCGCGGCATGATCCAGGGTCAGGACATGCGCGGCAACGCCGTCGTCGTGAACGCCTTCGTGCCGCTGGCCAACATGTTCGGCTACGTGAACACGCTGCGCGGCATGTCGCAGGGCCGCGCCCAGTTCACGATGCAGTACGACCACTACGATCCGGTGCCGCAACACGTCGCCGACGAAGTGATCAAGAAGTATTCCGCCTAAACCCAACCAAGCCCGGCGAGCTCACAAGGCTCGCCGGACCCCTGAAAACCCCAAGGACTGAAGCCCCCTCATTTCAGGGGACGGAGAGAAGAGAATGGCCAAGGAAAAGTTCGAACGCACCAAGCCGCACTGCAACATCGGCACGATCGGTCACGTTGACCACGGCAAGACGACGCTGACGGCGGCGATCACGATGACGCTGGCGAAGGCCGGCGGCGCCA
>JACVCC010000001.1 GCA_016742215.1 Brevundimonas sp.
CCGAATGGAACCAGTTCAGGGCGCTGGATCTGGATCGGGTCAAGCTGTTGCTGAAACAGCCGGTGATGGTCGATCTGCGCAACGTCTACCGGCCGGACGACATGCGGGCCCGTGGCTTCCGATACGCATCGATCGGACGTGCCTGATCAGGGCTGGCGGTCGGCCACGAGCATGACCGCGACGGCGTCTGCGGCCAAGGGCGTTTCGGCGGGTTTCGGAAGGAGTGTCCGGCCCGCCCCGATGACCAGGGTCGCTGTCAGGATCGCCGATACCGCAGCGATCGCGGCCAGCCTGATATTCTGCACGATTTCCTGACGTTCAGGACCCACGCTTTCCCCCGACTCGAAGACCCTGCGTATCGAGCATTCCCGTGGGGCGTGCGCAAGTCACGGAACGGTGTCCAGCAAAGAAAAAGGGGAGCCGCCGGGCTCCCCTTCCTCAAGTCGTTCCGGTTCCGCGATCAGCCGCGGAACGGACGGATCAGGATTTCGACCCGACGGTTCTGCGCCTTGCCGTCCGCCGTTGCATTCGAGGCGATCGGCGCGCTCTCGCCGCGTCCATCGACATACAGGCGGTCCGCCAGAACGCCGCGGTCGACGAGGTAGCGTGCGACCGAGGAGGCTCGCTGGCGCGAGAGATTCAGGTTGTAGTCGTCAGAGCCGTCCGAGTCCGCGTGGCCGATCACGTCGACGATCGACTGGTCGTAGCGGTTCAGCACCGCGGCGACGTCGTCCAGGGTCGGATAGAAGCGGTTGTTGATCGACGACTGGTTGGTGGCGAAGGTCACGTCCGACGGCATCCGCAAGACCAGATTGTCGCCCTGACGGGCCACGCCGACGCCCGAGCCGGAGAGCTCGGCCTCGAGTTCACGCTGCTGGCGATCCATATAGGCCCCGACAGCCGCGCCACCCAGAGCGCCGATGCCGGCGCCGATCAGGGCGTTCTTGCGGCCTTCCTCGGAGTTGGAGGTATTGGTCAGGTAGCCCAGCAGGGCGCCGCCCAGAGCGCCGGCGATCACGCCGGTGCCGGTGTTGTTGCGACGCGGGGTCGAGCTGTACGGATCGGTCGTGGTGCAGGCGGTCGCGCCCAGCAGGGCGGCGATGCTGACGCCGGCGAGAATGATCTTGGCGCGCATGGGAATGGTCCTTTCGGTCACGGGCTCTCGGCCCTGAAACGCGTCCTTATGGTCAAGGTTCCTGTCTGTACCGCAGGTGAACGGATTCCTGCCAGCGCCGTTTCCTGCGCCACTGCTTTGCCAAGGTCGTGCTGCAAGGCGTAAGGAAAGCCCAGATCATTGACAGAGGCGTCTTCCGTGACCGCTCAGACCACCAGCACCCGCGCCCTCGAGCCGGTGTCCATGAAACTCTACGACGAGGACTTCCAGGCCTTTGCCGACGCCCTCGGGCGTTCGTTCAAACGCTATGGCTTCGCCGTGATTTCGGATCACGGTCTGGATGAGGCCGTCATCGAGGACGCGATTGACGACGCCAAGGCCTTCTTCGCCCTGCCGGAGGATGTGAAACGCCAGTATCACCAGCCCGGCACCGGCGGCGCGCGGGGACTTACCCCGTTCGGCGTGGAGGCCGCCAAGGGCGCGGCGACGGTCGATCTGAAGGAGTTCTGGCACGTCGGCCGTGAGCTGCCCGAGGGGCACGCCTACCGCAAATATATGCGCGACAACGTCTGGCCGACCGAGGTCGAGGGTTTCCGCGAGCATCTGTACGGCATGTTCAGCGCCATGGATGAGCTGGGCGCCAAGGTCCTGCGCGGTATCGCCCGCTACCTCGAGCTCGGCGACGACTTCTTCGCGGACAAGGTCCAGCTGGGCAATTCGATCCTGCGGATGCTGCATTATCCGCCCGTGCCCGCGGGCGCCTCGGGCGTTCGTGCCGGCGCGCACGAGGACATCAACGTCATCACCCTGCTGCTTGGCGCCGAGGAGGCTGGTCTACAGCTGAAGGACGCCGATGGCGAATGGCTGGACGTGGCGCCGCCTCCGGGCGCGCTGGTGGTCAACATCGGCGATATGCTGCAGCGCCTGACCAACCATGTGCTGCCGTCGACCAGCCACCGGGTGATCAATCCGTCGCCGGAGAGGGCCAGCTTCGCCCGCTATTCGACGCCCTTCTTCCTGCACTTCAATCCGGACTTCGTGATCGAGAGCCTTCCCTCGACTGTCACGCCGGACAATCCGGACCGCTATGTCGGCAAGGCGATCATGGCCGAGGACTTCCTGACGGAACGTCTGAAGGAAATCCGGCTGATCTGAGCCAGATCAGTGAGAGCGATGTGAAGGGCGGGCCGGGCGACCGGTCCGCCCTTTTCGCTATCTGGAGATCCGCAACTGGGTGATGTCACGACCGATCGCGGCGAAGGCGCCGGCCAGGTCGCTGGCGTTGTCGGCCATGTGGAAATAGCTGCCAGTGGTGGCGCAGTAGCGCAGGACTTCCGCGGCTTGACCGGTGGCCGAGATGCCGAGGCCGACGGTGTAAACCACGATCCCCCGCGCGCGCATTCCATCGCAGAGGGCGCGGCTCTGGGCGAACGGATCTCCGTTATCGGGCGCGCAGTTGATCTTGTAGGTGTTGCTGCCGGAGTTGGCTCCGGCGTCCCGCGAGATGACTCCAGAGCAGTAGGGCGTGTTGAACTCGCCGTCGGTCATGATCACGGCGGCCTTCAGGGTCTCTGCGGTGTTGTAGGCGCCGGCCGCGCCCGTCGGCCAGACCGAGTTGAACGTCGGCGCCAGCATGTACCACCCCCAGCCGATGCCGATCTGGCCGGCGGTGCCGCCCTCTGCGACGAACTGGTTGATCCGGTTCTTGATCAGGGTGGCGTTGCTGGTCAGCGGCAGGATCTGGTTGCTCAGGCAGGAACCGTCCTGGGGATAGTGGCGACCAACCCGTGAGCTGCCGGAGGGTGCGACATCCGTGTAGCGGTTTGTTCCTGTGCGCTCGGTCACGCAACCCGAAACCAGGTTGGTCTGCAGGTCCTCATACATGTTCTCGTAGGCAAACCAGGTGCAGCCCTGCTGCGCACACCATGACTTTCCGCCGGACGTGTAGGGGTTCAGCTGTGTGCTGTCCTCGGGGTCGATGGTGTAGGTGTTCGAGGTGACGTTGCCGACCAGATAGGTCTTGTCGTTCAGCGCCGTCATCCCGCCGATGTCGGTCAGCCGGACGTACTGGTTGTTGGACAGGCCGTGGCTGTTCGCGGTGATCGTGACCGAGCAGTCGTTGTTCTGGCACTTCTGAACCCGACCCGAGCTGCCGCTATGGTTGCTGTAGTTGCGACCGTCCACGCGGCTTCCGCCGGTGGTGTAGAGCTCGAACCCGTTGGTCGTCCGGTTGGTGACCACATAGGCCTTGTTGTTCAGTTGCGTCATGCCGCTGACGCCGGTGATCCAGACGACGTCGCCGTTCGAGAAGCCGTGGTTGTTGGAGGTGATGACGACGGGGCGGGCCTTGGTCGCCGCGGTGATTGTCCGCTGGTTGCCCGTCAGGTTCATGACGGCGTTGCTGACGTTCACGGATCCCGTGATCCCGCCGCGCACGGTGGTCAGATAGCTCCCCGGGTTGACCGAGTTGGAGTAGGGCACCAGGGCGACCTTGGAATAGTAGGGCGTCTGTTGGGCCTGGACGACGAGGTCGACCAGATCCTTCGAGGCCTGGATCAGGGCGCTGATGCGGTCGCCCTGCATCGAGCCGGTGACGTCCAGAACGAGGGCGACCTCGACATTTCGGGACGAGCGATCGACCTCCGAATGAGCCCCGACCTTGATGTAGTCGTCCATGAACTTGCCGTACGGCGGCAGGAAGATACTCGCGACGATCGTCTTCACATCGACCTTGGCGTTGGCGATGACCACGTCGCTGCTGTTCAGCACAAATGTCGTGTCGCCCTCCCGCAGGATGATCTGCGGATAGTTCTTGAGGTTGGCCCTCAGCGCAGCCATCCCGACGCGCTGGATGTCCGTGTTGTTGGTGTAGGAGGACCGGGCGGCGGTCAGGGCTGCGGCGTCCAGCGCGTCCTGCAGGTTCACCCGAACGGTGGACGCGCGGTTGATGTCCACCCCGCCCATCGTCATCAGGATCAGGACCGGCAGGCTCAGTCCGAAGATCATCGCGACATTGCCGCGGGTCTCGGACGCGAAGCGGCGCGCGAAGGTTCTCGCGGTGCGGATCAACCCGTTCATCGGTGTGAGAAGGTTCATCGCCTGCCCCGAATCGTTGCCGGCAGGCGCATTGAGCCCACGGTCATCCCGACAAGGATGACGGAGTTCGGTTAAGGGAAGCCTCACTACCGAGGGTTAACCGCCGCGCAACGAAGAGGTTACGCGACGGTCCGGGCGTCAGACGTCAGGCTTCCCAGCCGCAGTCCTTGCCGCGGTTCTGTTCGGTCAGCCAGGTGTTGAGCGGGGCGAAATAGTCCGCAACCGCCGAGGCGTCGTTGCCGCTCTCCCCGGTGAAGGCCCGCATGGCCTCCGGCCACGGCCGGGACTGGCCCATCTCCATCATAGCGTTGAAGCGTTGGCCGACTTCCTCGTTGCCGTAGATCGAGCAGCGATGAAGCGGACCGTTCCAGCCGGCCATACGGCACGCCGCGCGGTGGAACTGGAACTGGTAGATGTGGGCCAGGAAGTAGCGCGTGTACGGCGTGTTGCCCGGGATGTGGTATTTGGCGCCCGGGTCGAAGGCGTTGGCCGGACGCGGTCCCGGCGGGACGAGGCCCTGGTACCGCAGCATGGCGGCCGACCAGGCGTCGTTGTACTCGGCAGGCGTGGTCTCGCCCGAGAAGACACCCCAACGCCAGCGATCAACCATCAGCCCGAACGGAAGGAAGGCGATCTTGTCGAGCGCCATCTTGAGCAGGAAGGGGATATCCTCCTCCTCACCCGGCACGGTCTGCAGAAGGCCGATCTGGTTCAGATAGGTGGGCGTCAGGGCTGACAGGCCGACAAAGTCGCCGATCGCCTCGTGGAAGCCGTCGTTCGCCCCGTTCTTGAACAGGAACGGCTGATCCTTGTAGGCGCGCTGATAGACGTTGTGGCCCAGCTCGTGGTGGACGGTGTAGAAGTCGTCGCCGTTCACCTGGGTGCACATCTTGATGCGGATGTCGTCGCGGTTGTCCAGGTCCCAGGCCGAGGCATGGCAGACGACCTCGCGGTCGCGCGGACGGGTGATCATCGACCGCTCCCAGAAGGTCTGGGGCAGGGGCGCGATGCCGAGCGAGGTGTAGAAGCCCTCGCCGGTGCGGACCATACGATTGGCGTCGTAGTTCTGGCTGACCAGCAGGTCGGTCAGGCCGTAGCTGCTTTCGCCGCCGGTGGTCGGGGCGACCACGTCATAGATGTTGCCCCACTGCTGCGACCACATATTGCCCAGCAGGTCGGCGCGGATCGGTCCGCGATCCGGCTGGACGGCATCGCCGTACTTCGCATTCAGACGGCCGCGGACGTAGCAGTGAAGGTTCTCGTAGAAGGGCTTCACCTGATCCCACAGACGGTCCGTCTCGGCGGCGAAGGCATTGGGTTCCATGTCGTAGCCGGCACGCCACATGGCGCCGGTGTCCGCGAAGCCCAGCTCGTGGCTGCCTTCATTGGCGATCTCGACCATCCGGGCGTAGTCGGCGGCCATGACCGGGGAGACGGTGCGCCAGCCTTCGTAGAGGGCCTTGGTCTCGGCCGGATTGCGGCTCTCGGCCATGATGACCGAGGCCTCGTCGAGCGTGATCTGGCGACCCTGATACTCGAACTTGCCGGTCGCGTAGGTCGAATCGAGTCGGGTCGTCAGCTCGGACAGCTCGGCGGCGGCGCCGGGGCGGTTCGGGGCCGGCAGGACGATGCCCAGGCGCAGGAGGTTCAGTTTGCGGCGGACGTCGGCGGGCACCTCAACATCGTTGAAAGCCGCTGCGCCATTGGCGAGCTTGACCTGCAGTTCGGTGTACTCGGCGTTGATGCGGCTCTCGAGCCACATGGTGTCGAAGGTGATGTTGGTGGCCCGGGTCCACTGGATGCGCGAGGCTTCCTCACTCAGGGCGGCGAGGCGGCTCTCGGCGTCGGCGACGAAGGCGGCGGCGCCTTCCGCGGTGGGGGCGTGGGCTGCGTCGTCCAGAGCAGCGGCGGCCGCATCGGCGGCCTGCAGGTGGGCCGGGTCGACCGAAGCGTCTTCAGTCCAGGCCATGCCGGCGCAGCCGGCCAGGCCGAAGGCGAGCGCGCAGACGGCGGTCATCAGGGAACGCTTCATCGGAACCTCCTCGCGGCCTCCCGCCGCATGTCGGGCGGAAAGGGAAGCCAGCGGAGCCGTTCGGTCAAGCGGGGCCGTTCAGCGCAATACGCAGGAGGCCAGCCCGTCATTGCGCACCGTCCCCATGGCCACCTGGATGCGGGAGGCGCGGCGGCGGACATAGGGACCCGGTGAGGCCGCCTTGTAACGGCGCGGCGAGGGCAGGATAGCCGCCAGGCGGGCCGCCTCGCGCGCCGACAGGTCGCCGGCGGATTTGCCGTACCAATGCTGGGAGGCCGCTTCGGCGCCATAGACACCCGGCGCCCATTCGGCGACGTTCAGATACACTTCCATGATCCGGCGCTTGCCCCACACCGTCTCGATCAGGACGGTGTAGCCGGTCTCGAAACCCTTGCGGATCCAGTCGCGGCCCGGCCACAGGAAGACGTTCTTGGCCGTCTGCTGGCTGATGGTCGAGCCGCCCCGGATGCGCCCGCGCCCGCGCTTCTCGGCTCGGGCGTTGGACTTCAGCGCCCGCTCAATGGCCTTCATGTCGAAGCCGCGGTGGGCGCAGAAGGTCGAGTCCTCGGCGGCAATAACCGCCTCGACCAGCCGGGGCGAGATGTCGTCCAGGGACCGCCATCGATAGTCCCGGCCCTCGCCGGCGAGGAGGCGCGAGGTCATCAGCCAGGTGTTGGGCGGCGGGACGATCAGGTGCAGGAGGACGCCCGCCGACGCCAGAAGCGCGCCGAGGATCCCCACCCCGAGAATCGGCCTGCGCTTGCGCCCCCGCTCTTGCATTCCGGGATGTTGGTCGCCCCGGCGGCAACGCGCAAGCGTCAGGCGGCCAGCCGGGGAGGGGCGCCCGATCCGCACAGCAAACCCGCGGGCCTGACGTCGGCCTCTCCGATGCCGACCCCCACGAGGTCCAGCAAGGAGGAGAGGAGGTCGTCGAGCGGCGAGGCGATCGACAGCAGGGCGGTACGAATGCGGGACGGGAGCCCGGCCAGCGAGACGCCCAGGCCCAGTGCCTGAATGTCGAGCGTCGCGCTGGACGTAAGGCTGTCCAGACTGGACGCGAGCAGATTCCCTGATCCGATCGTCTTCGGGCTCAGGTTCTGGATTTCGCTCTTTGAGAACTGAAGGCGGGTCGGTCCGGACGAGCCGACATTGATCCGGGCTGATCCGCGGACGCGCAGAAGGATGGTGTCGAGGATCGGGGCCGGCGACAGGACCGCGGTTCGCGAATGGTCCGAGAGGCGGGAGGTTGAAATCTCTCCCAGGGCGAGGCTGGCGACCCCCGAGTTTGCTGTGACGGCGAAGGTCTGGTTGCGGCAATCGATCGAGGCCAGCGAAGCCTCGCCGCTCGCCACTTCGGCGTAGAGGGGCAGTCGGACGCGACCCAGGCCGGCCAGGTCAGGCGTGGCGACGTCGACGTGCAGGCGTATCTGTGCGGTGCGGACCACGATGGAGTCCTTGCTCTCGACGGTCAGCCAGGGCGACTGCTGCTCACGCTCTCCGATCGACAACCGGACAGTGGCCGTCAGGGGCGCTGCGATGTCGGCATTCAGGGTGATGGTTTCGGCGTTGGCGGCGTCGCCGAGCGCAGCCAGAACAATGTCCCAGACGGGGACCCGGGCGTGAAGGTCTCCCGCGACCAGTGGTGAAACCTCGATCAGGCTGTCCAGGCGCAGTCGCCGATCCTGGCCCTGGTCGAGGCTGACCGAGATCGATCTGAGCGTGACGGACGTCTGCCCGTCGGTCACTCTCGACAGGCTGTCGACCAGTTGCCGTGTTGAGATCTCCCGGCCGAGAAGCGAGGTGCGGTCTGCCTCGCCGAGGCTGTCTCCGAGATCGGCCAGCAGGGCGTCAAGTTCGAGGCTGCTTCGGACCAGGCCGTCATAGCCTACCGCGGTGAGCGCGATCTCCTGACCGGTGAGACCCGACAGCAGGGCGTTCGCCAAGGCTGGTTCCGCACTCAGAAGCCGCGAACCGATCGAGAACGCGGCGGCTTCGTGGGCGGGGCGGGTCGCCACTGCGGACTTGCGGAGCCGTACGGACGGAATGCCGAGCACCTGGCCGAAGAACAGCGGGACCTCTTCCTCAAGGACGACCCGGACGGCGTTCGAGGCGCTCGCTCCGGGGGTGAAGCGGTCTGCAAGGGAAAGGGCTGGATCGGGTCGATACTCGCCGACCTCAAGGGCGCCGATGCTCGCGTTCGGGTTCTTGATCTCCAGGACCCGGGTGGCGGTCTGCGCGGGCCGGGCCAGGTCGCCGGCGGCGGATACGGCGGCTGTGTCGGCCAGTCCCTGCAAGGCGCGGGCATGGAAGTATACCGATGACGCATCGATGGCGGCGGCCGAGCCGGACAGGACCAGCACGCACACGAGCACCGAAAGGGCGCCGACGCCTCCGCGGGTATCCCTGACGAGCTCGCGGAGAAGGGTGATCATGCGCCGGGGTCCGCCACGATGACGACGACGGCGTCCCGTGTGACCGCGGTAGGCGGCATGGGGACCAACCGGCCGAGGTCGTAGTCCGGCAGGGTGGTGGTGACGGAGACGTTGTAGAGATCGCCATCGCGCCAGGCGCGCCAGCTGCGGGTCGAGCCCTTCTCGAGCGGGGCCACGGCGATCGCCGCATCCATCGTGCGGGTGACGATCTGAAGGCGCTCGGCATCGTCGAGGCCGGCGATGGCGGCGCGGGCGCCGTCGCTGGCAAGGTTCTGCGTTTCCGCAGCGGTCGTGAACCAGCGGCTGTAGAAGACGCCGCCCGCCACAAGCGCGAGGAGCAGGGGCGCGAGCATCGCGAACTCAACGGCTGCGCCGCCGTAGTCTCCGGCGGCGAGGCGGCTCAGTCGCGGGCGCATTTCCCGGGCTCCGTACCCGATGCCCAGCCCGCCATGAGCTCCGCCATCTTGCGGCGGGCTGCCGGGCATTCAGCAAGGGAGATGATCCGCCATTCCTCGGGGGAGAGGTCCACCATCGCAACTTCGGAGCGGCGGGGGCGCGCGACCGACTCTGTTCGAGGCGGGACCTCCAGACCGAGAAAACCGAGGAATGGCTTTGCTTGGGACATGATCGGGTTATACCTGACCTTGTCCTAATACAATTTAAACGCGAGTATTACGCCGCGGCTTCACCTGCCCAGGCTGTGCCCTTTCTAGATTGCGTCTGGTTCGATCAGGACGACGCCGGCTTCCCCATCCTCGTCGGCCCAGGCGACCCGGCGGGCGTCGGGGGACATGGCCAGGGCGACCACCGAGGCGCCGCGATCGGCCTTGAGGAAGTTCAGGCCTTGGCGGGCGGGGTCGGCCACCCAGACCCGGCCGTCGGAGAGGCCCGCGGCCAGCAGGCCGGCCTTCGGAGTGGAGGCGACCATGGTGACGAGACTTTCCTGGTCGTAGCCGATCTCGGTGGCCTCGCGGCCCATCGGGCCGTTGCTGCCGATGAAGGGCCACAGGACGGCGCCCTGGGCGCCCGAGGTGGCCATCAGCTGGCCGCCCGAGAGGAAGCTGACCGACTTCACCTTGGCCGCATAGCCGCCCATGCGCAGGTTGCGCTGGTCCTTGAGACGCCAGCCATGCAGCTGGTTGTCCTGCATGCCGGTGATCAGGAAGGCGCCGTCCGGGGAGAAGGTGGCCGACAGGTGCGAGCCGGCCCACTTCAGGAAGGTCGGCTTCTGCTCGGCGATGCGGGCGAACCAGAGCGCCGCGCCGCCGTACGTCGAGGTCGCGATGCGACGGCCCTTCGGATCGAAGGCCACGCCCGAGACCGTGCGCTCGTGCTGAAAGTCGCGGCGGAAGGCGGCGTCCTTGATGTCGACCACAGACAGGGTCCGGCCCGAGGAGAAGGCGATCAGGCCGGTTTCGGCCGAGGCGTCGATCGCGTCGATCCACTGGCCCTTGCTGGTTGCGAGGGTGACGGGGGCTTCGGTGCGGCTGACGTGGACGACCTTGCCGTCATCCCCTCCGGTGACGATTCCGTCGCCCGACGGGTGAAGGACCGCGCACAGGATCGCGCCGTCGTGGACGTCGATACGGCGGCCGTCCTCGAACCGGACCGAGCCGTCGCCAAGGGCGAAGACCGCGCCGGAGCGGTCGAAGAGAACGGCGGTCACCTGGGCGTCGAAAGTCGTCTGCATGCGGGTCCGTACCGAGCCCGGACGGGCGAGGTCAATTCAGATGCAATGGATGCAATGACTAGTTCGCGCAGGCCTCGAAGCCGGCCTTCAGGGCGGCCTCGTCAAGATCGCGGCCGATGAAGACGGCGCGGGACCAGCGGCGTTCGCGATCGCCCCAGGGCTTCTGCAGGTCGCCCTCGAGGATCATGTGCACGGCCTGGAAGACGAGGCGGCGATCCTCGCCGGCCACGTCGATGATGCCCTTGGCGCGCAGGATGTTCTGGCCCTGCGAGCCCAGAAGCTCGTCCAGCCAGCGGGTGAATTTCTGGCCGTCCAGCGGACGATCGAGCGACAGGGCGATGCCCTTGATGTCGTCCTCGTGCGCGTGACCGCGCGGACCGTGGTGGTGGTCGTGATCATGCGCATGATCGTGGTCATGGTCGTGATGATCATGAGCATGATCGTGGCCGCAGTTCTCGTCGTGGACGTGGCCCTCGGCCCCGTGCGGCGGGTTCACGAAGTCCGGGCGGACCTCGGTGATCCGTTCCAGATCGAAGCCGTGCAGGCCCAGCACCTGATCCAGCGGCACATTGGCCCGTTCGGCGCGGGTGATCGGCGCCAGCGGGTTCAGGGCGCGCAGGCGGCTTTCGACGCCGGCCAGTTCGTCGGCGTCCACCAGATCGGTCTTGTTCAGGATGATGCGGTCGGCGAAGGCGACCTGCTCGCGGGCCTCTTTCGAGTCATCCAGACGCGCCATCACATGTTTGGCGTCGACCAGGGCGGTGACGCTGTCCAGCTGGGTCTTGGCCTTGACCTCGTCGTCGACGAAGAAGGTCTGGGCCACCGGCCCGGGATCGGCCAGGCCGGTCGTCTCGACGATGATGGCGTCGAAGGCGGGCTTGCCCGGGCGCTGGCGCTTCATCAGGCCGTTGACTACGCGGATCAGGTCGCCGCGCACCGTGCAGCAGACGCAGCCGTTGTTCATCTCGAACACGTCCTCGTCGGCGCCGACCACCAGATCGTTGTCGATGCCGATCTCGCCGAACTCGTTGACGATGACGGCGTACCGCTTGCCGTGATCCTCGGTCAGGATGCGGTTCAGCAGGGTCGTCTTGCCCGCACCGAGATAGCCGGTGAGTACGGTGACGGGGATCTTGGCGGAGGCAGTGTCGGTCATGCGCCGCTAGATGGCGGCTGTGACCTCCGAAGGGAAGGGGTCAGATCCGCAAGCCGTTGAAGACCTCGTCGGCGAGGCGCGCACAGGCTTCCCCGTCGTGACCTTCCAGGCCGACCCAGAGGCTGACGAATTTGCAGTCCGTGGCCCAGCCCATGAAGCGGGAGACGCTGGTGTCGTCCGAGCAGGCATAAAAGACGTGCGCCATGGCCCCGTCGTCGAACAGGATGCTGTCTTCCTCATCCAGCCGGCCATTGCTGCGGACTTCCAGTTCGGCGGCCTTGCGCGTCAGGACGAAGATCTCGGCGAACGCCTGCAGGCCGTTCGGGGGAATGTCGACCGGCAGGATCGACAGGACGACCGAGGCCTTGCGGGACGGCGACTCGAACGAGAACTGGTACTCGTCGAGCCCCGGGACGGTGTGGAAATCAGCCGGCAGCTGAAGAATGCACAGGTCGTGCTCCAGCCGGACAGGGGAGGGATGCGCACGCAGGGCAGGCTCGGTCATGCCGCGCATCCTGACGGGGCAGCGGCAGTCCCGAAGACGTGGAAGGCAGGCTTATCGCCCGGTGCGCCCGGTTCGTCGCACGCCGCGCCCTGTTCGCCGTTCCGGTCAGCAGTCGGGGCAGTCCGGCAGGGTTCCGGTCTCGAGCTGCAGGGTCGTGTGGGCGATGCCGAAGCGGCCCTTGGCCACCTTCTGCGCCTCGGCCAGCAGGGCGTCGGCGTCCGGTCGGTCGTGGACGAGGTGGGCGGTCAGGGCCGTGTGGGTGGTCGACAGGCCCCAGACGTGCAAGTCGTGAACGGCGCTGACGCCGGGCAGGGCGAGGAAGGCGGCGCGGACGGCGGGGACATCGACGCTGCGCGGGGCGGCGTCCAGGGCAAGGTTCACCGAATCCTTCAGCAGGCCCCACGTGCCCCACATGATCACGACGACGATGGCCAGGCTGACCAGCGGGTCAATCAGGCTGAAGCCGGTGAACAGGATCGCCGCGCCGGCGATGACCACGCCCAGCGAGACGGCCGCATCCGCCATCATGTGCAGATAGGCGCCGCGGACGTTCAGATCCTTGTGCTGGTCCTTCATGAACAGCAGGGCGGTGCCGAGGTTGATGAAGAAGCCGATACCGGCGACGACCATGATGGTGGTGGAGCCGACCGGTGCAGGATCGGTCAGGCGGCGAATGGCCTCGAAGGCGATGGCTCCGCAGGCGAAGATCAGCAGCAGGGCGTTGAACAGGGCCGCCAGCACGGTGGCCTTGCCGTAGCCGTAGGTCTTCTGCGCCCCGGCCGCACGCCGGGCCAGCCAGGCGGCGCCGCCGGCCATGGCGAGGCCGAGCACGTCCGAAAGGTTATGGCCCGCATCCGCCATAAGGGCGGTGGAATCGCTGAGGACACCGGCGGTGAATTCAATCGCCACGAAGGCGAGGTTCACGATCAGTCCGACGGCGTAGCGCCAGTCGCCGGTGTCGACCGGCCCGTGATGGTGGCCACCGGGACCGTGGTGGTGATGTGCGTGCCCATGCCCGTGCGAATGGCCATGACCGTGATGGTCGTGGTCGTGCGCGTGATCGTGGTCATGGTCGTGGTCGTGCGCCATGACGCCCAGACTAGTGAGCGTGGCCGATGTGGGGAAGGGCGCTTGCGGCCGGCGGTCCGGCGTCCCGGACGGCCTTTTCCTCGGCATGGGTGTGCGAGGCGACCAGCAGGCCGATGGCGATCAGGGCGACGCCCAGCACGATGCTTTCATACCGCGCCCAGCGCTCCAGCCGCAGGGCGGAATAGCCGGCGCTGGCCAGGATGGTGAAAACGGCCATGCCGGCGATGGTGCCGATCAGGAAGGCCAGGGTCATGAAGCCGAGAACGGCGAGACCCTCGGTCGCCTGCGCCAGATAGAGCGGCAGCAGCACCTCGCCAGGAGAAATCGCCAGCATGGCGACGAGGCCCCAGAAGGCGGCGGCGTCCGAAACGCGCGGTTCCGGAGTATCGAGCGCGGGGCCGCCCGCGGGCTGGGCCTTCAGCAGGGTCGCGCGCGCCAGATAGAAGGCGCCGAACAGGAACAGCAGGATGGCCGCCAGATGTGGCAGCAGGCCCGAGACCCACTGCTCCAGCGCCAGCCCGGCCATGACGATCAGGCCGCCGACGGCCGCCGTCACCAGTATATGTGCGAACCCCGCGGCGGCGATCGAGCCCAGCACGCGCGCCAGCGACCAGCGCTGGGCCTTGCCCACCAGCACGAAGGGCAGCCAGTGCGTAGGCAGGGCAGCGTGCAGGAAGGCGGTGACGAAGGCTCCGCCCAGAAGGGACAGGAGCAGCGTCGGCTGAAGATCGGTCGGCGACATCGCCGGTCCTGTAGCGTGTTACTTTATAACGGTCGAGCGGATTCTGTGTCGCTCCACAGACATGCATTGCATCGAGGGACTCTTGAGTCGTCGCAGCAACGCATGCCAAGCTCTGCACAGGCCCTGCCGTACGCCGGTCAGCCAGCGTTTTTTCGCCCGTCCGCGTTGACTCGGGCGGCCCCTTCCGTATATGTCGCCGCTCTTCGCCCGCCGGGGGTCCCCGCGGGCGCTATTCTTTTTGCGTTTGCGCTGAGGCTTCAACATGTACGCGGTGATCAAGACCGGCGGTAAGCAGTACCGGGTCCAACCGGGCGACGTGATCGTTGTCGAGAAACTCGATGGCGAAGCCGGCGCTGCCGTCAACTTCGGTGAAGTTCTGATGCTCGGCGGCGACAAGGGCGTGACCCTGGGCGCTCCGCTGATCGACGGCGCTTCGGTCGCCGCGACGCTGGTCGAAACCCGCAAGGGTGAGAAGATCAAGATCTTCAAGAAGATCCGTCGTCAGGGCTACCGCCGCACGAACGGCCATCGTCAGATGGAATCGGTCCTGCGCATCACCGGCATCGAAGGCGCCGGCGAGAAGGCCAAGTGGGACGGCGAAACCTCGCTGATGACCAAGGCCGAGATGAACGCTCGCGCCCGTGGCCTGGCCCCGCGCGTCGAGGCGACCGAGAAAGCCAAGCCGGCCAAGAAGGCCGCGGCTCCGAAGGCCGCCAAGGCCGAGACCGCCGAGGCCAAGCCGGCCAAGAAGGCTCCGGCCAAGAAGGCCGCCGCCAAGACCGACGAAGCCTGATATATTAGTTTTCGCGCCCGGCCCGGCCGGCGACGCATAGAAAGTGACGTAGGAGCAGACCCATGGCTCACAAGAAATCCGGTGGTTCGTCGCGTAACGGTCGCGACTCCGAGTCGAAGCGCCTTGGCGTGAAGAAGTTCGGCGGCGAGCGCGTGCTGGCCGGCAACATCATCGTGCGCCAGCGCGGCACCACCTTCCACCCGGGTGAGAACATGGGCATGGGCCGCGACCACACCCTGTTCGCGCTTACCAACGGCGCTGTGAAGTTCACCACCAAACGTGGTGGTCGTTGTTACGTGTCGATTCTCGCCGCCAACGACGACGTACAGGCTGTGGCCGCCGAATAAGCGAAACGGACAACTTCTGCCGGATCGCGAAAGGCCAAGGGCCCCGATCCGGACCAAGGGAAGAAATTTTCCGCGGGGAGTCTGGATCACCAGGCTCCCTTTTTCGTTCCCCGCCTCGAACGCCGCCCGAGCCCTCCAAGGAGGCGGCGATTCTGAATGAGGCGTACCATGTGCGTGATCGAACCCTCTCCCGTCGTCGAGACGCGGCGTCTGGTCCTGCGTAGCCCGCAGGCCCAGGACGTGACCCGTCTGGCCGCCCTCGCCAACGATCACGACATCGCCCGCATGACCCTGCGGATGCCGCATCCCTATTCGGTCGACGACGCCGAAAGCTTCATCCTGAGCGTCGCCGGCCAAGACCCCGCGCGGTCGCGGACCTTCCTGATCGAGCATGAAGACCACGGGCCCGTCGGGGTGCTGGGAATCTTCGAGGACGGCGATGTCGCGCCGGAGGTCGGCTACTGGATCGGCCGGCCCTACTGGGGGCGCGGCTATGCCACCGAGGCGCTGGAAGCGGGCGTGCTGTGGGCCAGCCGCAAGTGGAAGCGGCGGGCGCTGGTCGCCGGGCACTTCTCGGACAATCCGGCCTCTGGCCGCGTGCTGGAGAAGGCCGGGTTCCTCTACACGGGCGAGGTCCGCAACGGCTTCAGTCGCGCGCGAGGCCAGGACGCCCACACGCGCCGGATGGTCTGGCTGGCTTGATGCTGGCCCTACCGCTCACGACGCGGTCGCTCGCTACATGAGGGCGTGAGGGCGACCGCGCGTTAGCCGAACAGGTTGGGGCCGAAGAGGGCGGCAAGGGCGACCGCGCCGCCGACCACGGCGACCACGGCGCCGGCGACGAAGGCGGTCAGGGTGCGAGCCTCGCGCCGGCGGCGCAGGCCGCTGGTGCGCACGCCGCGCAGGATGACGAACGGCTTCTTCCCGAAGACTTCCGAGCCGGTGATGTTGTGCTGGGACATGACGCTCCCCCGAATGACTGCGCCCGCACAGGGGCGAGGGTCACCGAAAGCGGGGGCTGAGGGCGAAACAATGGCGAACACCGGTCGCCCACATGTCTGTGATCGGACGAACTTTGTTAGCCGATCAGCCGCTTAGCGACCTAGCCGCACCAGACCAGCCGGCCGCTGTAGGCGCGGTAGTAGCCGCTGCCCGGGTCGTAGGAGCGGTAGTTCCAGCGGCACCAGTCGATCCGGCTCTGGTCCCGGCCGCTGGAAGCGTAATGGCCGCCGTAGGATCGTCTCCCGCCCGGATAGACGATGTCCGGGCGGCCGTAGGCGCCCTCATAGGATGTCCCGCCCGAGGCGTGGCCATAGCCGTGATAGCTGGAGCCGTAGCCCCGGCGCGGGCCGTAGCCGTATCCGTAGCCATGCCCGTATCCGTAGCCGCGATAGCCGTAGCCGTCAGAGGCGCGATAGCCGGCCAGCGAGCGATAGTCGGAGCGCGCCTGACGGCTGACCCGGTGGCGCTGGTCGCGCCAGCCGGCGCCGCAGTCCGTGCGGTTGGCGTCCCAGAACTGGTCGCAGCGATAGTCGCCCGGCCGGTCGAGCTGGCTGCGCCAGTCGAAGTCCGACGGCACGGCGTTCCAGTCGCTGCGCGAGCCCCGGCTGTACGTCGGGGCGTAGCGATATTCCCCGCTCCAGCTGTAGCTGTCCGGGCTGTAGCCGCCGTCGTAGCGGCCCCAGGTCTGGGCGGCGGCCGGGCTTGCCAGGACGGCCGAGGCGGCCAGGGCGATCAGGATCGGGCGACGCATGGTTAATCCTCCAGGGCGGCCCGATACGCGGCCGAAGGTACTGGGTTCAGGCCTCAGCCGAGGGTGACGTTGATGCGACCGCCGCGGGTGACGACGCGGCGCATGAGGACGACGCGCGCGTCTCCGCCGGCGCTGACCGGAGCGATGACGTACCAGGCGCCGTCCGGCAGACCCTCGAAGGCGAAGCGGCCGTCGCGGCAGGTCGCCGAGCGGACGAAGCCGCGGTAGTCGGCATTGGGATCCGGCACGGTGCGGGCGCGCACCACGGCTTCCGGCACGGCGGCGCGTTCGGTCGAGCCGTACAGGGTCTGGAAGCGCGCGCGGGTGTAGGGAGTGTCCGGCGTCAGGGCGACCGAGCCGGTGCAGGCGAAGGCGCTGCCCTCGCGGACATAGGCGATTCGCCCGTCGATCGAGGCGCGGCCCGGGCGGGCGGACCAGGCGAAGTCCTCGGCGCTGAAGACTGCGCCGCGCGGGTTGTAAGGCGCACCGCCCGACGGCACGGTCTCGCAGGCCGCCAGAACGGCGCCGGCGGCGGCCAGGGCGATCAGCGGGAGAACGGGTCTGGATACGGTCATAAGCTCACTCCGTCGGCAGAGCGGGTCGAACATCGGATCAGACGCTCAACGCCGCGATAAGGTCAAGGTTGCGAGGCGCAGGACGGTGGTCCACAAGCGCCCGGCAATCCGGCGCGAGACCGGACTATAGGGGACGCCCATGACAGTCACGTTCGACGATATCCTGGCGGCGAAAGACCGCATCGCGGGACAGGTCGACCGCACGCCGGTCCGCTATTCCCGCAAGCTGTCGCTGCTGACCGGCGCGGAAGTCTGGATCAAGTACGACAACCTGCATTTCACCGGCAGCTTCAAGGAGCGCGGGGCGCTGAACCGCCTGCTGCAGCTGACGCCGGAGGAGCGCAAGCGCGGCGTGGTCGCCGCCAGCGCGGGCAATCATGCGCAGGCGCTGGCCTATCACGGCGGCCGTCTCGGCGTGCCGGTGACCATCGTGATGCCCGAGGGCACGCCCTTCGTGAAAATCGACGGCACGCGCCAGCACGGGGCGACGGTCGTCATCAAGGGGCTGGATTTCTCGGGCTCGACCGAGGAGGCGCACCGCCTGCGCGACGAGAAGGGCTACGTCTTCATCTCGGCCTTCGACGACGCAGGCATCGTCGCCGGGCAGGGGGTCTGCGGCATCGAGTTCATGGAGGACGCGCCGGATCTGGACGTCCTGATCATCCCGATCGGCGGCGGCGGGCTGATCGCCGGCTCGGCCATCGCGGCCAAGGCGATGAAGCCGGATATCCGCATCTTTGGCGTCGAGGCGGCCATGTATCCGTCCTTCACCGCCCGTCGTCGGAATGAGCCGCCGAAATGCAGCGGCCAGACTATCGCCGAGGGCATCGCCATCAAGGCCGTGGGCGAGATCCCGTTTGCGCTGGTGAACCCGCTGATCGAGGAGGTTCTGGTCTGCGAGGAGGCCGACTTCGAGAAGGGCGTGGCCTTCCTGGCGACCCTGGAGCGCACGGTGGCCGAGGGCGCTGGCGCCGGCGGTCTGGCGGCCCTGCTGGCCTATCCGGACAAGTTCAAGGGACTGAAAGTCGGCATCGAGCTGACCGGCGGCAATATCGACGCCCGGATGCTGGCGGTGGTGCTGAACCGCGAGCTGGTGCGCGAGAAGCGGCTGATCGTCTATCGCATCCTGGGCGACGACCGGCCAGGGATGCTGTCCAAGATGAGCGCGGTGATCGGCGGGCTTGGCGGAAACATCATAGACGTGGTGCATAACCGGCTGGCGCTGGATGTGCCGGCCAAGGGCGCGGAGTTCGACATCATGGTCGAGACGCGCGGCGAGGCGCACGCCGAAGAGATCAGACTGGGACTGGAAGAGGCTGGATATGTACTTCGCATGGGCTAAGGCCTCGATGGCTGCGCTGGCGTTGCTCGTGACTGTTGCGGCCTGCGATCGCGGACCGACGATGGCCAGCGAGGATGCGGCGGCGAACGCCCGCGCGGCGAAGTTCTTCATGGAATCCAACGCCCGCGCCGAGGGCGTGCAAAGCCTGCCCTCCGGCGTGCAGTACAAGGTCGTCACCTCCGGCCCGGCCGGCGGCGAGACGCCTGACAGCAACGATCTGGTGCGGGTCGACTACGAAGGCACCCTGACGGACGGGACGGTCTTCGACAGCTCGTTCCAGCGCGGGACGCCGGCGGTGTTCAACCTCGACCAGGTCGTCGAGGGTTGGACCGAGGCGTTGCAGCACATGAAGCCGGGTGACGAGTGGATCGTCTATCTGCCGCCCGAGAAGGGCTATGGCGAGACGGCCCGGCCGTCCATTCCGGCCAACAGCGTGCTGGTCTTCCGCGTAAAGCTGCTGGAGGTCGCCAAGACCCCGGGCGGCGGCCGCGTCGCGGTGACGGCGAACGGCTAGGACGTCTGCTCCGACAACCGCGACGTCGCCCACTCGGCGGCGTCGCGCACGACCGGATCCGGGTCGTCGAGCAGGGCCGCGGCGGATGGCGTCAGGGCCGCATCGCCGCTGTTGCCGATGGCGTACAGGACATTGCGGACGAAGCGGTTGCGGCCGATCCGCTTGACCGGACTTTTCGAGAACAGGGCCCGGAAGGCCGTGTCGTCCAGCGCGGCGAGATCGGCAAGGCGTGGCGAGACGAGGGTGTCGCGGGCCTGAACCCGTCCCTCGTTGGCCTCCTGCGCGAACTTGTTCCAGGGGCAGACGGCCAGACAGTCGTCGCAGCCATAGATGCGGCTGCCGGTCGCGACGCGGAATTCCTCGGGCCATGGGCCGGCGAACTCGATGGTCAGGTAGGACAGACAGCGCCGGGCATCGAGTTGGAAGGGCGCCGGGAAGGCTTTGGTCGGGCAGGCGTCGAGGCAGGCGGTGCAGCGGCCGCAGTGCTCGGTCTCCGGGGCGTCCGGCTCGATTTCGGCGGCGCTGAGGATCACGCCGAGGAACAGCCAGTTGCCGTGGGTGCGCGACAGAAGGTTGGTGTGCTTGCCCTGCCAGCCGAGCCCAGCGCGGTGGGCCAGTGGCTTTTCCATCAGGGGGGCGGTGTCGACGAACACCTTCACGTCCTGATCGGTCTTCGCTGCGATCTGCCCGGCCAGCGTCTTCAGCCGGCCCTTGATGACCTCGTGATAATCGTCGCCGCGGGCATAGACCGAGATATAGGCGGCCGAGCGGTCATCCATCTCGGGCAGGGGGTCATGGCCCGGGCCGTAGTTCAGGCCCAGCACGATCGCCGTGCGGGCGCCGTCCCACATGGCGGTGGGATGCGCCCGGCGTTCCAGCGTGGTCTCCATCCAGCCCATGTCGCCGTGACGGCCCGCCTCAACGAAATGGGCCAGCCGCTCGCCCGCGCTCCATGGTTCGGCCGCGGACGCGAAGCGGCAGGCGTCGAAGCCCAGGGCTGCGGCGCGTTCGCGGATGAAGGTCTTGAAGCCGTCGGTCTTCACCGGCGCTTGATAGCCGGTTCCCGCCGCAACCGGATCAGAAATCGAGATCGGTGTAGTGCGGGGCCGGGGCCACGCCCGGGAAGCGGTCGGCCAGAAGCGGACGGAAGCAGGGGCGGGACTTCAGCTTCATGTACCAGGTCTTCAGGCCCGGCCAGGCCGTCCAGGAAATCTCGCCGAAATAGTCCAGCACCGACAGGTGGGCGGCGGCGACGATGTCGGCGCGGCTGAGACGGCGGCCGGCGAGGTGGTCGCGCTCGGCCAGCAGGGCCTCGAGGATGGCCAGATGGGCCTTCAGGGCCTCGCGACCGGCGCGCAGCATCCGGGCCTCGGGCGGGCCGAGACGCAACAGTGGCTTTTCCATCCGCTCATGCAGAAGCACGGCGTCGACCTCGTCGGTGAAACGGCGATCGAACCACTGGACCAGTCGACGAACCTCGCCCCGTTCGTTCGGCTCGGCGGGCATCAGGAAGGGCTCGCGCGAGCGGTCGTCGAGCCAGCCGAGGATGGCTGACTGTTCGCACAGGGTCAGGACCCGGCCGTTCTCCGTCGTCTGCAGCACCGGCGGCATGCCCGAGGGGTTGAGCTTCTGCAGCGGGCAGTCAGGCTCCCAAGGTCTGACCGCGCTCTCCTCGAACAGAATCTTCGCCTCGCCCAGGGCGAGACGCGCCGCGCGCGAGGCGGGGTCGAAGGCGAAATGGAACAGGACGGAGGCCGACATCAGCCTCTCATGCGCCCGGTCCCGTTAAGCGGTCGTTAGTTATGGGTGGTCAGGACCACGGTCCCTTGCCGCCCGCCGCCTCCGCTGAAGCCGGAGCGGCGCGAGGATCGGGGTGGATCATGATGTCGGCCTGCGGCCAGCGCGCGCGAATCCGGGCCTCGGCCTCCTCGAGGATATCATGCGCCTGTTCGAGGGTCAGGGCCGGGTCCATGTCGACATGCATCTGGACCATCAGCACCGGGCCGGCGAGGCGGGTGCGCAGGCGGTGGACGCCGGTGATGCGCGGATCCGACAGGACGGCGGTGGTGATCGCAACCTGATCGGCGTCCGGCGCCGCGCGGTCCAGCAGGTGGTCCGCCGCCTCACGAAGGATTCCGATAGCGCCCCAGAACAGCCAGACGGTGACGACCAGGCCGGCGGCGGCATCGAGGCCCGGCGCCGAGAGGAAGGCCCCCGAGAAGACGCCGATCAGCACCACCGCGTTGGCCCCGAGGTCGGCCGCATAGTGGGCGCGGTCGGCCTGGACGGCGACTGACCCGCTCTTTCTGATCGCCTGGCTTTGGCGCCAGACCAGCCAGCCGGTGACCGCCATCGACAGGGCGATGACTCCGACACTCCAGATGCCGCCGGTCACGGGACGCGGGTCGAACATGCGTTGGATCGCTTCCCAGCCGATGAAGACGCTTGAGGCGAAGACCAGGCCGGCCTGCACCAGCGCGGCCAGAGCCTCGCCCTTGCCGTGACCGAAGCGATGTTCGGCGTCCGGCGGCGCGGCGGCCCAGCGCACGGCGAAGAAGACGCCCAGCGAGGCCAGCAGATCCAGAACCGAGTCCGCCAGCGAAGCGAGGATGGAGACCGATCCGGAGGCGCCCAGCGCAAAGGCCTTGAGCGCGATCAGGATGACGGCGACCGCCACGGACAGGCGGGTGACATCGCGATTGGCGGCGTGGGCTTCGTCTTGAGGCGCGGCGGTCATCGCCGTCTTGTCGCGGAAAGCCAGGGCCGTGCCAAGGCCGCACACGAGCGGGGCGAAAGACAAGCGCTCGCCACCCGTCCGCGATCCGGGCTAAGGGAGGACCGCGGGCAGCGGGGTCCGCTGACACGGATCGTGGGGGCGTCGATGCCTGACTGGCTTGCAGCAATCATTCTGGGATTCCTGGAGGGGCTGACGGAGTTCATTCCGGTCTCCTCGACCGGTCACCTGCTGCTGCTGCGCGAGGCGCTGGGCCTGACGGACGAGCGTTGGGGCTCCTTCGTCGTGATGATCCAGCTGGGCGCGATCCTGGCCCTGATCACCCTGTATTTCGGCCGGCTCTGGAAGGTGCTGATCGGCCTGCCGACCGATCCGAAGGCGCGGCATTTCGCGGTCAGCGTGCTGATCGCCTTCATCCCGTCGTTGCTGGCCGGGGCGTTCGCCTATGACTTCATCAAGGGCTATCTGTTCGAGACGCCGCAGATCATCTGCATCAGCCTGATCGTCGGCGGCTTCGCCCTGATGGCGCTGGATCGCTGGGCGCCACTGCCGAAGCATTTCGATGCGATGGAGCTGTCGTGGAAGACCTCGGCCCTGATCGGGCTGTTCCAGTGCCTGGCCCTGGTGCCGGGCGTCTCGCGCTCGGGTTCGACCATCGCGGGCGGTCTGCTGCTGCGTCTGGAGAAGCCGGCGGCGGCCGAATTTTCGTTCTTCCTCGCCATCCCGACCATGGTCGGGGCCTTCACCTACGACCTGATCAAGAGCGGCTCGGATATGGATCTGAGCTTCGGCTGGGTGATCGGCGTGGGCTTCATCAGCGCCTTCGTCGCCGGCCTACTGGTCGTGCGTTTCCTGCTGAACTTCGTGTCGCAGTACGGCTTCACGCCGTTCGCCCTCTGGCGGATCGTCGTCGGTTCGGTCGGTCTGCTGGCGCTGTGGCTCTACTGAGCCTTACAGAACGGGCGCGGCCTGACGATCAGGCCGCGACTTCCGCGAACTGGCCGCCGCGGCGATAGCGCCACAGGTAGGCCTCGGCCACCGCGTCCATTCCGGTCGCTTCCACGCCGAGATCGGCGAGGCCCGGGGTCGAGCCCGAGACGACGTTGTCGCTTTCCAGAAGGACGACCTGATCGCGCGTCAGCACCGGCTTGATGCCGACGAAGGCCGTCAGCTGGGCGATGCCGCCGATGGCCTTGGCCGCGAAGAAGGGCATGGGCAGGAGGCCGCGTGACAGGTAGGTCTCGCGCAGGACCAGCTTCATCACGTCCTCGAAGGTCACGACGGCCGGGCCGCCGAGCTCGTAGGTCTGCCCGGCCGCTTCCGGCGCCTCGGCGCAGCGGGCGATCGCGGCGCCGACGTCGCCAACATAGACCGGCTGGAACTTCGTCTGGCCGCCGCCGATCAGCGGCAAGGCCGGCGCGAGCTGCGCCATCTTCGCGAACTTGTTCAGGAAGTCGTCGCCCTTGCCGAAGACGACGGAGGGGCGAGCGATCACGGCGTCCGGCTTGACCTCGCGGACGGCCATTTCGGCCTCGGCCTTGGTGCGGGCGTACTCCGACGCGCTTTCCGGATTGGCGCCCAGAGCCGACATCTGCACCAGGCGATCGACGCCGGCGGCGGCGCAGGCCTCGGCGATCGTGCGCGAGGCCTCGACGTGCATCGCCTTGAAGGTGCGCTTGCCCGATTCGTACAGGATGCCGACCAGGTTCACCGCGGCGTTGGCGCCCTCGAGAGCGGCGGCGACCTGGGCGGCGTCGGTGACGTCACAGCGAACCATCTGGATCTGGCCGACAGAGCCCGAGGTCTGCAGCTTCCACGCCCGGTCAGGACGGCGGCAGGCGATACGAACACGCCAGCCACGGCGCGCCAGAGCCTGGACGACCTGGCCGCCGACGAATCCGGAACCGCCGAAGACGGTGATCAGGCCGGGGGCGAAGGCGCGCATGTCGGAACTCCAGACGTCTGTTCGAGGCCGCTTCAGCCCCGCTGCACGGGCGGATTAGACGAACGCCGTGAAGGTCGCAACGCAAACGCAATAAAAGGCTGTTGACCCGCACGAAAGCCTGCCTTAGAGGTCCGCGCCTTCCAGACGGAAACGCCTCGCGGCGCAGACGTTTGGGCCCAGATGGCGGAATTGGTAGACGCGCTGGCTTCAGGTGCCAGTGGCTTAACGGCCGTGGAGGTTCGAGTCCTCTTCTGGGCACCATTTTTTGAAACGGCGTCGTACGAAAGTGCGGCGCCGTTTCTTCTTTTCGGCCTATCGCTCGACGCGCGGCGTCTCGCTGCTTGAGGCCGGACGGTGTCGCTTTTGGTGTTGCCCACTCGCTTCGGGCGCGGCGAGGCGCTACTTGAGGGCCTGAAAGGTTTCACCCCCATGACCGTTTACCTGCACGAAGGCGATCTGCCCGCCGATCTGGATCTCGGACCCGTGGTGGCGGTGGATTCGGAGACCATGGGCCTGCGCTTCCGTCGCGACCCGCTGTGCGTGGTCCAGCTGTCGGCCGGCGACGGGAATGCGCATGTCGTGCGGCTGAACCGCCCCGCCTACGACTGCCCGAACCTGAAGCGTCTGCTGGCCGATCCCAAGGTGCTGAAGCTGTTCCACTTCGGCCGGTTCGACATCGGCATGTTCCAGCTGCACCTCGGCGTCGAGACCCGGCCGGTCTATTGCACCAAGATCGCGTCCAAGCTGGCGCGGACCTATACCGACCGCCACGGCCTGAAGGATGTGGTGCGCGAGTGCGCGGGCGTGGAGCTGTCCAAGGCCCAGCAGTCCAGCGACTGGGGCGCGAAGGAACTGACGCCGGCGCAGCTGGAATATGCGGCTTCGGATGTCCTCTACCTGCACGCGGTGAAGGCGCGTCTGGACGAGATGCTGGAGCGGGAGGGGCGCACGGATCTGGCGAAGGCCTGTTTCGACTTCCTGCCGACCCGCTCGGCGCTGGATCTGGCCGGCTGGGACGAGATGGACATCTTCGCCCATGCCTGAGGCCGTGGCCCGATGAGCGAACCGCTGGACACCCGCAAGGCGGACGACGAGGCGCGCGTGGCCGCGACGGCAGCCGCCTTCCGCAGCCGCTCGCGTCGGGTCCAGCTGGCGCGTCGGGTGCTGCCGGTCATCATCATCGCCCTGGCGGGCGGCACGGTCAGCTGGATCGTGCTGCGCTCGGTGATGTCGGATGTCGAGCGCAAGGCCGGGGCCAGCCGCGAGGTGCGCCTCGACGACCCGATGTTCCACGGTCAGGACGCGCAGGGGCGCAGCTTTGTCATCGGGGCGCGGGGCGCGGTGCGCGATGCGGAGACCGGGCAGTTCCGTCTGGTCGGTCCGGCGCTGAAGCTGAATCTGGGCGGCCGCAAGGTCACGACCCTGACCGCCGACGGCGGGGTCTATAACGAAGCCGGCAAGACGGTGACCATCGGTCCGAACGTCCGGATCGAGGATGGCGGGTCGGGGATGACGCTGGTGACGCCCGAGGCTGTGGTGAACACCTCGACCGGCGTGATCACGGGCGACAAGGGCGTGCGCGGATCGGGCCCTCTTGGAACGATCAACGCTTCGTCCTATGCGATTTATGAACAGGGCGAGCGGATCGTGTTCAGCTCCTCTGATGGAAACAAGGTGCGCGGGACGCTGAACCCGGCGGGATCGAACCAATGACCAAGACGACACTTCTGGCCGCAGGACTGATGGGCCTGACGCTGCTGGCGATGCCGGCGGGATCGGATGCCCAGTCGCGCGGCTCCAGCGCCGACCAGCCGATCGCCTGGGGCGCGCGGACGGTCGAGTATCGCTCGGACGGCACCCTGACGCTGAGCAACGACGTCGAGCTGACGCAAGGCGAGAACCGTTTCCGCGCCGACCGCATGTCGGGCCTGAACCAGAGCGGGGACAGCCGCATCGAGGCCTCGGGCAACGTCTACTTCGTCACCCCGACCCAGACGATCCGCGGCGATCGCGCGACCTACAGCACGGCCGACGACACCATCGTGGTGACCGGCGACGTGATCCTGACGCAGGGCGAGAACGTCGCGACCGGCTCGCGCCTGACCTACAACACCCGCACCGAGGCGGCGCGGATCGAGGGCGGGCAGTCGGGCCGCGTGCGCGGCGTCTTCTACCCGGGCAGCACCCGCGGCACGGGCAACTGATCCCCGGTGGCCCGCAAGGAACTCTCCGCGCTGAACGTGCATGATCCGGTCGCCCCCGCGGCGCCGGTCGAGGCGGCGCGCGCGACGGGGCTGCGGGCGGAGAACCTGGCGCGGTCGTTCGGCCAGCGGCAGGTGGTGCGGGACGTGTCCCTGACCGTCCAGCGGGGCGAAGTCGCCGGCCTGCTGGGCCCCAACGGTGCGGGCAAGACGACCTGCTTCTACATGATCACCGGCCTGATCCCGCCGGACTCCGGCTCCATCTGGCTGGACGGCGAGGAGATCACCGGCCAGCCGATGTACCAGCGCGCCCGGATGGGGCTGGGCTATCTGGCGCAGGAGGCCTCGATCTTCCGCGGCATGACGGTCGAGCAGAACGTCCGCGCGGTGGTCGAGCTGCACCACCAGGGGGCATCGGCGATCGCCGAGGAGACGACGCGGCTGTTGCACGAGCTGCGCATCGATCATCTGCGTCACGCCCCGGCCTCGGGCCTGTCGGGCGGTGAGCGGCGGCGATGCGAGATCGCGCGGGCGCTGGCGGGCAAGCCCAGCTTCATGCTGCTGGACGAGCCCTTCGCCGGCATCGATCCGCTGGCCATCGCCGACATCCGTCAGGTCATCCGCTATCTGGCGGGCGAGGGGATCGGCGTGCTGATCACCGACCACAATGTCCGCGAGACGCTGGAGATCATCGACCACGCCTCGATCATCTCGGGCGGGGCGGTGCTGTTCGAGGGCAAGGCCGAGGACGTGATCCGCGATCCGGAAGTGCGCCGGGTCTATCTGGGCGACATGTACGGCTGACGCCTCGGCGCGCCGGCGAAACAGGATCGGAGCGCGACATGACCCACCGCATCTACGCCATGAGCGTCGCCAGCGTTTACGTCCACTACATCGCCAAGGTGGAAAAGAAGGGGCGGACGAAGGGCGAGCTCGATCAGGTCATCCTGTGGCTGACCGGCTTCTCGCAGGCGCAGCTGGAAAAGCATCTGGCGGACAAGACCGACTTCCAGACCTTCTTCGCCGAGGCGCCGGCGCTGAACGCCAACCGGGACAAGATCACCGGCACGATCTGCGGCGTGCGCATCGAGGAGATCGAGGATCCGCTGATGCGCGAGATCCGCTACCTCGACAAACTGGTCGACGAGATCGCCAAGGGGCGGCCGATGGAGAAGATCCTGCGGGTCTAGCTGCCGCGCCGGCCAAACGGGCGGCTGGGCGCGATGCCGGGATCCCAGGCGGGTCGGCCCCATTCCACCGCGCGGGGAGCCTCGGCGGACGCCGCCGTCTCGGCGAGGGCCGGGGCGGCGTCCCCGCCGGGACCGAAGTCAAAGACAGGCTTGTACTCACCGGCCCGCTCGCGCTTCGCCTCGGCGATCAGCGTGTCCATGTGATCGTCGTCATACAGGCCGCGGGTGCTCCCCTCGGGCATGGCATCGGGATCGCGAGGGTCCGGGCCGAACCGGTTGGGCCCCCTGGTGCCGGGCAGCAGGGTCATGATGAACAGGATCAGATTGCAGAGCCCGGCGACAGCCATGATCATCATCATGCGGCTGAAGGCCTGAACGATCGCAGCGCCTCCACCGCCGTCGCCGACCCCCGCGCCGCTGGTGACGGCGCCGACGAGTGTCTGGCTCATCAGGACGGGGGCGAACATGCCCGGCGCCAGCAGCAGCATCCACCAGGCTGACTTGTCGATGTCGTGAAGACGACGGGCCAGGACGGCATAGGTCGGCAGGCAGAGAGCCAGGGCGAGGAGGCAGAAGACGCCGAACCAGCGGGTGAAGCCGCTGAACGCCGCGCTGCCATCCGGATTGCCCAGGGCGGCAATGGACATGCCCAGACTCCCGCCGACGACGACGGCGTAGAGCAGCATGAACAGCCAGTATTCCGAACGCGAAGCGCGGCCGGAGAAGACGGCATAACGGAGCAGCGGCCGGAACATCAGCATGGGCGGTTTCTCACGACGCGAACCGAACTACTCATGCGCGAAACCGGTGAACCGGTCGCCAACGGCAATGGTTAAGGCGAACGCCGTGATGACGTTCGGCCTCCGTTAACCGCTTCGGCCACAAGGTGGCCGTCAGCAAGTTTCGGGCCAGACGGCCGGATGGGGACCGCCGTGCTCGGACAAAGGCTTGAAATCAGACAGGGGCAGGGGCTCGTCATCACGCCCCAGCTGCAGCAGGCCATCAAGCTGCTGCAACTGTCGAACCTCGAGCTGGAGGCCTTCGTCGAGGCCGAACTGGAACGCAATCCGCTGCTGCAACGCGAGGACGTCGAGCCGGGTGAAGGCGGCGATTCGCAGGCCGAGGCGGCCGCGCAGGTTTCGGACCGGGCGGAGATGAGCTTCGAGGACGGTCGGGCGACCGATGCCAACGACGCCGTCGATGCCCGCTCGGACGATGTCTATGGGGACGCGGCGCCCGGAGAGCGAACGTCGGACCGAATGGAGGACGGCCAGCCGGGCCTGACCGACTGGTCGCGAGCTGGCTCGGGCGGAGGCCTGCCCGACGGCGAGGGACGCGAACAGCCCGATACCCGCGACGCCACCCTGTGGGAGCACCTGCAGGCGCAGGCGTCACAGGCAGGCTTGTCGCCCTCGGACCACGGGATCGCCCTGACCTTGATCGATATGGTCGATGAGGGCGGCTATCTGCGCGGAGAGCTGGACGAGGTCGCCGAACGACTTGGCGTGCCCGTCGAGCGCATCGAGGCCGTGCTGGCGACCTGCCACGGCTTCGAGCCGACCGGCATCATGGCGCGCTCCGTGCCGGAGTGTCTGAAGCTGCAGCTGATCGAACGCAACCGCTTCGATCCGGCGATGGACGCCCTGCTGACCAATCTGGACCTTCTGGCGAAACGGGACATGGCCGGGTTGCGCAAGGTCTGTGGCGTGGACGGCGAGGACCTGATCGAGATGATCGCCGAGCTGAAGGCGCTGACGCCGCGGCCGGGCGCCGGCTTCGGCGGCGAGCCGGCCCAGACGGTCATTCCCGATGTGCATGTGCGGGCCGATCCGGCTGGCGGCTGGAAGGTCGAGCTGAACTCCGACACACTGCCGCGCCTGATCATGGACAAGCGCTATCACGGCGTGGTCTCGGCCGGCGCGCGGTCGGATACCGAAAAAACCTTCGTCGCGGACTGCGCGGCCCAGGCCAGCTGGCTGGTGAAGTCGCTGGATCAGCGTGCGAAGACGATCCTGAAGGTGGCGTCCGAGATCGTGCGCCAGCAGGACGCCTTCCTGGCCTTCGGCGTCGAGTTTCTGCGCCCCCTGAATCTGAAGACGGTGGCCGACGCGATCGGGATGCACGAATCGACGGTCAGCCGGGTTACGTCGAACAAATACGTCTCGACCCCGCGCGGGGTGTTCGAGCTGAAATTCTTCTTCACGGCGGCGATCCAGTCGTCCGACGGCGGGGCCCTGCATTCGGCCGAAGCCGTCCGGCACCGGATCAAATCGATGATCGACGGAGAGGGCCGCGACGGGGACGTTCTGTCGGACGATCGCATCGTCGAGCTGCTGAAGGAGGCAGGCATCGACATCGCGCGGCGCACCGTGGCCAAGTACCGGGAAGCCCTGCGAATTCCCTCCTCCGTTGACCGCAAGCGGATGCTGAAGGCCGGGTGACCGCCGGGCATTCAATCGCGCAAGCGTGACTTTCGAATTCGGTGTTCGTCGTTGACACCAAAACGCATCGGTCGCGTTCTATCGACATGCAAGTCCAAGTCAGCGGCAAGCACGTGGATGTCGGCGAAGCGTTAGGCTCGCGCATCTCCCAGGAACTCGAAGACGGGATCGGAAAATACTTCGAACGCGGCGCCCAGGATGCCGAGGTCGTGGTTTCCAAGGACGGTCACGGTTTCAAGGTGGACTGTTGGGTCCGCCTCGCCTCGGGGCAGTCCATCGTAACCACAGGTCTTGGCGGCGACGCCCACGGAGCCTTCTCGGATTCGCTCGACAAGCTCGAGAAGCGGGTCCGACGCTACAAGCGTCGTCTGAAGGATCACCACATCGGTCCGAAGCGCATGTCCCCGGAGAAGACCGAGGACGCCGCCCGCGACGTGGCCCGCAGCATGGTGCTGCGGAACCCCGATACCGTCGAGGACGAGACCTTCGGTGACGCCGGCGTGCCGGGTGAGCCGCCACCGCTCGGGATGGTGATCGCCGAAACCGAGGCGGAGATTCGCACGATCACCGTGGGTCGCGCCGTCGCCGAGCTGGACATGACCGGCTATCCGGTCGTGGTGTTCCGCAACGCGGCGCACGGCGGGATTTCGGTGGTGTATCGCCGCCCGGACGGCAATGTCGGCTGGATCGACCCGGAGCGCCGAGGCGTCTCACTCAATGGGCACGGTTCGTAAAACAGTCATATGCGATAGTCTTCCCACAAAGAGGCGGGTCGTCTAAACGGCGCCCGCCCATCGGGATTTGAGTCGGGGTTCGTAAATGGACATCGGTGATTTGCTGGCGGACGACGGCGTCGTTCTGCGCGGCGCCTCGTCGAAACGTCAGGCTCTGCACCTTGTCGCCGATGTGGCGGCGGAGGCCCTGGGTCTGACCACGGAACGCGTCCTGGAGGCGCTGCTTGAGCGCGAGGCGCTGGGCTCGACCGGCCTCGGTTCGGGCGTGGCCGTTCCGCATGCCCGGGTGCCGGGTCTCACCCGCGTCACGGGCGTGTTCGTGCGTCTGGATGCTCCGGTCGCCTATGGCTCGGTCGATGACCAGCCCGTGGACCTGATGTTCGCCCTGTTCGCCCCGCCGGCGGCGGGCGCCGAGCACCTGCGCGCCCTGGCTGCCGTTTCACGCGCGCTGCGGTCGTCGGAAATGCGTGAGCGGCTCCGTCAGGCGCATACGGCGGACGCGATCCGGGCCCTGTTCGTGCGGGATACGGCGCCAGCGGCGGCCTGAGGCGCGACAAGCGATGGCCCGGACTCAGTCCGGGAGATCGCATTTCCAGAACTAGTGAACCGACACCGGCTCCAGTTCGTGGGCGACAGCGGTGGCGAAGGCGGTCTCGCGGTCCAGCATGACGGCGAGACGTTCGCCGTCCGCGCCATGGACGGCGTAGAGGGTGGCGTCGGGATCGACGTCCAGGCCGCGGACGGCCGAGACCGGCACGTCCTCGATGACCTCGGCGGCGCGGATCTCGCGCACATAGACCAGGTCGGGGGCGCCGAGATCGGCGAAATCCTTGGTGTTCATCTTCTCCGGCGTCATCTGACCGCCTCCTTGCACTGTACCAACGCTTGTGTGGCGTCCGGGTTCGGCCCCGGTCGCGGCGGCCGCAAATCTCAAGCCTGTCAGGCCGAGGTGATAGGGATGCGCCGAACCGCCGGCACGTCCTCGGGACGGCTCAGATCGACATGCAGCAGGCCGTGCTCAAGCTTCGCCTCGTCGACCTCCAGACCGTCGGCCAGCACAAAACTGCGGACGAAGCCTCGGCCGGCGATGCCGCGGTGCAGGAAGGCCTGCTGATCCTGACCCGCGTCCTCGCGCTTGCCCGCGATAGTCAGCTGGCGGCCCTCGAGGGTGATCCCGAGATCGTCGGGGCCGAAGCCGGCGACGGCCAGGGTGATGCGTACGGCGCGATCGCCGCGTTGCTCGACATTATAGGGCGGATAGCTGTCCCCCGCGGCGCGGGCGGCCCGGTCGATCAGGGCGCGGGTGTGGTCGAAGCCCAGCAGGAAGGGGCTGTCGAACAGGATGGTTCGCGTGGTCACGTCAGTCTGCCCCCGAAGCGAGCGATCTATCGTCCCGCGCCCCGGATCCGGCGACGCGTCGACAGGCTCAAGATGGGGGCTGGACGGCCAGGGTTCAACGCCTGTTGAACACCACCGCGTCGGCGGAGAGGCGGCCGCCGCCATGGGTCGCGAACACCAGGCCGGCCAGCACGCACATCATCGGTCCGAACAGCTCGCGGGCCACGGCTTCGGGCGGCGCTTCCAGGCCGCTGAGCAGCCACACCGCCACAGCGAAGTTCACGGCCAGCAGCAGGCCGGCGATGCGGGTGAACAGGCCCGGGATCAGCAGGAGACCGATCAGAAGCTGGGCCCAAACCGAGACCGGAGCGGCGAGCGCCGGCATCGGGCAGTTCAGGCTGGCGAGAAAGCCCTGGAACTCGGCCATGCGTTCGGTCGAGACGATGTTGTCCCAGACGCCCCAGACCAGAAAGCCGCCGAGGTAGAGCCGCAGCAGGGCGAAGGCCACGCCCTCGCCACGCGCCAGTGACGGCAGCATCAGTTTGTCGATCATCGCGTCCTCCCCGCGTTTGCGCGGAGCGTGACCGAAACTGAAGGGGAAGGCCAGATATGGAGAAGGCCCCGCAGTCGCCTGCGGGGCCTTCGTGGTGGAGCTAAGCGGAGTCGAACCGCTGACCTCTTGAATGCCATTCAAGCGCTCTACCAACTGAGCTATAGCCCCAAACCTTCGGTCGAAACCTCGGGCCGGTCTGGCGGGGGTATTGGTGTCGCCCCCCGTCAAGGCGGCGGAACCTATGTCAGGGCCGATTGGTGATCAAGCCCGGTTCCGCATTATTTTTCACTTCCTTACATCGGAGGTGAAAAGGGGTGAAAAAACAAAGCCAAAGTCACCGATAGCAGCGCTTTTTCACCCCGGATTCGATCAGTCTTCGTCCTTCTCGGGTTTGACGAGGTCGTCCTCGAAGGAGTCGTCGTCCTCGTCCTCGATGAAGGGCACCGAGTCATCGTCGTCGTCGTCGCCGAGATCGTCGTCGTCGCCGGCCTCGCCCATGCCCGGCTCTTCGGTCGGGTCGGTCGGAGAATCGTCGTCATCGTCGTCCGGCGTCAGGATCGGCTCGTGGCCTTCCTCGTCGATCTCCGGGGTCGAGGTGGTTTCTTCCTCGTCCTCGTCGCCGTCGGCCGACTTGTCCTTGACCTGATCTTCAGCCTCGTCGTCGGCCGGATAGCCGGCCGGACGGCCGCGACGGTTGCGCAGCTTGATGGCTTCTTCCGGATCGAAGTCCGTACCGCACTTCGGGCAGTGGGCGGGGCGACGGTTCAGGTCGTAGAATTTGGCCTGGCAGTTCGGACAGACCTGCTTCTGGCCCAGTTGGGGATCGGCCACGGGGCGCCTCTCTCACGTCAGGGGAATTCGGGCGGCTCCCTTGCCACCCCTTGGGGCCGCTGTCAAAAGCGTTCTCCGCGCCGCCCGTGCCGGATTTCGACTTCGGAGACCGCCGGGTGACGAACCCCCTGCAATTGACCGCCCGCCGCAGCCCTGCCCTGAAGGGCGTCGTGAGGGCTCCGGGCGACAAGAGCATGTCCCACCGATCCATGATCCTGGGGGCCATGGCCACGGGCGTGACCGAGGTCGAGGGGCTGCTGGAGGGCGACGACGTTCTGGCCACCGCGCGGGCTGCAGAGGCCTTCGGCGCGACAGTGGAACGGCTGGGCGAGGGGCGCTGGCGCGTGACCGGACGGGGCGGCTTCCGTCAGCCGGACGGCGTCATCGACTGCGGCAATGCGGGCACCGGGGTGCGGCTGCTGATGGGGGCGGCGGCGGGCTACCCGCTGAGCGCGACCTTCGACGGCGACGGCTCGCTGCGGAAGCGGCCGATGAAGCGGGTGACCGGGCCGCTGGCGCAGATGGGCGCACGGTTCGGCTGGCAGGCGGCCGAGGACCGATTGCCGGTTGAGGTCTCGGGCGGGTCGCTGACAGCCATTGATTATGTGCAGACGGTCGCCTCGGCGCAGGTGAAGTCGGCGATCCTGCTGGCGGGATTGAACGCGGAAGGCGTGAACACGGTCGAGGAGCCGGAGAAGAGCCGGGACCACACCGAGCGGATGCTGCGGGCCTTCGGCGCCCGGGTGGATGTGACGCCGAAGGGCGAGGGCTGGGTGGTGTCGCTGAAGGGCGGGCAGCCATTGACCGGGACGGCGGTGTCGGTGCCGGGCGATCCGTCCTCGGCGGCCTTCCCGCTGGCGGCGGGGCTGGTGGTTCCGGGGTCGGAGGTGACGGTCGACGGAGTGATGCTGAACCCGCTGCGCACCGGCCTGTTCGACACCTGGCTCGAGATGGGCGCGGATCTGACGATCTCGAACCGGCGGATGGCCGGCGGCGAGGAGGTCGGCGACATCACGGCGCGGCATTCGATGCTGAAAGGCGTGGTCGTGCCGGAAGATCGCGCAGCCTCGATGATCGACGAGTACCCGATCCTTGCAGCCACGGCGGCCTTCGCCGAAGGGCAAACGGTGATGCGCGGTGTCGGCGAGATGCGGGTCAAGGAGAGCGATCGTATCGCCCTGATGGTCGCGGGCCTGCGCGCCTGCGGGGTCGAGGTCGAGGAGGAGCCGGAGGGCTTCATCGTCACCGGCGGGGCCGTGCGTGGCGGGGCGACGGTGCATACGGCCCACGATCATCGCATCGCCATGAGCCATCTGGTGCTGGGTCTGGCGGCGGCCGAGCCGGTCTCGGTGGACGAGCCGGGCATGATCGCGACAAGTTTCCCTGGGTTTGTGGACATGATGCGGGGTTTGGGGGCGGAGGTCGGGTGACGACCGTCGGCCCGTCACCCTGGACACCGCGAAGAACGCTTCGCTGGACGAGCGTGATTCTCGGGGGCGCGCTTGCGATCTGGACCGCCGGGTCAGTTCTTGATCTGGGCGACGGTCAGACCTGGGATCGCACAAAGCGACGCTACGCCTGGCTGGCTGAGAAGGAAGGCTTCGACGTAAACGAGTTCGGCTTCTACCGGGTCGCGCATGAAACGCACCCGAAGCAGTTCCGACAGATCGTCATACTGCGGGGTGTGATGCCGTCAGTCTTGCTCGGCGTGACGTTCGGAGTTTTTGCACTGGGCTGGTCTGCCCAGCCTCGAACGCCTTCCGGAACACAGCAGACGCCCGATTCGTGACGACAAGGCGCTTGTGCTTCTCGACGGGGAGGGGGTACGGGCGTCTTTCCAAGCTGCGGTGCGTTTGACAGCTGACCGAAGCCCCGGAAAGGCAGATCCTGACCCAAGCTCTTATCATCGCCGTCGACGGACCGGCCGCCTCGGGCAAGGGGACGATCGCGGCGCGGCTGGCCGCGACCTATGGCCTGCCGCACCTGGATACGGGTCTGCTGTACCGGGCGGTCGGCGTGGGCGTGCTGGATGCGGGCGGGTCGCTGGACGATGCAGCGGCGGCCGAAGCGGTGGCGCTGAAGCTGGACGCAGGCGATCTGATCGACACGGACCGTCTGACCAGCGGCGAGGCGGGCGAGGCGGCCAGCCGGATCGCCGGCTATCCGGGCGTGCGCGCGGCCCTGCTGGCGTTCCAGAAGGCCTTTGCGGCACAACCGGGCGGGGCGGTGCTGGACGGACGGGACATCGGCACTGTCATCGCGCCGGACGCGCCTGCCAAGCTTTTCATCACGGCTACGCCCGAGGTGCGGGCGGCCCGGCGCTGGAAGCAGCTGACGGCGCGGGGGCAGGACATCGCCTTCGAGGCCATGCTGGCCGACATCGTCAAGCGGGACGAGCGCGACGCCGGGCGCGGCGCGGCCCCTATGGTGCAGGCTGAAGACGCCGTCTTGCTGGATACGACCGACATGGGTATAGAGGCCGCCTTCGATGCGGCCCGCCGTATCGTCGAGGCGGCGCGCGCGAAACACGGTCTTTAAGGCCCGTTCGCAAATCCAACGCTCCCACCCTCGATAGCCGCGGGCGTTCTGGCTGACCTCTACGGCCTCGTATCCCGACGACCTGCCTCTACTGAAATCACCCACTCGCGCGGGGCCGTCCGGCTTCGCGCCATAGCCTTTTTCTCCAACCCCAGAGTTACATGACCGATACCCTCACCCCCTCGCGCGACGATTTCGCCGCCCTCCTGGACCAGCAACTGCAAGGTCGTGACCTTGGCGAAGGCCAGGTCGTCCACGGCCGCGTCGTCGGCATGGAAAAGGACATCCTGATCATCGACGTCGGTCTGAAGACCGAAGGTCGTATCCCGGCCCGTGAATTCGGCATCGGCGAAGGCGCCGTGATCCCGAAGGTCGGCGACAACGTCGAAGTTTATCTGGAGCGCGTCGAGAACGCCCTGGGTGAAGCGGTCATCAGCCGCGACAAGGCTCGCCGCGAGGAAGCCTGGACCCGTCTGGAAGTCGTGTTCGCCGACGGCCAGCCGGTCAACGGCACCATCGTCGGCCGCGTCAAGGGCGGCTTCACCGTCGACCTGGGCGGCGCTTCGGCCTTCCTGCCGGGCTCGCAGGTCGACATCCGTCCTGTGCGCGACGTCGCTCCGCTGATGGGCAAGGAACAGCCCTTCGCCATCCTGAAAATGGACCGTCCGCGCGGCAACATCGTCGTGTCGCGTCGCGCCATCCTGGAAGAAGCCCGCGCCGAACAGCGCACGGAGCTGGTCGGCCAGCTGCAAGAGGGTGAAGTCCGCGAAGGCGTCGTCAAGAACATCACCGACTACGGTGCGTTCGTCGACCTGGGCGGCATCGACGGCCTGCTGCACGTCACCGACATGTCGTGGAAGCGCGTCTCGCACCCGTCGCAGGTCCTCGCCGTCGGCGACACCGTCAAGGTCCAGATCGTCAAGATCAACCCGGACACGCAGCGCATCTCGCTGGGCATGAAGCAACTGCAGGCCGACCCGTGGGACGGCGTGGAAGCCAAGTATCCGGTCGGCGCCAAGATGTCGGGCCGCATCACCAACATCACCGACTACGGCGCCTTCGTGGAGCTGGAAGCCGGTGTCGAGGGTCTGGTGCACGTCTCGGAAATGTCGTGGACCAAGAAGAACGTTCACCCGGGCAAGATCGTCTCGACCTCGCAGGAAGTCGACGTGGTCGTGCTGGACGTGGACGCCTCGAAGCGCCGCATCTCGCTGGGCCTGAAGCAGGCCCAGGACAACCCGTGGGATGCCTTCGTGGCCGCTCACCCGATCGGCTCGACCGTCGAGGGCGAAGTCAAGAACGCCACCGAGTTCGGCCTGTTCATCGGCCTGGACAACGACATCGACGGCATGGTGCACCTGTCGGACCTGGACTGGAACGTCTCGGGGGAGGAAGCCATCCAGCGCTACCGCAAGGGCGAAACCGTCAAGGCCAAGGTCCTGGACGTCGACGTCGAGAAGGAACGCGTCTCGCTCGGCATCAAGCAGCTGGGCGGCGATCCGATGGAAGGCGACACCTTCAAGAAGGGTCAGCAGATCACCGTCACCGTGACGGCGATCGAGACCGGCGGCATCGAGGTCAAGTTCGGTGAAGACGACGCTCCGGCGACCGCCTTCATCCGCAAGTCGGACCTGTCGCGTGACCGCAACGAGCAGCGCCCCGAGCGCTTCTCGGTCGGCGACCGTATCGACGCCATGGTCACCGGCGTGGACAAGGCCTCGCGCCGCGTCTCCGTCTCGATCAAGGCTCTCGAGATGAAGGACGAACAGGAAGCCATCGAGCAGTTCGGGTCGTCGGACTCGGGCGCCTCGCTGGGCGACATCCTGGGCGCCGCGCTGAAGAACGCCGGCAACAAGGAATAAGGTCTTTCGCCATCGGCGAACGAACTGAAGGGCGGCCGGAGCGATCCGGCCGCCCTTTTCCATGGTTACCGCGGAACGCCGCTATGTACGGCGGCCGACATTTGGGTCAGAAATCGGAATGCAGGGGGTTTTTCCCGTGCCGCGCGAGGGTTAGGGTACGGTCTGCATCCCCTCACGGATGCACCCGTATGTGCCCGGGGTGGGCTGAACAGGGCGGGGGCCAGATGATCAAGTCCGAGCTGATCGAGAAGCTCGCCAGCGAAAATACGCACCTCACCCACGGCGAGGTCGAGCGCGTGGTCAATGTGGTGCTGGGCCGGATGGTCGATGCGCTGGGCGATGGCGGCCGGGTGGAGCTTCGCGGCTTCGGCGCCTTCTCCGTTCGCGGACGTCCGGCGCGCGCCGGTCGCAATCCGCGCACCGGCGAGGCGGTGGATGTGCCGGCCAAGGCCGTGCCGTTCTTCAAGAGCGGCAAGGAACTGCGCGAGCGCCTGAACGCTACCGACTGACCAACAGGAGAGAAACATGGGTCTTCTCAGCGAGTTCCGCGAGTTCGCGGCACGCGGGAATGTCGTCGATCTCGCGGTCGGCGTGATCATCGGCGCGTCGTTCGGAAAGATCGTCACCAGTCTGGTCGAGCAGGTGGTCATGCCGCCGATCGGTCTGGCGCTGGGCCGGGTCGATTTCTCCAACCTGGAATGGGTGCTGGTGCCCGAGGATCCGGCGACGGCCGACGTCGTCGAGAAGGTCGCGATCCAGTACGGCGCCTTCATCAACACCGTGATCCAGTTCGTGATTGTGGCCTTTGTTGTGTTCCTGATGGTCAAGGGCATCAACAAGCTGCGTCGCGAACAGGCTGCCGATCCGGAGCCCGCGGCGCCGACGCCGACCGAGGCCCTGCTGGCCGAAATCCGCGACGAGCTGAAGGCCCGCCCGCAAGCCTGACCTCAGGCCTTCGAGCAGCTTGATCCCGCAACCAGCGGCCGTCGCACGCGTGCGTCCTGCGTCAAGGGGACCGGGCGCAGACAGAAGCCCTGATCGCCATCCCATGGCGTAGGCGACCACGCCAGTTCCGCCGCCTCGTCCTCGAAGATCACGTGACAGTGGCCCCAGCCGCCCTCGCGCCGGGCGCTGTCGGCGAAGGCGCCCAGACGCGCCAGCTGGAGCGGTGACACGACCGGCAGGCGCAGCTTGGCGGCCCCCAGCTGTTTCGCCGCGCCCTTCAGCGCCGTCATCAGCAGGGGCACGGCGTCGGCATGGCCGGCCAGCGCCTCCAGATCGACGATTTCCAGCACCGGCGGCTCGAGGATGTTGCCCTTGGCCATCTGGGCCATCGCATAGCCGGTCATGACGCCATCGCGGTGGACGGCGAGCAGCAGCGGGGTCTGGGTCTGGTCCGGGTCAGCGAGGCGCCAGCGCAGGATCGCCGGGCTGCGGTCGGACAGCAGGCGGTCCTCGGCGGACAGGGCGGTCCAGAAGGCGGCATAGGGCGAGGCGTCCGAAAGGTCCTCCAGCAGGGACACGCCCTGCGGCACAGCCAGACGGACCGCGCGGCCCAGGCGGTCGTTCATCAGCTGCTCGTCCAGCCGCGAGACGGCGGCGGGCGCGAGGCGATGCAGGGCCTTCAGGGCCTTGCCGGCGATCAGGGGCAGGGGCGCGACCGGCCAACCCAGCTTCAGCGCATGGGTTTGCTCGGGCCAGGGCTTCATGCCGTGCCGGGCGTAGAGCGGCTGGGACACCGCATTGGCGTTGAAGGTCCAGCGGGCGAACAGACCCTTCTGGATGTGGAAGGTGCGGATGATCCGCTGACCCTGCCCTCGCGCCGAGGGCAGGACGATGATGGAGAAGCCGGTCGCGCCGTAGAGCGTGCGGCCGCGATGGTGGAAGCGCTGGATCAGGTTGCCGACGTGGCCGGCCAGCTCACCCTCGCCGGTGTCGACCACCCAGCCGGCGGGGGCATCGATCCCGGCGCGGGCCGGGTTGGAGTGCAGCCACCGCCATCCCGCCAGCGAGCGCGCCGGCCAGCCCACGGCGCGGTGCAGGGTCTGCACGCCGGGATAGTCGGTTTCATCGAGCGGGCGGATCGGCACGGTGTCTCGTTCCGGGAGGTCCAGGGCTGTTTGAATGCGTCGTTGCATGGACCGGACCAGTGGATGGCCGGATTCAGAATTTGACTCCGGAACGGAGTGGAACAAAAAAGGAACATTCAGGCTTTCCCATGCGCGATGTTCCCAACTGCAACCCTCTCTCCGGACCCGTTTCCGCAGCGCCCTGCGCCGCTGGAAGAGGCGTGCGCGGGCGGGCCGCGGGACATGGCGGCGACCCTGCTGTTCGCTCTGTCGCGGCGGGACGAGGCGGACGACCGGCCGGTCCTGATCGCCGCGCCGCGCAGCTGGTTCGGGGAGCACGGCAAACCCTATGGGCCGGGTCTGGGCGGAACCGCTTTCCTGATGACGCCGACGTCGACGCCGGCCGAGGCCCTGTGGGTGCTGGAGCAGGCCCTGCGATCCGGGGCAGTGGCCCTGGCGCTTGGGGCGATCGACGGGGCGACGCTGGCGCAGACCCGGCGGCTGGAGTTCGCGGCGCGGCATGGACAGTCGACAGGGGTGCTGCTGCCCCGGCGTCTGGACGGGCTGAGCGCGGCGCGGCGACGGTGGCGGATCGCGGCGTCGCCCAGCGCAGGCGATCCCTTCGATACGAAGGCGCCCGGTCTCTCGCGACTGGACGTCGAGCTGGTGCGGGGGCGGGGCGAGCGGCCGGGCGTGTGGCGGCTGGAGCAGGTCGATGAGACGCATCGTCTCCGTCTGGCTGATGGACTGGCCGATCGCGGTGCGGCTGAGGGCGCTGAAGGCGGCGCGACGGCCGGGCTTGCCGCCTGAGCCGGCGCTGGAGCCGGCCAACCCCTTCGCCCTGATCCTCAAGAACAGCCGCGGCGCGGCGGTGATCCACGCCCTGAACCCGGCCGCGCGGGCGGCCGGCCTGCGACGCGGCCAGACCCAGGCGGACGCCCTGGCCATGATCCCGCGCCTGATCTGCGAGCCGGCGGACACGGCCGCCGACGCGCGAGCGCTGGAGGCGCTGGCGGTGTGGGCCGAGCGGTGGTCGCCTTCGGTCAGTCTCGATCCGTCCGGCGAGGGGCTGGAGGGGCTGTTGCTGGACGCCACGGGGGGGACGCATCTGTTCGGCGGCGAGGCGGCGCTGATGGCGCAGATGCGCGCGCGGCTGGCCGAGGCGGGCATGCCGGCGCGACTGGCCATGGGGCCGACGCCGGGCTCGGCCTGGGCCCTGGCGCGCTGGGGGCAGGGGAACGCCGCCCCGATCGCGCGCGAGGACGATGTGTCGGAGGCGCTGGCGGACCTGCCGGTCGAGGCGCTGCGGGTCGATGACCGCACCCTGACGGCGGCGCGGCGGTTCGGCCTGACCACCATCGGCAGCCTGTACGGCATGCCCCGCAGCGGGCTGGCGCGCCGGTTCCGCGACGGGGATGCGGTGGGGCTGGTGCGACGGCTGGATCAGGCGCGAGGCCATGCGGCCGAGGCCCTGACCCCGATGCGGGCGCCGCCCCGCTATCGCGCGTGGCAGGCCTATGCCGAGCCGCTGGGCGATCTGGCCGGGGTGGAGATGCGGCTGCCGGAACTGCTGGGCGATCTGGCGCGGGCGCTGGAGCGGGACGGTCAGGGGGCGCGGGCCCTGACCCTGACCGGCTTCCGCACGGACGGGGAGACGACCCGGCTGTCGGTGCGCGCCGGCCGGCCGGGGCGGGAGGCGTCGGTGTGGCTGAGGCTGTATCGCGAGGCGGGGCTGGGGCGGCTGGAACTGGGCTTCGGTCTGGACGCCCTGATGCTGACCGCCGACGTGGTCGAGCCGATGCTGGCCCGGCAGGGGGCTCTGGAGAACGAGGCGGAGACGGCGCAGGCGGAAGGTCTGGCGGCGCTGGTCGACCGTCTGAGCGCGCGGCTGGGCGAGGATCGGGTGCTGACGCCCGAGGCGGTTGACAGCTGGATCCCCGAGCGGGCGCAGCGGCTGCGGCCCGCGCTGGGCCGGACGCCGACGGCGGATGCGGGCGGGACGGGGCGGCGGCCGATCCTGCTGCTGGACCCGCCCGAGCCGGTCGAGGACCCGATGTTCGACCTGCCGGAGGGAGCGCCGGTGCGCTTCACCTGGCGGCGGGTCAGCCGGCGGGTGATCCGCGCCGACGGGCCCGAGCGGCTGTCGCCCGAATGGTGGCGGCCCCGCCCGGACGGCCGCGAGACCCGCACCCGCGACTACTACCGCATCGAGGACGCCGAGGGCGGCCGCTACTGGCTGTTCCGCGAGGGGCTGTACGGCTGGGACTATTCGGGGGCGGGCGACGAGCGCCGGGCGCCGTCATGGTGGCTGCACGGGGTGCTGCCGTGAGCGGATGGACGGGGGAGTACGCCGAGCTGGGGGCCATGACCAACTTCAGCTTTCTGGAGGGGGCGGCGCATCCGGGCGAGCTGATGATGCAGGCGAAGGCGCTGGGGCTGGCGGCGGTCGGGGTGGCGGATCGCAACACCCTGGCCGGAATGGTCCGGGCGCTGATGGATGCGGACAGGTACGACATCCAGCTGGTGGTCGGCGCGCGTCTGACGTTCACGGACGGGACGGAGCTGATCGTCTTTCCACGCGACCGCGCGGCCTATGGCCGTCTGTGCCGCCTGCTGACGCTGGGCAAGAGCGAAGCGGTGCCGCAGGACGGAGCGAACCCGGACGATGACCGGATCACCAAGGGCGAGACGCGGCTGACCTTCGCGCAGGCGGCCGGACTGGGCGAGGGGACGATCGCCCTGGCCCTCGCGCCCGAGCGGCCGGACACGGCGTTCGAGGCGCGGCTGGCGGACTGGCGGCGGGCCTGGCCGGACGATCTGTATCTGGCCGTCGCGCCCCTGTGGCGAGGCGACGACCGGCGACGGCTGAACCGGCTGGCGGGCATGGCGACGCGGACCGGCGCGCCGATGATCGCCACCAATGCGGTGCTCTACGACAAGCCAGACCGGCGGATGCTGCAGGACGTGCTGACCTGCATCCGCGAGGGCACGACCATCGACCGGGCCGGACGGCGGCTGCAGGCCAATGCCGAGCGATACCTGAAGCCGCCGACCCAGATGGCGCGCCTGTTCCGGGGCCACGAGGCGGCGCTGGTGCGGACGATGGATGTGGCGCGAGCCTGCACCTTCTCGCTGAAGGAGCTGAGTTATCAGTACCCGGACGAACCGGTGCCGGAGGGCTGGACGGCGCAGCGCCGCCTGATCCGGCTGACCTTCGAGGGCGCACGGGACCGCTGGCCGGATGGCGTGCCGCAGAAGGTGCGCGACACCATCGTCAAGGAGCTGAAGCTGATCAAACAGCTGAAGTATCCGAACTACTTTCTGACGGTGCACGACATCGTCCGGTGGGCGCGGTCACGGGACGAGCCGATCCTGTGCCAGGGCCGGGGCTCGGCGGCCAATTCGGTGGTCTGCTTCTGTCTGGGCGTGACCAATGTGAACCCGGCCGAGCAGGATGTGCTGATCGAGCGCTTCATGTCGGCCGACCGGGCCGAGCCGCCGGACATCGACGTCGACTTCGAGCATGAGCGGCGCGAGGAGGTGATGCAGTACGTCTATGACCGCTACGGCCGGGATCGGGCGGGCATCGTGGCGACGATCATCCATTATCGGCCCCGCTCGGCGATCCGCGATGTGGGCAAGGCCTTGGGACTGACCGAGGACGTCACGGCGCGCATGGCCGACACGGTCTGGGGCTCGTGGGGCGATGCGGTGAAGACCGAACATGTCGACCGCACGGGCCTGAGCCGTGACGATGCGCGGATGAAGCTGGCGCTGGAATTGACCGCCGAGCTGATCAAATTCCCGCGCCACCTCAGCCAGCACGTCGGCGGCTATGTGCTGAGCCAGACGCCGCTGATGGAGATCGTGCCCATCGGCAATGCGGCGATGGAGAAGCGAACCTTCATCGAATGGGACAAGGACGACATCGACTATCTGGGCCTGATGAAGGTCGATGTGCTGGCGCTGGGGATGCTGACGGCGCTGAAGCGGTCGTTCGACCTGATCGATCAGGCCTACGGAACCCGCTGGCTGCTGCACACCGTGCCTCGCGAGGCGCCCGAGGTGTACGACATGCTGTGCAGGGGCGACTCGCTGGGCGTCTTCCAGGTCGAGAGTCGGGCGCAGATGGCGATGCTGCCGAGGCTGCAGCCGCGTGTGTTCTACGATCTGGTGGTCGAGGTGGCGATCGTCCGGCCCGGTCCGATCCAGGGCAAGATGGTGCACCCCTATTTGCAGCGGCGGGCCGAACGACGGGCGGCGCAGGCGCGGGGGGAGACCTATGTCATCGACTTCCCGCACCCCCACACGGATCACGGCCACCGGGACGAGCTGCGCAACGTGCTGGACAAGACGCTGGGGGTGCCGCTGTTTCAGGAACAGGCGATGAAGATCGCCATGGACGCGGCGAAATATTCGCCGGCCGAGGCCAACAGCCTGCGCCGGGCCATGGCCACCTTCCGGCACATGGGCACCATCGGAGAGCATGAGGAACGGTTCGTCGGCCGGATGATCGACCGGGGCTATGACGCGGACTTCGCCCGGAGCTGTTTCGATCAGATCAAGGGCTTCGGGGAGTATGGCTTTCCCGAAAGCCACGCCTGCTCTTTCGCCCACCTGGTCTATATTTCAGCCTGGGTGAAATGCTTCCATCCGGAGGTGTTCACCGCCGCCCTGCTGAACAGCCAGCCGATGGGCTTCTATGCCCCGGCCCAGCTGGTGCGCGACGCGATCGAGCATGGCGTCGAGGTGCGCCATCCGGATGTGAACACGAGCGACTGGGACGCGACGCTGGAGGTTCGCACAGGACACGAGACCCGCGCCCTGCGACTGGGCCTCCGCTCCATCGACGGGTTCCGCAAGGAGTGGGGCGAGCGGATCATGGCTGTGCGGGCGGATCGTCCGTTCACGGATCTTGAGGATTTGAGGCTGAGGGCGAAGCTGCCCCCGGCGGCGCTGGATCGACTGGCGGAAGCGGACGCCTATGGCTCGCTGGACCTGACCCGGCGACAGGGATTGTGGGCCGCACGGGGCGCGCCGCCAGCCGCCTCGGCGCCGCTGTTCGAGGCGATGGGGCTGGTCGAGACGGACGGCCGTCCTCCCGAGGCCCTGCCAGCGTTGTCGCCTTCAGAGGAGGTGGTGGGCGACTACCAGACCCTGCGGCTGTCGCTGAAGGGTCATCCGGTCAGCTTCCTGCGCGGCCATCTGGAGCAGGCGAAGGCGACCGCTGCGAAGGACTATGTCGGCCTGCCGAACAACCGACGGGTCCGGGTCGGCGGGGTGATCCTGGTGCGGCAAAGGCCGGGCACGGCCAAGGGCGTCTGCTTCATCACCATCGAGGACGAGACCAGCGTGGCCAATCTGGTGCTGTGGCCCGATGTGTTCGAGCGCTTCCGGCCGGTGGCCATGGGTGCGCGGATGGTGCTGGCGACCGGGCGGGTGCAGACCGCCGACGGGGTGACCCATCTGGTGGTCGAGCAGCTGGACGACTGGACCCCCATGCTGGGCCATCTGAGCCAGGGGCAGACGCGGGGCTCGGGCCACGCGCCGGCCCAGTCCGGCCGCGGCCGGCATCCGCGAGACGTGCGGGTTCTGCCGGGCTCGCGGGACTTTCACTGACCGGAAGCAGGCTCCGGGCGTCAGCCGCCCTTCTGGTGCCGCCACTTCCAGACGCGATAGGCGATGATCGGCAGGAAGCCGACGACCAGGGCGGCGATCAGCGCGCCCCGGAAGTCCAGCTCAAGCCAGCGGCCTCCCAGGCCCGCCGCAATCCCTGCGAGCGGCGGACCCAGGAAGGGGAGCCACGACGGCGGTTTAGGCATCGACCTTGATGACGCCGCGACGGATCTGGTCCAGCTCGATCGAGTCGAACAGGGCCTGGAAATTGCCGTTGCCGAAGCCCTCGTTGCCCTTGCGCTGGATGATCTCGAAGAAGATCGGGCCGAAGGTGTCCTGGGTGAAGATCTGCAGCAGCAGGCCTTCCTCGTCCGAGCCGTCGATCAGGATGCGGTTCTTGCGCATCCGCTCCACGTCCTCGCCGTGGTTCGGCAGGCGCTTGTCGATCAGCTCGAAATAGGTCTCGATCGTGTCCTGGAAGTCCACGCCACGGGCCTTCATCGTCTCGACCGTCTCGTAGATGTTCTCGGTCGTCAGGGCGATGTGCTGGATGCCCTCGCCGTTGTAGCGACGGATGAACTCCTCGATCTGGGAGTTCTCGTCCTGGCTCTCGTTCAGCGGAATGCGGATGGCGCGGTCGGGCGCGATCATCGCCTGCGAGAACAGGCCGGTCGCCTTGCCCTTGATGTCGAAATACTTCTGCTCCTCGAAGTTGAACACCGAGTTGTAGAAGCCCGACCAGGTCCGCATCTGGCCGCGACGGACGTTGTGGGTCAGGTGGTCGAGGATCTCGAGGCCCACCGAGTTCTTGCGCTCGGCCTCTTCCCAGCCCTCGACCTCGTTCCAGCCGTCGTAGAGCGAGCCGGTCTCGCCGTACTGGTCGACGACATAGAGCAGCGAGCCGCCGATGCCCTGCAGGATGTAGGGGTAGTCGCCGCCCAGGGCTCCGCCGGCGACGCCTTCGGCCGCGCGGGCGCCGCGGGCCAAGGCGCCCTCATAGGCTTCCTTGGCATTGCCGACACGGAAGGCCATGCCGTTGGCCGACGGACCGTGGTCCTTGGCGAACTCGACCGCCTGCCCCTTGGGCGAGCGGTGGACCAGCATCGTGATGTCGCCCTGCTTCAGGCGGACCACGGCGGTTTCCGGGTTCACGTGCGTCTGCGTGAAACCCATCAGCTCCAGACGGGCGATCATGGCCTGCGGCTCGGGCCCGGTGAACTCGACGAACTCGAAGCCGTCGACGCCGAGAGGGTTCTCCTGATCGATGCGTGCTGCGTCAGTCATGGGGCGTCTCCTGAGAACTGTGTCCGGCGTTGGTTCGCCGATGTCGCGCGGAACCTAGTCACGGCAAGGCTCCAAGCCAAGGGCAACACGACACACAGGTTCGTGGTTGCCGTTGACCCCTCCACCCCCGGCTTCGCCGGCGGTCCCCCTCCCCACCTTCGGTGGAGAGGTGAAGGTACGCGGCTCACCTCTCCACGCAGTGGGGAGGTGGCTCGGCGGCGCAGCCGGCGAGACGGAGGGGTCCGACGCAGAACCTACTGCGGCCGGCCCACCACGGCGTCGACCGAGTTGAAGGTGACCGGGTGATAGCCCGGGCGGGCCCGGGCGTAGATGCGGGTGGCGATCGGGCGGCCCCACTCGTTCTGGGCCCACAGGCTGGTGAACAGCGGCAGGACGAATTTGCGGCGGCCCATGGTGGTCAGGAAATGCTCCAGCGTCGGCACGGCCGGCTCATAGCGGTGCTGAACTGCGATCTGCAGCCAGGCGAACAGGACCTCGGCATTGCCCTCCGTCTTGAGGTTCAGCGTCGATTCCAGATCGGCGAGCTGGGCGTCGGTCATCCAGCGGCCCGTCGCCGGCGGAACGGGCGGCCGCCAGGCGAGGAAGCGCTGGCGCTCCTGTGTCGACCAGTTCGCCCACGGAATGGCCGAGGCAGGGCCGCCGGCGGCGAAGGCGCGCGCCGCCGCGTCAACCGGAGCGAAGGCATTCGACACCGGCGGCTGCCAGTTCGACGGCATGCCCGGCTCGTAGATCCAGGCATTCATCATCAGCTGCGCTTCCAGCGTCTGATCGCCACGGATCAGATGGGTTCGGATGTCCTCGAGGAAGCGTTCGGTGGTCATCGGGCGGAAGGCGTTGCGCTCGAAATAGCCCGTCAGCCAGGCATCGAAGCGCTCGCGCCCGACAATGCGCTCAATGGTGCGCAGGAAGGCGGCGCCCTTCTCGTAGGCGACGTCCGTCAGGCCTTCGTCCGGATCGCGCCCGACCAGTTCCAGCTTCAGTCGGGTGTCAGCCGCCGGGAGATCGGCGAGTGTCGACTGCAGGTCGCCCCAGCCGAGGGATTGCAGCATCAGAGCCCGCTCCTCGCCGTAGAGGGCCTCCATGATCCTGTTCTCGAAATAGACGGTGAAGCCTTCGTTGAGCCAGAAGTCATCCCACGTCGCATTGGTGACGAGGTTGCCCGACCAGCTGTGGGCGAGCTCGTGCGCGACCAGCGACACCAGCGACTTGTCGCCGGCGATGATGGTCGGGGTGGCGAAGGTCAGGCGCGGGTTCTCCATGCCGCCAAACGGGAAGGACGGCGGCAGGACCAGCAGGTCATAGCGACCCCAGCGGTAAGGGCCGTAGAGGCGCTCGGCGACGTCCACCATTTCGGCGGTCGGGGTCAGCTCCTCGTGAGCGGCGTGCAGATGCATCGGCTCGGTCCAGACGCCGGTGCGCTCGTCGATGCCCTCGAACGCCACGTCGCCGACGCCCAGGGCGATCAGATAGGGCGGGACCGGATTGGTCATGCGGAAACGCCAGGCGGTGTTGCCGGCGCCGGCGGCCTCGCCTTCAGGCGTCAGCATCTCGGCGCTCATCACGGCCTTCAGCTGCGACGGGGCGACGATGCGGGCGTCCCAGGTCTGGCGGATGCCCGGGCTGTCCTGGGTCGGCACCCAGGTGCGGGTCAGGATCGCCTGGCCCTGGCTGAACAGATAGGGCTGCTGGCCGCCGGCGGTCTGGGCCGGGGTCAGCCACTGCAGGGCCGCGGCGTTCGGGCGGGTGGCGTAGGTGATGACGATGCGGCGCGTCTCGCCGGCGGCCAGCGCCGGGAAGCGGATGATCAGGGGCTGGCCCATGATCGGGTCGTTGGCGCCGGCCTGATGCTGGAGCGCGCCGCCCGAGGCGTCGGTGACGCTGCGGATGTCGAGGTCGCGGATGTCCAGAATGATCTCGGTCGCGCCGGCGGCGCCGTCGATGTCCAGCGTCGCGGTCCCTGCGAGGGTCTTCGCGGCGAAGTCGGTGGTCAGGTCCAGGGCGACGTGGCGGACGCGGGCGATCTCGGGCCGGGCATAGGAGTGGACGTCGCGCACATAATCGACGGGAGTGGTGGCCGAGACGGCCGGGGGCGCGCTGTCGGAGCTGGTGCTTCCCATCGTGGCGCATCCTCCGATTGCCGTGGCGAGCGCGAGGGCGCTGATCAGTCCCAGGGTGCGGATCATGGGCGTCGTCCTTGTTCTACAGGCGACGGACAACGCCCCGAAGCGCGCGAAAGATCAACCCTGTTGCTGCACCGACGGCAGGTGGTGTGCGACGAACAGGCGGCCGCGCTCGGCGAACAGCACGGCGCACAGGCCGAGCAGACCCATCAGGGTGAAGCCGACCAGCATGGGGGTGGCGGTGCCCGCGAACTGCTGGCCGATGGCGAAGCCGGCGATCGACCCGAAGGTCGTCGACAGGAAGCCCTGGGCCGAGCTGGCCGTGCCGGCGATGTGGCCCATCTTCTCCATGGCCATCGCGCCGAAATTGCCGGCGATGAAGCCGAAGCAGAACATGGTCAGGCCCTGCAGGATGCCGAAGGTCCAGATGGTCTCGTGGCCGGTGGCCGAGACGGTCGCGTGGATCGCCGACATGGTGATGAAGCCGATCAGGGCGCTGTGGGAGATCAACCGGCTGCCGAAACGCTCGACGAAGGTGGCGTTCAGCAGGCTGGCCGCGGCGATGCCGCCGGCGACGGCGGCGAAGACCAGCGGGAACAGGTCGGCGGCGTGGAACACATGCTCGAAGATCGACTGCGACGAGTTCAGGAAGCCGAACAGGGCGCCGGTGATCGCCGTCATGGCCAGGGTGTAGCCCAGCGACTGGCGCTCGGTCAGGGCATGGCGGAAGGCGCCGGCGATGCGGGCCGGCTGGATCGGCAGGCGATCCTCAGGCTTCAGCGTCTCGGGCAGGCGGATGGCGGCCCAGATCATGACCAGGACGCCGGCCGCGGCCAGCACGCCGAAGATCCACGGCCACGGGGCGACATGCAGGATGGCGGCGCCGAGGCTGGGGGCGATGATGGGGACGCCGAGGAAGACCAGGAAGCTGAGCGACATGACCCGCGCCATGGTCCGGCCCTCATAGCGGTCGCGCACGATGGACACCGCCAGCACCCGCAGCGAGGCCGCCCCGATGCCGCAGCCGACGCGGGCGGCGATCAGCAGCTCGAAGGTCGGCGCCAGGGCGGCGGCGAGGGCGAAGACGGCATAGAGGCCCACGCCGATCATCAGGATCGGCTTGCGGCCGTAGCGGTCAGCCAGCGGCCCGTAGAGAATCTGCGCCACCCCGAAGCCCAGCAGATAGGCGGTGATGATCCACTGCCGGTCGTTCTCGCGCAGCACGCCCAGCGCATTGCCTATGTCCGGAAGGGCCGGGAGCATGGAATCGATGGCCAGTGCATTGAGCGCCATCAGGCAGGCGATCAGGCAGACGAACTCGGGGAAGCCCGGGCCCTTCACGGCGGGAGTAGCGGGGGAGACGGGGGAGGTCATCGAGGCCAGATGCGGTCGGGGTGCGACAATCGCAACCGCCGGGGGTGATAAAAAGCGCTGCCGTTGCGCTATAGCCGCTGCATGACCGTGACCATTTTCCACAATCCGAACTGCGGCACCTCGCGCAATGTGCTGCAGATGATCCGCGACGCCGGCCATGAGCCGGAGGTCATCCAGTATGTCGACACCGGCTGGACCGTCGAAGGTCTGACAGCATTGCTGTCGGCCGCCGGGCTGACGCCGCGCGAGGCGATGCGCACCCGCGGCGACCTGGCCGGCGAGCTGGGCCTGCTGGAGCCGGGCGTATCGGATGACGCCATCCTCGAGGCGATGATCGCGCATCCGGTGCTGGTCGAGCGCCCGCTGGTGCGCACGGACAAGGGCGTGGTGCTGGCCCGTCCGAAGGAAAAGGTGCTGGAGATCCTCTGACCGAACGGGCGGTCGTGGTGCGGGTGGTCGGGCTCGAACCGACACTCCTTGCGGAACCGGATTTTGAGTCCGGCGCGTCTACCAGTTTCACCACACCCGCACAGGCCGTGGCCGACATCGCGTGACGCCGGGGCGGTTTCGACCTAGCGGGTCGGACCGATCCGGGCAAGCGGTCAGGTGACCGGCCGCCTGGCCCAGAAGGCGCTATTCGATTCCGCGATTGGAGTCGCCGCGCTGGAAAGGCGCCGGCGGCTGATTGCGGGCCCGTTCGCGCTGCTCGCGGGTTTCATAACCGGGCAGGAAGAAGTTCGCCCGGAATTCAACCATCGCGGCCGGCAACCGGGCGTCCGGGGCTGCGACGGATTGAGCGCGTGCCCGCCGGGTGGCCCGCAGGGTCGCGGCGCCGAACCCGCCGTCATGGGGATGCTCGGTCTCGACGACGCAGTCGCTCAACGCTCCGTCGGGATTGGTGATGCAGGTGACGACCGCAAAGCCGGTCGCATACCTCGAGCCGGAGGGAAACTCCGGCCGGGGCATCCGCGCCCAGGTGAAACCGCCGGGCATTCCGTCGTCGCCGAGATCATCAAGCAGGACGTCCCGTGGGTCCTCAAGCGGTTTGCCACACGCGGTCAGCGTCTCGTCGATGGACGATGAGGAGGTCGGCAAGGTGAGATCGTAACGGAGGTTGCGACCCGCGCCGCCGCCGTCGGGGATCACGATCTGCAGCCGTCCCCCCTTCCTCAGCTTGCGAGCGAACGGGGCCGGGGTCGGTCCGACGGCGATCGTCTCCGCCACGGCCACGTTCCAGGATCGCAATGCGATTTCGTCATCACCAAAGCTGATGCCGATGTCGCGGGTTCGCGCGTTCGGTGCGGGAGCGGGCAGGCCGGACAGAAGCGCCTGATAGCTGCCGTCCACGCATCGCGTCGTGATCGCAAGCCCGTTGTCGAAGGCCGTGTGCGCCAGAACCGAACGCGTCTGCGGATTCCGAACGATGTCCCAGTCGCGGTCCGTCTCCTGCGCAGCGGATGGCGCAGCGGCAAGGGAGAGAACTGCGACCATGACGCGCTTCATGATTCAATCCTGAGGTGAGAGATCCATCTGCCGATGCAACACAGGTTGCGTCAAGCCGGATCGCCCGATCCGCAGGCTCACTCCGCCAGGCCGACCGTCTGTTCGATGGCGCCGAAGATGGTGTGGTGCTTGTCGTCCAGCATCTCGATGCGGACCGTGTCGCCATTCTTGAGGAAGGGCGTCTCGGCCTTGCCGCGCAGGATGGTCTCGACGGTGCGAACCTCGGCGATGCAGCTGTAGCCCAGACCGCCCTCGGCCACCGGCTTGCCCGGGCCGCCATCGGCGTCGCGGTTCGAGACGGTGCCCGAGCCGATGACCGTGCCGGCGCACAGGCTGCGAGTTTTGGCCAGGTGCGCGATCAGGGTGCCGAAGTCGAAGGTCATGTCGACGCCGGCGTCGGCCTTGCCGAAGTCCTCGCCGTTCAGCTGGACCGACAGCTCGCCATGCAGCTTGCCGTCCTTCCAGCGGTCGCCCAGCACATCGGGCGAGACCAGCACCGGCGACAGGGCCGAGGCGGGCTTGGACTGGACGAAGCCGAAGCCCTTGGCCAGTTCGGCCGGGATCAGGTTGCGCAGGGAGACGTCGTTCACGAGGCCGACCAGACGAATGTGCGTCAGGGCCTCCTCTCGAGTCACGCCCTGAGGCACGTCGCCGGTGACGACGACGATCTCGGCTTCGAGATCGCAGCCCCAGCTTTCGTCCGCCAGCGGCACGGGATCGCGCGGGGCGAGGAAGCTGTCCGAGCCGCCCTGATACATCAGAGGATCGGTCCAGAAGCTCTCGGGCATCTCGGCGCCGCGCGCCTTACGCACCAGCTCGACGTGGTTCACATAGGCCGAGCCGTCGGCCCACTGATAGGCGCGGGGCAGGGGCGAGGCGGCCTCGCGCTCGTGGAAGCGGCCACGCGGCACGCCGCCGTGTTCAAGGCTTTCAGCCAGGGCGCGCAGGTCGGGCTCGACCCGGTCCCAGTTGTCCAGCGCCGCCTGTAGCGTGGGGGCGATCAGAAAGGCGTCCGTGAACCAGTTCAGGTCATTGGAGACGACGACGAGGCGGCCGTCGCGGCCGTGCTTGAGCGAGGCGAGTTTCATGCCTCAGGCTTAGGCGGTTTCTCCGTCCGGGGAAACCGTCTGTGCGATCAGCCGCGGCTGAGACGGGGGGCGCTGGACGCGCCGCCCGACAGTTCGGCCAGCGCGGCCTGCATCTGGCCGACGCGTGCGCCCTGGTGCCGCCAGTGCTCGTTGAAGGCCGCCACGGCGAGGCGCAACGCCTCGGTCTGCTGGCGGGCCGACATCTCCTGCGGCGGGTGGTGCGGCCTATGCGACGGCGCGGCCGGCGCGGGCGCTGCTCCCGGGATGACGTTGACGATGGTCACCGACCCGGTCGTGGCCGCGGCGGTCGGCGCGGCGCCATGATGATCGTGCGGCTTGTGATCGTCGCCGTGGTGGTCGTCATGGGCGTGATCGTGGCCGTCGTCGTGATGGTGGTCGCCGTGATGCCCTTCATCCGGCCGCTGTCCGGCGAGGGCGGGGCGCAGTTTGGCGACCGGACCGGAAAGGCCCGTGTCGCCGGCGAGGGCCAGCGTCCTTCCCAATCTCCGATCGATGACGTCGGCGAGATGGGCGGCCTTGCCGCGCAAGGCGTTGTCGTCGGCCTTCATCGCGTCCTTGGCGGCCTCGTCGATCGCTTCCCAGATGGCGCCCGACGCATCGCCGTCATTGCGGCGCGAGCGGCCAGCGAAGAACCAGCCGAGAGCAAAGGCGGCCAGCAGCAGGAGGAGGCCGGCCACCGCGACGGCCGGGTCGGCGCCGATCAGGATGGGCGCATCCAGCGGCGCATTGGCCGGGTCGGCGGTGGCGAAGTCTGCGCCGTAGGACATCGAGCGTTCCGCGGATCACCGCCGGTTGCGGCGAATGGCATTTTGCCGCGACCGCGACGCTTGGCAACGGGAAAGGTTAACGCCGGTCGTTCAGCGGGGCGGATTGATCAGCGCTGTCGCCTCGGCGCCCTGATCCAGACCGACCGCCCGAACCTCGACCTCGACCGCGATCGCGCCGACCGGAGAATGGGCCCAGAGGTAGCGGCGCTCGATCTCGACCTCGCGGCCGGACGGCGCGAAGCCGGTGAAGCTGTCACCCCAGGGCGTGATCGCCTTCATGTCGGGCCAGGGCAGGGCGCAGGCGGCGTCCAGCTCCTCGATGGCCATTTCGGACAGTTCGTCGCTCAGAGCCATCGGCGCACTTTCGCGGCGTAGGCGTTCCATTCCGCGCCGAACTTGCCGGCGAGGTAGGTCTCCTCGCGCAGGATCACGGCCCGGTCGATGATGACGAGGCAGGGCAGGACCATCGCCAGCGCCGCCCAGCTGTCCATGGCGAAGGCGAACCCGACGTAGATCAGGGTGAAGCCGATGTAGATCGGGTTGCGGCTGAACCGGTAAAGGCCGCCGGTGACGAGCGCCGTGGTCGGCTTCCACGGCTCGGGCGCCGTGCCGACGCGGCGGAAGCCGCCCAACGCGGTCATCTCGGTCACCAGACCGGCGATGACGAAGGCGAAGGCCAGCCCGCGGCGCACATTGGTGGGCAGCCCCATCGAGGGCTCGTTCAGCAGATGGCCGATTCCCCAGCCGATCAGCAGGAAGCCGAGGAAGATCAGGGGCGGGGGCGCCAGGACGCCGGGGTTGTCGCGGGGCGTGGTCATACGGTCTGGCCTTGCGGCGCGGTGAACTCGGACACCTCGGCGTCGCCGGTGTTGATGACTTCGGAGGGCTCGAAGATCATCACCTCGGCCTCCTCGTCGGCGCCGGTGCGATGCTCGACGCCGCGTGGGACGACGATGAACTGGCCCGGATGCAGGGTCTCGATACGGTCGCGGAACTCGACCCGGAAGACGCCCTTCCAGACCAGGAACATCTCCTCGGCCTCGGCATGGCTGTGCCAGGGGAACAGGCCCTGCACCTTCACCAGTCGCAGGTCCTGACCGTTCAGCTGCGCGGCCACACGCGGCCGCCAGTGGTCCGAGAAGGCGGCGAACTTGGTCGCGAGGTCGACGATGGCGCCTGTGGTCACGGCGCGACCTGCTCGTCGGCATAGATGGCGACGGCGGCCGCCGCGGCGCTGGAGACCGAGCCGCGGTACATGCCCGAGGTGTTCATGGCGAAGGCCGCCTCACCACGCGGGGACATGACGATCACGCCGCCGTCGCCGCCGATCGAGCCAACGTCGGCGATCTCGGCATCGGCGGCCTGCTGGACGGTGGAGCCGGTCGAGGTCCGGGTGCAGATGTCGCGAGCCACGGTCGCGCGAATGAAATACTCGCCCGAGCCGGTGGCCGAGACGGCGCAGCCGTCGGCGTTGGAGGCATAGGTGCCGGCGCCGATCACGGGCACATCGCCGACGCGGCCCCAGCGTTTGGCGGTCATGCCGCCGGTCGAGGTGCCAGCCGCGAGCCGGCCCTGATTGTCGACCGCGACCGCGCCAACCGTGCCGAATTTTCGCTCATTCAGCGGCGGCGCAGGCATATCCGCCGACGCCTGCGGGCCTGGCGCATTCGCAGGGCGTTGCGGGACCGGAAGGTTTTGGCGGCGCAGTTCGCGCTCCAGTCCCTGCCAGCGGCGCTCGGTGAAGAAGAAGGACGGATCGACCTGCTCGAGCCCGACTGATCCGGCGAAGGCGTCGGCGCCGGGGCCGATCAGCATGACGTGGGGCGACCGCTCCATCACCGCGCGGGCGGCGGCAATCGGATGGCGGGTGGTGGTCAGGCCCGCAACGGCGCCGGCGGTGCGGTCGGTCCCGTTCATCACGGCGGCATCCAGCTCGTTGCGGCCCGCGGCGGTGAAGACGGCGCCCCGGCCGGCGTTGAACAGGGGGTCGTCCTCCATGATCTCGATGGCGGCCTGGACGGCGTCCATCGAGGAGCCGCCGGCGGCGAGGATGGCCTGCCCGGCCGCAAGGGCGCGATGCAGGGCAGCGCGGTAGGCGGCGTCTTGTTCGGGCGTCAGGCTGTCGCGTTCGATGACGCCGGCGCCGCCGTGGATGGCCAGCGACCATGTCGGCGCATCCTGCGCGATGACGGGAGAGGCGAGGAGCGCCAGAGCGGCGGCGAGCAGGGCGGTGCGGAGTGCTTTCATGGGGCGCAAACTCGACCATGAACCGGACGGACTCAAGGGGCAGGATTCCGGGTCAGGCGAGCCAGCGGGGCCGCTCGATCTCGCTGGGCGCCATGCCGTAGAGATTGCGGCTGAGCATGGTGAGGGACAGGGCCGGGTCGCCCGGCGTCGCCAGCCAGGCACATCCCAGCAACCTGTTCACCGACGGCGGTCGGTCCAGCCAGCCGAACGGCGTACCGGGGATCAGAAGAATGCGACGTCGCCCGCCCCCTCGACGGCTTCGCCACTCCGGGCTGGTCTGGGCAAGCCGGGCGAAGGTCCGGTTCTGGGTGACGATCACTTCCGGGTCCCAGGCCCGGATCTGTTCAAACTCCACGCGAGCCAGGCCCTCATGCCCGGTTGCGACATTTGTCCAGCGCGCGCCTTCCAGCACCTCCGTCGCGAGGGCTCCGCGGAAGCCGGTCTCCAGACCGTCGTCGTCCCGGGCATAGTAGAAGGACGGCCCGGCAGGCGCCGAGCGCCATGCCTGCAGGATGGCCTCGGCCCGATCGGCGAGAGCTTCTCCGCGCGCGGCGTCGTCGAGCAGGCCTCCGGCCTGCCGGAACGCGGCAGGGATCCGGGCCAGCGCCCCGTCGATCAGGGTCCATTCCACCCCGATGGCCTCACCGATTCTCCGGCCCACGGCGGCATGTTCCGCGTCGGCTTCCCCGTAGTCGATGATCCGGGCCGGGTTCAGCGCCGAGATGGCCGCTGGCGACGCGACGCGCCCTGGCCCGGCAAGTCGACCCAGTTCGGGAAGGTCGGCCGCCTCCGGCGGCAAGGCCCGCAAGGCCTCAGGCGCCGGACGATGGGGCCAGGCGGCGAGTCGGTGTCGCGCCACCGACCAGATCAGGATCGCCGCCGGCTGACCGGCGGCGACGACATCGCGGCGCGACGCAGTCGATTCCCTCGAGCACGCGGTCAGGCCAAGGCCGCCGCAGAAAGCAGCGAGCACAGCACGTCTGGTCGTCATTCAATCCGCCCGTATCCACCCGGGTGAAACCGGTTTCCGCGTACCGGGCGAACGGGAACCTCACAAGAGCGACGAGACCAATTTACCCTTAACCCTTGTCCGGGCTTCGTCCGCGTGCTGCTTATGCGGCCATGCGCGTCAGGTGGGGCGCAAGCAATCATGGAGTTGGCCGTTGAGTACGACGGACGCCGGGGGCGCGCTTGGCGCGGCGCCCCGCAAGACATTTCTGGGGCATCCCCGCGGGCTGGTGATCCTGTTCTTCACCGAGATGTGGGAGCGGTTTTCCTACTACGGCATGCGGGCGCTGCTGGTCCTGTACCTGACCCAGCACTTCCTGTTCGGCCCGGCCGAAGCCCAGGGAATCTACGCGGCCTACGCCGCGCTGGTCTATCTGATGCCGGTTCTGGGCGGCATGATCGCCGACCGCTACCTCGGCTCCCGCAAGGCCGTGATCATCGGCGCGGTGCTACTGGTGGCGGGCCACTTCACGATGGCGTTCGAGGGTGTCGGCGGCAAGGAAAGCCTGACCATCGGCCAGACGACCTACCAGATCGAGGTCGAGGGTCGTGACCAGAACCGCCGCATGTTCGCCGTCAACGGCGACGAGCGCGTGCAGATCGCCATCACGCCGGAAGGCGTCTCGACCGTCGGCGCCGAACCGTCGGCCGCCAATGCGGCGGACGCGGCTGTGGCGGCTGTGGCCGAGCAGACCGAGGGTGCGGCTCCGGCCGGCGCGCTCGATCCGGCGACGCAGGCGGCCCCGGTCGCGGCGGCTGCGGCTGGCTTCCCGGCCTTCACGGCCGCGGGCGGCTACACGCTCGAGACGGTGCGCGACACCCAGATGGGTGAGCCTGTGCTGTTCCTGGCCCTGTCGCTGATCATCGTCGGCGTGGGCTTCTTGAAGGCCAACATCTCGACCGTGGTGGGATCGCTCTACGAAGAGAACGACCCGCGTCGCGATGGCGGCTTCACCATCTTCTACGTCGGCATCAACCTGGGCTCGTTCCTGGCGACGGCGGCGTGTTCGTATCTCGGCATCAAATACGGCTGGGCCTACGGCTTCGGCCTGGCGGGCATCGGCATGTTGTTCGGCCTGCTGACCTTCGTGCTCGGCCAGGGTTGGCTGGAAGGCCGTGGCGGTCCGCCGGTTCCGGTTCAGGGCCGCTCGATCCTGGGCGTGCCGCTGGTGCCGTTCTTCTGGATCGCCGGCCTGGTCGCCGTCTTCCCGACCTGGCTGCTGATGCGCAGCCACTCGATCATCGAGGCCGGTCTGCCGTGGATCGCGGGCGTCATCTTCGCCCTGGTCGTCGGCTACACAGTCCTGAAGCTGAAGGGCGCCGAGCGTAGCCGGATGCTGGTGGCGCAGGTCCTGATCTTCTTCTCGGTCCTGTTCTGGGCCCTGTTCGAGCAGGCCGGTTCGTCGCTGACCCTGTTCGCCGACCAGTCGACCGAGATGCCGTCGTGGTTCAATGCGGCCATGACGCAGATGTTCAACCCGGGCATCATCGTCATCGGCGGCCCGATCATCGCCGCCCTGTGGGTCTGGCTGGGCAAGCGCAACCGCGAGCCTTCGACCCCTGTGAAGTTCTCGTTCGGCCTGATGTTTGTCGGACTGGGCTTCCTGGTCCTGATGTGGGCCGCCGGCAACATGGCGAACTCGGACTTCCGCGTTCCGCTGCTGTTCCTGTTCCTGACCTACTTCTTCCACACGATCGGCGAGCTGTGCCTGTCGCCGGTGGGCCTGTCGATGATCACCAAGCTGTCGGTGGCGCGCGTGGTCGGCCTGATGATGGGCGTGTGGTTCCTGTCGAGCTCGGTCGCGCACATCGTGGCCGGCATCATCGCCAAGGCGACCGCGACGGACACCGTGGCGGGCGTGGTCACCGACCGCGCCGGCGCGCTGGCTACCTACGGATCGATCTTCGGAACGATTGGTTGGGTCGGCGTCGGCGTGGGCGTGTTCCTGCTGCTGATCTCGCCGATCCTCAAGAAGGGTATGGCGGGCATCCACTGATCCCTTCCGGGATTGGAAACACGAAGGGCGGGACCTCGCGGTCCCGCCCTTTTTTCTTGCCGCCGCCGCGTGGCCTCAGAACGTCTTGCGCGCCTGCAGATAGATCCACCGGCTGGCATTGGTGCGGCGGGTCTCGGTGAAGGCGACCGGAGCCACGTCGCGCGGTCCCGAGTAGATGTATCGATCATAGCCCTGATGGCGGTCGGTGGCGTTGCCCAGGTCGAGGCGCAGGGTCAGGTCGTCCGCAGGCTTCCACTGCACATAGGCCTCCATGATCGGCTCCTCACGGAAGGCGCGGATCTCGCGGACGCGGAAGGCGCGGCCCTTGTCGACGTTGCAGCCGTGCTCGACGCCCCAGGACCAGCGGCCGCCGGCGAGGTCCTGGTTGAAGTTCAGTTCGCAGCCGAAGGCCTGGTCGCCGTTGAAGCGACGCGTCTCGCGGGTCACCGGATCGGTGACCTCGGACCAGGACCATGTGGTCCTGCCGAACAACCTCGCGCCCGAAAGGCCCAGTCGGTCCAGCGGCAGGGTCAGCCTCAGGCGCAGGAATCCCGAATCGCCGTCGCCGATGTTGCCCACGCCATCGAAGCCGCCGGCCAGCGGGATCAGGTCCACGACGTCCTCGACGCGCGCCTGCTGAACCGCGACGTCGAACACGCCCTCATCCCAGAAGCGGCGTTCGTAGAGGGCCTCGATCAGGGTGGTCTTGGCGGGCTCGAGATCCGGATTGCCGCCCTCGACCTGCCCGACCTCGATGTCCGAGGAGGCGACGAAGTCGTCGAAATCCAGCTGGCCCACCTGGCGTTCGGCGCGGATGCGGAACTGGTGGCCGGCCCAGGGCGTCCAGGTCGCCTGCACGCGAGGCTTGGGATAGACGAAGGACTTGCTGCGATCACTGTCGCCGGACTGGCTGATCTCCGACACCTCGACACGCAGGCCGAACTCGAGCGTGAACTGCGGGTCGGGCCGCCAGGTGGCCTGGCCGAAGACCTCGCCGCGCAGCTCCTCGACCTTGACCGACGCGGAGGGCAGGGGGACGGCGACACCGTTCTCCTCATAGGCGTTGGTGCTGTCCAGGACATTGTAGGCCACCTCGCCGCCGGTCTCGATCGACCACGGATCGGAAGGGCGGTGGCGCAGGATGGCGCGGGCGATGGATTCTCCCGAAGTCGACCGGGACAGGAAGGTCGACCGGTCGCCCGTCGACAGGCTGTCGCCGCGATAGTCCTCCTCGCCCCACCTCTGCAGTGCCGTCAGCTCAAGTCCGCTGCGAGGGCCGAGGTCGCGCGTCCAGGTCAGGCCGAGCTCTCCCTCGAGCTCTTCCGAGGTCTCGAGGCTGGAGCTGTCCGATCCCGCGCCGGATCGGATCAGAAGGTCCTGGGTGCTGTCGTTGCCGAACCAGCCGAGCACGCCGTTGATGCGCAGGCGACCGCCCGCCAGTCCGCGCTGGATGACGCCGGTCGCGCGGACGTTCCGGTACTCGTCCCACAGATCGAGATCCGCGTCCTGGATCAGGCTGCCCGACGGATCGTAGCGGCGGCGGAAGCCGGTCGCCGTATCGTCGGTACGGTCGTTGATCGTGGCGCTGATCGCGCCCTCGATCTGGTCGTCGCCTTCGCGACGCGAGTAGCTGGCGCCCATCGTCGGCCCGAGATAGCCGTCCGGATAGGCGTAGAGGCCGCCTTCGACCACCCGTTCGACCGTTGCCGTCCGGACCAGGATGACGTTGGCGACCACCGCTGCACCCTGCATGTCGATGCCGGGTGCGCCGCCGCGGATCAGCTCGACGCGCTCGACCCCGGCGGCCGGGATCCGGCGCAGCACGCCGTCCACGCTGTCGCTCTTGCTGGACGGACGCTGGCCGTTGATCAGAACATTGCCTGACGTGCCGGCCAGACCGCGCGTGCTGCTGTCGCCCGAGCTGAGGGTAAAACCGGGCAGGCGGACGACCATGTCCAGCGCCGTGTTGGGGCGTTGGTCGGCGAAGAAGGCGGGCTCGAAGACCAGCACGCCTTGCTGGGCGGCGTCGACCTCGGGCGCGAGGCGGACGGGGCCCGTCGGGACCGATCTCTGCGCGGCCGAGCGGGGAGCGACCGGAGGTCCGTTCTGGGCGAGGGCGGGAGAGGCGAGAACCGTCAGGGCGGCGCCCGCGAGCCATGCGGCCCTGTTCATGTGTATCTCCCCGGGGTGCGGCGAGCTCTGCCGCCGTCTTTGGTTTCACGCCAGTTACAGCAGACAGATTTACCAAGCCCGAAGAAGTGGAGGCGGCGGGAAGAGGGTCACCCGCCGCCCCCGGGTCACCGCGCCCCGGGTCAAGGCGCGGTGACCCAGCTCAGAACGTCTTGCGCAGACGGATCTGGTAGAAGGTCCGCGGGTCGATCGCCCGGGTTTCGATGTAGGAGATCGGCCGCGTCAGCCGGTCCGCATAGGCGGTTCGCTCGATCAGGAAGTCGTTCCAGACGTTGACCTGGGCGCGGATCGACAGGGTCGGGGTCGGCTTGTACTCGCCCCAGATCTCGAAATAGTCGTGGCCCCGCCACGCCGACTTGAAGTCGGGATCGTAGCCCGCCTGACCGAGCAGCGGGATGAAGGCGGCGCCCCACTGGACTTTCCAGCTGGTGATGTCCTGCGAGACGGTCAGCACCGCCTGCGACGCGCGAATGTTGGAGATCGGACGCACCTCGCCGGTGGTCGGATCGGTCACCTCGGTGTGGTTCCAGGTGTTGCGGAAGCCCAGACGGCCGCCGCTGAAGCCGAACCGGTCCATGGGCACGGTGACGTTCACGACCAGCTGGTCCAGCGTGCCGTCGCCGATGTTGCCGACGGCCGACAGGCCGCCGTCCAGCGGGATCACGTCGATGGCGTCGCTGATCTCGTCGTGGCGCAGGCCGATGCTGACAATGCCATCTTCCCAGAACCGACGCTCGAAGGTCAGCTCGCTGATCCAGCGCTGTTCCGGCTCCAGGTCGATGTTGCCGCCGAAGACGTTTTCCTCGTCCAGATCGGCCGAGGCGGCGAAGTCGCCGAAGTCCAGCTGCCCGACCTCACGCTCGAAACGGACGCGGAACTGGGTATTGGCCATCGGCGTCCAGGTCGCCAGAAGGCGCGGCTTGGCGAAGAAGAAGCTCTTCTCCTGATCGGCGTCGCCCGACTGGCTGATGGTCGAGTCCTCGAGGCGCAGGCCGCCTTCCAGCGTCAGGTCGTCCCGCACGCGCCAGGTGCCCTTGCCGAACAGCTCGCCGCGAGTCTCCTCGACCGTCACCGAGGCCGAAGGCAGGGGAATCGGCGTCCCGCCGACCGTGAAGGCCTGCTCGGTCTCCAGCATGTTGTAGGCGACCTCGCCGCCGAACTCCCAGGTCATGGCCGGGGTCTGTTCGAGGCGGACCAGGCCGCGCAGGATGGTCTCCGACGATTGGCCGTCGGCGACGAAGCGTTGCTCGGGGCTGTCGACACCCGACAGGCGGGTGCGGTTGGTCGAGACGCTCTCGAAATCCTCGAACTCATGGATAAAGCGGGTTTCGAGGTTCAGGCGCGACGACAGCGGGCGGGTATAGACCGCGCCAAACTCGCCCGACGTGGAGTCCTGCGAGAACAGGCTTTCGCGGCGAACGGTCGGCGAGGTCTGCAGGTTGATGTTGCTGAAGTCGCCCACGCCGTACCGTCCGGTCAGGTCGATCTTCCCGCCCAGGAAGGCGTCGGCGTAGTTCAGGCGCAGCGACTGGCCGCCGCCCGTCTGGTCATTGAAGAAGTCCTCGTCGCGCAGGATCACGCCGGAGGCGCTGCGGCGAACGACCGGGCCGACTCCGTTGGAATCGCTCATCGAGATCCCGTCGCTGAGCGTAAAGCCCCAGCTGCGATCGCCGTCGCGGGCGGTGAACTGGACCGAGCCGCCATAGACATCCTGTCCGCCGTCGAAGAGGACGGCGTTTCCGGTGACGATGGTCTGCTGGCTGGACTGGGTGCGGGTGATCACGTTCACCACGACCGAGAAGCCCTGCATATCGATCCCGGCTGCGCCGCCACGGATCAGTTCGATGCGGGTGACGTTCCCGGCCAGGGTGCGGCCCAGCACGCTGGAGCCGGTGTCGTTCTTGGATGCGGGGCGGGAGCCGTTGACCAGCACATTGCCGACCGACCCCTCGAAGCCGCGGCTGCCGTCGCCGTCCACGACGCTGAAGCCGGGAATGCGGTTGACCATGTCCAGGGCCGTGGTCGGGTTCTGGTCGGCGAAGAAGGCCGGCTCGAACACCAGCACGCCCTGTTGCGCCGCCTCGGCCTGCGGCGTTGGCGTGGGGGCAGGGGCGGGCTGGGATTGCGCCTGGGCCGCGCCGGCGGCTGCGGTCATCAGCAGGGCGGTGGTCGCCAGCAGAACGGTTCTGGACATCAAGATACTCCCCTCGTCGGTGACGAGAGGTGTGACGGCCCGCGGCGTCCGTCTCCAGTTACAAGACGGACAGGTGGATTAAATCGGAGACAGTATTACAGCGGTGTCATTTTCTTGTTCTGAAAGGGGCTGCTATCTACTTGCCGTCATCAAGTCTAACGGGTGCTCCTTTGAAGTCCGTCGCAGTTGCTGTTTGCGTTTCCCTCTCCCTGCTGACGGCCACGCCGGCGATGGCGCAGGAAGCGGAGCCCGCCGATCGGCTCGATGACATCGTGGTCACCGCCCAACGCTCCGGCGCCCCGATGTGGACCGTGCGGGACGGCGACAGCACCCTGATCCTCGTCGGCTCCATCCGCGCCATTCCGCGTGAGGTGGCCTGGCGACCCGAAGCGCTCGAGGAGGCGGCGAAGCGCGCTGACCTGATCCTTCTGCCGCAGGAGGGCCGAGCGTCCTTCAGCGACATCCTGCGGGTGATCTGGCGCGCCCGAACGATCGCCCTGATGCCCGAGGGGCAGACGACGGCGACATATCTCAGCCCGGAGATTCAGGCGCGGCTTGATGTCCTGATGGCCGGCGAGCGGAATCAGGACTGGCGTCGCCGCAGTATGCTGATGACCAGCTTCGACCTGATCCAGGACCGGGCCGGCTTCCGTGCCGGACGCGAGGGGCAGGATGCGGTGGATGTCGTGCGTCGCGCCGCCCGTCAGGCCCGCATCGAGGCCCGTCCGGTCGGTACGGTCCGCGGAGACGAGATGGTCGACAGCCTGATCACCGCGCCGCAGACCGTACACGTGCCGTGCATGGAGCGGGCGATCGCTGCGGCCGAGGCCGGCCCGGAATCGTCGCAGGAACGCGCCCGCGACTGGCGCGCCTTCCGCGTGCCCGAGGTGGTCGCCTCGCCGATCGAACAGGCGCTGAAGGTCTGCTGGCCGTGGGGCGATCCGGAACTGGCTCCCCAACTGCATCAGCAGTGGGCAGCGGCGGTGCAGACCGCCCTGGTCTCACCCGGTGTCACCATGGGCGTCGCCCCGGTGCGATTGCTGGCCGAGCCGGGGGGCGTGCTGGATAGCCTCGAGGCGCGAGGGCTGGACGTCGAGGGGCCGGACTGGAAGTAGGGATCAGGGGCCAGGGATTGGACGGGCGGTGTTGGCCTACTGCGCCATATCCCCTGGCCCCCAGCCCCTAATCCCTAGACCGCCGTTCCACCCACGGTCAGCCCGCCCATCTTCAGGCTGGGCTGGCCGATGCCGACGGGGACGCCCTGACCAGCCTTGCCGCAAACGCCGACGCCGGGATCGAACTCGAAGTCGTCACCGATCATCTGGATCTTCGTCAGGGCCGTGGCTCCGTCGCCGATCAGGGTCGCGCCGCGGACCGGGGCGGTGATCTTCCCGTCCTCGATCAGATAGGCCTCGGTGCACTGGAAGACGAACTTGCCGTTGGTGATGTCGACCTGGCCGCCGCCGAAATTGGCCGCGTAGAGGCCGCGCTTGGTCGAGGCGATCATGTCGGCCTTCTTGTCCTTGCCGGCCTCCATGAAGGTGTTGGTCATGCGCGGCATCGGCATGTGGGCGAAGGACTGGCGGCGGCCGTTGCCGGTGGCGCGGGCGCCCAGCTGGCGGGCGGACAGACGGTCGTGCATCAGCCCGACCATGATGCCGTCCTCGATCAGGACGGTTCGCGAGGTCGGGGTGCCCTCGTCGTCGATGGTCAGCGAGCCGCGACGGCCGGCGATGGAGCCGTCATCGACCACGGTCACGCCCGGGGCGGCGACGCGCTTGCCCATCTTGTCGTTGAAGGCGGACGAGCCCTTGCGGTGGAAGTCGCCCTCGAAACCGTGGCCGATGGCCTCGTGCAGCAGCACGCCGGGCCAGCCGGCGCCCAGCACCACGTCCATCTCGCCGGCCGGGCAGTCGACGGCCTCCAGATTGACCAGGGCCTGACGCAGGGCCTCGTCGACCTGGGCCTGCCAGCGGGCCGGGGCGATCCAGGTCTCGAAGCCGGCGCGGCCGCCGGCGCCGGACGAGGCGCTCTCGCGCTTGCCGTCCTTCTCGACCGTAACCGAGACGTTCAGCCGGACCAGCGGGCGCATGTCGCGCATCTGACGGCCGTCGCCGCGCAGGATCTCGATCTGGCGATGCTCGCCGACCAGCGAGGCGGACACCTGCACCACGCGCGGATCGCGGGCGCGAGCCCAGGCGTCGATCTCGGCCAGCAGGGCGATCTTGTCGGAGAAGGCGGGCGAGGCGAGCGGGTCGACCTCGTCATAGAGCTTGCGGTTGGTGGCCACCGGGCCTTCGGCCGAAACGCCCGCGTATCCGGCGCGGGCGAGGGCGGCGCTGTCGGCCGCACGGCGCAGGGCCGGGCCGCTGATCTCGTTGGCGTGGGCATAGCCGGCGGTCTCGCCGGCGACCACACGAAGGCCGAAGCCTTCGGTCGCGTCATAGGCCGCCGACTTCAGGCGGCCGTCGTCGAAAACGAGCGACTCCGACTCAGAGCGCTCGAGAAACAGTTCGCCGTCGTCTGCGCCGGCCAGCGCCCCCTGCAGGATGGAGAGGGCCTCGTCCTTGCCGACTTCGGCGCTGTCGAGGATGGCGGGCGGGGAAACGAGGACGGTCATGGGCCTCAAAGTAGGGGCTGACCGTCCCCGCGTCACCGGTTCATCGACGCTCAGTCGAACTCGACCTCGCCCCAGCCTGTGATCGACTGGTTCAACTGGGCCGGGTTGCGGGCCAGATAGACGTCGCCGCGTCCCGAGATCTCGATGTCGGCGCGTCCGGTCGGAGCCACCGAGACATCGCCGCGGCCGACGATCTGGACGGTCGCGTCGGTCGTCACCAGCCGGCGCAGGCTCGCGTCGCCATCGCCGTTGACCACGACGTTGACGCGCTGCGCCTGACCATCGGCCTCGACCGATCCCTCGCCGTTGATGGCGACGGCCAGGGTGGGCTGGTCGTAGCCGCGGATCCGCAGCTCGCCATCGTCGCCCATCTCGAAGGTGTTGACGGCCGGGGCCGTGATCTCGATGCGCAGGGCCTCGCTCTCGCTCCACACCCGGATGCCCGTGCCGGACCAGCGGATGTAGCCGCGGTCGGGGCGATCATCGCTGACCATGGTCAGGCGGCCGTCGTTGAAGCGGATGCTGTCGACGATGTCCTTCGGACCGGTGATGCGCACGCCGGCCTGGTCGCCCTGGACGTAGGTGACCTTGCCCGGGACGTCGATCATCAGGCGATCGCCGCCGGCCCATTCGATGTTGCGGGTGATTTCCGGGGCGACCTCGCCGCGTTCGATGCGGAAGCCCGAGTCGCCGGGCGTGTCGTCATCGACCACCCAGGTCCAGTCGTGGCGGCGGACGTCGTTGCCCACCAGGGCGAAGGCGCCGGCGATGCCCACCAGCGCCAGGACGAAGCCGACGCCGGTGATGATCAGAAGATTGCGGATCATGTCAGGTCCTCCCTCAGTCCTGGCTGCGATTGTTCGACGGTTCGAGCGCCGGCTTGAGCACGCGGTAGTGCAGGCGCGCGTACCAGACCGTGGCGTCGATCAGCCACTTGGTCAGCAGGGCCATCAGGCCGATCATGAACAGCCCCAGCCCCATCAGGCCGATGCCGAACAGGATAGCCGCCAGCACGCCGCCCGGGCCGCCGAAGAACGGGCCGGCGATCAGGGCGAAGCCGCCGCCGATGAAGACGCCCACGCCGGTCAGCAGCATGGCGATCACCGCGCCGAACACCGGGAAGACGATCGGCAGCAGGATCAGGATGTCGATCGCGCCCAGGCCGATCAGGCCGAAGATGGCGCCGGCCGCGGCGGCCGGATTCTGCTCCTGGTCCCAGCGACGGGCGCCGGCCTCGGCGCGCAGTTCGCGGGCCAGACGGTCCGGGTCGCCCAGGGCCTCGGCCACCTCGGCTTCGGTGCGGCCATCGGCGGCCCCGTCGTCGAAATGCTGGCCATAGTCGGAGGCGATCTCTGCGGCGGTGCGGGTGGGCAGGCCCACCAGTCCGCGCCGGAGACGGCCCATGAATTCGTCACGCGTCATGGCTCAACTCCCTCTTGAGCGACGGGAACGGCCGGCGGCAGGGCCGATCCGTCCAGAATGGATTCGACGGCGCGGGCGAAGGCCCGCCATTCGGACGTCTGGCCCTCGAGGGCGCGACGACCGGCGTCGGTGAGGCGGTAGTATTTGCGCGAGGGTCCGGCGGGCGATTCGACCAGATAGGTCTCGACCAGGCCGTCGGACTGCATCCGCCGCATCAGCGGATAGATCGTGCCTTCCCCCATATCGATGGCGTCTGACAGGGTGGAGGCGATCTCGTAGGCGTAGCTCTCGCGCCGGTTCAGAAGGGCGAGGACGCACAGCGTCAGCACCCCCTTCTTCAGCTGGATTTCTATGGTTTCAGGCACATCGAGGTCTCCCGTGATGTGTAATGGGGTAACGCAAGGTATCTTGCGGCGCAAGGTAGCTTGCGAAACATGACTTCGATTTAATCCGCCGCCCGAACGTCGCCGAGGCGCTCAATCGCTTGGCAAGTGCGGGAGGGGGCGATATGGACCGGCCGAAGTACCGCCTTGGCCTTCGAGGTCAGGGTGCTTGTTTGCGATTCACTCGCAAATATTTGGGCCGAAACGAAAATATGAGGATGTCTCGGATGGGGATGGGCAAGCGAGCCCGGGCGATTATCGGCAGCGGCGTCGCCGCGCTGAGCCTGGCCGTCTTCGGCGCGTCATCGGCCTTGGCTGAGGACCTGATGGGTCAGCCGACGCCGGGCGGTATCGCGCTTCAGCCGGCGGCGTCGCCGCTGAAGGAAAGCGCGCACTTCTTCCACGACATCGTTCTGATGCCGGTCATCACCCTGATCTCGCTGCTGGTGCTCGGCCTGCTGGTGTGGATCGTGATCCGCTACAACAAGAAGTCCAACCCGGTTCCCGCCAAGTGGAGCCACAACACCACGATCGAGATCATCTGGACGGTTGTCCCGGTGCTGATCCTGGTGGGCATCTCGCTGTTCTCGTTCCGTCTGCTGTTCGCGTACCACGACATGCCGACGCCGGACCTGACCGTGAAGGCCACCGGCAACCAGTGGAACTGGGGTTATGAGTATCCGGACCAGGGCATCGCCGAGTACGTCTCGAACATGCTGCCGGAAGACGAGGCCCGCGCCCGCAACGTTCCGTATCGCCTGGCCGCCGATGAGCCGATCGTGGTTCCGGTCGGCAAGACCGTCCGCGTTCTGGTCACCGCCTCCGACGTGATCCACGCCTTCGCCCTGCCGGCCTTCGGTCTGAAGACCGACGCCGTCCCGGGCCGGGTCAACGAGACCTGGTTCCGCGCCGACCGCGTCGGCACCTTCTACGGCCAGTGCTCGGAGCTGTGCGGCGTCGATCACGCCTTCATGCCGATCGAGATCCGTGTCGTGACGCAGGCCGAGTTCGAGGCGTGGGTCGTGTCCAAGGGCGGTTCGCTGACCCCGGCCACGGCCGCCGAGGCCCCGGGCGGCACCGCCGCCCAGGCCGCCGTCGGCACCACCGGCGCCCCGACGGGCGACGCCGCGACTGCTCCGGTCGCTCCCGCCACGCCGGCTGACGCCGTTGTCCCCGCGGCCGCCGCCGCCTCGCCGGCCCCGGTCGCGGCACCCGCCGCCGCCGCGGCCGCCCAGTAACGATCCGCGAGAGCCCCAAGACCATGGCCACCGCAGCTGAAAATCTCGCCCACGACCACGACGGGCATCACGACCACAAGCCGGGCTTCTTCACCCGCTGGTTCCTTTCGACGAACCACAAGGATATCGGCACCCTGTACCTGATCTTCGCCATCATGGCGGGGATCGTGGGCGGCGCCCTGTCCGGCCTGATCCGCTGGGAACTGGCCGAGCCGGGCATCCAGATCTTCCGTGAAGGTTCGATCATCCAGCACCTCGGCCTCGTCGAGGCGTCCAAGCACGGCTACAACGTCACCGTGACGGCCCACGCCCTGATCATGATCTTCTTCATGGTCATGCCGGCGATGATCGGCGGCTTCGGCAACTGGTTCGTTCCGATCATGATCGGCGCGCCGGACATGGCCTTCCCGCGCATGAACAACATCTCGTTCTGGCTGCTGGTCTCGGCTTGGGTCCTGCTCTGCCTGTCGATGTTCGTCGACGGCGGTCCGGGCAAGGGCTTCGGCGGCGGCTGGACCATCTATCCGCCGCTCTCGACGACCGGCCACACCGGCCCGGCGATGGATCTGGCGATCTTCTCGCTGCACGTCGCGGGCGCCTCGTCGATCCTTGGCGCGATCAACTTCATCACCACGATCTTCAACATGCGCGCGCCGGGCATGACCCTGCACCGCATGCCGCTGTTCGCCTGGTCGGTGCTGATCACCGCCTTCCTGCTGCTGCTGTCCCTGCCGGTTCTGGCCGGCGCCATCACCATGCTGCTGGCCGACCGCAACTTCGGCACCGCCTTCTTCAATCCGGCCGGCGGCGGCGATCCGGTGATGTTCCAGCACCTGTTCTGGTTCTTCGGTCACCCCGAGGTGTACATCCTGATCCTGCCGGGCTTCGGCATCATCTCGCACATCGTCTCGACCTTCTCGAAGAAGCCGGTCTTCGGTTACCTGGCCATGGCCTACGCCATGGTGGCCATCGGCTTCATCGGCTTCATCGTGTGGGCGCACCACATGTACACGGTCGGCATGAGCATCAATCTGCGCGCCTACTTCGTGGCCGCGACGATGATCATCGCGGTGCCGACGGGCGTGAAGATCTTCAGCTGGATCGCCACGATGTGGGGCGGTTCGATCAGCTTCAAGACGCCCATGCTTTGGGCGATGGGCTTCATCTTCCTGTTCACCGTCGGCGGCGTGACCGGCGTGGTCCTGTCGAACGCCGGCATCGACTACAGCCTGCACGACACCTACTACGTCGTGGCGCACTTCCACTACGTGCTGTCGCTGGGCGCCGTCTTCGCCATCTTCGCCGGGTTCTACTACTGGTTCGAGAAGATGTTCGGCGTGAAGTACAACGAGTTCCTTGGCGCGCTGCACTTCTGGGTGATGTTCGTCGGCGTGAACCTGGTGTTCTTCCCGCAGCACTTCCTGGGTCTGCAGGGCATGCCGCGTCGCTACATCGACTATCCGGACGCCTACACCCTGTGGAACCACGTCTCGTCGGTGGGCTATGTGATCACCGTCGCCGGCGTTGGCGTCTTCCTGATCATGCTGCTGGAAGCCGCGATCCGTCGCCGCAAGGGTGAAGCGAACCCGTGGGGCGAAGGCGCCACCACGCTGGAATGGACCCTGTCCTCGCCCCCGCCGCACCACCAGTTCAACGAACTGCCGGTGGTCAAGCAGGACGAGCATTAAGACCCCGGTCCTCGCGGACCGGACAGCATCGGGGCCGCTCCTTCGACAGAGGGGGCGGCCCCAGCCATTTTGCGGACCCCAGCTTCGCGCTATGAGGCCGCGTTAGAGAGCCGATGACCGAACCCGCCGCCCCCGCCATCTCGACCGCCCAGCCGGAAGACTTCTTCCAGCTGCTGAAGCCGCGCGTGATGTCGGTGGTGATCTTCACGGCGGTCGTGGGTCTGGTCGTCGCGGGCGGTGATCTGGACTGGCTGTCCTCGGCCATCGCCATCCTGTGCATCGCCATCGGCGCGGGCGCGGCAGGGTCGCTCAACATGGCGCTGGAGGGCGAGACCGACGCCCTGATGCGCCGTACCCGCGGGCGGCCGGTCGCCGCCGGTCGGGTGCGCAAGAACGACGCCATGGCCTTTGGCGTCATCCTGTCGATCTTTTCGGTCATGCTGCTGGGCATGACGACCAACTGGCTGGCGGGCGGCCTGCTCCTGCTGACCATCCTGTACTACGCGGTCTTCTACACCCTGCTGCTGAAGCGCCGGACGCCCCAGAACATCGTCATCGGCGGCGCCGCGGGCGCCTTCCCGCCGGTGATCGGCTGGGCCGCCGCGACGGGCTCGGCTCCTTGGCAGGCTTGGGTGCTGTTCCTGATCATCTTCCTGTGGACCCCGCCGCACAGCTGGGCGCTGGCCCTGTACTCGGCCGGCGATTACGCCAAGGCGGGCATTCCGATGATGCCGGTGGCGCGCGGGGCGAGGAGCACCCGCCTGCAGATCTGGCTCTACAGCCTGGTCTTCGTCGCCGTCGCCGTGGCGCCCGCCTTCGTCGGCATGGGAGGCTGGCTCTATCTGGCGGTGTCGGCGCTGGGCGGGCTGGGCTTCCTCGGACTGGCCTTCCGCCTGTGGCGCTCGCGCGCCGGCGATCAGCCCGACAAGGCCGAGGCCGTGGGGCGAGAGGCCGCATTGTACGACGTGCGGGCCGAGGCCAAACCGGCTCGCAATCTTTTCGCCTTCTCGATCCTGTACCTGCTGGCCCTGTTCGCGGCCCTGCTGGTCGAGAGCTTCACCGCCGTTCCTGGACTGTAGGACCATGCGCCGACTGACCCCCGAAGAGCTCGCCGCCCGCAAGAAGCGCAACCTGGCCATCGCCGGCGCCCTGGTGGCCTTCATCGTGCTGGTGTTCGCGGTGACCGTGCTGAACCTGAAGCGCAACATCGACGCCCGGACCGAGGCCATCGCCGCCGGGCAGCCTGTCGGCTACGCCCAATGAAGAAGCTGGGTCGCAACGGCGTCGCCATCGCCTGCGCCTTCGGCGTCATGTTCATGACGGGCGCCTCGTTCGCGGCCGTGCCGCTGTACCGCCTGTTCTGTCAGGTCACCGGTTTCGACGGCACCGTCGCGAGGGCCGAGAAGGCGCCGGAGGTGCAGCTTGAAGACACCGTGCTGATCCGTTTCGACACCAATGTGCGCGGCCTGCCGATGGCGTTCCGCGCCGAGCAGGTGACGCAACGGGTACATATCGGTGAAACCGGTCTGGCCTATTTCGACGTGACCAACACCTCGGACCGCCCGATCAACGCCAAGGCGGCCTATAACGTCGTGCCGGAGCGCGCCGGTCCCTACTTCCAGAAGCTGCAGTGCTTCTGCTTCGAGGATCAGGTCATCCAGCCCGGCCAGACCATCAAATTCCCCGTCCAGTACTTCGTGGCGCCCGAGATCGCGACCGACCGCGAGAGCCGTGGAGTGCGGGAAATCACCCTCAGCTACACCTTCTATCCCACGGAAGGTTTCCAGCAGGCCGCAAACGGCGCCCAAACCGTGGCGCAAACCTCTGGCGCGGCCGGATAGCGGACGCTATAGCCCCAACAGAACGACTCTCGACCTTCAAGAGAACACGATGGCCGACGCCCACGCAGCACCGCATCACGACTACCACCTGGTGAACCCGAGCCCTTGGCCTCTGGTCTCCTCGATCGCCGTCACCGTCATGATGGTGGGCGCGGTCGTCTGGATGAAGGGCCTGGTCGGCGCCGACGCCGGTCCGGTCGCCGGTACGCTGCTGGCCAAGGGTGACATGGCCTTGTTCTTCGCCGGTCTGGCCGGCGTGCTGGTCTCGATGTTCGGCTGGTGGGCCGACGTCATCAAGGAATCGAAGGCCGGCGATCATACCCCGGTCGTCTCGATCGGCCTGCGCTACGGCATGATGCTGTTCATCGCTTCGGAAGTGATGTTCTTCGTCGCCTTCTTCTGGATGTTCTTCGAGATGAGCATCTTCAACGAGGCCCGTGCCCACGTCCCGGAAATCGGCGCCTGGGCCGACACCGCCGCCGCCTGGTCGACCTGGCCGCCGCGCGGCATCGAGACCCTCGACGCCTGGCAGCTGCCGCTGCTGAACACCGTGATCCTGCTGCTGTCGGGCACGACCGTGACCTGGGCTCACCACGCCATCGCCCAAGGCGACCGCAACGCCACCAAGATCGGCCTCGCCATCACCGTGGCGCTGGGCATCCTGTTCACCGGCGTGCAGGCGTATGAGTACCATCACATCCTGCACGAGCACCTGTTCTTCAACGAAGCCGCCGCCAACTCGACCCTCTATGGCTCGATCTTCTTCATGGCGACGGGCTTCCACGGCTTCCACGTTCTGGTCGGCACCATCTTCCTGATCGTCTGCCTGCTGCGCCTGATGGCCGGCGGCTTCACCCCGCAGAAACATTTCGGCTTCGAGGCGGCCGCCTGGTACTGGCATTTCGTGGACGTGGTCTGGCTGTTCCTGTTCGCCTTCGTCTACGTCGTCTTCGGGTGACGGAAGGCCCTACAGGGCATGACATTCAACCGGCGCGGATCGACCCGATCCGCGCCGGTCTGCTTTGTCGGTGTCCGAACTGCGGGCAGGGTCCCCTGTTCGCGGGCTTCCTCAAGGTGGTCGAGCGCTGCGCCGCCTGCAGTTTCGACTTCAGCCGCCTGAACACGGGCGACGGCGCGGCCATCTTCATCATGCAGATCGCCGGCGGCATCGTGGTCTTTTCGGCCCTCTATGTGCAGATCGCGTTCAGCCCGCCCATCTGGGCGATGCTGGCGGTCGCCCTGCCTCTGGTCGCCGCCCTGTCGCTGGGCCTGATGCGGCCAGGCAAGGGCGTGATGATCGCGCTGCAGATGAGAAACGACGTGCGCCATGACTGACGCCGCTCGTCCCCGCTTCCCGTGGATTCTGACCGTTGTTTGCGCCCTGGCTTTGGCCGCCCTGCTGTCGCTCGGCGTCTGGCAGGTGCAGCGGCTGCAATGGAAGGAAGGCCTGATCCGCGAGGCGGAGGCGGCCGCCGACCTGCCTGCCGTCAGCCTGTACGAGGCTCTCGGCGCACCGGGTGGTCCGGAATTCCGCAAGGTGACGGTCGATTGCCCCGGCCTGCCGACCGCCCCCTGGGTCGAGCTCCGCAGCATCCACGACGGCGTCGCCGGCGTTCGCCTGATCTCGGCCTGCCGACCGGACCGCATGAACTTTCCGGTCCTGATCGACCGGGGCTTTGTCCCCGAGACGATCTCCGCGCGCCCGCCCGTCCAGGCGTCGGACGCGCCCTATACCGTCCAGGGCGAGGTCCGTCTGGTCCCGCCGCCGGGGCCGATAAGCCCTCCGGCGGACGGGCGGATATTCTATGCCCGCGACATTCCTTCGATGGGCGAGGCCCTGGGCGTCGGCCTGCCGGCGCCGCACACCGTCTATGCAACGGTCTCGACCAACCCTGAGTGGGCCGCGCTGCAGCCTTCCGCGCCCCCTGCGGCCTTCTCCAACAACCACCTTGGCTATGCCGCGACATGGTTCGGACTGGCGATCGCGCTGGTCGGTTTCTACATCGCCCTGCTCCGTAGAAAGCAAAGCCCTCAAGCCGCCGCGCTCCGCGAGCAAGGTGACAGGGAAAAGGAACTCTCCTGACCGCCACCCTCCACACCCTGTCCAACGGCGTCCGCGTGGTCTGCGACCCGATGCCGGGCCTGCGCACCCTCGCGCTGACCGTCGCCGTGCGCGGCGGCGCCCGGTGGGAGAGCGAGGCCACCTCGGGCTGGTCGCACTGTCTCGAACATCTCGTGTTCAAGGGCGCTGGCGACATGGGCGCGCGCGAGATCGTCGAGCGGATCGAGGCCGAGGGCGGCTCCATCAACGCTGCCACCGGCTACGAGCGCACCAGCTTCGAGGTGCGGGCGCTGCAAGGCTCGCTGCCGCTGGCCATGCAGGTGGTGTCCGACCTGGTCTTCCGCCCGACGCTCGACCCGGCCGAGATCGAGCGCGAGAAGGACGTCGTCGCGCAGGAGATCGCCGAGGCCTTCGACACGCCCGACGACCACGTCTTCGAGATGGCCCAGACGCGCGCCTTCGAGGGCCAGCCGCTGGGCCGGCCCATCCTCGGCTCCGTCGCCAGTCTCAAGCCCATCGACCGGGCCTCCATCGGCGCCTGGCGCGCGCGGCTGTACTCGCCCGACCGGATGGTGGTGGTGGCTTCGGGCGCCGTGGACGAGGCCGAGCTGCTGGACCTCGCGCATCGCTGGTTCGGCGGGCAAACGGCGACACCGGCCAAGGCGCCGGACGTTCCCCGCTTCACCGGCGGCGACGCGGCTCTGACCCGTCGGATCGAGCAGGCCAACATCGTCTTCCAGCTGCCGGCTCCCTCGGTCACCGACGCAGCCTATCCGGCGGCACGGCTGATGACCGAGATCCTCGGCGGCGGCATGGCCTCGCGCCTGTTCCAGAGCGCCCGCGAGGAGCGCGGACTGGCCTATGCCATCGACGCCTACCACGAGCCGTATGAGGACACGGGCATTCTCGGCATCTACTCCGGCGCCTCGGCGGACCGGGCCGTGGAGCTGGCGCAGGTCTGCGCGGCCGAGCTGAAGGCGCTGGCGAAGGATGGTCCCACGGCGGCGGAGCTGTCGCGGGCGAAGGCAGTGCTGAACGCCGGCCTTTGGATGTCGGACGAGAGTCCGGCGTCGCGCGCGGGCCGTGCGGCGGCGCAGGTCCTGCTCTTCGGCCGTCTGATCCCGTCGGACGTCATGGCGGATCGCACGGCGGCCCAGACGGCCGAGGACGTCCGCGCGGCCGCTGCCGGCTGCCTGTCCGCAGGCCTGACGGCGACGGCGGTTCTGGGGCCCAGGGCGGCGGCGCCGGCGGGAGCCGCCTTCCGCGACGCCCTGTTCGGCTGATCCTGCCGGGAGTATTCTGGCCGCATGGCGCTTCTGGACTGGATCAGCGATGCCGCAGGCCCTGTGGTGAAGGGCAGGGGCGTCGTCCTGCGCCCGCCGCGCGCGGGCGACTATGAGCACTGGGCCGGACTGCGGCAGGAGTCGTACGCCTACCTCCAGCCGTGGGAACCGCTGTGGCCCGAGGATGACCTGACCCGCGCCGCCTTCAAGCGACGGCTGGGCATCTATCAGCGGGAAATGGAAGCCGGGAACGCCTGGCCCTTCTTCATCTTCGCCGAAAAGGATCGGTCGCTGGTGGGGGCGATCACCCTGTCGAACATCCGCCGCGGCGTCGCCGAGACGGGCACCCTCGGCTACTGGATCGGCCAGCGGTTCGCCGGGCGCGGACTGGCCACGGCGGCGGTCACCGCCATGGTCGGCTACGCCTTCGACAGCCTGAACCTGCACCGCGTCGAGGCCGCCTGCGTGCCGTCCAACACCGGCTCGCGCCGGGTGCTGGAGAAATCGGGCTTCGAGCTGGAGGGGAAGGCCCGGGCTTATCTCAAAATTAACGGCGGTTGGGCAGATCATCTCCTGTTCGGCTGCGTAAACGACGGAGCCGCGCGCGGCGGCTGATGTCAGCCCCCTGACAGGACCGGTCATTCGCCTTGAACACTCGCTCCAGAAGTCTGGCCTGGGACGCGACGACCGCCATTGAGGCGCTGGCGGCGGCGGACACGGCGCTGTGGGTCTGGACGCCTTCCGAAGACCAGATGCGGTTCACCGGCGCGACACGGGCGCTGGGGCTCGGCCCGCTGGCCCCCGAATGCTCGGGCGCGGCCTTCGTCGCCGTCGCCGTGCCGCAGGACCGCGCCCTGGCCGAAAAGATACTCAAGCCGCAGGAGGAGGGGACCGAGGTCGCTATCCGCCTGCGCATGCGCGATTCCGAGACCTGCATCTGGCGCGGCGTCTGGCTGGAAGACGGTCTGCGCGCCGCCGGCGTGGTGGCGCTGGAGACCAAGTTCGCCGCCTCGCACCGCGATCACCTGACCGGCCTGCTGGACCGCCGCACCTTCATCGCCCGCGCCGGCGAGGTGCTGACCCAGACCGGCGAGTTCGAGCTGGTCGTGGCCGACGTCGACCGCCTGCGCCGCCTGAACGAGGCGCTGGGCCACGAACGGGCCGATCTGGTGCTGTCGGCCCTCGGCTCCCGCCTGAACGCCGCCTTCGCGCACGAGGCCTCGGCCGCCCGCATCGGCGAGGACGAGTTCGCCCTCATCGTGCCGCGCGGCGCCACGCCGGCGGCCGAACGGATGCGCGAGGCGCTGGAGCAGCCCCTGCGCGTCGCGGGCTTTGACATCTATCCGACCGTCTCCATCGGCGCCGTCTCCGTCGAGGGCGGGCCGGACGCCGCCGATCCGTCCGAACTGCTGCGCCGGGTCGAGCTGGCGGTCGAACAGGCCAAGACCGCCGGCCGCGGCGGCGTCGCCGCCTATGGCCGCGCGCTGGAAAGCGACAGCCTGTCCCGGCTGGCGCTGGAAGCCGACCTGCGGAACGCCTTCGTGCGCGGCGAGATCGTGCCGTTCTATCAGCCGATCGTGAACCTGCAGACGGGCGCCGTGGCCGGCTTCGAGGCCCTGGCCCGCTGGCTGCACCCGCAGCGCGGCATGGTCCCGCCGGACGAGTTCCTCGGGCTGACCGACGAGATGGGCCTGATGCACGAGCTGGGCCTGCTGATGATGCGCCAGTCGGCGCGTCAGCTGGCCGAGTGGCTGGAACGCCATCCGGCGGCCGGCAATCTGTTCTGCAGCGTCAACCTGTCGGTGGGCGAGATCGAGCGCGCCAATCTGGTCGAGGACGTGACCCTGATCATCCAGCAGGCCGGTTTGCCGCGCGGCGCGCTGAAGCTGGAGGTCACCGAGGGCGACATCATGCGCGACACCACGCGCGCGGCCGAGACGCTGCGCCGCCTGCGCGACGCTGGCGCCTCCCTTGCGCTGGACGACTTCGGCACCGGCTTCTCGTCGCTCAGCTATCTGGCCAAGCTGCCGTTCGATACGCTGAAGATCGATCGCTACTTCGTTCTGACCATGGATAAGGACGAGGGCTCGGCGAAGATCGTGAAGTCGGTCGTCAACCTCGGCCGCGACCTGTCGCTGGAAGTCGTCGCCGAGGGCGTGGAGAACGCCGGCCTCGCCAAGCTGCTGCTTGACGCCAGCTGCCACTACGGTCAGGGCTTCGGCTACGCCCAGGCCCTGCCGGCCCAGGGCGCCGAGGTCTATCTGAACGAGTCCCTCGCCGATGGCGTCGCGCCGCTGAAGGCGCGGTCGGCTTGAGTCCACCCATACCCGGCAGCTGGGTGACGATGCCCCGCTGGAAACGATGGACCCTGCTGATCGGCGGGAGCCTGTGCCTTGTCGGCATGGTCCTGTTTTCCGTGAACGGATTCAGCGCGGGTGACGCCGCCACCGCGCAGCTGCTCCGCTACGATCGCACCCTCCGGGCCGATCAGGTCGAGATTCTTGCGGTCAGGCCCGAGACGTCCGGAGCGGGCGGACGATACGGGAAGGTTCTGGTTTGCGGGACCGTAACGACCAGGCCGGGATCGCTTTTCGCAGCAACGGTCAGCAAACGACGTAGCGGGTTTCTCTACAGCGGCCTCGATCTGGCCGTGTCCTGGATCGACGAGACGGCGTACGGTCGAGACCTGCTGCTGGCCTGCGAGCGTCAGGCCCGCCCGCTCTGACCCGACAGCTGCGCGGGGTCGACGCCCAGCTTGGCGACCGCCTTGCCCCATTTCTCGGAATAGTCGGTGTCGAAGATCAGCGCCGGATCGGCGTCCGCGGTCAGCCAGACATTCTCGCCCAGCTCGTCCTCCAGTTGCCCGTCGCCCCAGCCGGCATAGCCCAGCATCAGGACGGACTTCCGCGGCCCTGAAACGGGGTCAACCATGGCCGCCAGCGCCTCGCGCGTGCCGGTGATGGCCATGCCCTCGCCGAAGGCCAGCGAGCCGTCCTCGGACATCCAGTCGTCGGTATGCAGGACGAAGCCGCGTTCGCGCTCCACCGGGCCGCCGACCAGCACCGCGCGATCGGCCGCATCGTCGGGCGCATCGGTCTTCAGACTGGCCAGAACGGCCTTCAGGTCGACGCCCGGCGCGGGCCGGTCGAGACGCAGTCCCATGGCGTGATCGGGCTCATGCGCGCAGATCAGGATCACCGCGTGCTCGAACCGCTCGTCCTCGATCCCCGGCATGGCCACGAGCAGCCGGCCGGTCAGGTTCTGGAAGTCGTCCATGGTCCTATCATCGGAAGCCATCGGCCAGGGTGCAAGGCACATGCGTCATTTGAGCATGTCAGGGATTGCACGGGCCTGCCTCAATGGCCGAGGCGACCAGCCTGGCCCACCGGGCGTAGGCCTCCCCCTGCAGATGGACTCCATCGACTGTCAGAGCCGGGGCGATCCGGCCGCCTTCGGCGAGCACCGCGTTGACGTCCAGGTATCGACAACCACCCTTCTCGCAACGGGCGCGGTTTATCCTGTTCAGCGCCTCGACCTTTTCGTTGAGTTCGGCCCGATCCGTGAGGACGACGGATTGCAGAACAACCTCCCGCGGCGCGAGGCGCGTCACGATCTCATCGATGGTGAGCGCGATCGACTCCACGGATTCGACACCGGTGAGGTCATTGATTCCGACCATCAGAAACGCTTGCCGACTGGTCGGCGGTACAGATCTGTCGAGTCGTTCCAGCACGTTTGCGGCGGTGTCTCCGCCGACTCCCCGATTGGCGATCACCATGCCCAGCAGTTCGCTCCAGGGTCCGCCGGCTGTAAGGGAATCCCCCAGCATGACGACGCACGCCCCATCCGGCAGGCTGGCGAAATCGCGTATCCGGCTCTCGCGCAGCGCTTCCGCAGTCCTGGCGGGAGCGGCGACCTTAGCCTCGGCGCGCGCCCGCTGGATCAGGTAGCCGCCGAACAGGCCAACGACCATGGTCGCGAGACATAGAGCGAAAACCTGGGCTGGAGATCGATTGGGCATGCCGACAGTCTAGCATGCCTTCGACGCCAGACATCCGGCCACGATCGCCCGTGCGCGCCTGCGCGAGGGGAGTTGGCGACAGGACTAACACGGCCTATCTGAGAGCCTGTCGAAGCGTCCACACACCTACGGAGCCTGCCTCATGACCGTCCAGATCGGCGATCGCATCCCCTCGGCCAACCTCACCCAGGCGACCGACGACGGGCCCAAGCCCGTCACCACCGACGACATCTTCGCCGGCAAGACCGTGGCCCTGTTCGCCGTGCCGGGCGCCTTCACCCCGACCTGTTCGGCGCGCCACCTGCCGGGCTTCAAGGACAGCCGCGGCGACCTGACCGCCAAGGGCGTCGACACCGTCGCCTGCGTCTCGGTCAACGACGCCTTCGTCATGGGCGCCTGGGCCGACAGCCAGGGCATCGGCAAGTCGGACATCCTGATGCTGGGCGACGGCAACGGCGACTTCACCCGCCAGCTGGGCCTGTCGATGGACGCCAAGGGCTTCGGCATGGGCGAGCGCTCGCAGCGCTATTCGATGATCGTCAAGGACGGCGTCGTGACCCAGCTGAACATCGAACAGCCGGGCGAGTTCAAGGTCTCGTCGGCCGAGCACCTGCTGACGCAGCTTTAAGAGCGCTACCACTCGCGACGCGGTCGCTCGCTGCCTGAACGCGGGAGGCTGTGATGAGCGACGTCTTCACCCCGGAGCAACGCAGCGCCGTCATGGCCCGCGTGAAGGGGAAGGACACGAAACCCGAACTGGCCGTGCGCGGGATCCTGCGCACGGCCGGGATCGGCTACAGGCTGGGCGGGCAGGGGCTCCCCGGCAAACCGGGCATCGTGATGAAGGGGCGGCGGACCGCCGTCTTCGTCCACGGCTGTTTCTGGCATGGCCACGACTGCCCGCGCGGGGCGCGACAGCCGAAGGCCAACTCGGACTACTGGACATCGAAGATTGGACGGAACCGCACGCGGGATGCGGCCAACGCCGCCGCGCTCGCCGCTGGCGGCTGGCGCGTGATCACGGTCTGGGAGTGCGCGATGAAGGCGCCCGATTTCGCCGACCGCCTGCTGGCGGCCGTTCGGGGTCAGGCGGCGGCCGTCTCGATCTCGTCCTGATCCGCCTGGGCCATGGTCATCACATGGGTGATGGCGCCCAGCAGCATGGGCGGGGTGATCGGCTTGGGCACGAAATAGGTCATGCCCGCAGCGTTGCAGGCGGCGATATCTTCCGGCGCCGTATCGGCCGTCACCGCGATGATCGGCACATGGGCATTGGCCCCGCCACCGGCGCGGATGCGCTTCGTGGTTTCGCGACCGTCCAGCTCCGGCATGCGGACATCCATGAAGATCAGGTCGAAGGCCTTGGCGTCGCATATCTTCAGCGCAGCCATGCCGTCCGCCGCCGTGTCGATGTCGCAGCCCAGCGGCTGGAGGATCAGCTGGATGGCGCGGCGGTTGATGTCGTGGTCGTCCACGACCAGCACCCGCATCGGCCGGTCCTCCTCTTCCCCGGCGTCGTAGGCCGCGGGCTCCTCGGCGACCGCTACCGGCTCGCGCTCGATGGCCGGCGCCGGAACAGGCATGTCTTCCAGCGGCTGGGGCTCCGCAGCGGCTGGAGCGGGGCGAGCGCCGAGCACGCGGGCGACCGCGTCACGGCTTTCCTGGCTCAGGGCAGTCGACGGCGGGGCGATGACGACGCTCTCACCGGGCTGCAAACGAAGGGCGAGCGTGAAGTTTGCGCCTTCGCCTGGACGGCTGCGCGCGGTCAGGCGCCCGCCCATCAGTTCGACCAGCTGGCGGCTGATCGCAAGGCCCAGTCCGGTGCCGCCGTGGCGGGCGCTGACGCCGTCCTCGGTCTGATCGAAGGGCGTGAACAGACGCGCGACCTGCGCTGCCGTCATGCCGGGGCCGGTATCGGCGACCTCGATCAGAATGTTGTAGCCGGCGGGCTCTTCGGCCCAGGCATCCAGCCGCAGGGTGATGGCGCCGGTCTCCGTGAACTTCATCGCGTTCGAGACGAGGTTGTTCAGCACCTGGCGCAAGCGCATCGGGTCGCCGCGCACCGAATCCGGGATGCGGGCGGCGCCTTCGACGCGCAGCTTCAGCCCCTTGGCGCGCGCGGGCCCTCGCCACAGACGAACGGTCTGGTTCAGCAGGTCGCGAAGATTGAAGTCGACGCTGTCGACCGTCATGTGGCCGGCTTCCAGCTTGGCGTGATCGAGCAGATCGTCCAGCAGGGCCTTCATCATGAAGCCGGCGTCGCTGATCAGGCGGGCCTGGGCGCGGGCCGAGCCGTCGGTCGCGTTATGCTCCAGCTCCCCGGCGCCGGTCAGAATGGCGCTGATCGGGGTGCGCAGGTCGTGGCCGATGGCCGCGAGGAAGGCGCTGCGGCTGGCCATGATGCGTTCGGCGTCGAGCCGCTTCTGGTCGGCTTCCAGCCGAGCCCGGCTTTCGGCGTCGCGGGCTTCATTCATGCGCGCCCATGTCGACAGGCAGTAGGTGATGAAGACGCCGACGGCGATCGCGGCGGCGGTCACGAAGGCGGTGGAGGCCTCGAACAGGGCCATGAAGACCGGGATCGAAACCAGGTAGAGGAATTGCGGCGTGACCGTCAGGGCCAGCACCACCCGTGACTGGGGCGCATTGATCGTCGAGTAGATCGCCCCCGCGGAAAGCAGCATGGCCGCGCACACGCCGCCCATGGGGCCGCCGACGAGCCACAGGGGAATCGACAGGCTGCCGAAATAGGCGCCGTTGATCAGCAACATGGCCGCGCCGGCCACCTTGCGCACGCCGCCCAGGCGTTCGGCCTTGCCGCTGATGATCGGGCCGAAGACCCAGAGGTCCAGCGCCTGGATGATGAAATATCCGAGCACCCAGGCGGCGCTGAAGTCCCAGCCGATCAGCGGGCTGAAGACCAGCGCGCTGGCGGCCGCCATACCGAGCCGCTGCAGCAGCGCCTTGCGCCGCTGGCGGATCGCGACCGTCCAGAGTTGGGCCTCGGACGTCGGCATGGTGGTGCTGGCGATCGCCATTCGGCTCCCCGGTGAGTGGGCATGGTTCGCCCTTCTCGCCAGTATCGCGAGGTTGCCCTAACGCTCCGTCAACGGGCGGTTGCGACGGCTTCTGCGATTGTGGAGAAGCCCTCGGCGCGGGCGCGGGCCGCCAGGTCGCGCTTGATGCGGCCGACCAGTCCGGGACCCTCGTAGATCAGGGCGGAATAGATCTGGATCGCCGATGCGCCGGCCCGGATCCGTTCCCAGGCGTCCGCGCCGGACTCGATGCCGCCGACGGCGATCAGGGGCAGGCGCCCGCCCGAGGCCTCAGCCGCCGCCCTCAGGGCCAGCGCCGCGCGGCTCTTCAGCGGCGCCCCCGACAGGCCGCCGCTCTCGCCCTTGTCAGCGGAACGTAGCGAGGCCGGACGGTCCAGCGTGGTGTTGGACACGATCAGGGCGTCGATCCGGTGGTCGATCGCGGCCTCGACGATCATGGCCATTTCGCCGTCCTCGAGGTCCGGCGCGATCTTCAGGAAGACCGGCGTCGCATCCTTGCCGCGGGCCTCGGCCAGACGGCCCAGCAGGTCGTCCAGCTGCGCCCGGCCCTGAAGGGCGCGCAGCCCCGGCGTGTTGGGCGAGGAGACGTTGACCGTGACGTAGTCGGCCAGTCCCTTCACCCGCACCAGACCGGCGACATAGTCCGCGGCCTTGTCCTCGGTGTCCTTGTTGGCCCCCAGATTGGCGCCGACGATCGCGCTTCGGGGGCGGCGCGCCAGCTGGTCGGCGAAGGCGTCCAGACCCGCGTTGTTGAAGCCCATCCGGTTGATGATCGCCCGGTCTTCGGACAGGCGGAACAGGCGCGGCTTCGGATTGCCCGACTGCGCCTTCGGCGTCACTGACCCGCACTCGACAAAGCCGAAGCCGAGACGCGCGAGGCCGTGCAGTGCGACCCCGTTCTTGTCCAGACCGGCCGCCAGCCCGACCGGGTTGGGCATGCGCAGGCCCGCCACGGTCGTGGCGAGGAGCGGATCATCCGCCGGCGCCGGCGGCAGGGGCGTCCATTGCAGGGCGCGGATCGACAGATTGTGGGCCGTCTCGGGCTCCAGAGTCCGCAGCAGGGCCGCGCCCAGGTCGGTCAGCCCCATCCGGTCGCTCCATCCTCGAACTGCATCACGCCCGTCGCATCGACGTGCAGCCGACGCTCGCTGCGCACGGCGCTGAAGGGCAGGGCCCCGTAGACGTGCGGAAACAGGTCGCCGCCGCGCGACGGCTCGAACTTCAGGGTGTCGCCGAGCACCGACAGGTCCACCTCCGCCAGCACCAGGTCCTTGCGGCCGGGGTAGTGTTTGCGCGCCGTCTCGACCAGTTGCGAGCCGGTCGACAGATGGATGAATCCGTCAGCCAGATCCAGCGCCGAGCCGGCATAGGCGCCCGAGGCGCGCGCGGCCTCCCACTCGGCGAGATCCGCCAGCTTGTATGCGACCAGGCTCATTCCGCGGTCAGATCCGCAGGCTGGAGGAAGCCCTCGAACGTCAGCCGTTCGGCCACATCGACCGAGAAGATGGCCGCCGCCCCCGGCGGGAAGCCCCCCGTCATCCGGTCGACGATGGACGGCGAGGCGGCGCCCTCGATCAGATACTCGACCGCCAGCTGATGCACGCCCGGATTGTGGGCCACGACGATCAGGCAGCCGGCCTCATCGGCGGTGTCCTCGACGTAGCGGCGCAGGGTGTCGGCCGAGCCGTTGTAGGTCGCGTCCGGCTGGATCATCTGCACATCGCCCATGGCCTCGTGGACCAGCTCCCAGGTCTCGCTGGTGCGGGCGGCGGGCGAGACGACGGCGTGGTCGGGACGCAGGCCCCGCTTCGCCAGAGCGCGGCCCATCAGGGCGGCGTCGTCGCGCCCTCGGGCGGACAGGACCCGGTCCCGGTCACGGCCGGAAGGGGCCGCGCGCTCGGCCTCGGCATGGCGCATCAGGATCAGTCGCTGCATGGCCCGCCCCTTTAGGGCCGTTCGCGCCGACTGGCCAGATCACGGCTGACGCGACCGGCGGGCTGGGGCTTCAGGGCCGGCAGGGGCGACAGGGCCTGCACCGTGGCGCCGGCTCCGCCCTGGATGCGGGCATAGGCCTGTCGCGTGGCCTCGAGCAGGATCACACCCGCCGCGCCCGGCATGATCCGGCGGCCGACCTGCTCCAGCCCGTCCGCCATCGGCAACATCGGTCCCCACGGCGGGACGTAGAGGGTCTGCGACCACGCTGTCGGCTCAAGCCCCGCCTCGCGCACCAGCCGTTCCAGCTGGCGTCGGGTGAAGGGGCGGCCGTGGCCGAAGGGCGTGTTCTCCGATCGTGCCCACAGGCCGCCTCGCGCGGCGGCGACGAGGATGATCCGTCCGGCCGGCGCCAGGGCCCTGACGGCCTCCAGCATCAGCGCCTGGGCGTCGTCCGCCTCCTCCAGCGCATGGACCAGAAGGATGCGATCGAACGAGCCGGCGGCGAAGGGCAGGCGGCGGTCGTCGACCAGCAGGGTCCGGTTTCGGCCCACCAGAGGCCACTGCTCGACGCCCTGTCCGCCGGGCATGGCGGCGACGATCCGACGCGCGCCGACGAAGGCCTCCAGCCACGGCGTCGCATAGCCCAGTCCAAGCACGTCGCAGTTCGAGGCCTCGCCCCAGGCGTCCTCCAGCCGGCGCGCCAGCATCCGCCGCGCGGTCGCCCCGGCGGGTTCGCCGTAGAAAATCCTCAGGTCGTCGATGCTGCGGCGCATGGGGCCAGCATAGACCCCGCCGGGCGCCGCTGCCAGAATGTCGGCATGACCCTCGACGTCCGCCTGTTCCCGTGCCTGAACGACAACTACGGCTTTCTGGTCCGCGACGGCGCGACCGGCGCGGTCGCCGCGATCGACACCCCGGACGCCGACGCCATTCTCGCCGATCTGGAGCGATCGGGCTGGGGGCGGCTGGACCTGATCCTGAACACCCACTGGCACCCGGATCATACGCAAGGGAACGCCGCCCTGAAGGCCGCCCACGGCTGCGAGATCGTGGGGCCGGAGGAGGTCCGCCGCGCCGCGCCGCTGGATCGGGTGGTGAAGGGCGGAGACACAGTCATGCTGGGCGAGACGGCCCTCGAGGTCACCGACGCGCCGGGGCACACCCTGGGGCACATCGTCTATCGCTCGGTCGCGGACGCCCAGGCCTTCGTCGGCGACGTGATGTTCGTGCTGGGCTGCGGCCGCCTGTTCGAGGGTACGCCTGAGCAGATGTGGACCAGCCTGCAGACCCTCGCCTCATGGCCTGATGAGACGGTCATCTGGTGCGCCCACGAGTACACTTCCTCCAACGCCCGCTTCGCCCTCAGCGTCGATGATCGGGAAGAGACGGCGGCGCGGGCGGCCGAGATCTTCGCCCTGCGCGAACGCGGCGAGCCGACCGTGCCGACCACCATCGGGTCCGAGAAACGGTTCAACCCGTTCGTCCGCGCGCCGGATGCCGAAACCTTCGCCGGCCTCAGGGCGGGGAAGGACAGCTTCGCCGGTTAGCGGCGGGGCGCGTCCTGAACGAGGAAGGCGCGGATCACACGCGCTGAGGACGGGCGGCCCGCAACTCCCTGGTCCGGCGCCACGACAATCCGCAGGTCGCCGCGCGAGTAGGAAACCGAGGACCGGCCCCCCTCCACGATCACGATCCGTCGCAGTTGCGACAGGGTCGACCGGCTGGTGGGCGATCGGGCGATCCGCATCACGGCGTCGGTGGCGAGAATCAGGGCTTCCACCGTCAGCCCCTCGGCGTCCTGCCCGGTTTCGATGTTGATCTCAATCAGGCGGCCCAGGGCGCTGCTGAGCATGGCGCTGCGCCGGGTCATAAGGTGGAACAGCTGGGCCGGTCCCAGGGTCGGCGGTGCAAGCGTGCTGCCCTCGCCCGCGAACGACACCGGCGATCCGCCCGGCGTGCGAGTGGTGTAGACGGTGATGCCGCCGCCCGGGGTCACGCGCAGGATCTGCTGGCCGGCGTCATTGCGATAGATGACGTCGCCGCGCGGCGCCGCGGTCGGGCGCAGCACCCAGGTCTCATCGCGGCGGTCGAAGCGCAGCAGGGGGCGCTGACCGGACCGGTCCAGCGTGAAGGCCTCGCCTGAATCCGACACATAGCGGCCCGGCGCGGGCAGGGCGGTCGAGCCGCCGCCGCGGTTGCGCAGGGCCTGGCTCTGCTCGGCCTGGGCATTGCCCCGGTCCTGGATCGAGAAGTCGGACGCAAGCGACGGGGAGGCCCCCGCAATGGCGATCGCCATCGCGGCCGGAAGCGGCCTCAGCGCCGTCCTGACCCTCGCCTTCAAATTCATGGAACGACAGGTGGAATCGTCACGCGGCGGATTTTGGGCGGGGCCGTGTCAGCCGACCAGATACTGACCACCGTTCAGCGACAGGGTGCAGCCTGTGACATATCCGGCACGCTCACCGGCCAGCCAGGACACCATGTCGGCGATTTCCTCGCCTTTTCCGAGTCTTCCGACCGGGATCTGGGCCACGATACCGGCCAGAACCTTCTCGTCCATCGCGCCCACCATCTCGGTATCGATATAGCCGGGAGCGATGCAGTTCACCGTCACGCCCTTGCGCGCATTCTCCAGCGCCAGCGCCTTGGTGAAGCCGATCATGCCGGCCTTGGCGGCCGAATAGTTGGTCTGGCCGATCTGGCCCTTCTGGCCGTTGATCGAGGAGATGTTGATGATCCGGCCGTGGCCGCGGTCGCGCATGCCGTTGATCACCTGCCGTGTCATGTTGAACACGCTGTCCATGTTGACCCGGATCACGTCGGACCACTGGTCGGCGCTCATCTTGTGGAAGAAGCCGTCGCGAGTGATGCCGGCGTTGTTCACCAGCACGTCGATCGGGCCCAGCTCGGCCTCGACATCGGCCACGGCGCGGGCGCAGTCCTCATAGGAGCCGACATTGCCCTTGACCACCATGACGCCCAGCTCGCGGGCGGTCGCTTCCGCCGCCTCGGTGTTGCCCGAGTATCCGGCGGCGACCTTGAAGCCGTCCTCCTTCAACCTCTGGACGATCGCCTTGCCGATACCGCGAGTACCGCCGGTCACCAGTGCGACGCGAGCCATGAGCGTTTCCTTGTCCTGACGGCCCCGTCTTGGCGCGGAGCCCTGTACGAGATGTAGCCGGTGAACACGCGGGGGTCGAGGGTCGCGCGTCAGCCCAGCTTTTCAATCAGCGCCATGGCCGCTGCAGGGTTCCGCACCTTCGCCCCGGCGATGAAATAGGCGAAGACGTCACCGCGCTTCGCCCAGTCGCGGGTCTGTTTCGCGATCCCGTCCAGCTCGGCCGGGGTCATGCCGGTCGGCTCGTCGGGCTTCGACGACATCATGCGGGCGTAGGTGAAGTCGGCGGTCGGCTGGTCGATCCTCGGCCATTCCGGCGCCTCGTCGTCCTCGGCGAACACGATGGCGCAGCCGTATTTCGCCGCCAGATCGTAGAACTGCTGGGTGTCGAAGGTCGGGCTGCGGACCTCCAGCGCGTGGCGCAGGCGCACGCCGTCCTTCTCTTTGGGCAACAGCTTCAGGAAGCCCTCGAAATCGACCGGGTCGAACTTCTTGGTGGCCATGAACTGCCAGTTGATCGGCCCCAGCTTGTCGCCCAGCGCCGTCAGCCCCTGATCGAGGAAGCGGCCGATGCTCTCGCCGCCCTCGGCCAGAACCTTGCGATTGGAGCAGAACCGGCTGGCCTTCACTGCGAAGACGAAGTCGTCCGGCGTCTCGTCGCGCCACTTCATCCAGGTGTCGATCTTGAAGCCGGAATAGTAGGTGCCGTTGATCTCGATCGAGGTCAGTTTCGAGCTGGCGTACTCCAGCTCCTTCTTCTGGCTCAGCTTGTCCGGATAGAAGGTCCCGCGCCACGGCTCGAAGGTCCAGCCGCCGATGCCGACGCGAATGGTTCCGGTCATGAGATACTCCCTGTCGCCCAAGGAGGTAGGCCGCCCGCCGCGACCCGGCAAGCGGAAGTCGGACCTAGCCTTCCAGCACCGCCTGCATCCCGGCCAGCAGGCTGGCGGCGGTGACGGGTTTGGCGAGGTGGTGGTCAGCGCCGGCGTCGGCGCCCTGTTCGCGGTGCTCGGCCATGGCGTTGGCGCTCAGCATGACGATGGGGGTGCGAGTGCGGCCGGGAGAGGCGGCCTCGATGTCGCGCAGGGCGCGGGTGGCGGTCAGGCCGTCCATCACCGGCATCTGCATGTCCATCAGCACGATGTCGAAGGTCGCGCCCTCGAAGGCCGCCACGGCCTTGGCCCCGTTCTCGGCGATGACCAGTTCGATGCCGGCGCCGCTCAGGATCAGCTGCACGACACGCTGGTTGGTCGGGTGATCCTCGGCCAGCAGCACTCGCAGGGGGCGGTCGGCATCGGGCGCGGGCAGGGGCGGGGCGTCCGCGTCGCGAGCGTCGTAGTCGGCCAGGCTGCCGGCGCGATCCAGCGGCAGGACGAAGTGGAAGCGGCTGCCCACGCCCGGCGTCGAGCGGGCCTCGATCCGACCGCCCATCATCTCGACCAGCGAGCGACAGATCGACAGGCCCAGACCGGTCCCGCCGAAGCGCCGTGTGATGGTGCCGTCGGCCTGATTGAAGCGTTCGAACAGGCGCAAGGCGTGGCCGGAATCGAAACCGATCCCCGTATCCTCGACCGTGATGGCCAGCTGATGGGCGTCGCCCAGTCCTTCCGGGTCGTCGGACCAGGTTTCGATGCGGACGGTGATTGTCCCGGCGGCGGTGAACTTGACCGCATTGGACAGCAGGTTGCCCAGCACCTGACGGATACGGGTGCTGTCGCCGACGAAGACGCCGCGGGCGTCGGGCGAGCGTTTGACCTCGAACGCCAGGCCCTTGTCGCCGGCCCGGGCGCGCATGACGTCCAGCGGTTCCAGCGCCTCGTCCAGATCGAAGGGGCGGGACTCCAGATCCAGCTGTCCGGCCTCGATCTTGGAGACGTCGAGGATGTCCGAGACGAGCCGCTCCAGCGTCACGCCGGAGCTGCGGATCAGGCCGACCATCTCGGCCTGTTCGGGCGACAGGGACGTGCGCGACAGGGCGTCGACGATGCCGATCACCCCGTTCAGGGGCGTGCGGATCTCGTGGCTCATGTTGGCCAGGAAGTCGCTCTTGGCCTGATTGGCGGCCTCGGCGGCGACCTTGGCCTCGCGCAGCGCCTGTTCCGCGGCGACGCGCTCGGTGACGTCGCGCGCGACGGCATAGATGCGATCGCCCAGCCGCTGCGCTCGCCATTCGACGGTCAGATAGTGACCATCCCTGTGCCTGTAGCGATTGACGTGGCCAAGCACCGGATCGCCGGCGCGCCGGTTCTCGACCTCAACGACGCTCTGTCGGGTGTCGGGCAGGTCGTCCGGGTGAACGAAGCTGAGAACGCGCTTTCCCAGCATCTCCTCCGGCGCATAGCCCAGCACGCGCTCCCACGAGCGGCTGACGCGGATGATATGGCCCTTGATGTCGCGGATGATCAGCAGGTCGAGGGATACGTCGAAGAAGGCGAGCATCTCCTCGGCCGCGCCCGCCTGCTCGCACGCTTCGATGACCGGGTCTTCCAGCGCGGTGCAACTCATCCAACCCCCCGACGCACTCAGACGGAACGATCTAGACTTGTACTGTTAAGGTCGCATTGCGGTAATGCGTTTTCCACCGTCAGTAGGCGAAGTCTCGGTACAGCCGGGTAAGGTCGCCCTGCCATTCGCCGTTATAGAGCTCAAGCAGACGCTCTGCGGGCGTGACGCCGCTGTCGGCGATGTCCTCGAGCTCGGACAGATAGCCCCGCTCGTCGACCATGCCGCCCGAGAATCGGGCGCGGTTCTTCAGGCCCTGCCTGGCGATTTCGATCAGGTCGACGGCCACCTCGCGCACGGTGCGGCCGGCCACCTCGGCCTTCAGGCCCAGACGGGTCACGTCGCGACGCAGACGCTCGTGATCCTCGATGGCCCAGTCCTTGACCAGATCCCAGGCGGCCGCCTGCGACGGCGCGTCATACAGAATGCCCGCCCAGAACGCCTGGAGCGCACAGATCCGGCTCCACGGGCCCCCGTCGGCGCCGCGCATCTCCAGGTACTGCTTCAGCCGCACCTCGGGGAACAGGGTGGTCAGATGATCGCCCCAGTCCTTGAGCGTCGCGCGATCGCCCGGCAGGACGTCATCGAAGCCGTCCGTCATGAACTGGCGGAACGAGCGTCCCGACAGGTCGACATAGGCGTCGCCGCGCTTGGCGAAATACATCGGTACGTCCAGCGCATAGTCGGCGTAGCGCTCGAAGCCGAAGCCGTCCCGGAAGACGAAGTCCAGCATCCCGGTGCGGTCCGGATCGGTGTCGGTCCAGACATTGGCCCGGGCGGTCAGGAAGCCGTTCGGCTTGCCCTCGGTGAAGGGCGAGTTGGCGAACAGGGCGGTGGCGATCGGCTGCAGCGCCAGCGACACGCGGAACTTGGCCACCATGTCGGCCTCGGACTCGAAGTCCAGGTTCGACTGGATGGTGCAGGTGCGCAGCATCATGTCCAGGCCCAGCGAGCCCTTCTTCGGCATGTAGGACCGCATGATGACATAGCGGCCCTTGGGCATGACCGGGACGTCCTCGCGCGCCCACATCGGGTCGAAGCCGGTCCCGAGGAAGCCGAGGTTCAGCTGGTCGGCGACCTGCTTGACCTCCATCAGGTGCTGGCCGGTCTCGTTGCAGATCTCGTGGACGTCCTTCAGCGGCGCGCCCGACAGCTCGAACTGGCCGCCCGGCTCCAGGCTGATCGACGAGGTCAGGCCGTCGGCGTTGGTGCGCTCCAGGGCGATGACGTGGCCGGCTTCCTCGACCGGCTTCCAGCCGAAGCGCGTCAGGCCGTCCAGCATCGCCTTGATGCCGTTGGGACCCTCATAGGCCGGGCGGCGCAGGGTCGAGCGGTCGAAGCCGAACTTCTCGTGCTCGGCGCCGATGCGCCACTGATCGCGCGGCTTCATGCCTTTCGACATGGCGCCGATCAGTTGGTCCCGGGTCAGCGGCTCGTGGTCGGCCATGTGCGGTCTTCGCCCCTTGTGTTGCGGCTAGATGGGCGACCGGAAGGCGCCGCTCAAGGGGTATGTTTCTTTCCGTCAGCGATCCCAGTCACCGACCGCCGCCTGCCACAGCGTCAGGGCGGTGGTCGCGGCCGTGTCGGCGCGCAGCACCCGCGGTCCCAGCGACACGGCGGTGGTGAAGGGCAGGGCGCGCAGCCGGTCGCGTTCCTCGAGCGTGAATCCGCCCTCCGGGCCGATCAGAACGCCCCACGATCCGCCGCCCGCCGCCTGCACCGCGGCGATCGCCGGCGCTCCACCGGTCTCGTCGCAAAACATCAGCCGCCGTGAGTGATCCCAGCCGTCCAGCAGGGCGTCCAGCTTCTCCGGCTTGTCGACCGCCGGCACATCCATCCGCCCCGTCTGCTCGGCGCTTTCCTCGGCGATGGCGTCCAGCCGGTCGAGACGCAGGTGCTGCGGCTGCGTCCGCGCGGTGGTCACCAGCCGGATGCGCGCCGCGCCCAGCTCGGTCGCCTTCTCCACCGCGAACTCCAGCGCCGCCTTCTTCACCGTGGCGATCAGCAGATGCACGTCCGGCGGCGTCACCTGCGCGCGGACCTGCTCCTCGGCCCGGAGAACCGCGCCCTTCTTCAGCACCTCGGCGACGGCGCACCGCCACTCGCCGTCCCTGCCGTTGAACACCGCCAGCTCATCCCCGGCCTTCAACCGCATCACCTGCGTCAGATACCGCGACTGATCGAGCGTCGGCGCCAGGGCGGCGCCGGGGGCGAGGGGCTGGGGAATGTGCAATCTGACCATGTGGATACCACGACTTCCGCTCATCCCCGCGAAAGCGGGGACCCAGTGAGAGCCTCATGTGAAGTCTGCGAAGAGATCGCGCCAGCCCGGGTTTACCCGTTCGATCAACTCCAACTTCCAGACCCGATTCCATTTCTTGATCTGACGCTCGCGAACGAAGGCAGCATGACGCGTTGGGTGTCGCTCGTACCAGACGAGGATGCTGCATCCATAGCGGGCGGTGAAACCCGGGAAGCGCTTCTCTCGGTGCTGTCGCGTTCGGCTCAAGACCGAGTCGGTCGAGCCTGTGTAGAGCGTGCCGTTACGTTGGCTCGCCACGATGTAGGTGAAGAAGTCCAACCTCTGCGCCTCCCAACAGAACTGGGTCCCCGCTTTCGCGGGGATGAGCGGATAGGTTGTATACGATCACAGCGTCCGCGCGATCAGGACCTTCATGATCTCGTTCGTGCCGCCGTAGATGCGCTGGACGCGGGCGTCCTTGTACAGCTGGGCGATCGGGAACTCGTTCATGTAGCCGTAGCCGCCGTGCAGCTGCAGCATCTCGTCGATGACCTCGCCCTGGATGTCGGTGACCCAATACTTGGCCATCGAGGCGGTCGCGGCGTCCAGCTGGCCCTTCAGGTGCAGGCCCATGCAGTGGTCGACGAACACCTTGGCGACCGTCAGCTTGGTCTTCACCTCGGCCAGTTTGAACTGGGTGTTCTGGAAGTCGATGATCCGCTTGCCGAAGGCCTTGCGGTCCTTGACGTAGGCCAGCGTCGACTCCAGCCCGCGCTCGGCCGCCGCGACGCCCTGGATGGCGATGTTCAGCCGCTCCTGCGGCAGTTGCTGCATCAGCTGGATGAAGCCCTGGCCCTCGCCGCCGCCGATGACGTTCTCCAGCGGCACCTTCACGTCGTTGAAGAACAGCTCGGAGGTATCGTTCGCCTCCATGCCGATCTTGTGCAGGTTCCGGCCGCGCTCGAAGCCGGCCGCGCCGTCGGTCTCCAGCACGATCAGGCTGGTGCCCTTGGCGCCCTCGGACGGATCGGTCTTGGCGACCACGATGATGAAATTGGCCAGTTGGCCGTTGGTGATGAAGGTCTTGGAGCCGTTCAGGACGTAGTGGTCGCCCTGCTTGATGGCGGTGGTCTTCACGCCCTGCAGGTCAGAGCCGGCGCCCGGCTCGGTCATGGCGATGGCGCCGACCAGTTCGCCCGACTGCAGTCGGGGCAGCCAGCGCTCTTTCTGCTCCTGCGTGCCGTAGTGCCAGACATAGGGCATGACGATCGCATTGTGCAGCGAGATGCCGAAGTGGTCCGCGCCCTTCCAGCCCAGCTGGCGCATCAGCACGACCTCGTGGCGATAGTCGCCGCCGAAGCCGCCGTCCTCTTCCGGCTGCGACAGGCCCAGCAGGCCCGCCGCCCCGGCGTCGTTCCACAGCGAGCGCGGCACCGACGAGTCGGCGATCCACTGCTGCATCTTCTCCAGCGGCGCGTGCTCGTCGATCCATTTGGCGACGCTGTCCGAGAAGAGGGTGATCTCCTCATCCTGCATGAAGTCGGGATCGGGGCTGTTGAGGACGTTCATTGGATCACCGTCATCCAGATCAGAACTGATCCGCCGGCATGGCCATCAGCACATCCGCTCCGGTCTTCAGCTTGGCGAGGTGCGCGCCGGCGTCGGGCAGGATGCGCTCGACGAAGTAGCGGCCGGTCATCAGCTTGTTGGCGTAGAACGGGTCGGTCGAGCCGCCGTCCACCTGCGCCTGCGCGACCTTGGCCATCTGCGCCCACATGTAGGCCAGGGCCGTGATGCCGAAGATGTTCAGGTAGTCGGTCGAGGCCGCGCCGGCGTTGTCCGGATTGGCCATGCCGTTCTGCATCATCCACATGGTGCCGTCCTGCAGCTTCTTCTTCGCGTCGGCCAGGCCGTCGACGAAGGGCTTCAGGTTCTCGTCCTGGCCATTCTCCGCCACGAAGGCGTCGATCTCGGCGAACCAGCTCATGATGGCGCGACCGCCCTGGGCCGGCAGCTTGCGGCCGACGAGATCCAGCGCCTGGATGCCGTTGGTGCCCTCGTAGATCATGGTGATCCGCGCATCGCGCAGATACTGCGACGCCGGGAAATGCTCGGTGTAGCCCGACCCGCCGTGCACCTGCATGGCCAGCGAGGCGACGTGGAAGCCCTTGTCGGTCAGATAGGCCTTCAGCACCGGCGTCAGCAGGCCCATGTAGTCCCTGGCCCTGGTGGCCACGGCCTCGTCCTCGGATTTCTCCAGATCGGCCTGGAGCGCGGTCCACAGGATGAAGGCCTGACCGCCCTCGACGAAGGCGCGAGCCTCCAGAAGCATGCGGCGCACATCCGGGTGGACGATGATCGGATCGGCCGGGCCGTCCGGGTTCTTCGGTCCGGTCAGCGAGCGGCCCTGCAGGCGGTCCTGGGCGAACTCCACGGCGGCCTGATAGGCGGCGGCGCCGATGGCCAGGCCCTGCAGGCCGGTGCCGAGGCGGGCCTCGTTCATGACCACGAACATGTTGTTCATGCCGCGGCCTTCCTCGCCGATCAGCCATCCCTTGGCGCCGTCGTACTGCATGACCGCAGTCGCATTGCCGTGGATGCCCATCTTGTGCTCGAGGCCGGCGCATTCGAGCGTGTTGCGCTCGCCGGCCGAGCCATCCTCGTTGACGAGGAATTTCGGCACCACGAACAGGGACAGGCCCTTGATGCCCGGGACCGCGCCTTCGACGCGGGCCAGCACCGTGTGGATGATGTTGTCGGCGAAGTCGTGCTCGCCGGCCGAGATCCAGATCTTCTGGCCGGTGATCGAATAGCTGCCGTCGCCGTTCGGCACGGCCTTGGTGCGCACCATGCCCAGATCGGTGCCGCAGTGCGGCTCGGTCAGGTTCATCGTGCCGGTCCATTCGCCGGTCGACATCTTCGGCAGATACTTCTGCTTGATCTCTTCCGAGGCATTGGCGTGGATGCCGGCCCAGGCGCCCGCCGTCAGGCCGGGGTACATCGAGAAGGCCGCCGAGGCGCCGGCGGTGAACTGGCCGACGGCCGAGCCGATGACCGAGGGCATCCCCTGGCCGCCATAGGCCGGGTCCATCATCAGCGAGGGCCAGCCGGCCTCGACCATCTGATGATAGGCTTCCTTCCAGCCCTCCGGCGTCGTCACCACGCCGCCCTCGGCCCAGTGACAGCCTTCCTTGTCGCCCGGGTTGTTGATCGGGGCGATGACTTCCTCGGCGAAGCGACCCGCTTCCTCGAGGATCTGCTGGGCCAGCTCGGACGACACGTCCTGGAAGCCGGGCTGGTTGGTGTAACGGTCGATCTCCAGCACTTCGCTCAGGATGAACGTCAGGTCGCGGACGGGCGCCTTGTAGGCCATGGTCAGGCTCTCGCTTTGAAGGGCTGGTAGTGGTGGTCGGTGTTGAGGCGGGCCTTCATCAGGCTCGCGTATTCCTCGGCGCCGGGGAGCAGGTCGGGGCGGTGCTCGCCCAGCTTCTCCTCCATCCAGCGGCAGGCCTCCTCGGCCGTCTCGATCGCGCCCTCGATGTCCTCGAGCTGCTGCTTCAGCGCGGCGATCTGGGCGCGGTGCTGGCGCAGGGCCACGGCCATCTGGTGGGCGTTGTGATCCTTGCGGTCGTACAGATCCAGCATCGACTGGATCTCCTGCAGGCTGAAGCCGATGCGGCGGCCTCGGAGGATCAGCTTCAGCCTGGCGCGGTCGCGCGCGTCATAGACGCGGGTCTGACCCTTGCGCGCGGGATTGAGCAGCCCCTTGTCCTCGTAGAAGCGCAGGGCGCGGGCCGTCGCTCCGAACTCTCGGCAGAGCTGGCGGATCGAATAGGTGCGGTGATCGTCGGCGGTCGCCATGACCGCACCTTATGTCGAAGTTGACGCGGACGTAAAGGGAAGGTTTCGAGGCGCGCATACGAAAACGGCCGCGGGGCGAAACCCTGCGGCCGTCGTTTGATCGATTGTCGGTAGCCCTACCGTACCTCACGCGCCCGGAACCACAGCACAGGCGCGGTCATGGCGATCAGGATCGCATTGGTGATCGCCGGGCCGACGTCCAGGCCGGTGAGGTGAACCAGCAGCATGACGCTCTCCAGCGCCAGCAAGCCCGCGGCGGCCATGACCAGCAGCGGGCGGCCGTGCTTCCACGACGCCAGCGGGGCCAGCAGCAGGATCGCCAGCACGATCTCGGCGACGCCGAGGCCGCGCACGAAATTCTCCGCGACCAGCGCCGGCCAGCGCATCAGGTCCACCAGATTGGCGAACGGCTCGGTCAGCTTGGCGTAGCCGGCGGCGACGAAGAACATCGTCAGCCAGCCCTGCAGCGTCCACAGGGTCAGGTTGCGGTAGCTCGCATTCAGCCGCGAGCGGGCCGGGGTGAGGATATGAGAAGCCATTGTCGATGACGTCCGGGGAGGAGCGTTCTTTTGATTTGTAACAGCAGCGAGATCGGTTTCCGGTTGGCGTTCCGCAAGGGGCGCAAGCGCGGCTGTAACCATCCGTGACTGAACAGTGACACGCGACTTCGACCCAAGCGTGGCCGTATTCATAAATCGCTGTAATGCAGCAGGCCTTGCAGCGGCGTTAAGCGCGGTCGGGCACGGCATGGCGGGGCTCTCCTGATCGACGCCGGAGCGACCGCCCCGATGTCGTCAGATCTACCGCCACCCTGCTGCCAACCTGATGTCAGCAGTGATCAGGTATCGCCATCGTCTGCGCTCTCCTGCGGGCCGGGGGCATAGACCATCAGGTCCCCGGGCTGGCAGTCGAGGGCCCGGCACAGGGCGTCGAGCGTGCTGAATCGGACGGCGCGCGCCTTGCCGGTCTTCAGTATCGACAGATTGGCGAGCGTGACCCCGACCCTGTCGCTCAGTTCGGTCAGGGACATGCGGCGTTCGAGCAGAAGGCGATCAAGCTGGACGAGAATGGCCATGGGTGCGGCTCACACCGTCATCTGCTGTTCGTCGCGCATCCTGGCGCCCTGCCGGAAGACCTCGGCCAGCATGAAGACGATCAGGATGGACAGCCAAGCGCCGAGGTCGATCTCGTATTCCAGGCCGTCGATGATGCCGCGCGGGACGAAGCGGGCCAGAACTGCGGCGCTGATTTCGATGCCGATCAGGCCGACGCCGATACCCTGAAGCCGCCCGACATTGGCACGCTCGAAAGCGTCGCCCTGATTCACCGCCAGAAACATCCGGCGCAGGCGGTTCAGGATCCACCAGGTGCTGAGGCTGGCGATAAACGCCGCCAGGAAGCTGGCGCGTTCGTTCAACAGCAGCGGGCGCAGGCCGCTGTCGCTGTCCGCCAGACCGTTCATGAAGCCGACGGCGAAGTCGGGCACGATCAGCGTCGTCAGAAGAAGCAGGCCGGTCGCGATCACCCCGACGGTGACGAAGATGTTCACGAACCCCAGAACCCAGCGCAGTGCGCTGGCGACGGAACGACGTCCGATCAGTTTCATCCCGAAATCTCCTCTTGCCGCCCTCCGCGGCTCCATTCCGATATTCGATATGTGCGCATCGAATATCGATCAAGAGATTTATTGATAGTCGAGATGAAACCTTCGTAACCTTCAGCGCAGCGCGCGACGGACAGCGTCGATGCGGGCCAACTTGGACCGGAACGGCTCCCAGTCGTCGTCGGTATCGATGGCGGCCCAGATCGTCTCGACCTCGTCGATCAGCATTTCCTCCGGCTCCGGTCGGGCGAAGATCGGCGCCTCCAGCCGCTCGGGGCGGTCCGGTTCGTGCTCGAACAGGGCGAAACGGAAGTCGGCGAAGGTCTTGCTCTGGTAGAGGGCCGCTCGTGGCCCCGACAGCGCCCGGGCCGACGAGGCGAAGCCGGCGAACCAGTCAAAGAACAGCGGCTCCCAGCGCATGGCCTCGCCGCCCTCGCGCAGCAGGGCAAGGCTCGAGTCCAGCAGGCGCTGATCGGCTGCCTCGCCCAGGCTCTTAACGCCCAGCCGGTTCAGGAAGGCGGCCCGTAGATGGCGGATGTATGCCGGTCCGAAGCCGTTCAGCGCATCAGTCAGCGGGTCGGCGTCGGCGACCAGCTTCAGCGCCCCGCCCAGCTGGGTCAGGGCCCAGAACACCGCCTCGGGCTGGCGCGCGAAGGCGTACAGACCGGTTTGATCGAAGTAGGCGGCCGTGAACCCCGGCTCGTAGGACGGCAGGAATCGCCACGGGCCGTAGTCGAAGCTCTCGCCGGTGACGTTCAGATTGTCGGTGTTCAGCACCCCGTGCACGAAGCCCGCGGCGACCCATCGGGCGGTCAGCCGCGCCGACGCCTCGACGACGGCGGTCAGGAAACCGGGGACGTCTCCGGCCGCGACCCCGGGGTGGTAGAGGGCGCGGGAATGCTCGATCAGGGTCTCCACCATGTCCGCACGCCGGAAAAAGGCCGCGCGCTGGAAGGTGCCGAAACGGATGTGGCTGTGCGACAGCCGCACCAGCACGGCCGAACGGGTGGGGGAGGGCTCGTCGCCCCGCTCCAGCGCCTCGCCCGTCTCGATCAGGCTGAAGGCGCGGCTGGTCGGCACGCCCAGGGCCTCAAGCATGTCCGCCGCCAGCACCTCACGGACTCCGCCCTTCAGCGTCAGCCGACCGTCGGCCGTCCGCGACCATGGCGTCGTGCCGGATCCCTTTGTTCCGAGATCAAGCAAGCGTCCTTCACTTGCGCTATCGCTCGCGACGCGGTCGCTCGCTGCTTGAGCGCGTTCCCGAAGCTGCGCCGCGAGGAAGCCGCGCCCGTCGCCAAGGTCCGGATTGTAGGTTCGGAACTGATGCCCGTGATAGCGCATGGCCACCGGGCCGGGCTGGCCCGGCAGGGGCTCGAAGCGACCAAAGTGGGCGATCCACTCGTCGTCCGTCAGAGCGTTCAGCCCGACAGTCGCCGCCGCCCGATCATTGCGGAAGCGCAGGATGGTCTGCGGAAATGTCGCCGCCTCGACGGCGTCTCCATACTCGTCGCCCAGCAGGGCGAAGCGGGGCGTGGGGCGATAGTCGGGGGATAGCGGCATCGGGTGCAGTTGCGCGTCGCCGCCGCGTTTCGCAAGGTCCGCGCGCACAGGAGGCCTCCATGCTGATGTTCGTCGCCCGGGGTTCGTCGCTCGCCGTTGCCGTCGGCACGGTCATTCCGGTCATCACCGGCGCGATGGCGGATCCCGCCTTCGTCGTCCCGGACGTTCTGCTGGCGGTCCTTCTCGTTGTCGGCGCACTGCTGCCGGATCGGTTCGCGCGGCCGATGCTGCGGGCGGGCAATCTCTACGCGCTCGGCGTGTTCAGCGTCGCCCTGTTCGGCCAGCTCGCGGCCGTGGGCGGGGCGACGCCGATGTTGGCCCTGGCGATGGTCGCCGCAGGGCTCAATCTCGTCCTGCTCGGGTTGAACCCTGAGGCTTCGCGGGTATTGTAAAGGCAGACATCAGGTCGGGTCCGTCCCGGCCAGGCCGGCGCGTTTGCGAACCCGGTCCGGCGTCCGTCGATAACCTGGCGCCACGACCCTATCCGAAACCATCCGGAGAATGCCGTGGCCCGCAAGTTCACGCTCGACTTCCTCAAGACCGAAACCGCCTCGGGCGCCGCGCTCGGCGTCGCCGCCGTGGCGGCGCTGCTGGTCGCCAACTCGGCGTGGGGGCCAGCCTATTTCTCATGGCTGAAGAGCGAGCATGTGCTGCAGGTCGGGCCGCTTCTGCTCGAGATGACGATCTCCGACTGGATCAAGGAAGGCCTGATGGCCCTCTTCTTCCTCGTCGTCGGTCTGGAGATCAAATACGAGATTCTGCGCGGCGAACTCAGCGATCCGAAGAAGCTGGCCACGCCGATCATCGCCGCCGCCGGGGGCATGATCGCTCCGGCGCTTGTCTATCTGGGCATATCGGGAGCGTTCGGCGGGCCCCATCAGGGCTGGCCCATTCCGCTGGCGACCGACATCGCCTTCGCCCTGGCCGTCTTCGCCGTCGCCGCGCGCAATCTGCCCTCGTCGCTGCGCGTCTTCCTGCTGACACTGGCCATCGTCGACGACCTCGGCGCCATCGCCCTGATCGCCATCCTCTTCTCCAGCGGCGTCCAGCTCATGCCGTTGCTCGGCGTGGCGGCGCTCCTGATCGCCGGCGGCGTCGCCGCCCGCTTCCGCAAGGTCCCTTCGCCCTTCTGGGTGCTCGGCTTCGCCCTGGTGTGGTGGCTGACGGTGCAGGCCGGCCTGTCGACCTCCCTGACCGCCGTCGCCTTCGCCTGCATCGTGCCGGTGAATGCGCGCAAGGAAGACGGCCAGAGCCCGCTCAAGGAGGCGATGCACGATCTGCACCCCTACGTCTCGTGGCTGGTCCTGCCGCTGTTCGCCTTCGCCAAGGCCGGCGTCAGCTTCGCGGGCCTGTCGTTCGAGCAGGCGACCGCGCCTCTGGTCATCGGCATCGCCCTGGGTCTGTTCCTCGGCAAGCAGATCGGCGTCTTCGGCGCCGCCTGGCTGGCCTCCACCCTGAAGATCGGTCGCAAGCCCTCCGGCTCGACCTGGCTCGAGCTCTACGGCGTCAGCCTGCTGTGCGGCATCGGCTTCACCATGAGCCTGTTCATCGGCGTGCTGGCCTTCCCGGGCGCGATCGACTCTCCGGAGCAGGTCGAGGTGAAGCTCGGCGTGCTCGGCGGCTCCCTGCTGTCCGCACTCGCCGCCGGGGCGATTCTTGGCGTCGCAGCCGCGCGTCGCAAGAAATTCGCCTAACGCGCTACGGATACTCGCACGTGCGAAGCAAATATTGACCTAGCGTCAGCGGTTTCTGTCGCTTTTGCGTCACAGTTTGGTTCACCTTCCTGTCAATTGAGACGCGAAGGTGTCGCGCTTCTTGTCGCTGACAGGCCCCTGAGTTACCCAAATTACTGGAATTCCGCCCTCCACGTAGAGGGCGGACCAAGGGATCAGGAAACGCCGCGGCTTCGCAGAGATGCAGCCCGGCCTACGTCGGGAGCCGTGCATGCGCCTTACCAATCTTCTTCGGACCACCGTCTCGGCCGCCGTCGTCGGCGCCTGCGCCTTCGGTCTGGCCGGAACCGCCGCTGCGCAGTCGCAGGACGGCCCGACCACCATCGATGACATCATCGTCACCGCCCAGAAGCGCGAGCAGAACCTGCAGGACGTGCCGATCGTGGTCACCAGCCTCCCGGCCGAGACCCTCGAGAACGCCGGCGTCCGCGACATCAAGGATCTGCAGATCCTGACCCCGGGCATGACCGTCACCTCGACCCAGTCGGAAGCCTCGACCACCGCCCGTATCCGCGGTGTCGGCACCGTCGGCGACAACCCCGGTCTGGAAAGCTCGGTCGGCGTCGTCATCGACGGCGTCTATCGCTCGCGCAACTCGGTCGGCTTCGGCGACCTGGGCGAAATGAGCCGCATCGAGGTGCTGAAGGGCCCGCAAGGCACCCTGTTCGGCAAGAACACCTCGGCCGGCGTCATCAACATCATCACCGAAGCCCCGTCCTTCACCCCGGGCTACAGCGCCGAAGCGACCGTCGGCAACTACGGCCAGATGGGCGTTTCGGGCTCGGTCACCGGCCCGATCACCGACCAGCTGGCCTTCCGCCTGTACGCCGGCCGTCGCGTCCGCAGCGGCTTCTATGACGTCGACACCGGCGACGGTCCGCGCACCAACACCGACGACCAGAACCAGGACTTCATCACCACGCGCGGCCAGCTGCTGTGGCTGCCGAACGACAACACCTCGGTCCGGGTGATCGCCGACTACACCTCGCGCGATGAATACTGCTGCACCGGCGTGCAGATCCGCACCGGCCCGACCTATCCGTTCGTCGACGGTCTCTCGGCCGGCACCGGCCAGCGTCCGCCGGCCACCGGCTTCGGCCCGCTGCCGTTCTCGCGCCAGGCCTTCGCCAACCGCGGCACCGGTCAGGACATCAAGGACATGGGGGTCTCGATCGAGGCCAACATCGACATGCCCTCGCTGTTCGGCGGCGCGACCCTGACCTCGGTCACGTCATGGCGTGACTGGAGCGGCGATATCGGTATGGATATCGACTACACCGGCGCCGACATCGCCTACCGCGAACAGGACGGTCAGTACGGCTATTCGGTCGACAACCTGACCCAGGAACTGCGCCTGGCCGGCTCGAACGAGCGTCTGGACTGGCTGGTCGGCCTGTTCGCCACCCGCGAGCGCATCGGCCGCGGCGACAGCTGGTTCTACGGTCCGGACTACACCCCGTTCCTGTCGTTCCTGCTCAGCGCCCAGCTGAACCGCGCCAATCCGGCCCTTCCGGTCAGCCCGGGCATCATCGGCTGCTTCAGCCGTCCGGGTCAGACCGCGCTGTTCCTGCAGGGCTGTCTCGCCCAGGGCGGAACCGCGCCGGCCGGCCCGACGGCCGCCACCGGACCGGGCTTCACCCTCGGCCAGGGCTTCGCCGACTTCTACGACCAGGAGTCGACCTCGTTCGCGATCTTCACGAACAACACCTGGCACGTCACCGACCAGTTCGATATCACCCTGGGCCTGCGCTACACCCAGGACGACAAGAGCCTGGACGCCCAGCAGCGTAACCTGAACGGCAACGGCACGACCTGCGGCGCCTTCGCCGCCAACGCCGCCGCTATCGGCGGCGCCCTGGGCAGCGCCTCGGCGGCCTCCACCATCATCGGCAACGCCTGCCTGCCGTGGTCGAACTTCGCCTACAACAACCGCAACATCGCCGAGGACTTCAGCGACGGCGAGCTGAGCGGAACGATCAAGGCGTCGTACCGTCTGAACGAGTCGCTGCTCGCCTACGTCTCGTACGCCCGCGGCTACAAGTCGTTCGGCTACAACCTCGACCGCGTGCAGACCGGCATCACCCCGGTGGCCTCGCTGCTGTTCCCGTCGGAAGTCGTGGACAGCTACGAAGCCGGCCTGAAGATGACGCTGCTGGATCGCACCCTGCTGCTGAACGCCACCTACTTCGACCAGACGTTCACCGACTTCCAGCTGAACACCTTCCTGGGCACCGCCTTCGTGGTGGAATCGATCCCGGAGCTGACCTCGCGCGGTGTCGACGCCGACTTCCTGTGGTTCACCCCGGTCGAGGGCCTGAGCCTGTCGGGCGGTCTGACCTACACCAACACCGAGTACGGCGACTTCACCGCCGCCGACCTGACCAACCCGGGCAACTTCCCGCAGCTGTCGCTGCTGCCGGGCTCGCGTGCGTCCTTCGCACCCGAGATCTCGGCCTCGGCGTCGATCAACTACGATCGCAGCATCGGTGGCGGCAACCGAATGGGCTTCAGCCTCGCGGCCAAGTACATGAGCGAGTACAACACCGGTTCGGACCTGCTGCCGTACAAGATGCAGGACGCCTTCACGACCGTGAACGGCCGCATCTCGATCGGTTCGGAAGACGAGCGCTGGACCCTCGACCTGTGGGCCCAGAACCTGACGGACGAAGAGTACGTCCAGGTCGCCTACAACGCTCCGCTGCAGGGTTCGGCCTTCCAGTCGACCGTCCAGGCCGGCGGCAGCCACCCGGGCACCTACTACAACCAGGCTCTGGATACCCAGACCTACGACGCCTACCTGGGCCAGCCGCGCACCTACGGCGCGACCCTGCGCTTCAAGTACTGATCGCCTCGCCCACGGGCGAAGCATCGACCGGCCGGGGAGCGATCCCCGGCCGGTTTTGTTTTGGCGGGTTTCCGCAACGGCAATTGAACGGACACAGTTTCCGTCGAATGCGGTGAACAGAGCCGTACGCGCGGCGAATGGCGGCATTTCGGATGAGTGGCGCGTTGGGCGCGCTGAACCATGATCCAGCGCGAGAGGATGCGTGCGTCCGGATCCATGCACGCAACCAGAAAGAGGCGTGGCCGGCGAACAGGGAAACGCCGGGGCCGCCCATGACAGCCGCCCCATGCCGGGGAGCTGCCATGCGTCTGACCAATCTTCTTCGCGCCACCGTCTCGGGCGCCGTCGTCGGCGCCTGCGCCTTCGGCCTGGCCGGAACCGCCGTCGCCCAGTCCGCCCAGGACGGGCCCGCCACCATCGACGACATCATCGTCACGGCACAGAAGCGCGAGCAGAGCCTTCAGGACGTGCCGATCGTGGTCACCAGCCTGTCCGGCGAGATGCTGGACGATGCCGGCGTTCGCGACATCAAGGACCTGCAGATCGTCACCCCGGGTCTGGTCGTGACCTCGAACTCGTCCGAGGCGGCGACCACCGCCCGCATCCGCGGCGTCGGAACCGTCGGCGACAATCCGGGTCTGGAAAGCTCGGTCGGCGTCGTGATCGACGGGGTCTATCGCTCGCGCAACTCGGTCGGCTTTGGCGATCTGGGCGAGCTCAGCCGCATCGAGGTGCTGAAGGGGCCGCAGGGCACCCTGTTCGGCAAGAACACCTCGGCGGGCGTCATCAACATCATCACCGAGGCCCCGTCCTTCACCCCCGGCTACAATGCCGAGCTGACGTTCGGGAACTACGGCGCCATGGGCGTCACGGGCTCGGTGACCGGCCCGCTGACCGACCAGCTGGCATTCCGCCTCTATGCCGGGCGCCGGGTCCGCAACGGCTTCTACGACGTCGACACCGGCGACGGCCCGCGCACCGAGACGGACGACAACAACCAGGACTTCTGGACCACCCGGGGCCAGCTGCTCTGGATGCCCAACGACAACACCTCGATCCGCGTGATCGCCGACTACTCGCGCCGTGACGAATACTGCTGCACCGGCGTGCAGGTCCGCACCGGCCCGACCTACCCCTTCATCGACCTGCTCTCGAACGGCGCGGGTCAGCGCCCGCCGGCCGCCGGCTTCGGCATTCTGCCGTACTCGCGTCAGGCCTACGCCAACCGCTCCAGCGATCAGGAGATCGAGGACAAGGGCGTGTCGGTCGAGGCAAACATCGACCTGCCCTCCCTGTTCGGCGGCGCGCAGCTGACCTCGATCACGGCCCTGCGGCGCTGGACGTCGTCGAACGGTCAGGAGTCGGACTACACCGGCGCCGATCTCGTCTATCGGATCAACGACGGGAACTTCGGCTACGGTGTCGACAACTTCAGCCAGGAACTGCGCCTCGCCGGTCGTACCGACAGACTGGACTGGCTGGTCGGGGTCTTCGCCACCACCGAAGGCATCGAACGCGGCGACACCTTCTACCTGGGCGCCGACTATTCCCCGATGCTCTCGCTGCTGATCTCGTCACAGCTCAACGCCGCCAACGCGACCATCCCGGTCAGCCCGACCACGATCGGCTGCTACACCCGCACCGGCCAGACGGCCCAGGCCTTCGGCGCCTGTCTTGCCAGCGGCGGCACCGGCACTGGCCCGTTCGGTCCGGGCGGGTCCATCGTCACCAACCCCGCCTTCGCGGCGACCGGGCCGGGCTTCACCGTCGGCCAGACCTTCGAGGACGACTACAGCCAGGATTCGACCTCGTTCGCCGTGTTCACCAACAACACCTGGCACGTCACCGACGCCTTCGATCTGACGCTCGGCCTCCGCTACACAATGGACGAGAAGAGCGTCGACGGAACCCAGCGGAACACGAACGGAAACGGGAATACCTGCAACGCCGCCCTGGCCAACGCCGCGGCGATCGGGGCGGTGCTCGGCGCCAATACCTCGGCGATCCTCGGCCGCTTCTGCCTGCCGTGGACCAACTCGGCCTTCCAGAACCGCACCATCGACGAGAGCTTCGACGACGGTGAGCTCAGCGGCACGATCAAGGCCTCCTACCGGTTCAACCCCGCGGTCATGGCCTATGTCTCCTATGCCCGCGGCTACAAGTCGTTCGGCTACAACCTCGACCGCGTCCAGACCGGCATCACGCCTGTCAGCTCGCTGTTCTTCCCGTCCGAGGTCGTCGACAGCTACGAGGCCGGAGTGAAGATGACGCTGCTGGACCGCACCCTGCTGCTCAACGCCTCTTACTTCGATCAACGCTTCACCGACTTCCAGCTCAACACCTTCCTCGGCACTTCCTTCGTGGTGGAGTCGATTCCAGAGCTGAACTCGCGCGGCGTCGATGCCGACTTCCTGTGGTTCACCCCGGTCGAGGGCCTCAGCCTGCAGGGCGGCATGACCTTCATCGACGCCCAGTACGGCGAGTTCACCGCCGCCGACATGGCCAATCCGGGCAACTTCCCGCAGCTGTCGCTGCTGCCGGGCAACCGGGCGTCGTTCGCGCCGGAGGTTTCGGGCACGGCGTCGATCAACTTCGACCGCTCGGTCGGCAACGGAATGCGCGCCGGCTTCAGCCTCGCGGCCAAATACACCAGCGAGTACAACACCGGCTCGGACCTGCTGCCGTTCAAGATGCAGGACGCCTACACGGTGCTGAACGGCCGGATTTCGCTGGGCTCCGAGGATGAGCGCTGGACCGGCGAGTTCTGGGTCCAGAACCTGACGGACGAGGAGTACTATCAGGTCGTCTATAACGGCTTCATCCAGGGCAACGCCTTCGCCTCGACGGTCCAGCCGGACGGCACCTTCTACAATCCCGCGGCCGACACCCTGACGTACAACGCCTTCCTCGCTCACCCGAGGACCTACGGGGTCACCCTGCGCGTCCGCTACTGATCGGACTTCAGCGCTGAAAGCAGAACCGGCCGGGGAGCGATCCCCGGCCGGTTTCATTTTCAGCCGTTGACGTCGGCGGGCTTCGGCTCCTTCGGTCCCGGAACCGTCCGCTGGCCGGCGAACAGTCGCTGACCCAGTCGCCGGATCCACCCGGCGATGTCGTCCACGATGGTGAAGATCGCCGGGATGTAGAGCAGGGACAGGAACGTCGAGGAGATCAGGCCGCCCAGCACCGCCACGGCCATCGGCGAGCGGAACTCGACGTCGGCGCCGATGCCGATGGCGATCGGCACCATGCCCGCGCCCATCGCAAAGGTGGTCATCAGGATCGGACGGGCCCGCTTGTGGGCGGCGTCCATGATGGCCTCGTGCCGGCTCATCCCGTCCTTCTCGGCCATGATCACATAGTCGACCAGCAGGATGGAGTTCTTGGCGGCAATGCCCATCAGCATCAGCACGCCGATCAGGGCCGACATGGAGAAGCTCTTGCCGGCGATGACCAGGGCGATGAACGCCCCGCCGATGGCCAGCGGCAGCGCCGCCATGATGGTGACCGGATAGGCGAAGCTTTTGAAGAGCAGCGTCAGCACGGCGTACATCAGCAGGATGCCCGACAGGAAGGCGATGGCGAAGCCGGTGATCATCTCCTGGATGAACTCGGCATCGCCGGCCGGGACCTGACGCACGCCCGCAGGCAGGTTCTGCACCGAGGGCAGGCGTTGCACCGCCTGACCGGCGGCGCCGGTCGTGATGCCGTCCAGCTCGGCGGTGATCGAGGCGATCCGCGAGCGGTCCTGACGGCTGACCGTGGCCGGGCCGGCGCCGAAGGCGACGTCGGCGACGGCGCTCAGCGGCACCTGACCGCCCGTGGAGGTCGGCACGCGCAGGTTCTCGATGATCGTCAGATCCTCGCGCGCCGCCTCTGTCAGCTGCAGGCGGATCGGGATCTGGCGGTCGCCGAGATTGTACTTCGGCAGGTTCTGGTCGATGTCGCCGATCGTGGCCACACGCACCGCCTGCGAGATCGAGGCGGCCGAGACGCCGGCCAGGGCGGCCTCGTCCGCACGCGGGGTCACCACGATTTCCGGACGGGCGATGGCGGCGGTGTTCACGACGTTGGCCAGACCGGGGACGCCGCGCATCTCTTCCTCGACCTTGCGGGCCGCGGCCTCGAGCGTCGCCGGGTTATCGCCGAGGATCGAGAAGGTGTAGCTGGTGCCGTCGCTGGGTCCGCCGCCCTGCTGGGCGATGCCGGCCCGGATCCGGGCGCCGGGAATGGCCTTCATCTCGTCGACCATGACGCGGGCGAATTCCTGCTGGCTCAGCTCGCGCTTACCCTTGGGCACCATGTCGGCGAAGATGTTGGCCTGGTTCACGTCCTGTCCGCCGATGGCGGCATAGACGGAGGTGACCTCCGGACGGGCTTCCAGCCGTTCGGTGACCTGCCGCACGATGGCGTCAGTCTGGGCCAGGGTCGATCCGGGCGGCGTCTCCACCTGGAAGGCCGCGCGGCCCTCGTCGGCGGGCGACATGAACTCGAACGACATCTTGGCCGCGACCGACAGGAAGACCGAGCCGACCAGGAAAAGGATGCCGAGGGCGAACACCTTCCAGCGATTGCCCAGCGACCAGCGCAGACTGCGCAGATAGCCGTTCATCCACGGCGGATCGCGGTCCTCGTGATTGGTGTGACGCAGCAGATAGGCGGCCATCAGCGGCGTCAGCGTCCGCGCCACGACCAGCGAGAAGAAGACCGAGATACAGGCGGCCAGCGCGAAGGCCTTGAAGAACTGGCCGATGATGCCGGGCATGAAGCCGACCGGGGCGAACACGGCGATGATGGTGCCGGTGGTGGCCACGACGGCCAGCCCGATCTCGTCCGCCGCCTCCATGGAGGCGTCATAGGGCGCCTTTCCGTCCCGCATGTGCCGGACGATGTTCTCGATCTCCACGATGGCGTCGTCGACCAGAATGCCGATAGTCAGCGACAGGGCCAGCAGGGTCACCACGTTCAGCGACTGGTCCATCGGCCCGATGATGGCGAACGTCGGGATCAGCGACATCGGCATGGCCGTCGCCGCGATGAGGGTCGCCCGCCAGTCGCGCAGGAAGATGAACACCACGATCACGGCGAGCAGGGCGCCGAGGCCCAGAGCCTCCAGCGAGGCGAAATAGCTCTCCTCGATATATTTCACGCTTGAGGTGACTTCGGCGATCGTCAGCTCCGGATGGGCCTCGTCGATCTTCGCCACCTCGTCGCGGACCTTGGCCGAGACGGTGACCTCGCTGGCCGAGCGCGAGCGCAGGAAGTTGAAGGTCACGGCCTCCTGACCGTCGTAGCGGGCGATCCGGCGCGGCTCGCTCCACTTGTCCTCGACTGTGCCGAGATCGCCCAGGCGGATGGTCTTGCCATCGCCCAGCGGCACCAGGGTCTCGCGCAGCTGCTCGACCGAAGTCGCCGCGCCGATGGTGCGCACGGCCCGCTCAGAGCCGGCCACGGTCACGCGGCCGCCAGGCAGGTTGTTGTTGACGTTGGTCAGCGCCTGGCTGACCTGCGCCGCCGTCACGCCATAGGCGGACAGCCGCTGCGGATCCAGCTCGACCCGGATCTCGCGATCCACGCCGCCCGACCGGTTCACCTCTCCGACGCCGCCCAGCGCCAGCAGGGCGCGGCTGACCTCGTTGTCGACGAACCAGCTGATCTCCTCCGGCGTCATCGTCGGCGAGCGGACCACATAGGTGATCAGGGCGTCGCCGGTGATGTCGATGCGCTGGACCGTCGGCTCCTGCATGTCCTGCGGAAGGGAGGCGCGCACGCCGCTCATGGCGTTGCGAACGTCGTTGGTCGCCCGCTCGGTATCGGTGCCCAGCTCGAACTCGATGGTCGTCGAGGACACGCCGTCCGAGACGTTCGAGTAGATGTGACGCACGCCCGACAGGCCCGCGATCGAGTCCTCGATCAGCCGGGTGACCTGCACCTCCATCTCCGCCGGCGCGGCGCCCGGGCGGGCGGCGGTGACGGCGACGATCGGGAAGTCGATGTCGGGGTTGTTGTTGATCCGCATCCCCAGGAAGCCGACCATCCCCGCCAGCGTCAGCAGGACGAACAGCAGGATGATCGGAATGGGGTTCCGGATGGACCAGGAGGAGATCTGGTTCATGACGACGCTCTCCCTCTGATCAGTTGGCGGCAGGGCGGGCGGCGGCAGGCGCCGCTGCGGCGGCAGACGGACGCGCCGCCGGAACGGCCGCGACGCGGACGCGATCTCCCTCGTTCAGGAAGCCCGCCCCCTCGACCACCACGCGGGCGCCCGCGTTCAGGCCCGAGACGGCCGTGCGGGTCTGCTGGCGGTTGACCACGGTCACCGGCTGGAAATGCACGGTGTTGGCGTTCTGCATGACGAACACGCCGGCGCGATTGTTGCGGTACAGGACCGCCGCCGTCGGCACGACCGTGGCTGGCGCGCTGCCGGCGTCGATGCGGGCGCGGGCGAACATGCCGGGCTTCAGCTGCGAACCCGGCGCCAGCGAGATGCGGGCCAGACCCAGCCGGGTCTCGGCGTTCACCTCGGGCGTCACGATGCGGATCGTGCCCGTCGTCGGCGCGGCCTGGCTGGAGGTGATCTCGGCGCTCTGGCCCGAGCGCAGCAGCGCCAGCTCCGTCTCCGGCACCTGGGCGTCCAGCTCCAGACGGCCGTCGCGCACCATGCGGAACAGCTCGGTCCCGGCCGAGATGATCTGCCCGCGGGTCACGCTTCGGCTGATGATCTGGCCCGAGACGGGCGCGCGGATCGTCGCCTGCGACAGGCGGGTGCGGGTCTCCGACAGCGACGCGCGGGCCGAGGCCAGATTGGCCTGCGAAGCGCGCTGGTTGGCCAGCGCCGTGTCCAGCGACGCCTGGCTGAGGAAGCCGCGCTCCTTCAGTTCCTGCGCCCGGCCCAGCGCCGCGTCGTCGCGCGCCGCATTGGCCTCGGCCGTCTGCACGGCGGCCTGCTGCTGGCGCACCTGGGCGTCCAGCAGGGCCGTGTTCATCTGCACCAGAGGCTGGCCCTGCCGCACATAGCTGCCCTCGTCGACCAGCACGGCGGTCGCCACCAGCCCGCCGGTCTCGGCGCCCACCGGCACCTCTTCCCAGGCCGAGACGGTGCCCGAGGCGGTCACGGTGCGCGGCAGGTTCTCGGTCGCGGCGACCTGCACGCTGACCGTCTGGGTCCCGGCCGGAGCCTTTTCCTTCTCCTCCCCGCCATGCCCGCCACAGGCGGCCAGCGTGACGGTTGCGGTCATGAGCGCCACGGCGGCGCCGGCCCAGCGGGTGCGGATGCGGATCGACACTTGGTATCCCCTTGGTGAGCCGACAGGGGGAGGGACCCGTCGCCCGTGCGTGAGGAACGCCGCGTCGCGGCGTCCGGTTGTCATCCGTCGTTGAATACAGATTTCCGCGCGCCCGGGAAACGGGCAAAGCGACGCCTTACGCCGAAGTAATCCGTAACGAAATCAGTGGCGGACGTCGCGGTTAACGCGATCAATCCTCGTCCATCTTGAGCGCGGCGATGAAGGCTTCCTGCGGGATCTCGACCTTGCCGAACTGGCGCATCCGCTTCTTGCCTTCCTTCTGCTTCTCCAGAAGTTTCTTCTTCCGGGTGGCGTCGCCGCCGTAGCATTTGGAGGTCACGTCCTTGCGCAGGGCGCGGACGGTCTCGCGGGCGATGATCTTGCCGCCGATGGCGGCCTGGATCGGGATCTGGAACATGTGCGGAGGGATCAGCTCCTTCATCTTCTCGACCATGCCGCGGCCGCGGGTCTCGGCCCGGCCGCGATGCACCAGCATCGACAGGGCGTCGACCGGCTCGGCGTTGACGAGGATGTTCATCTTGACCAGATCGCCGGCCTTGTAGTCGGTCAGCTCGTAGTCGAACGAGGCATAACCCTTCGAGATCGACTTCAGCCGGTCGTAGAAGTCGAACACCACCTCGTTCAGCGGCAGTTCGTAGACGACCATGGCGCGGGTCCCGACCCAGGTCAGCTCCTTCTGCTCGCCGCGGCGGTCCTGACACAGCTTGATGACGCCGCCCAGATACTCCTCCGGCGTCATGATCACGGCCTTGATCCACGGCTCCTCGATCTCGAGGATCTGCATCACGTCCGGCAGGTCGGCCGGGTTGTGCAGGTCGATGGTCGTGCCGTCGCGCTGGTTGATCTTGTAGACCACCGACGGGGCCGTCGCGATCAGGTCGAGGTTGAACTCGCGGCTCAGTCGCTCCTGAATGATCTCGAGGTGCAGCAGGCCGAGGAAGCCGCAGCGGAAGCCGAAGCCCAGCGCCGCCGAGCTCTCCATCTCATAGGTGAAGCTGGCGTCGTTCAGCCGCAGGCGGGCGATGGCCGCGCGCAGGTCCTCGAAGTCGGCCGCGTCCACCGGGAACAGGCCGCAGAACACCACCGACTGCACGTCCTTGAAGCCCTTCAGCGGCTCGGCCGTCGGCTTCTTCTCGTCGGTGATGGTGTCGCCGACGGCGGCGTGGGCCACTTCCTTGATCTGGGCGGTGATGAAGCCGACCTCGCCCGGCCCGAGGCTCTCGACCGGGGTGTTCTTGGGCAGGAAAACGCCGACGCGGTCGACCAGATGGGTCGAGCCGTTCTGCATGAACTTGACCCGCTGCCCGGCCTTCAGCACCCCGTCGAACACGCGGACCAGCAGCACGACGCCGAGGTAGGGGTCGTACCAGGCGTCCACCAGCATGGCCTTCAGCGGCGCGTTCACATCGCCCTTGGGCGCCGGCAGGCGGGTGACGATGGCCTCCAGCACCTCCTCGATGCCGATGCCCGACTTGGCCGAGGCCATCACGGCGTCCGAGGCGTCGATCCCGATCACGTCCTCGATCTGGGCGCGCACCCGGTCGGGCTCGGCGGCCGGCAGGTCGATCTTGTTCAGAACCGGCACGATCTCGTGGTTGTTGTCGATAGCCTGATAGACGTTGGCCAGCGTCTGGGCCTCCACCCCCTGCGAGGCGTCCACCACCAGCAGCGAGCCCTCGCAAGCGGCCAGCGAGCGCGAGACCTCATAGGCGAAGTCGACGTGCCCCGGCGTGTCCATCAGGTTCAGCACATACTCGAGGCCGTCCTTGGCCTTGTACGTCAGGCGCACCGTCTGCGCCTTGATGGTGATCCCGCGCTCCTTCTCGATGTCCATATTGTCGAGCACCTGCGCGCTCATCTCGCGCGCGGTCAGGCCGCCGGTGACCTGGATCAGCCGGTCCGACAGGGTCGATTTGCCGTGGTCGATGTGCGCAACGACGGAGAAGTTGCGGATGCGTTCGATCGGAGGGGTCGTCATGGTCCGGCGCGCCTAGCACGCCGGACGGAAAAGCGCGAGCGGGGAGGCTTCGGAACGGAGCGCGTCCCAAACGAACTCTGGTGTTTCGGACAGGTTCGATCCAACCTGAGGCAAGGGGGCTGGCAACATGAACGAGGCGCTCTGGATCGCGACGGCGAGTGATTTTCTCACGAAGCACTGGTGCCTGACGCCTGCCGATGCTGGATTAACCGAAGCCGAACTGGTGAGGGCTTGGCGCGATGGCGAAACCCCTTTGGAGTTCGTGACTTGGTTCGCCGAAAAGTATGACTTGATCCGGTACGAGCCCAACCCGTTCCGACCAGAGAAGTTCTAGAAGCTGGCCCGCCACGTTTCGGGGGACAGTCGAACCACGTCCCCTAGCGGTGGCCGGAGCGCGAAGAGCTTCATGTCCGCCGCTGCGTCAAAGACACGGCACAGCCGATAGCGTTCTGGCTCCTCGTCGCTGAAGGCGCGTTCATTGCGGCTCAGGAAGAAGTCCGTTCGCGCGCCGCCCCGCGTGGTCTTCACTTCGATGAAGCGCTCTTCCCCAGAGGTCGGGTCGAAGGAGCGGATGTCGTAACCCGCACCGTCGCCTCGTTCCTCGCTGGTCCATTCGACACGCTTGGCGAGGTCCATGCGGTCCGCCTCGATCAGCCCGGCGATTTCGCGATCATAGATGTGCAGTTCACCGACACGACCCAAAGTGCGATTGCGCGCGTCGCGCGCGGCGGGGTCGAACTTCCGAACAAGTCGCTGCAAGCCTGCGGGGCGTGGTTGTGCCTCGCCGAGTAGCGGAGGAGGCACAAGGATGATTGGCGGGAGCTTGGATGCTTCACCTTCACCAACTTCTCTCGGATGCGCAGACGTGAACGGGGCGCCTTCGGACGCCACGCCAATGGTGGCCCGCAGGGCTCTGTCAGGTTCGGTGTTGCCTGCCCGACGCTGAACGAAGCTGAGCAGCCGGGCTTCGCCGATCGACCACGCCTCGGGGTGCTGCGACAGATAGCGATCAACGGCGCCGAAGATTGCGCCTTGGAAGTTTCTCGCCGGCTTGTATCCGTCGATGATCGGGAGCCCGAGTTCACTGAGCGCCGCCGACAGGTTCATGTGCTTCAGTTCGATGGAACCGGGTTTGCGCCCGGTCAGTCCGATCAGGGCGCGGCGATGCTCGGACTTGTTGTACCTCTCGCCCGCATGTTCTGCGGCAAGCATGGCGAAGTAGTCGGCGACGATGGCGTCCAGTTCGTCGTCTTGCCAGTTGGTGCCTGTCTTGGATTCGTCGATCACCGCGCCCCCGCTTCGGCCAGGTTAGGCGGCATCGCTCAAGAAAATCCAGAGCCGGATTTGGAAGGCTTCATCGCCAAGGCGATGGCCGAGCAATGGACCCTCGCCGCCGCCGCCGCCCGGTCGAGCTAGCCGATGCATCCATTGCATCGATTGCATCGATTGCATCACTCGCAACGGCGCCCTCGGCCGCGGGGCGAGGGTCAGCCCAGCTTCCGCAACGCCCGGTCCATCCGGCCCAGCATGACGGCGAAACCGAGGATCAGGGCGGCGTCGATGGTCCAGCCGGTCAGGGGGCGCAGGAGCGGAAGGAGGTCCGGGTCGATCACGGCGGCTACCAGATCCTGACCCGCTGCTCCGGCGGCAGGTACAGGGGATCGCCGGGCCGGATGTCGAAGGCGGCGTACCAGGCGTCGTGGTTGCGGACCGTGGCGGCGCGGTATGGACCGGGGGCGTGGTTGTCGGTGGCGAACTGGCGGCGGGCGCCGGCCTCGGTCTGCAGCCTGCGCCAGCGTCGGGCGAAGGCGAGGAAGAAGCGCTGGTCCCCTGTCAGGCCGTCGATGACCGTGTCGGGGCGGCCGTTCAGGGAGAGCTTGTAGGCGTCGTAAGCGACATTCAGGCCGGCGAGGTCGGCGGCGGTCTCTGACAGGACCCGGTCGGGCGTCACGCACAGGTCGGGCTTCAGGCAGTAGGCGGCCAGCTGGGCGTGCAGGGGGGCGACGGCGGCGTCGTAAGCGGCGCGGTCGGCGTCGCTCCACCAGCGGACGAGGCGACCTTCCGGGTCGTAGTCGGCGCCGATGGGATCGAAGGTGTGGCCGACCTCGTGGGCCAGTCCGGCGCCGGCCGAGCCGTAGTTGGAGGCGGCGTCTCCGGCGGGGTCGAAATACGGCGGCTGCAGGATGCCGGCGGTGAACTGCATGGTGTTGGGGCTGAAGTTCAGTATGGCCCCGACGCGGTGCGGCAGGAGCGAGCCCCAGTCGTCCATGTCGACCGGCTGGTCGAGGCGGGCCCGCTCGCGGCGCAAGGCCGAGACCTCGGCCCGGCGCAGGTTGGCGTAGGCCTCGTCGCGGCGGATGACGAGGTCCGAGGTGTCGAGCCAGCGATCCGGGTGGCCGACGTCGACCTTTAGGGTGTCGAGCTTTGCGAGGGCCGTGGCGCTGGCCTCGGGGCTGAGGAAGGAGGCGGCGGTCAGGCGGGCGCGCCAGGCGGTGAGGATGTGGGTGACCAAGTCCTCGGCCGCGGCCTTCGAGGCGGGCGGGAAGTGGTCGGCGGCCCACAGGCGGGACAGGTCCTGACCCAGATGGGTCTCGACCACCTCCAGCGCGACGGCGGGGCGTTGCGGCGGGGCTCCGTCGGGTCCGGCGAAGGCCTGACGGAAGGCGACAGGCAGGGCGGCCGCATACCGGCCCAGGTGGTGGTAGGTCAGATAGTCCCGCCACGCCTCGACCGGCTGGTCGGCGACGAGGGCGGCCAGACCCGTGACGGCCGAGGGGTGCCAGACGTTGAAGTCCGCCTGCCGCTCCAGCCCGGCGGCGGTCAGCCAGGCGCTCCAGTCCATGCCGGGGGCGCGGGCGGCGAGGTCGGCGCGGGTCCACGGATTGTCGGTGGCGTGCGGGTCCGAGGCTTGTTCGGCCGGGGCGTGGGTGCGGGCGAGGGCGCGCTCCAGGGCGACGACCCGGTCGGCCCGGGCTTGGGGCCGGTCGAGGCCGGCGAGGGTGAGGACGGCGGCGATCCGAGCGCGGTACGCAGCGGACGGCAGCTCGGCGCGGAGGGCGTCCGCCGGAAGGCCGAGCCCGCCCTGCATCAGGTGGGGCACGACGCGGGCCTCGCGCGGGCTCTGGTGGAACCAGACGCCCAGCACGCCGGGCGTGCGGCTGTTCGTTCCGTCGTCCAGCGACAGGCTGGCGCCGAGATACGCGGACAGCCCCGCCCGGTCCCGGATCGCGGCGATGGCGGCGAGGTCGGCGGCGAGCGGCTCCAGCCCGCGGGCTTCGATGGCTTCCGTGCCGGTGAGGCTGGAGTACAGGTCGCCGACGCGCTGCGCGGCGGGCGAGGTCGGGGCGCGGACGGCCTCGGCGAGCAGCTCGCGCACCTGCCCGGCCGCCCGCTCGCGCAGCAGGGCCGTCGTGCCGAGCGCCGCCTCGCCCTCGGGCATGGGCGTGGTCCGGTACCAGTCGGCATTGGCGAAAGCGTCGAAGTCCGCGCCCGGCCGGAGCTCCTGCGCCGGGGCGGGCCCGGCGAGCAGGGCGGCGGAGATCAGGGCCGTGGTCAGGAGCAGGCTACGCATGGACGGTCTCCGGAGCGAGGACGGCGAGAAGGGCGCAGGTGTCGGTGACGGTGGCGAACTCGCCGTTCAGATCGGACAGGGCGGCGTCGTGGACCTCGTCCGCGCCGCGGGGCCGTCCGTCGATGTGGGTCGAGGCGAAGGCGGCGGCGGCGTCGGCGACCACGAGCGTCCGGAAGCCGAGGTTGGCGGCCATCCGTGCGGTCGTGGATACGCAATGGTTGGTGGTCAGGCCGACCAGAACCACGCAGCCTATGGCCTGCGCCAGGAGCCAGGTTTCCAGACCCGTGCCGATGAACCCGCTGTTGACCGACTTCAGGAAGACGGGCTCCGCCGGCAGGGGGCGCGTCTCCGGCTTCGGGGCGTGCCCTGGCTGGCCGAGCCGCATCCGCCCGTCCGGCGCCGGAGAGGCATGATGGATATGAACGACTGGCGCGCTCCGCTGTCGCCAGGCATCCAGCAGCCGCCGGACGTTCGTTTCCAGCGTCGGATTGTTGCGAGGCCCCCAGGCCGGATCGTCGAAGCCCAGCTGCATGTCGATGACCAGCAGGGCGACAGTCTCTTGCGGTCGGATCAGGTGATGGTCGGCCGACATCTTGCGCGCTCTCAGTTCGCAGCGGATTGTGCGGCCCGAAGCGCCCCGTCGCCATGAACAAGGCGGCCGATGACCATTGCGAAATGACTGAAAATCGACGGATGCCTGGTCGGATCGAAGGTGCGCGGGACGCTGTGGACGAGGCTCTGCTCGGCCTGTTGTCCGCGAACGCGCGCGTGACCCTGACCGCGCTTGCCCAGAAGCTGAACCTGTCACGCACGGCGGTGCAGGCGCGGATGGCCCGGCTGGAGCGCGACGGCGTGATCCTCGGCTACCACGCCGCCATCGCTCCGCCGAAGCCGGTCGGGGAGGGCGAGGTGCTGGAGGCGATCCTGTCCCTGACCTTCAGCCGCCGGCCCTGCGCACCGGTAGTGGCGATGTTCCGGCACTGGCCCGAGATCGAGCGCTATTACTCCGTCACCGGACCTCTGGACGGCTATGTGATCGTGCGCGTGGCGGGACCGCAGGCGCTGTCGGCGCTGGTGGATCGCTTCAGCGCCGTCGAAGGCGTGGACGCTGTCCGCTGTGCGGTCGTGCTGAAGTCCGTCTGACCAATAAGTAATGAACCGGAGGGCCATCCGGCCTTGCTCCCGGTGAAGCCTCGCCCCTAGTCTGCGCCGTCCTCGGGGGAGGGCGACAGGGAGGTGCGTGGTTGTACGGCGTTGCGGGACTCATTCTGGCGGGCGTGATCGCGGGGCAGCAGACGCCGCCGATCTTCCAGCCCGGCGCGCCGGGCGCGCCGTCGCGGATCATCTCCGCCGAGCAGGCCCGCGTGCTGGGACAGACCACCTTCACCGAAGCCGACGTCGCCTTCATGCAGCACATGATCGTCCATCACGCCCAGGCGGTGGAGATGGTCGAGCTTCAGAAGACCCGCGGCGAGAACGCCCGGGTCAATCTGCTGGGCCGCCGCATCGCCCTGAGCCAGGAGGCCGAGATGGAGCTGATGCGTGGCTGGCTGACCGAGCGGGGGCAGCTTCTGGAAATGCAGGGCATGGATCACGGTTCGCACGGAGCCATGGACCACGGCGCGCACGCGGGCCACGGGGCGCCGAGCGCCGAGGACACCCCGGTCATGGCCGGCATGCTGACGCCGCGCCAGATGCGCGCGCTGGCCGCCGCCAGCGGCGCTGAATTCGACCGCCTGTTCCTGACAGGGATGATCCAGCACCATCAGGGCGCCATCGACATGGTGCGCGATCTGATGAGCACGCCCGACGCCGCCGAGGACACCGTACTCAGCGACTTCGCCACCTCCGTGGTCGGGGATCAGTCCGCCGAGATTCTGCGGATGCAGTCCCTGCTGTCCGACCTCGGCCCCGCCCATCAACCTGACCACTCGCATTCCCATCACCAGCACTGAAAGACCGGCCATGACCGTCCGTCGCCTTCTGCTTTCCTCAGCCGCCGCGCTGACCGTTCTGGCCGCAGGGAGCGCAGCGCTCGCCCAGGCCGCCCCGCCGCAGGCCCAGCCGGTCCAGGCTGATGCACGCTCGGCCCTGTCGGCGGGCCTCGAGAATGCTGGTCAGGCCGCGCGCGGCATGACGTTGGAACATGCCCTGCCGCACGCGCCGGGCTTCAGCACCTCGGAGACCATGTTCTCGCCGCCGCGCAATCGCGAGGAGGGCGAGGCCATGATGGCGTCGGCCCGCGGCAACCCGGGCTTCAGCCCGCTGGGCATGGCCAATACCGACATGGCGGTGTCGAACGGCAAGCTGTTCGTCGGCAACTTCAACGGCTTCAACGCCTACGATCTGTCAGGCGGCGAGCCCCGTCTGGCCATGTCGGTGGTCTGCCCCGGCGGTCAGGGCGACGTGTCGGTGCACGGCAACCTGCTGTTCATGTCGGTCGAGGAGAACCGCGGCCGTCTGGACTGCGGCACGGCCACGACCACGGGTGACGTGGTGGCCGAGCGCTTCCGCGGCGTGCGCATCTTCGACATCAGCGATCTGAACGCCCCGCGCCAGATCGCGGCGGTGCAGACCTGCCGTGGTTCGCACACCCATACCCTGCTGCCGCATCCAACCGATCCGAACGTGCTGTACGTCTATGGTCAGGGGACTTCGGACGTTCGCAAGACGGCCGAGCTGGACATCTGCACCGACGGTCAGCCTGACCAGAACCCCGAGACGGCCCTGTTCTCGATCGATGTGATCAAGGTCGAGCTGGACAACCCGTCGGCGGCCCGGATCGTGAACCGTCCGCGCATCTTCGCCGACGCCACCACCGGCCGGGTGGCCGGCCTGTGGCGCGGCGGCCGCGCCGGCATCGCCAGCCAGAACACCGCCCAGACCAATCAGTGCCACGACATCACCGTTTATCCGGAGATCGGCCTGGCCGGCGGCGCCTGCAGCGGCAACGGCATCCTGCTGGATATCTCGGACCCCGAGAACCCGCGCCGGACCTCGGACATCTTCGATCCGGACATGGCCTACTGGCACTCGGCCACGTTCAACAACGCCGGCGACAAGGTCGTCTTCACCGACGAGTGGGGCGGCGGCATCGGTGCGCGCTGCCGCGCCGAGGATCCGGCGACCTGGGGCGCCAACATGGTCGCCACGATCGAGAACCGCACCCTGACCGGCCGCAGCTTCTTCAAGCTGCCGTCGACGCAGGGATCGACCGAGAACTGTGTGGCTCACAACGGCAATCTGATCCCGGTCCCGGGGCGCGATCTGATGGTGCAGGCCTGGTACCAGGGCGGCGTCTCGATCATGGACTTCACCGATCCGGCGCGTCCGATGGAGATCGCCTACTTCGACCGCGGTCCGATCAGCAGCGAGCGCCTGTACGTCGGCGGGTCGTGGTCGGCCTACTGGTTTAACGGCCGGATCTACTCCAGCGAGATCGCCCGCGGTCTGGACGTGCTGAAGCTTGAGCCGACCGACCAGCTTTCGGCCGCCGAGATCGCCGTGGCTGAAAGCGTCATGGCGGGTGAGATCAACCCGCAGCTCCAGACCCGCATCAGCTGGGAAGACTCGCCGGACGTGGCCCAGGCCTATCTGGACCAGCTGAACCGCGCCAACGCCGTCGACGGCGCCGTGGCCGGTCGTGCGGGCGAGGCGATCACGCGCTGGCGCGCCGGCCGGGCGGACAAGCGCGGAGCGGCGACCCTTGCGACTGATCTGACCGCTGCGGCAGGTCCGGCCACGGGCGCCAACAAGGCGCGTCTGACGGCGCTGGCCGCCGTCTTCCAGCGCCTGGCGGCCTGATGAAATGCCCGCGGCGCCGGATGCGGCGCCGCGGGGTTCGCCTTATCGATTGATCCGTGCCTGCATGGCGGCCGGATAGCGTTCGCCGGTGACCTCGAACCCGCCGACGGCGGCTTCGATAGACGCCAGATCCTCCGCGGTCAGGGAGATATCGGCAGCGGCGAGGTTTTCTTCCAGTCTGTGCAGTTTCGTCGTGCCGGGGATGGGCGCGATCCATGGCTTCTGCGCCAGCAGCCAGGCGAGGGCGACCTGCGCCGGCGTGGCTCCACGCGCCGCCGCAATCCGCCCGAGGGCGTCGACGAGCGTCTGATTGGCGGCCCGGGCGTCGGCCGAGAACCGTGGGACGGAGTTGCGGAAGTCCGTGCTGTCGAATGTCGTGCTGCTGTCGATCGCGCCGGTCAGGAAGCCCTTGCCCAGCGGGCTGAACGGCACGAAGCCAATCCCCAGCTCCTCAAGCACCGGCAGGATTTCCGCCTCCGGCTCACGCCACCACAGGGAATACTCGCTCTGCAGCGCGGCGACGGGCTGGATTGCGTGAGCTCGTCGGATGGTCGCCACCCCGGCCTCGGACAGGCCGAAGTGCTTGACCTTGCCCTCGGCGATCAGGTCGCGAACCGTGCCGGCGACGTCCTCGATCGGCACCGCCGGATCGACGCGGTGCTGGTAGAACAGGTCGATGACGTCGGTACGGAGGCGCTTTAGCGAGGCCTCGGCGACGGCGCGGATGTTCTCGGGGCGGCTGTCGAGGCCGTCCGCCACCCGACCGCCCGGGAAGCCGAATTTGGTGGCGATGACGACCCGGTCGCGGACCGGCGCCAGGGCTTCACCCAGCAGGTCCTCGTTGTCGCCGGGACCGTAGGCCTCTGCGGTGTCGAAGAAGGTGACGCCCCGATCGACGGCGGCGTGCAGCAGGCTGATTGCAGCCGACCGTTCCGTGGCCGGGCCGAGGCCAAAGCTCAGCCCCATGCAGCCGAGACCGAGGGCGGAAACCTCAAGGCCGCTGTTTCCAAGGAGACGCTTCTGCATGGGTTACTCCGATACTGACGGCGCGCGGTACTGGGCGTCCGTGACGTGTTCGAGCCAGTCGACGACCTTGCCGTCCTCGGCTTCCTGAAGGGCGACATGGCTCATGCCCGTGGTGGCCGAGGCGCCGTGCCAGTGGCGTTCGCCGGGCGCGAACCAGACAGTGTCGCCGGGGCGGATTTCCTCGACCGGCCCGCCTTCCCGCTGGATCCAGCCGAGACCGGACAGAACGATCAGGGTCTGGCCGCGTGGGTGGGTGTGCCAGGCCGTTCGCGCGCCCGGCTCGAAGGTGACGACCGCGCCCTGAACGGAGGACGGCGCCTCGGTCGAGAAGGGGTTTTCGATGCGCACCCGGCCGGTGAAATAGTCGGGGGGGGCGGCGGCGGCCGGCTGCGATCCGTTACGACGGATGGAGGTCATGAAGGTCTCCTGCGGTTCGCTTCCGGCCGCGGCGTTCGCGGCCAGAAGCAGGGCGGAGAGAAGAGGAATCACGCGGGCTGTTCGAGGGTGCTCATGTCGATGACGAAGCGGTAGCGGACGTCCGACTTCTCCATGCGCTCGAAGGCGTGGTTGATCTCGTCCATGCGGATCATCTCGACGTCCGGCAGGATGTTCTTCTCGGCGCAGAAATCGAGCATCTCCTGCGTCTCGCGGATGCCGCCGATGGGCGAGCCCGAGACGCGGCGACGGGCCAGCAGCAGCGGCAGGGTGGACATCTCCTCCATCGGCCCGAGCTGGCCCACGATCACCAGCGAGCCGTCGATGTCGAGGAGCGGCATATAAGGGTTCAGGTCGTGCTTGACCGGCACGGTGTCGATGATCAGGTCCAGGCTGTTCGCCGCCGCCTTCATCGCCGCCCGGTCCGACGAGACCAGAAGCTCGTGCGCCCCGAGCGCCTTGGCGTCCGCTTCCTTGTCGGCGGTGCGGCTGATGACCACCACATGGGCGCCGAGGCCGACGGCCAGCTTGACCGCCATGTGGCCCAGCCCGCCCAGACCGATCACGCCGACGCGGGTCCCCTCCTTCACGCCCCAGGTCTTGAGCGGCGACCAGGTGGTGATGCCGGCGCAAAGCAACGGCGCGGCCTTGGCCATGTCGAGGCCGTCGGGCATCCGCAGCACGAACTCCTCGCGCACGACCAGGGCCTTGGAATAGCCGCCGTAGGTCGGCTCGCCCGTGATCCGGTCGCGGCCGTTGTAGGTCTGGGTATTGCCCTCGCGGCAGAGCTGCTCCTCGCCCTTGTCGCACTGGTCGCAGTGCTGGCAGCTGTCGACCATGCAGCCGACGGCGACGCGGTCGCCTTCCTTGAACTTCCTCACATCCGGGCCGACAGCGGTGACCACGCCGACGATCTCGTGCCCCGGCACGACCGGATAGGAGGACCAGCCCCAGTCGTTGCGGGCCTGGTGCAGGTCGGAGTGGCAGACGCCGCAGTACAGGATGTCCATGGCGACGTCGTTGCCGCGCAGTTCGCGACGATCGAAGACCCAGGGCGCCAGCGGGGCGTCGGTGGATTGGGCGGCGTATCCGATGGTCTTCATGGCGTGTCTCCAGCAGCGATGGCGAAGCCGGCGCACGGCCGTCTTCGTCGACAGACCTGCAGGATAGGCCGCGACGACGCGGACGATTACCCGCTATAATCGGCATGATCCTATGAATGGAGATCATGAATGAAGCGGGACGAACTCGGCGACCTCGCCGCCTTCCTCGCCGTGGCCGAGGAGCGCAGTTTCACCCGGGCGGCGGCGCGGCTGGGCACGTCGCAGTCGGCGTTGAGCCATACGGTGCGGCGGCTGGAGACACGGCTGGGCCTGCGGCTGCTGACGCGCACCACCCGGAATGTATCGCCCACCGAGGCGGGCGAGCGGCTGGTCGAGACGCTGCGGCCCGCCTTCGACACCATCGACGCCCGCATCGACGCCCTGAGCGAACTGCGCGACCGGCCGGCCGGCGCCATCCGCATCACCTCGGGAGAGCACGCGGCCCGGACCGTCCTGTGGCCCGTGGTCGAGCGGCTTCTGCGTGAATACCCCGACATCCGCATCGAGATCGCTACGGACTACCGCATGGTCGATCTGGCCGAAGGTCGCTTCGACGCGGGCGTGCGGCTGGGCGAGCATCTCGCCGAAGACATGATCGCAGTGCCGATCGGCCCGGACGTGCGGATGATCGTGGTCGGCTCGCCCGACTATTTCGCCGGGAGGCCGAAGCCTGCCACGCCACACGATCTGACCGATCACCGGTGCATCAACCTGCGCCTGCCGACGCGGGGCGGGCTTTATGTATGGGAGTTCGAGAAGGACGGGCGTCCCCTCAACGTCCGGGTCGAAGGACCGTTGATCGTCAACGATCTGGACCTGAAGGTCCGCGGCGCGGTCGCCGGCCTAGGCCTCGCCATCGTCATGGCGGACGACGTCGAGGCCCATGTGGCGGCCGGACGGCTGGTCCCGGTGCTGGAGGACTGGACGCCGCCGTTCCCGGGGTACCACCTCTACTATCCCAGCCGCCGCCAGCCGACGCCGGCCTTCGCCCTGCTGGTCGAGGCCCTGCGCTATCGCGGCTGAGGCCGGGACAGCGAGGCCAGGACCGGCAGGACCAGCAGGGTCAGGACCGTCGCCGTGGTCAGTCCGCCGATGACGACGGTGGCCAGCGGCTTCTGCACCTCCGCCCCCGGACCCCAGGCGAACGCCATCGGCACGAAGCCGAGGACGGCGACCAGCGCGGTGGTGATCACCGCGCGCAGACGCGCCGTGGCGCCCTCGACCGCCGCCTCGACAGGCGGGGCGCCGGCGTCCAGCCGCTGGCGGATGGCCTGCATCAGCACCAGCCCGTTCAGGGTCGCGACCCCGGACACGGCGATGAAGCCGACTGCCGCGCTGATCGACAGGGGCATGCCCCGCGCCGCCAGCGCCAGCGCGCCGCCGACGAGGGCCAGAGGCACCCCGGCGAAGACCAGCGCCGCATCCCGCCACGACCTCAGCGCCATGACCAGCAGGGCGCCGATGGTCAGGAAGACGATGGGCACGATCAGGGCCAGCCGGGCCGAGGCGCGTTCGAGGTTCTCGAACTGCCCGCCCCAGTCCAGCCAGCCGCCGGTGGGCGGACGGACATCCTTCGCCACCGCGGCCTGGGCCTCGCGCACGAAGCCGCCCAGATCGCGGCCGCGGACGTTGGCCTGCACCACGATGCGGCGCTTGCCGTTCTCGCGACTGATCTGGTTCGGCCCCTCGGCGGTGTCGAAGCGGGCGACGGAGGACAGGGGGATGACCGGCGCGCCGGCCTCCGCGTCCTCGGGCATGACCGGCAGCTGGGTCATGATCACCGGGTCGTTGCGCAGGTCGTCGGCCAGTCGCACGACGACGTCGAAGCGCCGGTCGCCCTCGTTGACCTGGCCCGCCTGCCGCCCCGCCAGACCGATGGCCAGGGCGTCGGCGGCGTCGCTGGCGTGGACGCCCTGGGCCGCCGCGGCGGTGCGGTCGACGGTGGCGGTGATGGTCGGCTGGCCCGATATCTGTTCGACCCGCACATCCGCCGCCCCGTCGATCCCGCGCAGGATGCCGGCGACCTGTTCGGCCGTCCGACTCATGGCGGCGAAGTCGTCGCCATAGACCTTGACCGCCACGTCCGAACGGACGCCCGCGATCAGTTCGTTGAACCGCATCTCGATCGGCTGGGTGAACTCGTACTCATTGCCCAGCAGGGTGCGCAGTTCGGTCTCCATCTTCTCGACCAGCGCAGCTTTCGACAGGCTGCGGTCCGGCCATTCGGAGCGCGGCTTCAGCATGACGAAGGTGTCCGAAATGGATGGAGGCATGGGGTCCGACGCCACCTCGGCCGTGCCGGTGCGGGTGAAGACATGCGACACCTCGGGCAGGGCCATCAGGGTCCGCTCGACGCGGAACTGCATCTCCTGACTCTGCTCCAGCGAGGTGGAGGGCACGCGCAGGGCCTGCACCAGCACATCGCCCTCATCCAGCGTCGGCACGAACTCCCGGCCCAGCATCAGGAAGGCCATCAGCCCCGCCAGCAGGGCCACGCCGGCGCCGGCGATCACAGCTTTCGGACGGGCGACGGCGGCGCGCAGGAGCGGCGTGTAGCGCGCCTTGGCCGCGCGAGTCAGGCGGGTCTCCTCGTGGTCCGCCTTCGGCTCCTTCACCCACAGGGCGGCCATGGCCGGCACGAAGGTGAAGCTGAGGACGAAGGCGCCGGCGAGGGCCAGCATGACGGTGATCGCCATCGGGCCGAACATCTTGCCCTCGACGCCCTCGAACATCAGCAGGGGGGCATAGACCAGCAGGATGATCGCCTGACCGAAGGCGGCGGGCCGGGCCATCTCGCGCGCCGAGGCGGCGGCGACGGACAGGCGCTCGGGCACGGTCAGCGCGCGCCCGGCTTCCTCCCGCTTCAGGCCGAGGCGGCGCAGGGTGTTCTCGATCACCACTACGGCCCCGTCGACGATCAGGCCGAAGTCCAGCGCGCCCAGGCTCAGCAGATTGGCGCTTATGCCGAAGCGGTTCATCGCCGAGGCGGCGAACAGGAAGCTCAGCGGAATGACCAGGGCCGTGATGATCGCCGCGCGCACATTGCCCAGGGCGAAGAACAGGACAGCGATGACCAGCCCGGCCCCGACGAGCAGGTTGTGCTCCACGGTCTTGATGGTGGCCTCGACCAGTTGGGTGCGGTCCAGAGCGGGGCGGACGACGACGTTGGGCGGCAGGCTGGGCGTGATGGCCTCCAGCTTGCGACCGACGCGATCGGCGACGGTGCGGGAGTTCTCGCCCTGCAGCATCAGGGCCGTGCCGATGACGGTCTCGCGTCCGTCGGCGCTGGCCGACCCGAGGCGCGGCGCGCGGCCGATCTCGACCGTGGCCACGTCGGACACACGGATGACCTGCCCGCCACGGTTCAGGATCGGGGTCTGGGCCAGCTCCTGCAGGCTCTTCACCCGGGCGTCTGCGCGCACGATGTAGGCTTCGCCCGCGCGGTTGACGTAGCCGGCGCCGGCGATGCGGTTGGCGTGCTCCAGCGCCTCGACCAGCTGCACCAGACCGACGCCGTAGGCAGCCAGCCGGGCGGGGTCAGGGTGGATGGCGTATTCCTTCACATAGCCGCCCAGCACGTCCACGCCGGCGACGCCGGACACGGTCTTCAGCTGGGGGGCGACGATCCAGTCCTGAACGGTGCGCAGGTAGGTCGCCTTCTCCTGATCGGTGACCAGCCGTTCGCCCTCAGGTGTGACATAGGCGACGCCGGGGCGCGCCGCGGCCCCGGTGAACTCCAGCGTCCAGATGTAGACCTCGCCGAGACCAGTCACGACCGGTCCCATCGAGGGCGTCAGCCCCTCGGGCAGGTCCTCGCGCGCGGCCTGCAGCCGCTCGTTCACCAGGTTGCGGGCGAAATAGATGTCGGTGCTGTCGGTGAAGACGGCGGTGATCTGCGAGAAGCCGTGCCGGGACAGGGAGCGGGTCTCGGTCAGGCCGGGTAAACCTGCCAGCGCGGTCTCCAGCGGGAAGGTCACCTGCCGCTCCACCTCCTCCGGGCCGAGGGCAGGGGCGACCGTGGTGATCTGGACTTGACGGTTGGTGATGTCCGGCACGGCGTCGATCGGCAGGCGCAGCAGCTCGCGCGCACCGAGGATGGCCAGCACGGCGGCGATGGCGACGACGAACCAGCGGAAGCGGACGGAGGCCTCGATGATGCGATCCAGCATGGTCAGTGCCCGTGGTCCGCTTCGCCCTTGGCCAGTTCGGCCTTGAGCAGGAAGGCGCCGGCGCCGGCGATGCGCTCGGTTCCGGTCAGGCCGGACAGGATCTCGATCCGTCCGTCAGACGCTCGCCCGGTGACGACAGGCCGGGCGCGGAAGCCGTCGGCCTCGACGACGAAGACCGAGGCGACTCCCTCCACCGTCTGAACGGCGTCCAGCGGCACGGACCAGGCGCCCGTGCCCGTCCCGGCCGACACGCGGGCAGACACGACCGAGCCGGCCGGGGGGACCTCGCCGGTCGCGCGGGCGCGGACAATGACGACGCCGTTCTCGTTGGCGGGGGCGACGGCCGTGACGACGCCCGTGACCGGCTGCGAACCGGCGATGGTGCTCTCCAGCGTATCGCCAACGCGGATCAGTCCGGCGGCCGAGGGCGGGGCCTCGAACACCAGCTCGACCCGGCGCGGATCGGCGACGGCGGCGACCTGCAACGCCTCCTCATGCAGCACCTGTCCGGTCGCAGCGCTGAGCCGGGTGACAATCCCGGCGATCGGGCTGCGCACCACGGTCAGGCCATTGGAGCCGGGCGCGCCAAAGGCGCCGACGCGGGCGCGGGCGGCACGAAGTTCAGCCTCGGCCCGGCGCGCCTCGGCAGCGGTGACGTCCAGCCGCGCCTGCGAGACCCAACCCTGCTCGAACAGGGTGCGGTCGCGCCGCTCGGCGGCGCGGGCGGCGTCGGCGGCAGCCTGTGCGGCGTCGGCCGTGGCGCGCGATGCGGCGCCGTCCGGGCTGCGCAGGGTGACCAGCGGCGAGCCGACCGACACACGATCGCCCGGTCCCACATGGACCCGCGTCACGGCCCCGGCCAGCGGGGCGTCGACGGCGGCTTCCGCTCCGGGCGCGAAGGCGACGCGGCCGGGGAGCTTGAGCTCGGCTCCGCCGCCTCTTTGCAGGGCGATGACGGTGACGCCTGCACGGGCTGCGGCCTCGGGCGTCAGGGCGACGACGGCGCCGCCGCCCTCTTCCTCGTCATGGTGTTCTTCCTCCGCCGCGGCGGGCGAGGCGGTGTTCACGGGCAGCATACGGGCCGCCGCAAAGCCCACGCCGAGCGCCGCCACGACGGCGGCTCCGGTCATGAGCCAGTGTTTCTCGATCTTCATGGTCGTCGGTCCCGCCGATCCGCGCGGGATCGGCCTGAGGTCGCAGGGAGCCGCACACGCGAATGCGCATGGAGCGTTCTGGGTCAGTCAGCCGGGCGCAGGGCGCGGCCGGGGATCAGGCGCGTGGAGGTCGGTCGGGGCCGGCGACACGGCCCTGCGGCGCCGGAATCGCATTGGACCAGCCTTCGCTGAGGGCGAAGCGGACGGCGGGCGCCGGCGGGAAGGCCGTGCCGATCAGGGCGGCCGCGTGCGGATGACAGCAACCATGCGAGCAAAACAGGGCGCAATCCTCGCAGTCATCCGCGCAGGGGTCGACGTTAGTCGACGCGGGGGATGCCTGCTCGATGCTCGCAACGGCCGGTGTGGGCTCGCACGGCGCAGCCCATGCGGGCTGGGCGACGACGAACAGCATCACCAGCAGGGCGCCGATGAAGCCATAGCGGCGGAAGATGTCGCGCGAGGCGGGCATGACTGCGACCTAGCACGGTCCGCGACCGCTGTCTTGCGACCGACTAGCGCGCGCCGGTCAGATCGTTCCAGCGCCACAAGCCGGTGCCCAGCGCCACCTTCGGCGCGCCTGGCGCATCGGCGAGGGTCAGCAGGACCAGCCCGCGCACCGCCTGTGTCCGGCACTCCCGGGGAGAGAAGGCGACCTCGGCGGCAATGGCCTGGCGCAGCCCGGCCAGCCCCTTTCCCTCCTGTCCGGAATTCTGGATCCAGTCGCCGTCCCAGATCAGCAAGGCCCGACTGCTGGAGGAAAGTCCGCCGTGGGCCTGTGCGACAGCGACGCGCAGATCATCGTCGTCACGCAGCGCGTCCTGCAGACGCCTGATCATGTCGCAGGCGCCGCCCGAACCATTCCCGTTGCCGCCTCCGATTCCGTCGCCCGATTGGCCGGAGCCCGATCCTGCGCGGGCGGCTCCTGACAGCTGGGCCGCGCTCAGTGAGGCCATGGCGATGGGTACGGGGGGCGCCGTCGAAGGGGCGATCGGAACCGGCGGGACCTGCCGCGTCGGCGGCGCCTCGCGCAATCTCAACGGAGGCGGCGCGGCCGGAGGATCGGGCGTTGGCGGGCCAGACGCTGCGCCGGCATCCAGCGGCGCCGCCTCTTCCGGGGCCGGCTGAGGCGCAGGCGGCGGAGGAGGCGGGGGCGGGGGAGTGAACAGATCGACCAGGATCGGCTCGGCTGCGGGTTCAGGCATCGGCGTCGGTTCGACCGGAGCCAGAAGCAGCAGCAGGGGCACGCCCAGATGCAGGCCGACGCTGATCGCACCCGCCGCCCAGCGCGCGCCGGATCGGCTCGCCTTCCGCTTCTTCCCGGTCATGCGATCTCCACGCCGTCCATCGAAGGTCGCGGACGATGGGCGCCTGAAACGTCAGGAAAAAGGCGCCTCGCGTGGCCAAAAGCTTGGCTATTACAATGGTCAAGCTGCCGGAATCTGGCCCGAAACAGGTCATCACGTCGCCGTGACTCCCACCGTAGCTGTCATGATCGGGAAAACATCCGGGGTGTGGGCGCCCCCATGACGAATGGAGACGGACCTTGAACCGATCGAAACTCAGGCTGACGGCCCTGACCGGCGTAATCCTTGCGGCCAGCGTCGCGGCAAGCGGCTGTGCGAGCCACCGCTTTGTGCGTGACCAGAACGCAATCGTGGATGCGCGCGTGACCGAGGTCGACACCCGCGTGACCGGTGTCGAAGGCACGGCGGGTCAGGCGCTCGAGCGCGCAAACGCTGCGCACAAGCTGGCCGAGGGCAAATTCCTCTATGAAGTCGTCCTGTCGGACGACTCGGTGAAGTTCCCGACCAATCGCCACGCCCTGTCGCCGGAAGCCGAACAGCGCCTCGCCGAGCTGGCGCAGCGCCTGCGCACCGAGAACCGCAACGTCTATCTCGAGATTCAGGGCTACACCGACTCGACCGGCAATCCGTCGTTCAACGAGGAGCTGGGCGCCGCTCGGGCCGAGGCCGTTCGTCGCTCGCTGAGCCGTCAGGGCGTCGCCCTGAACCGCATGGCCACGATCTCGTACGGCGAGGAGGCTCCGGTCGCCTCGAACGACACTGCCGAGGGCCGCGCGCAGAACCGTCGCGTCGCCATCGTCGTCCTGAGCTAGGACATCCAGCGGCCGTCTCCTTCGGGAGGCGGCCGTTTCCTTTTGCGCCGGAACATCCGGTCGCCTGACGCGGGCCGTTGACGGCGCGCGTCGCGTCGCATCTTGTGTCCGGCCTTGTTTCATCCGAGCCGACCATGACCGACGCCGTTCCCATGACCTTCACCGACAATCCGCTGAACCCGCTCGAGGAGACGCTCTACGAGGGGCTCGCGGACCACACGAAGATGGGCGTGTTCGAGCGTCTGATGCTCGAGGCCGATCTCTACGCTGTGCCGGAAGAAGGCGCGCCGGGCGGCACGCATGGAGACGATGGCGCCAAGGTGCTGCGCCCCGGTGAGCAACTGGTCCTGCGCGGCGTCGTCCTGAATGACGGGCGCAACACGGTGACCCTGTTCACCGATCCGCGCCGCGCCACCCAGATGTTCGGCGAAGCGACGCGCATCCTCGCCATGAAGGGCCGCGCGCTGCTGAACATTCTCAAGGATGCGGTGATCCTGCTGAACCCGGCGGACGGCAAGGGGCTGCTGCTCAATCCCGATCAGATCCAGGCCGTGCTCGGCCACGAGGAAATTCCTGTCGCCGCTGCTCGCCCGACCGGTACGGTCGAACTGGCCGACGTGCCCGAGCCGCAGCACCCGATCGCCTTGATCGGCCGTCTGAACGAGGCCTTCGGCGCCCTGCCGGTCAAGGCGGCCTGGCTGGCGCGCGCCCGCTGGATGGAGGCGCAGCAGATGGGCTGGTACGTGGACGTCCGCACCGACGAGGATCCGGCGGTGGTCCGCTCGATCATCGAACGTTCGGTTCGAGGCCTGGCCTTCGGCGGCGAGGTTCTCGATATCGCCGTCAGCAAGCCCGGCGGTGAAGCCGGAACCGGCATCAAGCTGGTCTAGCGCTTCCTGAACCGGGTGGCTTCGGCCGCCAGGCTGGAGCCCCAGTCGGTTTCCTTCTGATCCGGCTCGGCGTGGAAGGGCAGTTCGCCCGCCACGCCGCGCATGGCCAGCGCCAGCGGCAGCGCCCAGTGGGTCAGCATTCGCAGCGGCTTGCGGCGATTGTCCCGCACATCCCAGCCCTCGGCCTCGAAGGCGTTGATCTGGTCCATCGGGTCGAGCCGGTGGATGTCGTCCCAGTCCTCGGGCAGGGCGATGCCTTCCGCCTCGTCCAGCGACAGGCCGAAGGCCTTCTTCGCCGTCTCGTCAATTTCCGGAAACTCGTCGCGGCGATCCGGGTCCGCGTGGCCGGGCTTCATCAGCGCCTTCATCTCGAGGTCGTCGATGCCGGGCAGGTCGATCAGGCGGCGCAGGGTCCGGGTCATGACGACCGTGTCGCATAACCCGGTCAGAAGGTCACGACCGTCCGCACCGCCTTGCCGTCCGCCAGATCGTCGAAGGCGGCGTTGATGTCCTCCAGCGCGATGGTCCCGCTCAGCAGGCGGTCGACCGGCAGCCGCCCCTCGCGGAACAGGGCGACGTAGCGCGGGATGTCGCGGGCAGGCACGCAGGTGCCGATGTAGCTGCCCATCAGGGTCCGCTCCTCGGCGACCAGCGAGACGATGTTGACCGCCAGGGCGGCATCCGGCGGCGGCAGGCCGGCGGTGACCGTGGTCCCGCCGCGCCGGGTCATCTTCCACGCGTTCTCCAGTGCCCGCGCCGAGCCAGCCATCTCGAACACGAAGTCCGCCCCGCCGCCTGTCAGGGCGCGCACCTGCTCGATCGCATCGGGCGCCGCGGCGTTGACGGTGTGCACGGCGCCGAGGGTGCGGGCCAGGGCCAGCTTCTCGTCCGACAGATCGACCGCCACGACCGGCGTCGCGCCCGAGGCCAGCGCGCCCAGAACCGAGGCCAGACCGACACCGCCCAGACCGACCACGGCCACGGACTGGCCCGCCCGCACGCCCGCGGTGTTCACCACGGCGCCGACGCCGGTCAGCACCGCGCAGCCGAACAGGGCGGCGTGCTCGAACGGAAGGTCAGCGGGGACCTTCACCAGCGAGCGGCGCGAGACCACGGCCCGGTCGGCGAAGGCCGAGCAGCCGAGATGGTGGTTCAGCTCGCCCTCGCGGCCATGGATGCGTCGCCCGCCGCCCAGCAGCTCGCCCTTGCCGTTGGCCGCCGCACCCGGCTCGCACAGTGCGGGGCGACCGCCGGCGCAAGGGTTGCAGTGGCCGCACGAGGGCATGAAGACCATGACCACGTGGTCGCCCGGCTGCAGGTCGTCGACGCCTGCGCCCACCGCCTCGACGACGCCTGCCGCCTCATGGCCCAGCGCCATCGGCATGGGGCGGGGCCGGTCGCCGTTGATGACGCTGAGGTCCGAGTGGCACAGGCCCGCCGCGCGGATCGCGACCCGCACCTCGCCCATGCCGGGCGCGTCCAGTGTGACCGTCTCGATCTCGAGCGGCCGACTGTCGGCATAGGGGCGAGCGGCGCCCATGGCGGTGAGGACGGCGGCGCGTGACGTGATCGTGCTCATAACCCGACGCTAGGCGCTTGACGCGGCGTCCGCCAAGCCCGAGCGTCGGTATTGGAAGCGCACGAAGAGGCGCTCCGGGAAACGCCAATACCGTCTGCGCTCAAGCAGCGAGCGACCGCGTCGCGAGCGATAGCGCATCTCAGGGAGACTTCATGACCGGCGCCATCGAACGGACCAAACGCAGCGACTATCGCCGCTTCCAGCAGATCTCGACCCGCTGGATGGACAACGACGTCTACGGCCACGTGAACAACGTGGTCTATTACTCGTGGTTCGACACGGCGGTGAACCGGCTGCTGGTGGTCAACGGGGTGCTGGACATCCACAACGGCAAGACCATCGGCCTGGTGGCGGAAACCGGCTGCCGCTACTTCTCGCCGACTGCCTTCCCGGACGAGATCGAGGCGGGCGTCCGCGTCGCCCATGTCGGCTCAAGTTCGGTCCGGTACGAAATCGGGCTGTTCCGCAACAACGAGCAGGACGCCGCTGCCGTGGGCTACTTCGTCCACGTCTATGTCGACCGCGAGACCAAGCGTCCCGTGCCGGTCGATGAGAAGATGCGCGGCTTCCTGGAAAGCCTGAAGACCTAGTCTTCCAGCCGGCCCATCAGGGCCAGGGCGCCGACGGCGGTCAGAACGCCCAGCGCGAAGGCGCCGATGACGGCGCCGGTGGCGACATAGGTGGAGACCGTCATCGGGCGGGCCTCGTACCATTCGACGATGTCGGCCTCGTGCAGGTCCTCGTCGTGATAGCCCTCGGCTTCGTAGATGGCGTCTTCGGCGGTCATGGGGGCTCTCCGTCTGGTCGGTGTCAAAATGCCCGTAAAGCTCTACCGGTTCCTGAACCGTGACACCGTCGCCGCCTTCGGTTAGATCGCGGCTCCGACATTCTACCGCTGACGACGACCAGAGACCTCCATGGCCGGCCATTCCAAGTTCAAGAACATCATGCACCGCAAGGGCCGCGCCGACGCCGCGCGCTCCAAGCTGTTCTCCAAACTGTCGCGCGACATCACCGTCGCCGCCAAGTCGGGGATGCCCGATCCGGCCATGAACCCGCGCCTGCGTCTGGCCGTGAACAACGCCAAGGCCGAGAGCCTGCCCAAGGACGTCATCCAGCGCGCCATCAACAAGGCCTCGTCGGGCGACGCCGATACGATGGAAGAAATCCGCTACGAGGGCCGCGGTCCCGGCGGCGTCGGCATCATCGTCGAGGCCCTGACCGACAACCGCAACCGCGCAGCCTCGAACATCGGCGCGGCGTTCAAGAAGAACGGCGGCTCGCTCAGCGAGATGAACTCGGTCGCCTTCATGTGGGACAAGGTCGGCAAGATCACCTATGCGGCGGAAGCCGGCACTGAGGACGCCGTCATGGAAGCCGCCATCGAGGCGGGCGCCCAGGACGTCGAGAGCGATCTGGTCAAGCCGGACATCTACGAGGACGCGCCGGGCCACACCATCTGGACCGCCTTCGAGGATCTGAACGATGTGGCCGAGGCCATGTCGAAGGTTCTGGGCGATCCGAAGTCGACCGCCATCGTCTGGAAGCCGCAGTCCGAAGTGCCGGTCACCGGCGAGGCCGTCGGCACCCTGTTCAAGCTGCTGGACGCCCTGGACGCCGAAGACGACGTCTCGGCCGTCTACTCGAACGAGGACATCTCGGACGAGGACGCCGCGACCTACGCGGGCTGATCGATGGAGCCGGCTCCGGAGCGCAGGCCGAGTATCGTCGAGGAGCCGAGGCGCACGCCATGGCCGCTGATCATCGGCGTGACCCTGGCGTCGATCGCTGCCGGGTCCCTGATCTGGCAGGCGGCGTCGGAGTTCCGGATCAGCATCGGACAGGACCCGGCTCCGGAAGAGCCGCTGATCCAGGTTCGCGAGGCCGCGTCGCCTTCCGCATCCGACAAGGACGAGACGGCGCCTCCCCGAGGCACAAGACCTCAATGGGCCAGCCGGCCGGTTCCTGAGTACCCTGAGGACGGCGTCGCCGTATCCAGGGCCCATGTTTCGCTGGTTTGCACCATCCAGTCGGATCGCAGGCTTGGTGACTGCCGGATCACCGAGGAGACCCCGTCGGGCTATGGTTTCGGCCGAAGCGCGGTCGCCGCTGCCGAGGAAGCGCGCGTCAGCGACAATTCGGTTCCCGGCGAGACAGTCAGTTTCACTATCCGTTTCTGGCTACCCGACTGACCCGTCAGGACAGGTACGGAGACTCCTCCTCCAGCCAGCCCGACGGGCGGCCCCAGGGACGAGGCGGATGGCGAAGGCGGATCATGCCGTGCAGGGTCTCGGTCAGATCCACCAGCTGGTCGTCCGACAGTTCAACGGCTGCACGAAGGACCTCCGCCCGCAGGGCCGCGAAGTCCTCGGAACCAAGACGACGGTGCGCACGGGGCGGCATGGTCCTCTCCTCAACCGGACTATAGAGCGCAACCGGGTTATCTGGTTCCCGAATATCCCGGAGAGGTTGAGACGGTAGCCGTCCAACTGCGGTGCCTGCGTACACAGATGGTGTGAGGTTTCGACCTCAGCGCGAGTTGTGTGGCGCGGATCAATCAGCGTAGGCCTTCACAAGATCGAACAGGAAGTCGCGGCCTTCGTAGAGCGAGCGGACGCGTATGCGCTCGTTCAGGCCGTGCACGCCGCCGCCGTCGGGATCGGCGAACAGGCCGGTGACGCCATAGGTCGGAATACCCGCCGCGTTGGTGAAGCGACCGTCAGTCGCCCCGGGGCTCATCGACGGGACCACCGGCACGCCCGGCCACATCCGTCCGGCAATCTCGCGGATCGGGCCGACGATCTCGTCCGAAAGGGGAGGGGGCGGCGAGGTCGGGTCGATGTTGCCGGGAATGGTCACCGCGATTCCGGGGTCGGCCAGCACCCGCTCCAGATCGGCTCGCACCTCCTGCGGCTCATGGCCGGGCAGGATGCGGCAGTTCACATTGGCGGTCGCGCGCTGGGGCAGGGCGTTGGGCGCGTGGCCGGCGTCGACCATGGTGGCCACGCAGGTGGTGCGCAGGATGGCGTTCCACGCCGGATCGGCGGCCGACAGCCGGGTCGCCGCCTGTATCATCGCCTCGCCCGATGTCGCACCGATCGCGCGCATGTCCGCGGCATGGTTCGGCGTGGCGGCGGCCATGGCCCCGAAATAGGCCTTCACCGTCTCGTTCGGCTCGGTCGGGAAGGCATGGGCGCCCAGCCGCGACAGGCCATTGGACAGGCGATAGATGGCGTTGTCCGGCACGGGGCGGGACGAGTGGCCGCCGGGGTTGGTGATCTCCAGCCGGTAGTCCTGATAGATCTTCTCGCCGGCCTGGATCTCCAGCGCGATCCGCTGCCCTTCGGCGTCCAGCCGTCCGCGCGCGCCCTCGTTCAGGGCGAAGGCGGCGTCCAGCGCGTCGGGGTGAGTCTCCAGCAGCCACGACACCCCGTTCCAGGTGTCCGAGGTCTCCTCGCCGCAGGTCAGGGCGATCTTGATGTCCCGGCGCGGGGTGAACCCCTGCTGCGTCAGCCGGATCAGGGTGTCGACCCAGATCGCCGCCTGGGCTTTGTCGTCATGGGCGCCGCGGGCGTAGAAATAGCCGTTCTCCTCCACCAGGGTGAACGGATCCCGCTCCCAGTCCTCGCGCCGGGCCTCGACCACATCGATGTGGGCCAGCAGCAGGATCGGCCGCGCGGACGGATCGGAGCCGCGCAGCACGGCGGCCAGATTGCCGTCCCTGGGCCGCTCGTCGAACACCAGCACCCGCACGTCGTCCTGCGGGAAGCCGGCGGCCAGCAGACGGGCGGCCATCCGCTCCGAGGCGAGGGTGCAACTGCCTTCGGACAGGGTCGTGTTGGTCTCGATCAACTCGCGATACAGCTCACGGAACTCGGTCTGGTCCGGGCGTGGCGCCGGCGTCTGGGCCATCGCGGCCGTGGCCGTCAGGGCGGCGGCGAGGAAGGGCGCAACGACGCGCGACACGATCGACATGACGAAATCTCCGGTCCCGGACGGACGCTAGCCCGCCTGTGGCTGACTGTCTCGCATCAAGCGTCGCGGGAACGGCGCGCTCCGGACACCGTTCGTCGCAAATGGACATGACGGACCTGCCCGACTTCGCCCTGCCCCTGTTGGCCGCCGTGCTGGCCGGCGGACTGATCGGCTTCGAGCGCGAATGGCGCGGTCGGGCGGCGGGCTTCCGCACCCATATCCTCGTCTGCCTCGCCTCTGCCCTGCTGATGGAGTTGTCGGTCTCGCAGGCCGCCTGGCGGTTCGCGACGATGCCGGGCACGGAGATCATCACCGACCCTGCCCGTATGGCGCACGGCGTCCTGACCGGCATCGGCTTCCTGTGCGCCGGGGTGATCTTCCGCGCGGGCTTCTCGATCCACGGTCTGACGACGGCCGCATCGCTTTGGATCACCTCCGCCATCGGCCTGTTGTTCGGCGCTGGGCTGTTTGGTCTGGGGGCGACCGGTACGGCGTTGACCGTCGCCATCCTCGTCGCGTTGCGGCTCGTCAGCCGCCGTCTGCCGCAGATGGTGGTTGTCGACGCCGAGGTCGTCTGGCGGCGCGACGCCAGCGGGGCGGAGGACCGCATCGAGGCCGCTCTGGCGGGTCTGGATCGCGGCCACCGCGCGGACCGGTTCGATATGGTCGAGGGCGGCGAACTGCTGCGCCGGTCATTCCGGTTCAAGATCGACGGCGAACCCGAACTCAAGGCGCTGGCCGCCCGTCTGCGGAGCATCGCCGGGGTGACGGCCTACTCCCTCGATCCCCGCGACGACTGACGCCCGCTTGATCTGTTCCGCTTGCCGGGCCTACGCTCGGGATTCGTCAGTTTGCGGAGCGAATTTCAGCGATGACATGGGATCTGGTCTGGCCGGTGCTCGCGGCCATGACGGCCGGGGGGCTGATCGGCGTCGAGCGTACCTATCACGGGCATCCGGCGGGCTTCCGGACCCATATTCTCGTCTGCCTGACCAGCTGCGTGCTGATGCTGGCGGCCATGCACCAGTCGACCTGGGCCTTCACGGCGCTGGCGGGTCAGACGGTGGTGATCGATCCCACGCGGATGTCGCACGGCCTGCTGACCGGCATCGGCTTCCTCTGCGCCGGCGTCATCTTCCGCGAGGGCTTTTCCGTCCACGGCCTGACCACGGCGGCGTCGCTGTGGGTCACCTCGGCCATCGGCGTGCTGCTGGGCGTCGGCATGTGGCAGCTCGCACTCGTGGCGGCGGGCGCGACGCTGGGGGTGCTGGCGGTGCTGCGGCTGGCCGACGCCAAACTGCCCCACATCGGGGTCATGGACGTGGTGCTGCGCTGGAAGCGGGGGACGGCCCCGGGCGAGGCGCGGGTGCGCAATCTGCTGAAGGACGCGGGGCTGAAGGCCGTTCGCCTCGGCCACGTCATCGCCCACGACGGCAAGATCCACGAGCACCACATGAAGGTGAAGGGCGCCATGCCGATGGACATCGACGGCCTCGTCGCCCGCCTTGGTGACGAGCGCGATCTGGTCGGCTTCTCTGTGATGCCGCGCGACGAGTAGCCGGTCGTCAGGTGCAGAAGGCGATCATGGCGTCGAGGAAGACCGCCAGACCGTGACGGCTCCACAGCCACAGGCCCAGCCCCATCACGGCGGCGACGCCCGCGCCTATGGCCAGCTTGCGGGTCATTCGGCCGGGACCTGTGCGGGCCGCGCGATCGGCGCCTCGCGGATCGGCAGGTTGGCGACGGCGGCCAGGAAGCCCAGCGCGATCGAGGCCAGCCAGACGACGAGGTAGGACCCGGTCGCATCGAAGGCCACGCCCGCCAGCCAGGCGCCGAGGAAGGCGCCGACCTGATGGCTCAGGAAGACGATGCCCGCCAGCGCCGACAGGTGCCTCAGCCCGTAGATCTGCGCCACCAGACCGTTGGTCAGCGGCACCGTGCCCAGCCACAGGAAGCCGAAGGTCGCGGCGAAGACCAGCACGCTCGGCGACGACAGCGGGACCACCAGGAAGATCGCCACCGCCACGCCGCGCAGGGCGTAGAGCAGGGCCAGCAGCCCCTTCTTGGAATGCTTCGACCCCCACGCGCCCCACAGCCACGAGCCCAGGATGTTGAACAGGCCGATCAGCGCCAGCGCATAGGCGCCGGTTTCGGCCGGCAGGCCCTGATCGCGGATGTAGGCCGGCAGGTGGGTGCCGACGAAAGCGATGTGGAAGCCGCAGACGAAGAAGCCCGCGTTCAACAGCCAGAACGACGGATGGGCGAAGGCCTCCTTCAGCGCCTCGCCGATCGGCTGGCCGTCCTCCTTGCCGCCGGGCGCCGGCGGCTTGCCCGCCACACCCAGCGCCAGCGGCACGATCAGGGCGATCATTCCGGCCAGCACGAACAGGGTGATGCGCCAGTCGACCGCGTCCAGCAGGCCTTGCGCCGCAGGGACGACCAGAAACTGGCCGAACGATCCGCCCGCGGTGACGATGCCGAACGCCAGCGTCCGCTTCTCCGCCGGCACGATCTTGCCGACGGCGCCGAGGATGACCGTGAAGGTACAGCCCGCCATCGCCAGTCCGACCAGCGCGCCGAAGCCGATGGCCAGTCCGACCGCATCGGCGGCCGTCGCGGCGACGATCAGACCGACAGCATAGGCCGCCGCGCCGACCACCGCGACCTTGCCCGCGCCATGCTTGTCGGCCCAGGCGCCAACGAAGGGCTGCAACAGGCCGAACAGCAGGTTCTGCGCCGCCACGATCAGGCCGAAGGTCTGCCGGTCGACCTCGAGGCTCAGCCCCAGCGGAGTCAGGAACAGGCCGAAAGACTGGCGCACCCCCATCGACAGGGTGACGATCACCGCCCCGGCCAGGATCATGATCCATGCGCGGCGCGAGAGGCCGGACGACGGGTTTGGAGAGGGGGCGACGGCGTCAGACATGGGCCTCGACCTCCTTCAGCAGTTCGATCAGCGCGGCCTCGCGCGGCCCGAGGGTTTCGCTGACCCGCGCCTGCGCCTCGCGCCACGGCGGCATGGCGTCATTCAGTTTCTCGCGGCCCGCCGGCGTCAGGGCCAGCCTCTGCCCACGTTCGCCGTCGCGCGCCGCGGCATCGACCCAGCCCTTCTTCGCCAGCGGCTGCAGCGTCCGCCACAGGGCGCTCTTCTCGTGCGCCGTCGCCTCGGCCAGTTCGGCCAGCGTCGGCCGGTCGTGCCGGCTCAGTGTGCGCATCACCGAGAACTGGGTCACCGTCAGCCCGACAGGCTCCAGCGCCTCGTCATACAGCCGGGTCAGGGCGCGGGAGGCGCGGCGCAGGCGGCCGCACACGCAAGGGGAGGCATCTTCCATTGCATATGCAAAGCACGGCGGCGTTGCATATGCAATCCGTCATCCAGTCTTCCGGTCATTGTCCGTTAGGCATCTCTCGGGCATACCGGAACGGATGGCGAACGAAACGACTCGGATTCTGGGGCTCGACCCCGGCCTGCGACGCACCGGCTGGGGCGTCGTGGCGGCGGAGGGCTCGCGTCTGCGCTGGATCGCGCACGGGGTCGTGACCCCGCCCGAGGACGCCCCGTTCAGCGAGCGCCTGCTGCATCTGCTGGATCATGTCGGCGCCGTCTGCGCCGAATGGTCGTGCGACGAGGCGGCGATCGAGGAGGTCTTCGTCAACATGAACCCGACCTCGACCCTGAAGCTGGGCCACGCCCGCGCGGCGGTCATGCTGGCGCCCGCCCGCTCTGGCCTGCCGGTCGCGGAATATTCGCCCAGCCTGATCAAGAAGGCGGTGGTCGGCACGGGACAGGCCGACAAGGATCAGGTGGCCTTCATGGTCAAACGCCTGCTTCCCGGCGCGGGCGAGGTGAAGGCCGACGCCGCCGACGCCCTGGCGGTCGCCATCACCCACGCCCAGCTGCGCAAGCGGACCCTCCTCGAGAGCCTGCGGGGCGCCGCATGATCGGTCGTCTTCGCGGCATGCTGGCCGAGGTCGATCAGGATCACTGCCTGATCGACTGCGCGGGCGTCGGCTACGTCGTCTCCTGCGGCGCGCGCACCCTGCAGCGCCTGCCCGCGCCGGGTGATGAGGCGACCCTGCATGTCCATTCGCAGTGGAGCGAGGACGCCGGCCCTCGTCTGTACGGCTTCCTGACCCGCGACGAGCGTCGCGCCTTCACCACCCTGCTGGCCATTCAGGGGGTTGGCCCCAAGGCGGCGCTGTCGGTGCTGGACGTTCTGCCGCCGGGCGAGCTGGCCTCGGCCGTCGCGCGCGAGGACAAGTCGGCCGTCGCCCGCGCCAACGGCGTCGGACCCAAGCTGGCCCTGCGCATCGTCACCGAGCTGAAGGGCAAGTCGCTGGGCGATCCGTCGTTCACCCCGACCGCGCCGGGCGTGCATGTCGAGGTCGCTGCGCCGCCCGCGCCCAGCCTGACCGGCGAGGCCGTCTCGGCCCTGCTCGGCCTCGGCGTCGCCGAGGTCAACGCTCGCCGCGCCGTCGACCAGGCCCTGATCCGCCTCGGAGAGGACGCCGACCTATCCGCCGTCATCCGCGCCGCCCTGCAGGAGCTGGGAAGATGAGCGACCGCATCATCTCTCCCGAACAGGCCCCCGGCGACGCCCTCGATCGCGCCCTGCGCCCGCAGGTGCTGGCGGATTTCGTGGGGCAGGAGCAGTCCAAGGCCAACCTCAAGGTCTTCATCGACGCCGCCCGCACGCGGCAGGAGGCGCTGGACCACGTCCTGCTTTTCGGTCCTCCGGGGCTGGGCAAGACCACGCTCGCCCAGATCGTCTCGCGTGAGCTGGGCGTCGGCTTCCGCGCCACCTCCGGTCCGATCCTGGCCAAGGCCGGCGACCTCGCGGCCATCCTGACCAATCTCGAACCGCGCGACGTGCTGTTCATCGACGAGATCCACCGCATGAACCCGGCGGTGGAGGAGATCCTCTATCCGGCGATGGAAGACCATGTGCTGGACCTGATCATCGGCGAGGGACCCTCCGCACGGTCGGTGCGGATCGATCTGGCGCCCTTCACCCTGGTCGGCGCCACAACGCGCGCCGGCATGCTGGCCACGCCCCTGCGCGACCGGTTCGGCATCCCCCTGCGGCTGGAGTTCTACTCGCCCGAGGAGCTGACCCGGGTGGTGATGGGCACGGCGCGCAAGATGGGCGCGGCCATCACCGAGGACGGCGCGCTGGAGATCGCCTCGCGCTCGCGCGGCACGCCCCGCATCGCCGGCCGCCTGCTGCGCCGGGTGCGTGACTTCGCGACGGCCGAGGGCGCGCCCGCCATCGACCGTCTCGCCGCCGCTCGTGCTCTGGCCCGTCTGGAGATCGACGAGGTTGGACTGGATTCCAACGACCGTCGCTTCCTCAAGGCCCTGATCGAGAACTACGGCGGCGGCCCGGTCGGCATGGACACCCTCGCCGCCGCCATCGCCGAGGCGCGCGACGCCGTCGAGGACGTGATCGAGCCCTATCTGCTCCAGCAGGGCTTCATCCAGCGCACGCCCCGCGGCCGGATGGCCTGCGCGAAGGCCTATGCGCATCTGGGTCTGGCCGAGCCACCGAAAGTCCCGCAGGCGGGCGATCTGTTCGGCTAACGGGTTCCGCCGTGCAGCGAATGACGGCATGGTTGCACAATGACGCGCCGCCGCCTGTCCATCGACCGTCTGATCTTCCTGTTGGGAGCCGTGGTTCTGGCCCTCGGCGCACTGAGCCTGTGGCTGATCATGCAGAACGGCTTTGGCCCGCCGGATCCCTCGCCCGAGGACCGCGCCCGCGATCAGGTCCGCGAGCACATGGGCCGGGACGCGCGTATCCGATACACCGAGGAGGGCCGGCGCAGCGCCATCTGCGGCTATGTCGCCGATGAAGGGCAGGTAATCGCCTTCATCTCGCGTCCGAACCGCCTGATGCTGGAGACCGACCCCCTGAAGCAGGAATTCGATCAGCTGCAGGGCGACCTTTGCCCCGGCTTCCTCCAACGTCCCCCGAGCGCCTGATGACCGACCGCCCCACTGCCGGCCGCTTCGAGGGTCGCGAACATCGCCTGCCGGTCCGCGTCTATTACGAGGACACCGACTTCACCGGACTGGTCTATCACGCCAACTACGTCCGCTATTTCGAGCGCGGACGGTCGGACTGCCTGCGCCTGATGGGCATCGGTCACGCCGAGCTTCTGGACGGCGATCAGCCGATGGCCTTCGTCGTCTCGAAGATGGAGCTGCGCTTCCTGAAACCGGCCCGGATCGACGACGAACTGGTCGTCCGCACCTTTTACGACGCCGTGAAGGGACCGCGTATGCTGATCCGGCAGGAGATCGCGCGCGGCGCCGAGGCCCTGTGCCGTGCCGACGTCGAGGTGGTGTGCATTCACATGGACGGTCGCCCGCGCCGTCCGACGAAACTGCTGATGGAGAAGGTCTCGCCCTGGCTGGCGAGCGGAGAGGGAGACACGCAATGAGCAAGACCGAGATGACCGAGCGTCAGGGCTGGACGGTGCTGATCGTGTTCGGCCTCCTGGCCCTCATTCTGGTCAGCGGCGGCCTGGTCGGCTGCCCCCACTACAAGGTCTGGGAACGCAAGATGGCCGGCCAGGCCGAGCTGCAGTACCAGCAGGGCGCACGGCAGGCCTTGATCGCCCAGGCCGCCGCCGAGGACGAAGCCGCGATCAAACGGGCGGAAGCCGCGACCCGTCGCGTTCGCGGCTGGGCTGACGCGGCCAAACGCGGATGCGAGGATCTCGGCCGGGCCAATGACCGGGCCTGCGAGGATCAGTTGCTGCGTGATGCAGCCACCTATTCCATCGCCAAGGAAGGACATGAGGGCGTGATCATCAGCGTCGGCGCTCCGGTCTCGGTCGCCGTCCAGCCCAACGCCACACGCCAGCCCGAGTAACCGCGGTAAATTCGCCGCTCGCGATCCTGTCATGTGCAGACGGGTGACGGCCAAGCTACACCGCAGCTAAAGCCCGTCCCGGACGGGCGAATCGCCACAGAACCGCCACGCCGGTCCGCTCGACAGGACGGACAGACGGAAGGACGACCATGACTATCGCTGCTGACGCCTCGATCCTGAACCCCGTGACCCTGTTCATGGAGGCGGACTTCGTCGTGAAGGGCATCATGGTCGGCCTTGCCATCGCCTCGGTCTGGTCGTGGGCCGTGATCATCGACAAGGCCTTCCGGTTCGCCGCGCTGAACGGTCAGGCGACGGCCTTCGAGAACGCCGTCGGCTCGGGTCGGTCTCTCGAGGAGATCGCCACCCAGGCCGGGCCGAACCCCTCGCACCCCCTGCCGCGGATGCTGGTCATCGCGCTGAGCGACTGGCGCGAGACCCGGACGCGCGGCCCGCTGAACGAAGCCCAGGCCAATATGCTGATGGCGCGCATCGACCGGGCGCTGGACAGCCTGATCGCCCGCGAAGGCCAGAAGGTCGAGAACGGTCTTGGCGTGCTGTCGGTGGTCGCCACCTCGTCGCCCTTCATCGGCCTGTTCGGCACGGTGTGGGGGATCATGAACGCCTTCGGCAACATCGCGGCGGCGGGCAACACCAATCTGACGACCGTGGCTCCGGCCATCGCCGAGGCCCTGTTCGCCACCGCTATCGGTCTGGCGGCGGCCATCCCGGCCTATATCGCCTACAACAAATTCTCGATCGACGCGGGCAAGTTCACCGGCCGTCTGGAGAGCTTCGCCGATGACCTGCAGGCCGCCGTGGCCCGTCGTCTTGGCGCCGCTCCGACCGCTGACACCCGCCGGGAGATCTGAGCATGGCGCTGGGTGGAGGCGGCGGCGCGGGCGGACACGTCCGGGGCCGCAGACGGGCGCGCAAGCGTCCCCTGAGCGAGATCAACGTCACCCCGCTGGTGGACGTCATGCTGGTGCTGCTGATCATCTTCATGATCTCGGCGCCCCTGCTGACGACCGGCGTCGAGGTGGAACTGCCCGAGACCGACGCCAACTCGGTCAATACGGACTCCCAGCCGGTCACGGTCACCATCGACCGCAATGGCGCGATGTTCGTCGGCGAGAACGAGGTCGAGTGGGATCGATTGGTGCTGACGGTCGCCCGCGAAGGCGGCGCCGATGCGCGTGAGAAGCCGATCTTCATCCGCGCCGACGGCCGCGCGCCCTATCAGGCGGTGGCCCGCGTGATGGCGCGCCTGTCCTCCGAGGGCTTCAGCAAGCTGAACCTGATCACCGACACGGCTGCGCCTGCCGCCGCCCCGGCCGCTGCGCCCGCCACCCCGGCTACGGAAGGCTGAGGTTTGGAGCGTCCCGGCGCATCCCTGGTCGGATCGATCCTGGTCCACGCGGGCGTGGCGGGAGCCATCGCCGCGTCCGTGCTGCTGGGCTGGACCCGGCCGCCGACGCCGGTGATCAACGCCGTGCCGGTGTCGATCATCTCCGACACCGTGGTGATCGAGGCCGCCGCGCCGGACAATCCCGCCGAGGAAGCCGTGACCGAGGACGCCTCCACGGCGCCCGTCGAAGCGCCGCCGGAGCCGGTTCCCCCGACCCCGACGCCCCCGCCGCCGACGCCGCGTCCGCAGCCTCGCCCTGAACCGACCCCGCCGCGGAAGACGCCCACGCCGACTCCTCGCCCAAATACCCGTCCGCCGGAGAAGGCCCAGCCGACTCCGCCGCGGTCGCAGCCGACGCCGCCGCGCCAGCCGGCGCAGCCGCCGCGCGAGCGCGGTCTCGACCTCGACGACCTCGCCGGCCCGCCGCGTTCGTCGCCCAATCGCGGCACGCGCCCGCCGACGGGCCAGCAGGGGCGGGGCTCCGCGCCGCAGGCGGTCGGGCAGGGTGATTTGCAGGCGCTCGCCTCGCAGATCTACGCAAACTGGGACCTGCCCTGCGATCTTCCGGGCGGGAGCAGCGCCGTCATCAGCGCCCGCGTGACCCTGGATGAACGCGGCCGTATCGTCGGCTCCGTCCGCGCCCAGCACGCCAACCGGGCGATTGCCGACGGCGTCGAACGGGCGATCCGCGCCACGGCGCCCTTCTCGATGCCGAACGGCTACGAGCAGCAGGAATTGCGTTTCTCGTTCCGTACCGAACCGATGTGTCGAAACCGCTGACCGGACATGATCATTCAAGCGACTGTCGGAAAGTCGCCGTATTCACACTGAAGCTGGGCGTGAGCGACGCCCGCCGACGCCAAGACGACTGCCTGGAGGACTAAGATGCGTATGAAGGCCCTGATCGCCACGGTCGCCGCCGCCGCGGTGCTGGCCCCGTTCGCCGCCGCCGCCCAGACGCCTCCGGCGGGCGGACAGGAGATCATCGTCGACCAGGGCGTGATCCGCGCCTTCCGCATCGCCGTCGCCGACTTCAGCGGCGCCAATGGCTCCGAACTGTCCGGCGTGATCCGCTCGGACCTGCGACGCTCGGGCTATTTCGAGCCGATGGACCCGGCCAGCTTCGTCGAGACGGGCCTGACCCTGGCCAATGCCCCGAACTTCCCGCAGTGGACGTCGATCGGCGCCCAGGCGGTGCTCTACGGTTCGGTCACGCCCCGTGCCGACGGCCGCAACGACTTCGGCTTCCGCCTGTACGACCCCCAGCGCCAGTGCCAGCTGACGTCGTACCAGTTCACCGCCACGCCCGAGCAATGGCGTCGGGTGGGCCACAAGATCGCGGACATGGTCTATGCCCGCATGACCGGCGAAACCGGCTTCTTCGACAGCCGGGTGGTCTTCGTTTCGGAGAGCGGCACCCAGCTAAATCGCCTGTCTCGCCTCGCGATCTCGGATCAGGACGGCTTCAATCCGGTCTATCTGACGGGCGGCGAAGAGGTGATCATGTCGCCGCGCTTCTCGCTGAATGATCCCAACGAGATCACCTACGTCGCTCTCGGTCGCGACTATAGCCGCATCTATCTGTTCAACCTGCAGACCCAGCGTCGCGAGAGCCTCGGCGAGTTCGATGGCCAGGTGCTGGCGCCGCGCTTCTCCAACGACGGCTCCAAGCTGGCCTTCTCGATCATCCGCGGCGGCAATACGGACGTCTATGTGATGGATCTGGCCAGCCGCCAGCTCCGCCGTCTGACCTCGGATCCGGGCATCGACACCTCACCGTCGTTCAGCCCGGACAACAGCCGCATCGTCTTCACCTCGGACCGTTCGGGTTCGGCGCGCCTGTACGTCATGAACGCCGACGGCTCCGGCCAGCGCCCTATCTCGCGCGGCGGCGGCCTCTACACCGCCCCGAACTGGAGCCCGCGCGGCGACCTGATCGCCTTCACCAAGCAGGGCGGCGGTCGCTTTTCGACCGGCGTCATGGCGCCGGACGGCTCGGGCGAGCGCATCCTGTCGTCCAGCTATTTCGAGGAAGGCCCCTCTTGGGCGCCGAACGGCCGCTACATCATGTTCGCGCGCCAGAGCCCGGGCGGCGACACCCGTCTGTGGACGGTGGATCTGTCGGGCCGCGTCGTGAATCAGGCCGGTTACGGCGGACGAGGTTCGGATCCGGCGTGGTCGCCGCTGCTGGACGAGCAGCCCGCCCGCGGCGGGGGCGGCGCCGACGCCTGTTCCAACTGATCACAAGCGGAGCCTTTCGGCTCACTCCCGCGTTATCCGGCTGGCGAAAGGCCTGACGGCACAGTACCGACGAGTACAGCAAAGCTATCATCCGGGGCGGGCAGCTTCGGGCAGAATGGAGACCGATATGTTCAAGCCTTCCACCCTGGTCCGTCTGGCCGCCGTCGGCGTCGCCGTGACCGCGATCGCCGCCTGCACCCCGCGCCCGGCCACCGACACGGGCGCCGGCAACAACGTGCCGCCGACCGGCCCGCAGTATCCGCCCGTGAACAACGGCGGCGTGGATGGCGGCAACATCGGCGGAGCGGCCGCTCCGGGCTCGGAGCAGGACTTCGTCGTCAACGTCGGCGACCGCGTCTATTTCGACCTCGACAGCTACACGGTCCGCTCGGAGGCCTTCCCGCGCCTGGACGCCCAGGTCGCCTGGCTGCAGCGCTATCCGAACGTCACCATCCGCATCGAAGGCAACGCCGACGAACGCGGCACCCGCGAGTACAACCTCGCGCTGGGCGCCCGTCGCGCGGAATCGGTCCGCTCGTACCTGATCGAGCGCGGCGTCTCTGCCGCCCGCATCGACACCATCAGCTACGGCAAGGAGCGTCCGATCGCGGCCGGCTCGAACGAGGACTCCTGGGCGCGCAACCGCAATGCCCACACGGCGATCGTCTCGGGCGCCACGCGCTGACATTCGCCTGATTGAAGTCCGGAAAGGGGCGTCGGCGAAGCCGGCGCCCCTTTTCTTTTGGGCGTGCGGTCCCCAAAGTCCCGGCGATTCCGGGTGGGGGTGTGTTCATGGATCTCGAAGCAGCAGGCGGAGCCGTCACAGCAGGGTTGATCGCCGGTGCGGTCGAGAAGCCCGCCGGCCACGCCGGGGAGCATGAGGACAACATCTGCTCCGATTGCGGAGCAGAGACGTCCGGCAATTTCTGCTCGAACTGCGGCCAGCCGACCCACGTCCACCGCACCCTGCTGCACCTCGGCGAGGAACTGCTGCACGGCGTCCTTCATTTCGACGCGCGAATCTGGCGCACCCTGCCGCTGTTGGCCTTCAATCCGGGCCGCCTGACCCGCGAGTGGATCCACGGCAAACGCGCGACCTATGTCTCGCCGCTGGCGATCTTCCTGTTCACGGTCTTCCTGACCTTCTTCGCGCTCAGCTTCGTCCACATGCCTCAACCCACCCTTCAACCCGTCGCTACGGTGGCGGGGGCTGAGGGCGCCGCAGAGTTCGAGCAGGGTCGCCGACAGATCGCCGAAGCGCGGGCCACCGCGACCAGCGCCGATGACCAGGTCGCCCTCGCGGTCGCCGACAACGTTCTGGCCGGAATGTCCGGCTTTAAGGCCGAGCAGGGCGCTCCCCGCGCCGATGGTCTGGCGCCGGGCAGCTGGCAGGCCGGCGTCCATGACGTCGCGGCCCGCATCTATGCGTCTGACGACAGCGGTCCGCGCGCGAAGAAGATGGCCAAGAAGCTGATGAATCCGGACCTGGCGCTCTACAAGATCCAGCAGACCTTCTACAAATTCGCCTTCCTGCTGGTGCCGCTGTCGGTGCCCTTCATGGCGCTGCTGTTCCTGTGGCGGCGCGAGGCGACGCTCTACGATCACGGCGTCTTCGTCCTCTACTCCCTGACCTTCGCGACCATCATCAGCGTGCTGGCCATCGCCTTGGGCTTCATCAGTCCCTGGCTCGGCGGGCTGGCCTGGTTCGCCATCATCTTCGGCTTCCCTGTTCACCAGTTCGCGCAGCTGAAGGGCGGCTATTCGCTGAGCTGGTTCTCGACCATCTGGCGCTTCTTCTTCCTGCAGGTCTTCTGCCTGATCGCCTCGCTGCTGTTCATCTTCGCCGTGGTATGGCTGGCGGTCGGAACCTGAGCGGCCTTGCGGTCGCCGTAAAGCCAAGGATACCTGTTCCCATGATCCAGACGTCCCGACTTCGTTCGCTCCTCTTCTCGCGCAAGGCGATCCTGACCCTGGTCGGCGTGTCGCTGATCGCCGGCACGACGACCGTGGTCGCCCAGACCGCGCCGCTGGAGCCCGTTCAGTGGGACAAGCGCCGTCTGGACCAACTGGACCGCAATGTCCGCCGCCTTGAGCGCGCCGTGACCCAGCGCAACGCCGCCGGACAGCCCGTGCTGGTCGAGCCGGATCCCGAGGTCATCGCCCTGCAAGGCCGTGTCGACATCATGGACCGCCGCCTGCGCGACCTGGAAGCCACGACCCAACGCGTCAACGGCGATCTGGAGCGACTGACCTTCGCCCTCGACGAATCGCGTCGTGAGAACACGGAACTGGCGACTCGTCTGCGCGAGGCCGACACCCGCGTGCGCGCCATCGAGACGACCGCGGCCCGGGATCGTGAACTGAACAGCCCGATCCCGACCACCTCGCCGACCGGTGACCCGGCTCGCGATCTGACCGCCGCCGTGCGCCTGATTTCGTCGGACCCGGCCATGGCCGATCGCGCCCTGCAGACCGTCGTCGCCGCCTGGCCCGACACGCCGCAGGCCCGTGAGGCCAACAGCCGTCTGGGTGATCTGCGTGTCGCCTCCGGAGACCACGAGAACGCCGTGCGCGCCTACGCCTCGGCCCTGCGCGGCTGGCCGACCACCCAGTGGGCGCCGGCGACCGTGCTGGAACTGGCCAACGCCCTGTTCGAGTCAGACAACAAGACGGCCGCGTGCAGCGCGCTTGTCGACTTCAACAACCGCTACGCCGAGGCCTCCTCGGCCGCGCTGCGCTCGCGGGCGGCCGAGATGCGCACGCGCTTCGCCTGTGCGGCTCCGGCCGCCCGTCCGCCGGCGCGGAGACCCGGCTGAGCCCTGTCGTTCCGGGCTGGCTGACGCAGGCGAGGGGGGGCCTCGACCGCAGGCTCGAAACCCATGTCGATCATCCGGTCGCCGTCGCCCTGTCCGGCGGCGGCGATTCCGTCGCTCTGCTGCATGTCGCGGTCGATTGGGCGAGGGCGACCGGGCGACGCCTGCTGGCGCTCTCCGTCGATCACGGGCTGAATCCCGACAGCGCCGCCTGGATGGTCCGTGCCTGTGCGCAGGCGAGGGCCGTCGGCGCCGACTGGCAGGCCCTGCACTGGACTGGCGACAAGCCCGCGACGGGACTACAGGCCGCCGCCCGCGCCGCCCGTCACGCCCTCATCGCCGATGCGGCGCGTCAGGCCGGCGCGCATGTGGTCCTGTTCGCCCATACCGCCGACGATATCGCCGAGGCCGACCTGATGCGGGCCGAAGGCTCATCCCTCGGCCGCCTGCGCGAATGGTCGCCGTCGCCTGCCTGGCCGGAGGGGCGGGGCCTGATGCTGCTCCGGCCCCTTCTTCACGCCGGCCGGGCCGACCTCCGCGACTGGCTGACCGTGCAGGGCCTCGACTGGATTGACGATCCCGCCAATCTCGACCCCCGGCACGCCCGCAGCCGCGCACGCGCGCGGCTATCCGGCGCCCGGGCCGAGCCGGCCGAGCCGGGCCCGGTCCACGGCGTTCTCGCCGTCGAGGACGACCTGATCCGCCTGACCCGCGACGTTTCCGCGCGCGCACTGGCCGCCGCACTGGTCTGCGCCGGCGGGTCCGATCGCCCACCGCGCGGGGACCGCCTCGGCAGATGCCTCGCTCGCCTCTGGGCCGGCGAGAATTTCGCGACCACCCTGTGCGGCGCCCGGCTGGAAGCCACAGGCGAGGTGGTCCTCATCATGCGCGAGCCCGGCGAGTTCCGACGCGCCGCCGCTCACGATGTCGTGCTGTCGCCGGGCATCGAGACCGTCTGGGATGGCCGCTGGGCCCTGACCGCGCCGACGCCGGGCGGGTCCGCAGGTCCCGTCGCGGGACGGATGACGAGCTTGAACGATGACGAACGCCGGGCGCTTGGGGGGCTGCCCCCGCCTGCACGCGCGGCTCGTCCTGTCCTGCTGCGGGACGGGGAGCCTGCCCCGGTTCTTGCAGGAGAGATGCTGAAGGCGCGGTGTCTGGTTGGTGAACGACTGGCCCTCGCGCTGGACCGAATGACGCACGAACGGGACCTTGGCCTCGCCATGCATGGCGCAACGCCTTGGAACCACCTATTTTCGGGCGCTGACATCACGAAGTGACGCTCCGCCGCCGGCGGATCGAGGAGTCGAGACGAGAATGAACCTGCGCAACCTGGCCATCATCGGCGCGGTCCTGCTGGCCCTGTTGGGAACCTATGTGGTCCTCAACCGCGGCGGCACGCTTCAGACGGCCGCCGTTCCCGGAGCCGCCGCGCCTGCCGCGACCACTGGAACCGCCGCCCGGCCCCAGACCATGACCTATTCGGACTTCCGCAAGGCCATCGATGGTCGGGCGGTGACCGAAGCCAAGGTGCGCGGCGACGACGTGACCGCGACCCTGCGCGACGGCGGCGTCGTCAAGGTGACCACGCCGATCCAGAACAACGACATGATCGAGGCCCTGATCGCCTCGGGCGCCAAGGTCGAGACGCCGTCGGCCCGCCAGCCCATCTGGGTCAGCGCCCTGATCGGCCTGCTGCCCTTCATCCTGATCATCGGCCTGTGGATCCTGATCATGCGCCAGATGCAGGGCGGGGCCCGCGGCGCCATGGGCTTCGGCAAGTCCAAGGCCAAGCTGCTGACCGAGCACAAGGGCCGCAAGACCTTCGAGGACGTCGCCGGCGTGGACGAGGCCAAGGACGAACTTCAGGAGGTCGTCGACTTCCTCAAGGATCCGGGCAAGTTCCAGCGCCTGGGCGGCAAGATCCCCAAGGGCGCCCTGCTGGTCGGCCCGCCCGGTACGGGTAAAACCCTGCTGGCCCGCGCTGTCGCGGGCGAGGCGGGCGTGCCCTTCTTCTCGATCTCGGGTTCGGACTTCGTCGAGATGTTCGTCGGTGTCGGGGCCAGCCGTGTCCGCGACATGTTCGAGCAGGCCAAGAAGAACGCACCCTGCATCATCTTTATCGACGAGATCGACGCCGTCGGTCGTCACCGCGGCGCCGGCCTGGGCGGCGGCAATGACGAGCGCGAGCAGACCCTGAACCAGCTGCTGGTCGAGATGGACGGTTTCGAGGCGTCGGAGAACATCATCCTGATCGCCGCCACCAACCGTCCCGACGTGCTGGACCCGGCCCTGCTGCGTCCGGGCCGCTTCGATCGTCAGGTCGTGGTGCCGAACCCCGACGTCTCGGGCCGCGAGAAGATCCTGCGCGTCCACATGAAGGACGTGCCGCTGGCCGCCGACGTCAACGTCAAGACCATCGCCCGCGGCACGCCGGGCTTCTCGGGCGCCGACCTGGCCAACCTCGTCAACGAGGCGGCCCTGATGGCGGCCCGCAAGGACCGTCGCATGGTCACCCACCGCGACTTCGAGGACGCCAAGGACAAGGTCATGATGGGCGCCGAGCGCAAGTCGATGGCCATGAACGAGGAAGAGAAGCGTCTGACCGCCTATCACGAGGCCGGCCACGCCATCGTCGCCATGAACGTCAAGATGGCCGACCCGGTGCACAAGGCGACCATCGTCCCGCGCGGTCGCGCGCTGGGCATGGTCATGCAACTGCCCGAAGGCGACCGCTACTCGATGAAGTACCAGCAGATGATCGACCGGATCGCCATCATGGCTGGCGGCCGCGTGGCGGAAGAGCTGATCTTCGGCAAGGAGAACATCACCTCGGGCGCCTCGTCCGACATCGAACAGGCCACCAAGCTGGCCCGCGCCATGGTCACCCGCTGGGGCTTCTCCGATATCCTGGGCACCGTGGCCTATGGCGAGAACCAGGAAGAGGTGTTCCTCGGTCACTCGGTGGCGCGCAGCCAGAACGTCTCGGAAGAAACCGCCCGGACCATCGACGCCGAGGTCAAGCGACTGGTCACCAGCGGCTGGGACGAGGCCCGCAAGATCCTGACCGACAAGGCCGAGGATCACGAGAAGCTGTCTCAGGCCCTGCTCGAGTACGAAACCCTCTCGGGCGAGGAGATCAAGGACCTGTTGGAGAAGGGCGTCGCGCCGAACCGCGACGAGAACAACTTCCCCAACGCCGGGCCTTCGGTCTCGGTGCCGATCACCCCGGTGTCCGACGGAACCGAGGTCGAGGCTCCGACAGTCCACTAGGCGGGCTTCGGACGAGGAATGCGGAAGGGCCGGAGAGCGATCTCCGGCCCTTCATGCATTCAGACCATCGCGTCATCGTCCTCGATGAGCACCGCGGTCAGTTTGCGCATCCGTCCCGAGGGGTCAGGCCAGCGGATCGACTGACCGGCGCCCAGGCCCAGCAGGCCCGCGCCGACATGCGACAACGGCGAGATAAGGCCACGATCAATATCGGCCTCGGACGGAGGCACGATCTTGACCCGGCGTGGGCCGCCGCCGCGGTCGTCCACGTAGTGAACCCAGCGGTTCAGGCCGACCGTATGGAGGCTGCGACCCGAATGGTCGACCCTGGCGCGGTCGAGCTCCTGCTGGAGCAGGCCGGCCACGCCGTGGGCTTCGGATTCTCCGACTAGGGTGGAGAGCAGGGCGTGATCGGTCGCGCTGAGTTGGATGGCGGGCAGACGCGCGGGCGCGTCGCCGGGAGTGCGAGAGGGCATGGGAATATCTCGATGTCCGGAGCGGGGTCAGTTCGATGCCGCCCGAAAAGGGAAGAGTCGTGTCACCCGGAAGCGCGACACGCGTCATCGCTCCCGGGTCAGCCGCCTGCGACGAGGCGTCCCGCGTGGTTCAACAACCGGCCCTGTTCGGACAATCCGCACATCCCCCGGAAGCTAGGCTCACGGCCGTGGAAGTCAAATCCGGTCGCTCCTATCGCTCAATGAACTAGTTTGCATTACAGACTAGTCTGTTGTAGATCGCGGATATCGATACCGAGAGGGGCTGTCCCATGTCGTTTTCCGAAGTTAATCCGCCCGAGCGCCTCCACGGCCTCGACGCCCTGCGCGCCGGCGCGCTGTTGCTGGGCGTGGTGCTGCACGCCACCCTGTCCTTTTTCCCTGAACAGATCTGGATCGTCGGGGACGACAGTCGCTCGATCGGCGCTGCTTGGCTGTTCTTCCCGATCCACCTGTTCCGCATGACGGCCTTCTTCCTGATCGCCGGCCTGTTCGCGCACATGATGCTGTCCCGGAAGGGATGGTGGGGGTTCGCGAAGGATCGGGCCGTCCGCATCGCCGGCCCGCTGTCGGCGTTCTGGTTCCCGATCATGGCCGGCATCGTCACCGCCCTGGTCTGGAACGCTCATGCGAATGGTCTGGTGACGCCCGGAGCGCCGCCGCCTCCGCCGCCGACCTATGACTGGACCAACTTCCCGCTGACCCACCTGTGGTTCCTCTACGTCCTCAGCCTGTTCTGCATCGCCGCCCTGATCCTGCGCGCGCCTTTCGCTGCGCTGGATCGCAACGGCGGCTGGGGCCGGATGGTCGACCGCCTGACCGGCGCCCTGATCGGCTGGTGGACGCCCTTCCTGCTGGCCGCGCCTTTGGCGTTGGCGTTCTGGCTTGACCCGAAGTGGATCGCCTTCTTCGCCGTGCCGACGCCGGATGCCGGCGTGGTCCCGCATACCGCCGCCCTCGTCGGCTTCGGCCTGGCCTTCGCGCTCGGCTTCCTGCTGGATCGGCGCCGCGACCTGCTGACCCGCATCGCCGGCTGGTGGCCCGTCTATCTGATCCTGGCCGTGGTTTCGGGCGTGTGGAGCTACGTCCTTGCCGGCGGCCCCAGCCTCATCCCGATGGCCGAGCCGACCCAGGCCAAGGCCATCGCCGCGGCTGTAGTCGCCATGGCCGTCTTCAGCTCCGCACTGGCCGCCATGAGTCTGTGCCTGCGCTTCCTGTCCGGCCATAGCCCCGTGCGCCGCTATCTGTCCGACGCCTCCTACTGGATCTACATCCTGCACCTGCCGCTGGTGATGCTGGCGCAAGTCTGGGTTCAGGACTGGAGCGGCCCCTGGTGGGCCAAGCTCGCGGGCGTGTCGTTCGGCGTCTTCGCGGTCTGTCTGCTGAGCTACGAACTGCTGGTGCGCCACACCTTCATGGGCAAGTGGCTCAACGGTCGTCGCATCCCGTGGGGGCGGCCCGTCGCCGCTGCGGTCCCTGCCGAATAGCTTGCCAAGGCCGACCGGCTCGTCCAACCCATGGGCGAGCCGGTTCCAACAGAGTCGCCGCCATGACCCCCAAACCCCGCCTGCATTCCCCCGAGGACGACCTCGCCTTCATGCGCTCGATCGTCGAGGGCTCTGGACGGCCGCCGATGACCCTCGCCATCTGCTATCTTGCGGGCGGGCTCCTTTATGGCCTCCAGTGCCTGTTCCACCTCGGGCAGGTGTTCGGCGTGATCCGCTGGCCCGATCTGGCCAATCTGATCTTCGTCGTGGGGATCACCGCGACCTTCTTCGTCGTCCTGACCTGGGCGATCCTGCATGATCGCAAGGCCGGTCCCTCGAACCGGGGGCCGCTGGCCGCCCGCATGACCAGCGCGGTCTTCAGCGCCACCGGCATGGCCAATACGGCCGTCATCATTGTGTTCGGCGTCGGCGCCTGGCGCGATCAGGACTTCGCCATCTGGCTCTACTACGCCGCTATCGTCTTCGCCCTTCAGGCTGCCGCCTGGCTGGTGGCGTGGAGCCTGAAGAAGCGGCTGTGGATGCTGGCGACCTCTCTGGGCGGCTGGGTCACGGCGGTCGCCCTGGGTGTGCTGGTGCGCGAACCTCTGGCCTACCTTGGCGTCTGCACCGTCGCCCTGTTCCTGCTGTTCGCCCTGCCGGGCTGGGTCATGTTCCGCGACGCCCGGGGCGGGAAGGCGGCCTGACCCATGGGACTGGCCGACCTCGGCAGGATCGATGACGTCATCCACGGCCGTATGCGGCTGGGGATCATGGTCTATCTGGCCGACGTCGACAGCGCCGACTTCACCGAGCTGAAGACGGTGCTGGAGGCGACCCAGGGCAACCTCTCCGTCCACCTGAAGAAGCTTGAGGAGGCGGGCTATGTCGCCATCGCCAAGAGCTTCCGGGACAACAAGCCCCTGACGCGCGTCTCGATCACCGCCGAGGGCCGCAAGGCGTTCGGAGTCTACCTGGAAGCCATCGGCAAGCTGATCGGCGGGCGCGACTGATGGCCCCGATCGTCGTCGATCCGAAGCACGTCTGCGAGTTCGTCGACTACGACGCCTTCCAAACCTGGCTGGCGGCCAATCATGACAGCGCGCCCGAAGTCTGGATCAAGATCCACAAGAAGGGCTCGGGCCTCCCGTCCATCAATCACATCGAGGCCATCGACGCCGTCCTGTGCTGGGGCTGGATCGACGCGGTGCGCAAGAGCTTCGACGACAAGAGCTTCCTTCAGCGCTACGTCCCGCGCGGGAGGAAGAGCGTCTGGAGCCAGGTCAATGTCGCCAATGTCGCCCGCCTGATCGAGGCAGGTCGCATGACCGAACACGGTCTGAAACAGGTCGAGGCGGCGAAGGCAGACGGCCGTTGGGACGCCGCCTACCGGGTCAAGGGCTCCGCCGTACCTCACGACCTTCAGGCCGCGCTGGACGCCGACCCGAAGGCCAAGGCCTTTTTCGACACCCTGACCGCCCAGAACCGGTTCGCCCTGATCTTCCGCCTGCAGTCGCTGAAGACCGAGGCGGGGCGTAAGAAGCGCATCGAGGCCACCCTCGACATGCTGCGCAGGGGCGAGACCGTCTACCCGCAGGCCAGCAGGCCATGATCGGGCTCCCGCGAGTCATGGGCATCGTCAACACGACGCCGGACAGCTTTTCTGACGGCGGCCGGCATGACGACGTCGAGGCCGCCATCGCTCACGGCCTGAAACTGGTAGGGCAGGGCGCGGACATTCTCGACGTTGGCGGCGAAAGCACCCGGCCGGGCGCCGAGCCCGTCAGTGTGGACGAGGAGATCGCCCGCACCGTCCCGGTCATCGCCGGCCTGGCCAGGGCCTGGGGCGGGCCGATCAGTATCGACACCATGAAGCCCGAGGTCGCCCGCGCCGCCATCGCCGCCGGGGCGACGATCTGGAACGATGTGGCCGCCCTGGGCTTCGCGCCGGACGGGATGAAGACCGCCGCCGCCCTCGGCTGCGACGTCGTGCTGATGCACATGAAGGGCGAGCCGCGCACGATGCAGGACGCCCCGCACTATGACGACGTGGTCGCCGAGGTCGCCGACTGGCTGGCGCACCGGGCGGGCGAGGCCATGGCCGCCGGCATCGCGCCCGACCGCATCTGGCTGGATCCGGGTATCGGCTTCGGCAAGACGTTCGAGCACAATCTGCTGCTCACCGCCCACCTCGACCGCATCGGCGCCACGGGCCTGCCGATCCTTTATGGCGCCAGCCGCAAGCGCGTGATCGCCGGCATCGACCCGACCGCGGGCGATCCGATGGACCGGCTCGGCGGTTCGCTGGCTCTCGCGCTGGAGGCCGCCCGTCGCGGCGCCGGCATCGTCCGCGTCCATGATGTCCGCGAGACCGTTCAGGCGCTGAAGGTGCAGGCGGCGCTCGGCGCTCAGGCCTTGCGGCGATAGCGGGTGACGTTGAAATCCTGCCACTCGCCGGCGTCGTTCCGGAACCGGCCGGTCGTGATACGCTCCTCGGCCGAGACGATCTCCCAGATGTCCTCGTAGTCGGTCTCGCCCGGCTTCCCGTCCATGCGCGGCCCCCGGCTGGCCAGAGCCAGCCGTTGCCCGTCCGGCGCGCCGTCGTAGACCCACAGCCCGGCGTACTCCCAGCTGATGAAATCGCCCGTGACCCGGCCGGTCTCCTTGTTGAACGACAGCTGGAACCGGACTTCGTCGTCGCTCTCGATGATCACCCATGCACCGCGTCGGGTCACCGTCTCCGTACCGGTTCTCGCGCGCGCCGGATCCGACGGAATGCTGTCGCCTTCGTAGGTCCAGTCGCCGGTCAGTTGGTCCAGCCAGTCGGTGCTCATGCGATCGACTCCTCGGTAATCGGGTCCTTCGACTACCCTTCAGGCCGCGTACCGTTCCGGGAAACCGGCCGGGTGCGACGAAAGGCTTCCGACGGAACCTTCGCCGTCTTGCATCGCCGCGTCGAGTCCGCCATCTGCCCCTCATGACCTCATTGGGACGCGTTCTGATCATCGCCGGCTCGGACTCGGGCGGCGGGGCGGGAATACAGGCCGATGTGAAGGCCGTGACCGCCCTGGGCGGCTTCGCGGCCACCGCCATCACGGCGATCACGGTGCAGAACACGCTTGGCGTCCACGGCGTTCATCCCTTGCCGCTCGATCTGATCGAGGCGCAGGCGCGGGCCGTTCTGGATGACATCGGGACTGACGCGATCAAGACCGGCATGCTGGGCTCCACCGACGTCGTCGAGCGCGTCGCCGCCATTCTCGACAGCTCCGACGCGCCTGCGGTCGTCGACCCGGTGATGATCGCCAAGGGCGGCCACCCGCTGCTGCCCGACGAGGCGGTGGAGGCCGTCAAATCCCTCATGGTGCCGCGCGCTGCGCTCCTGACCCCCAACGCCCCCGAGGCCGAGGCCCTGACCGGGCTTCCGGTCTCCGATCTGGACGGCCAGCGTCGCGCTGGCGCCTTCCTGATCGGCATGGGGGCGAAGGCCGTGCTGATGAAGGGCGGCCACGTCGCCACCGGCGACCGGGTCATCGACGTTCTGGTCACGCCGGACGGGGAGACCCTGCTGGAGGGCGAGCGGGTCGACACCCGCCACACCCACGGCACCGGCTGCACCCTCGCCAGCGCCTGCGCTGCCGGTCTGGCCAGGGGCCTGAGCCTTGAGGCCGCCGTGACCGAGGCCTGGGCCTATGTCGCTGAAGCCATCCGCCGGGCTCCGGGTCTGGGCGGCGGCCACGGTCCGCTGGACCACGCCTGGCCGATGCGGGGCGACCGATGACCGACCTGGAAGCCCGTCTCGCCGGAATCGTTCGCGCCAATCCGGACCTGATGCATGTCCTGACGACGGTGCGTGGTCTTGGGCTGAACGACTGGCGGGTCTTCTCCGGCGCGGTCTATCAGGCCGTCTGGAACGAGGTGACCGGCCGCCCGGCGGGCTACGGCATCAAGGACTATGACCTCGGCTATTTCGACCCGGACACCAGCTGGGACGCCGAGGACGTGGTCATCAAACGCGTCGCCGCCGCCTTCGAGCCGCCGTTCCGGGACATCGTCGAGGTTCGCAATCAGGCGCGCGTTCATCTCTGGTTTTGGGACCGCTTCGGCGAACCCTATGAGGCCCTGACCGGCACGGACGAGGCTCTGGGCCGCTTCGTCGCCCCGGCCTTCTCCGTCGGCGTGCGGCTGGAGGACGACGACAGCATCAGCATCGCCGCGCCCTTCGGTCTTGAGGACATGTTCGCCATGGTCCTGCGCCCCAATCCACATCGGCCGCTGGCGAAGGGTTGGGACAAGGTCGTGGCCAGCGCCTCGGCCCGCTGGCCCGAGCTACGCGTCGAGACATGAGAAAGGGGCGCGACCCTTGCGGATCGCGCCCCTCGGACATCGGGGAGGATGTCTCAGGCCGCCTTAGTAGCGACGGTTGTCACGGTCACGACGCTCTTCGCGCACCTGACGCGACAGTCGGTCGTAGCGAGCATCGAGCTCCTGACGTTCGCGGTAGCTCAGGCCGCCGCGCTGGTAGGAGTATTCGAGGCGAACCAGCTGGTTCAACTCAGCGCGCAGGCGGGTCGCCTCGCGGCGGCTCAGCTGACCGTTCCGCTGGCCGACGTCGATGCGGCGGTCAAGCTGATGTTTGCGCTGGGCGATCGGTTGCCAGTTCCGGTAGTTTTGCTCGTAACCGCCGCCACGGTACTGCGTGGTCGTCGCCGAAGCGGCCGATGCAGCGGCCGGGACAGCCACGGTAGCCGCGGCCAGGGCGAGGGCGGGGATAAGGGCTTTCTTGAACATGACGTTCTCCTTGGCTTGCACCGCAACCGGACCGGCTGCGTTGACTGGAGAAGACCACCCCGGGGCTGAGCCGCATCTGAACACCGCAAGTCAGTTAACGTTCATCTGCATGAAATCGACGTCACGACCGATGACGCGATCCTTCCGCGCGTCTAAAGGCTCGTCCGCGCGCGAGGCGAGACCGGTGGTCTGAAGCTGAAACCGGACTACACTGGTTGTTCAGGCGTCGTTCAGAGGCCGAGGATTAAACCCGACGATATGAAACGGATGCTCGCCCTTCCCCTGGCCGCCCTGATCGCCGCAGCGCCGCTCGGCGCCGCGGCGCAGGACCGTGGTGACCGCGAGGATCGCGGCCCCCGTCGCGAACGCTCGGAACAGCAACAGCAGCGCCCGGATCGCGAGCGGCAGCAGATCAGTTATTCGGAAGCCGCCAGCATCGCCCGTTCGCAAGCCGGCGCCGGCGCGCGCTTTGTGGGCTCGCAAGGCATGCAGGGCGGGCGCTATGTCTTCGCCTTCGAGCGTGACGGCCGGGTCTTCAACGTTTCCGTCAGCGCCTACCGCTAGGAGCCAACATGCGAGTTCTTCTGGTCGAGGATGACGCCGACCTGTCGCGCCAGCTGAAGACGGCGCTGGGCGATGCCGGCTACGCGGTTGATCATGCGGCAGACGGCGAGGAGGCCCATTTCCTCGGCGACACCGAACCCTATGACGTGATCGTGCTGGATCTGGGCCTGCCCAAGATCGACGGCGTGTCGGTCCTCGAGCGCTGGCGCCGCGAAGGCAAGACCACGCCTGTCCTGATCCTCACGGCCCGCGGCGCCTGGTCGGACAAGGTGTCCGGCTTCGACGCCGGCGCCGACGACTATCTGACCAAGCCGTTCCACACCGAGGAATTGCTGGCCCGCCTGCGCGCCCTGCTGCGCCGTTCGGCCGGCATTGCGTCGGCGACCCTGTCCTGCGGCGGCCTGCGCCTCGATCCGCGGGCGGCCCGGGCCAGCGTGAACGGCGAGCCCCTGCGACTGACCTCGCTGGAATACCGCCTGCTGCACTATCTGATGATGCACCAGGGTCGGGTCATCAGCCGGACCGAGCTGGTGGAACACCTCTACGACCAGGATTTCGACCGCGACTCCAACACCATCGAGGTGTTCGTCGGCCGTCTGCGCAAGAAGATCGGTTCCGATCGCATCGAGACTGTCCGCGGTCTGGGCTACCGGCTGACGCCGCTGGCCGGGGAGTCTGACGCGGCGTGACCGAAAGCGCGGGGGCAGGGGACGTAGTCGCTGAGACGAAGAGCTGGGGTCGCTGGTTCGGCCGCCCCGGACGAAGCCTGACCCGCCGCCTGATCTGGCTCGCGTCGGCCTGGATCCTTATCGCCCTGCTCGTTACCGGCTGGGCCCTGACCACCCAGTACAGCGAGAGCACCCTCCGGCGGCTCGGCAACGTCCTGTCGATCACGATCGACGAGGTCGTGCTGGCCAGCACCGCAACGCCGGTGGACGTGACGGTCGCCGAGATCAAGGACGCCCGCACGCTGCGCCCCCTGTCCGGGAAGTACTGGGCGGTCGCAGAGCTGGACGGTCCCCGGGGCGTCCGGGTGCTCGCCCGGTCCCCGTCTCTGGCCGGGGAGAACCTGCCGGTTCCGCGCGACCTGCCTCACCGCCTTCGGGGCGCCTTCGGTCAGACCATCAGCTACAACGGCCGCGGCCCGATGGGCGCGCCGCTGCGGATCGCGGCCAGTCTGAAAACCCTCCCGGGGCGCGAGCGTCCGGTCGTTCTGATGGCCGGGCTCGACCGGTCGGAACTGGATGCCGACGCCCGCCAGTTCGCAACCTTCACCTGGATCGCCCTTGCCATGCTGGGCGGCGGCCTGGTGATCGCCGTCTTCCTCCAGGTCCAGATCGGCCTGCGCCCCCTGTTCGGCCTGCGCAACGAGATCGCTGACGTGCGGAAAGGCAAGGCCGCGCGGATCGCGAAGACCTATCCGCTGGAGATCCAGCCCCTGGCTGAACAGGTCAACCGCCTGCTGGATCAGAACCAGGAGACGGTCGAGCGGCAGCGGACCCACGTCGGCAATCTGGCGCACGCCCTGAAGACGCCGCTGTCGGTCATGCTGGCCGAAGCGGGTTCGCAGCAGGGACAGCTGCCGGACATCGTGCGCAAGCAGACCGAGATCATGAAGGCGCAGGTCGATCACCACCTGCGCCGCGCCCGCGCCGCCGCCCGCGCCCAACTCCTGGGCGAGCGCACGCCGATCGCCGAGGTGGTCGACGAACTGGCCGTCATGCTGGAGCGGGTGTTCGAGACCAAGGGGGTCGAGATCGACTGGCGCGCACCCGACGACCTGGGCTTCCGCGGCGAGCGACAGGATCTGCAGGAAATCCTCGGCAATCTGATGGAGAACGCCTGCAAATGGGCGAAGCGTCGGGTCCGGGTTTCGGCCGGCCCCACCGGTCTCGGGCAGATGGTGCTGGTGGTCGAGGACGACGGCCCGGGCCTGCCCGCCGACCAGCGCGAGGCGGCGCTTCAGCGCGGTATGCGGATGGACGAGACCACACCCGGATCCGGTCTCGGCCTGTCCATCGTCGTGGAACTGACGAAGGCCTATGGCGGGCGCATCACCCTGGGGGACAGCGACATGGGCGGGCTGAAGGTCCTGCTGGAGCTGCCGACCGCCGAGGTTTGAGACGAACGGCCGGATAGAGGCTGTTAACCCTGCACTGTCATGGTCGAGCTTCGGTCCGGGCATCCCCGGCCACGAGGTGATCGCATGTCCGGGCTTTCGACCGCCCATTCCGTCGCCCTTGCCGCCTTGCTGGCGCGCTGTTCCGAGGCGATGCTCAAATCGGTATCGAGCACGGTTGCAGGGTTGCCGGGCGAGAAGGCGATCGACATGCGCCGGATGCTGGCCGAGGAGATGGCGGACCGGCGTCGTCGCGCGCTGGCCTTCGAGCCGATTCTGCCGATGTTCCGCGTCCGCGGAGACGGCATCCCCGCCACCACATTCCCGGCCGAGGTGCTTCCGCGATTGTGGAAGGTCGCCAGCGGTCGTGAACCCCAGCTCCTGCCTCGCCTGGACGAGGACGAGGGCGGGCGCGTGATTGTCGCCAACCGCATCTGTCAGGCGGCGGCCTCGATTGTCCGGGACCAGCCCGACCTGGTCTGGCCGGCTGGTCTCCGGCCGGAGGTCCGTGACAAGGGGCTTGAGGATCTGGCGATCAGCCTCGACCTTTCGCACCTCGCCCGCCGCGCCCTGCCGCTGATCGAGGTCTGGCTGAAGCGACCCGACGGCGATCAGCTCGCCGAGCTTCGCCTGATGGTGAAGGACTGCGCCGAGATTCACGCTGACGGCGCTTGGCGGCTGGTCGAGATCCTCTTCGCCCATCTGGAAGACGCGGTCCTCATCCTCAGAATCCTGACCCGGACTTCCGGAGCGGCGGATCAGGTTGGCTTCCTTAGCGTCTCCGAAATGGGCGACTTCGTCGAACGTCTGCTGAATGGCGTCAGCCAGCGGGTCGAGCGGCTGACGGCGTGGGCGGCCGAGGGTGGTCAGGGCGATATCGCTCCGGTCATGGTCGATCTGGACTGGTGCGCCAACGTGCTGGCCGAACTCGACGTGACCCTCACGCTTGAGCCTGACTCGCCCTGGGGCATCAGCGTTCGGGAGAGCCGCCTGACGGTCGCGACCTGGATGTCCCGGCTGTATCGCAAGGCCGCGAAGGCGGTCGATGCGGCCTTGCCGCTCGTTCGTGTCCAGACGTCCGGCCGCATGACACGCATGGCTCCGGATCTCGCTGCGCCGGCGCGCGGGGAGGCGGCGGAGAAAGCCTTCGCCCTGATGAAGCTCGTCGGCGTCACGCGCCGGGCGGCATCGACGTTCGGCGCCGAGGGCGATCGCAAGACCCTGATCGACGAGCTGGTCGAGCGGCTGACGTCCTACGCGGACCAGATCCTCTCCTCGATCAACGAGGAGGGGGCCGACCGGACGCACGGCCTCGCCCTGATCGCCGTCGCCGCGCGCTACCTCGAACTGATCGAGGCCCGCGACGCCGCCCGCACCGTGCGTCGCCGCGCCGCAGCGGCCGCTGGCAATGGCGGACCCGCGGGGGCCTCGTCGCAGGCCGCATGATCGGCTACATCGCCGGTCGATGACGTTATTCTGGATCATGACCGCTCTTCTGGCGGCCCTAGCGGGCCTGCTGGTGCTGACGGGCGCGCGGCGTGGAGCGGACGGCGGAGAAGCGCCCGAAGCCTCGGCCGCGGTCGAGTTGTCCGAACTGGATCGGCTGAAGGCCCGTGGTCTGCTGGACGACGCCTCGTGGACGGCTGCGCGGGCCGAAGCCGGGCGGCGTATCCTCTCGGCCGAGCGAACTGCCCGACCGATCATCGCAGGCAGCAAGGATCGCCTCTGGGTTCTCGGCGGGATCGTGGCGACGGTGGCGGTCTCGCTGGGCCTCTACATGACCATCGCGACGCCGGGTCTGCCGGATCAGGCCTATGAGGTCCGCGTCGACGAATGGGCGAACTCCGTGGACACGCTGGAGCCCGTGCAGGTGGCCGCCGTTGTCGATCGCATGGTGCGCTCCCAACCGGAGAACCATCAGGCCCTGACCATGCTGGGTGCGGCCCGCTTCCAGGCCGGTGATCCCATTGGCGCCGCCTCGGCCTTCCGCCGGGCGCTGGAGCTGGAACCCAGCGACGCCCGCAGCTGGTCGCGTCTGGGCGAGAGCCTCGTGCGTGCCAACGAAGGCGCGGTCGGCGGGGACGCCGAGGCCGCGTTCCGTCGCGCCCTGGCGCTGGACGGCAACCAGGGCGGTGCGCGCTTCTTCCTCGGCGAGGCGGCGCTGGCGCGCGGCGATCTGGCCGAGGCCCGTGCGATGTGGGGACCGCTGATGGCGTCGCTGGCCCCGTCCGATCCTCGACTGGCAGAGCTGACCTCTCGCCTCGCCGCCGCGGAGGCCGGTCAATGAGCTGGCTGCCGAAGTCTCCGAAGGCGCGGCGTCGCCTGTGGGTCGTGGCCGCTGTAGCGCCGATCCTCGCCCTTGCCGTCGGCCTGTCGCTGTGGGCGATGCGCGACAGTGTGACCTTCTTCTTCTCGCCGTCCGAAGTGACGGCCGAGAACGCGCCCGCCGGCCGCGTTGTGCGTCTGGGCGGTCTGGTCGAAGCCGGCAGCGTCCAGCGCGACGGCACGGGCGAGGTCGCCTTCGTCGTCACCGACAATCTCGCCAGCACCCGCATCGTCTATCGCGGCGACCTGCCCGACCTGTTCCGCGAAGGGCAGGGGATCGTGGCCCAGGGCGCCTTCCAGCCGGACCGCACCTTCCGCGCGACCCAGGTGCTGGCCAAGCACGATGAGAACTACATGCCGCGCGAGGTCGCTGATCGCCTGAAGGAAACCGGCGAATGGCGTCCTGAAGCAGGTGCGCCGCCGCGGGCCGGAGCGCCCACAACGTGATCGTCGAAGTCGGGGCCTTCGCCCTCATCCTGTCCCTGATCCTGGCGGTGCTGCAGACCGTCATGGCCGGCGTCGGCCGCCTGCGTCGAAGCCCGGTGCTGGCCGGAGCGGCAGACGGCGCGGCTCTCGCCTCGGCGATGGCCGTGGCGGTGGCCTTCGCAGCCCTGATCTTCGCCTTCGCCGTGTCGGACTTCTCGGTCGCCAACGTCGCGGCCAACAGCCACACCGACAAGCCGATGCTCTACAAGGTGGCCGCCGCCTGGGGCAGCCACGAGGGCTCGCTGCTGCTGTGGTGTCTGGTCATGACCGGCTTTGGCGCGACCTTGGCCCGGGCCCGCAACCTGCCTTTCGGCCTGCGCACCTCGGCTGTGGCGACGCAGGGGCTGCTCGGCGCCCTGTTCCTCGCCTTCGCCGTCTTCACCTCCAACCCGTTCGCGCGGCTGGAGCCGGCCCCGTTCCAGGGCGGGTCACTGAACCCGCTGCTGCAGGACCCGGCGCTCGCCTTCCATCCGCCGCTGCTCTACCTCGGCTATGTCGGCTTTTCGGTCTGCTTCTCTCTGGCCGTCGCGGCCCTGATCGAAGGGCGGGCCAACGCCAGCTTCTGGCCGGCCTGGGGCCGCTGGGTCCGGCCTTGGGCGCTCGCCAGCTGGGCCTTCCTGACGGTCGGCATCGCCCTGGGCAGCTTCTGGGCCTACTACGAGCTGGGCTGGGGCGGCTGGTGGTTCTGGGACCCGGTCGAGAACGCCAGCTTCATGCCGTGGCTGGCCGGCGCGGCCCTGCTGCACAGCGCGGTGGTGACCGAACGGCGCGGCGCCCTTGCAGGGTGGACTACCTTCCTCGCCCTGTTGGCCTTCACCTTCTCGATGCTGGGCGCCTTCCTCGTGCGCTCGGGCGTGCTGACCAGCGTCCACGCCTTCGCTGTCGATCCCAAGCGCGGCCTGATGCTGCTGGCCATCCTCGGCGTCACCGCCGGTGCGGCCTTCGCCCTGTTCGCTTGGCGCGCGCCGCAGCTGAAGGGCGGCGGCATGTTCGCTCCGGTCAGCCGCGAGGGCGCACTGGTGCTGAACAACCTGTTCCTGACCGCCGCCGCCGCAACGGTTCTGCTGGGCACCCTGTATCCACTGATCCTCGAGGCGGTATCGGGCGCGACCATCTCGGTCGGCCCGCCCTACTTCGCCCTGACCTTCGTGCCGCTGATGGCGGTGGCATTGCTGATCCTGCCGGCAGGTCCGCTGCTGGCGTGGAAGCGCGGCGACCTGAACGGCGTCCTGCAACGCCTGTGGGTCGCCGCCCTGCTGGCCGTCGCGCTGGGGCTCGCCGGCTGGGCCATGTTCGAGCCGAAGAAGGCGCTCGCCGCCGCCGGTCTGGCGTTGGGCTTCTGGCTGGTCGTCGGCGCCTTGGCCGAGACGGCCGAGCGCGTCCGCCTGTTCCGCGCGCCGCTGGCCGAGGTCTTCCGACGGGCAAGGGGCTTGCCGCTCGGCGCCTGGGGCATGACGCTGGCGCATGCCGGGCTGGGCGTCTTCGTGCTCGGGGCCGTGGTCGAGACCGGCTACCGGATCGAGGCCGGTCGCCCGCTGCAGGTCGGCCAGTCGATCGAGGCTGCGGGCTACTCCGTCCGTCTGGATCAGGTCCGCGTCGTCGAGGGGGCGAACTATCTGGCCGAGCAGGGCCGTTTCACCATCGAGGTTGAGGGGGGAAAGACCCGCATCCTGACCGCCGAGCGTCGCTTCTTCCCCGCCGGTGGCCAGACGACGACCGAGGTCGGCCTCGACTTCCGCGGACTGGACGACGTCTATGTGGTGCTGGGCGAACGCGCGGCCTTGGTCGACGGCCAGCCGAGCTGGAGTGTTCGGGTCTGGTGGAATCCCTGGGCGCGGCTGATCTTCCTTGGACCGGCCATCATGGCGCTGGGCGGGCTGTTGTCGCTGCTGGATCGCCGCCTGCGCATCGGGGCCGGCGGAAGGAAGGCGGCATGAAGCGGGTCCTGCTGGTCGCCATCGCCGCCGTAGGCCTGATCGCCGCCGAGCCGATCCCGGCGCCGGACACGCCCCTGCCCGACGCGGCGCAGGAAGCGCGCGCCCAGCGCCTGTTCGACGACATCCGCTGCGTGGTCTGCCAGCACGAGGCCATCGCCGACAGCCCCGCCGGCATCGCCTCGGACATGCGCCGTCTGGTGCGCGAGGAGATTGCGGCCGGTCGTACCGATGCCGAGGTCCGGGCCGATCTGGTCGCCCGCTACGGCGACTTCGTCCTGTTCAAACCGCCCGTGCGGATCGGAACTTGGCTGCTGTGGTTCGGGCCATTCGTCGCCCTGCTGCTGGTCGGCGCCGTCCTGCTGGTCGTCGGCCGCCGCCGGAAAGCGGATGTCGAACCGCTTTCGTCAGTTGAGGAAGCCCGGCTGGCCGATATTCTCGCGAACGGCGATCTTCGCCGTAGTCATGACGCAAAGCCGTCTGACGACTGACACTGCGCGGGACCCAACATTCCGCCACGGGCGTTGGTGTTGCGACACACGCCCTCTATCTAGGGCCTAACGGGCGCACTCTGTCGCCCGACGAGAGGATCGCAGGATACCCATGGTGAAGCGCAAGGAATTCATTCTCGGGGCCGTGGTCGGCCTGACCTTCGCGGCGGCTGCAACCGCTGGCGGGGTCATCAGCTGGCCGACCGCTGCGGCGGGTCCGGTGGCCGGCGTCTCCGGCCGCCTCGCGCCGAGCGCTGGCGCTGCCGGCCTGGCCTTCGCGCCGCCGCAGGGCGCGCCGCTCAGCTTCGCCGACATCTTCCAGCAGGTCGCGCCGGCCGTCGTCCAGATCGACGTCAAGGCGCGTGTGGAGCGGCCGCGCGGCGGCTTCATCCAGATTCCCGGCCTCGGCGTTATTCCGAATCCGAACAGTCAGGGCGAAGGCGAGGAAGACGGCGAAGGCGCGACCGCCATGGGCGCCGGCTCGGGCTTCTTCATCTCGGCCGACGGCTACATCGTCACCAACAACCACGTCGTCGCCGACGCCGTTGAGATCACCGTCAAGCTGGCGGACTCGCGCGAACTGACCGCCCGGGTCATCGGTCGTGACGAGAACACCGATTTGGCCGTCATCAAGGTCGACGGAACGGACTTCCCGTTCGTGACCTTCGAGGAGGAAGCCCAGCCGCGCGTGGGCGACTGGGTCATCGCGGTCGGCAACCCGTTCGGCCTGGGCGGCACGGCGACGGCGGGGATCGTCTCGGGATTGGGACGCGGCATCGACAGCGCCTACGTCGACTATTTGCAGGTCGACGCCGCCATCAACCGGGGCAACTCGGGCGGCCCGACCTTCGACATCTATGGCCGCGTGATCGGCGTGAACTCCGCGATCCTGTCACCGACCGGCGGCTCGGTCGGTATCGGCTTCGCCATTCCCGCGTCGGTCGCCAAGCCGATCACTGATCGCCTGATGCGCGGTGAATCGATCACCCGCGGATACGTCGGCGTCGGCATTCAGGACCTGACCCGCGAGGAGCGGGCCAGCATGGGTCTGGAAGCGAACTTCAAGGGCGCCCTGGTGGGCGACGTCACTCCGGGCGGCCCGGCCGAAGCCGGGGGAGTCCAGTATGGCGACATCGTCACCCATATCGACGGCCAGCAGATCGAGAACCGCACGGATCTGACCCGTCGGATTGGTCAAGTCCGTCCGGGCGAGACCGTTCGATTGCAGGTGCTGCGCGACGGCCGTCGTCAGACCCTGACGATCCGTGCGATCGCCCGTCCGCCGGAGAGCGAGCTGAACGCCGGACGCCTTTCGGGACAGGATCAGGACGCACCCCAGTCCGCGCCGTCGGCCGGTACGGAAGTTGTCGGCCTGACCGTGGCCCCGATGACGCCGGCCCTGCGCCGCCAGCATGAGGTGCCGGAACGTATCAATGGTCTGGTTGTGACCCAGCCGGGCCGCGGCCATGCCCAGGGCGTCCAGCCCGGCACGGTGATCATGCGCGCCGGCAATGCGCCGGTGACCACGGTCGCCCAGCTGCAGGCGGCGGTCGAGGCGGCGCGCCGGAACAACACCGGCGTCTTCCTGATGTTCTGGACTCCGGCCGGCGTGCGCACCGGCGTGCTGGAACTGCCGAAGTCTGAATAAGGCTTAACTGACGGGATCGTCGCGGATGCATTACACTCCGCGACGAATCTCGTTTTCCGGGGGCTGACTATGCGAATTCTGGTGGTCGAGGACGACGCCGAGGCCGCGACCGCCATGGTCCGTGGTCTGAGTGAGGCTGGCCACGAGGTCACCCACGCCGTCGACGGCGCCTTCGGCCTGCTGGAGGCTCAGAAGGGCGGTTACGACGTCTATGTGGTGGACCGGATGATGCCGCGCCTCGACGGCATCGGCATGGTCGAGACCCTGCGCAAGGACGGTGACCAGACCCCGGTCCTGTTCCTATCGGCCTTGGGCGAGGTCGAGGACCGCGTCGTCGGTCTGAAGGCCGGCGGCGACGACTATCTGGTCAAGCCCTACGCCTTCGCCGAGCTGATCGCCCGCGTCGAGGCCCTGTCGCGCCGTCGCGAGACCGGCTCGGTCGCCACCATGCTCAAGGTCGGCGATCTGGAGATGAACCTGATCGCACGCACCGTTCACCGCGCCGGACAGGAGATCGACCTGCAGCCGCGCGAGTTCCAGCTGCTCGAGTTCCTGATGCGCCACGCCGGCCAGTCGGTGACCCGCACCATGCTGCTGGAGAAGGTCTGGGAGTATCACTTCGACCCCCAGACCAACGTCATCGACGTCCACATCAGCCGCCTGCGCGCCAAGATCGACAAGGGGTTCGACAAGGCGATGCTGCAGACCGTGCGCGGGGCGGGATACCGTCTGGAGGCGTAAAGCCTCCGCATGAAACTTCCCTCCCTCCTTCGCCGCACGCCCTTCCGGCTGACGCTGCTGTTCCTCGCCATGTTCGCGGCGGCGGCCAGCGCGATCCTCGGCTACGTCTATGTGGCGTCGGCCCAGGAGGCGCGCGTGCGCGCCGAGGCGGCTGTGCGCGCCGAACTGCGGGCCCTGAAGGGCGTCTATGATCAGCGGGGCTCCGCGGCGCTGAACAGCGCCATGATCGACCGGCTGCTGACCGACAGCCCGTTCCTCTATGTGCTGATGGACCGTGAAGGGGGCGTCATCACCGGCTCGCTGACCGCCTCTCCGGTAACGGACTACAGCGCGGGCGAGCAGTGGATCACCTATCCGTATACGGACACTGACCCCGAGGGCCGCGTGACCCGGCCGCAGGCGCGGGGCGTGCAGATCCGGCTGTCGGGCGGCGAGATGCTGTTCGTCGCCCGGTCCATGGGCGACACCGAGGCCTATCTGGCCCGCCTGACCCAGGCGCTGTGGGCCGCCATGGGCATCGTCCTGTTGCTGGGGCTCGGGGGCGGACTGCTGGTCAGCCGTAATCTCGAACGCTCCATGACCCGGCTGAACAAGGTCGTCGGCGCGGTTCAGGATGGCGACCTCAAGGCCCGCGTGGCGGTTCGCAACTCAGGCGATGAACTGGACGAACTGGGGCAGGGGCTGAACGTCATGCTCGACCGGATGGAGGCCTCGATGGCCTCGATCCGTCACGCCGGCGACGCCATCGCCCATGACCTCCGCTCGCCCCTGACCCGGATGCGGGCCAAGCTGGAGGTCGCCCTGATCGACGCCGAGGCCGGCAAGATCGATGGCGTCGATGCCTTGCAGATCGCGCTGGACGAGGCGGACAGCCTGCTGAAGACCTTCAACACCGTTCTGGCCATCGCACGCCTGCAGGCGGCCGCCGGCTCGGGCCGCACGCCCGATCCCGCCAATTTCGACGCCGCCGATCTGGCCGCCGACATGGCCGAACTCTACGAGCCCGCCAGCGAGGACAAGGGGCTGGAGTTCTCGGCCGAGATCGAGCGCGGCCTGATGGTCGACGCCAACCGACCCTTCCTGGCGCAGGCGCTGGCGAACATCATCGACAACGCCATCAAATACACCCCGGTCGGCGGCGCGGTGATGCTGCGCGCCCGTCGCCGCTCGTCCGGCGAGATCGAGTTCTCGGTCACCGACACCGGCCCCGGTGTGCCCGAGGAGGACCGCGAGCGCGTCATCCAGCGCTTCGTCCGGCTGGACAACAGCCGCACAGAGCCCGGCTCGGGCCTCGGCCTGTCGCTGGTGGGCGCTGTGATGGAGGCGCACGGCGGTCGCATCACCCTCGACGAGGGCCCCGGCGCCTACGGTGAGTTCGGCCCCGGACTGCGCGTCGCCCTCGTCCTCCCGCCGGCCAACGGATGAAGCTGCAGCCCTGCGGCCCTGTGCTGGACACGGACGCCGCCGCCCGCGCGCACGAACGCCTGTCCGAGGTCGCGACCGAAGCTGGGTGGTCCGCCGATCTTGAGGCTGCATGGCCTGCCTTGGTCCCCGTCTTCGCCGCCTCGCCCTACCTGTTCGGCTTGGCTCGGCGCTGGCCGGATCATCTTCGCCTGCTGCTGGCCGAAGGCCCGGACGCCCGCCTCGCTGATGTTCTGGCGCGCACTGACACCCTGACCGGCGGCGTCGACGACGTGCGTGTCCCGCTCCGTCGGCTTAAGGGGGAACTGCATCTGCTGACCGCCCTGGCCGACCTCGGGGGGCTGTGGAATCTTGATCAGGTGACCGGCGCACTCAGCCGGTTCGCCGACGCCTCGGCGCGCGCCGCCCTGCGCGCGGTCGCCCATGACCAGCGCGAGCGCGGCAAGCTGACCAGCGCGCCCGACGATCCGCGCGGCCCCATCCCGGGCCTGTTCGGTCTGGCCATGGGCAAGCACGGGGCGGACGAGCTCAACTACTCCTCCGACATCGACATCAGCCTGTTCTGGTCGCCGGAGGTGCTGGAGCCGGTGTTGGACCGCGTGGAGCCCCAGCGGTTCGTTGACCGGATCGCCCACGCCTTCTCCGGCCTGATGCAGCAGAGGACCGGCGACGGTTACGTCTTCCGTGTCGACCTGCGCCTTCGCCCCGACCCGTCGTCCACCCCGCCCGTCGTCGCCGTGCCCTTCGCCCTGACCTACTACGAGGGCGTCGGTCAGAACTGGGAGCGTGCCGCCTTCATCAAGGCCCGCGCAATGCTGGGCGACGAGGCAGAGGGGCGGGACTTCCTGAAGGCGCTGGTCCCCTTCATCTGGCGGCGCAGCCTCGACTATCCGGCCATCCTCGACATCCAGTCGATCAAGCGACAGATCCACGTCCACAAGACCGGCGAGGGGCTGGAGGCGGCGGGAGCCAATCTGAAGCTGGGCCGCGGCGGCATTCGTGAGATCGAGTTCTTCGCCCAGACCCAGCAACTGATCCTCGGCGGCCGCGACCCCGCTCTGCGGATTCCGCGCACCGTCGATGCGCTCGCGGCGCTGCGGGATGCCGGCCACGTCACGGCCGAGGTCTGCGCCGAGCTGACCGCCGCCTACGTCGAACTGCGCGGGCTGGAGCATCGCGTGCAGATGCTGGACGACGAGCAGACCCACAGTCTGCCGGTTGATCCAGCGCGGCGGTCGGCGGTCGGCGCCCTGGCCGGGGAGGGCGATCTCGCGGCCTTCGATCATCACGTCGAGGCCCTGCTGGTCGGCGTCAATCGCCGCTACGGCGAGCTGTTCGAGGGCGAGGAGCAGTTGTCGTCGCCCTATGGCTCGCTGGTCTTCACCGGGGTCGAGAACGACCCGGAGACGCTGAAGACCCTTGCGCACATGGGCTTCACCGAGCCCGGGACCGTGGCCGACACCATCCGCAGCTGGCACCACGGCCGGATCCCTGCAACCCGGTCGGCGCGCGGGCGGGAACTGTTCACCCGACTGGCTCCGCGCCTGCTGACCGCCATGGCCGACACGGGCACGGCGGATGACGCCTTCCGCCGGTTCGCCGTCTTCTTCGCGGGGCTGAGCGCAGGGGTGCAGGTGCAGGCGCTGTTCCTCGCCCAACCCAAGCTGTTCGATCTGGTCGTCGGCGTGATGGCCTTCGCCCCGCGTCTGGCGCGCACCCTTGGCCGCTATCCGGCGGCTCTGGACAGCATGCTGGACGCCCGCTTCGAGCGGTCGATCGACGAGGACAGCGGCATCGTCGAAATCATGGCGGCGGAGGCTGGCGCCGCGGAGGATTTCGAGGGAGCCATGAACGCGGTGCGCCGGACACACCGCGATCAGAGGTTCCGCATCGGCATCCAGACCCTGACCGGGCGCGCCGGGCCCGAGGCCGCCGGACGGGCGTGGACGGCGCTGGCGGATGCGGTCATGGCCGCACTGGCTCCCGCCGCCATGGCCGAGACCGAGCGGCAGGGCGGGGCGCTGCCCGCCGGCGTCGTGGCTGTAGTGGCTCTGGGCAAGGCCGGTTCACGCGAGATGACCGCCAGCTCCGACCTCGACCTTATGACCGTGTATGACGCGCCCGCTGAGGCCGTGTCGGGCGCGAAGGGCTGGGCTCCGGGCGTCTTCTTCTCCCGCTTCACCCAACGCCTGATCGCGGCATTGTCTGCGCATACGGCCGAGGGCGGGCTCTATGAGGTCGACATGCGTCTGCGCCCCGGCGCGGCCAAGGGGCCGGTGTCCCTGCGCCTGTCCTCGCTGGAGGAATATTACGCGACCGAGGGCGACACATGGGAGTTCATGGCGCTGACCAGAGGTCGGGTCGTGTGGGCCAGCGATGCCGCGTTCGCCGATCAGGTCACGGCGTCGCTCGAAGCCATCCTGCGTCGTCCCCGTCCGGAGGCCGACATTCGCAGCGACGCCCGCCGGATGCGCGATCTGATGGCGCGCGAGCGGCCCGGCCACGGGGCCTGGGACCTGAAGCTGTCTCCCGGCGGCCAGGTCGATGCCGAGTTCGTGGCCCAGGCCGGCCAGCTTGTGGATGCAGACCATGGCGGGCCGCTGACCGTGTCGACGTTGGAGGCGTTGAAGGACCAGCCTGAGCTGGCCGAGGCGTGGCGGTTGCAGCAAGCGCTCAACCAGGTCATGGCGGCCGCCTTCGACGACAAGGTCGATCCCACCGTGGAGCCTGAACGCTTCCGCCAGCTGCTGGCCGAGGCGGGCGGTCAGCCCGATTTCCCGGCGCTGGAAGCCCATCTGCAGGCTGTCCGGATTGCGGCCCGGCAGGCATTCGAGACAGAGCTTCCGCCCGTCCGCGACGGAGACCGAGGCGAACCGCGTTTGATCTCCTGACAGGGACGACAGGCCGGAGCACGGCCGTGGAGATCATCGACGTGAGAAAGACCCTTTTCGCCGGCGGCCTGGCCGCCGTGGCCCTGACCGTCGCCGCCGGCGCGGCCGTGGCCCAGCAGGCCCAGACCGAGCGCCCCGCGCGCGTCCTTCGGGCCGACGCCGACCGTGACGGCCGCATCAGCCGCGCCGAGTTCGTCGACGCCCGCGTGGCTCGCCTAACCGCGGTTGACGCCAACCGTGACGGCTCGATCACCCGCGAGGAGATGCAGGTCGCCGGTCAGGCGCGCCGCGCCGAGCGGGCTGACGCACGCTTCGCCCGTCTCGACGCCAACAGCGACGGCTCGATCAGCCGCGCCGAGTTCGACGCGCCGCGCGAGGCCCGGGGCGAGCGTGGCCATCACCGGATGCGCGGTCATCGCGGCCCGCGCGCAGAACGGGCCGGAATGCGTCGCGGCGCCGAGCGTGGCCCGATCGCCATCGCCGACGCCCGGTCGCGGACCGAGCAGGCGTTTGCACGCCTCGACAAGGACGGGGACGGCTTCGTGACGATGGAAGAGCGCGCCTCGGCCCGCACCGCCATGCGCGAACAGCGTCGCGAGCGGATGGCCGAACGTCGGGCGGCCAGAACTGCACGTCAGGCGTCGCCTCAAGCCCCGGCTTCGGAGTAAACAGGTGTCGGGGACGACGGTCATTCTCGATCGGCCAGTCCTTCTGTTCAGAGGGACGAGGACCGGATTGGCGCTGACCGCCGACCCCGACGAGGATCTGGTGCGCCGCGTGGGTCAGGGAGACCCCGCGGCCATTCAGGCCATGGTCGCGCGCAAGCTGCCGCGGATGCTGGCGCTGGCGCAGCGGATGCTTGGCGATCCGGTCGAGGCCGAGGATGTGGCGCAGGACGCCCTGCTGCGGGCCTGGAAGCAGGCCCCCGGGTGGACGCCGGGCAAGGCGAAGTTCGACACTTGGCTGCATCGGGTGGGCCTGAACCTCTGCTACGACCGCCTGCGCAAGCGCCGCGAGATCGTGACCGATGCGGTTCCGGAGCGACCGGACGAGAGCGCAGCGCCGGATCGGGGATTGATGGCGGCCGATGTGGGCGTGCGGGTGGACGCCGCCCTGGCGCGGTTGCCGGATCGCCAGCGCGAGGCCATCGTGCTGTGCCACTATCAGGAGCTGACCAATATCGAGGCCGCGGCCCTGATGTCGGTCAGTGTCGAAGCACTGGAAAGCCTGCTGTCGCGTGGACGGCGGGCCTTGAGGCAGGCGCTGGCCGACATGCGGCCCGGCGCCGAAGGAGCGTAGAGTGATGACGGCAGAACGGTTCCTCGCCCTCGTCGCCGCCTATGGGGCGGATGCACGGCGCTGGCCCGACAGCGAGCGGGAGGCTGCACGCGCCTTCGCGCTGGCGAACCCGGAGGTCGCGCAAGACGCAATGGCCGAGGCTGACGAGGTCGACGCCCTGCTGTTCGCCTCGCGCAATCCGCAGCCGTCGATGGCCCTGCGGGATCGCGTCATCGCCTCGGCGACCGAAGCCGGCCTGAAGGCACGTCAGCATGGCGGACGCTGGATGGCCAAGCTGGCGCTCGCCTTCGGCGCGGGCGGCGTGGCCGTGACCGCCGCGGGCGTCATGGCCGGCGTCTTGCTGACGGCCCACCTGACCGCTGACGCCCGCGCCGATGCGGTCCTGTATCAGGCCTCGCTGTTCGGCGTGGATGATGTGGAGGTTCTGGGTTGAGCACGCGCGTCCTCAAGATCGCCCTGGCCGCCTCGGTGGCCCTCAACCTGTTCGCCATCGCGGCCGGCGTGACGACGGTCGTGGCCCAGGCCCGCGAGGAGCAGCGGATCGAGGCCCAGCACCGCATTCCGCGCGAGCGCTCTCCCTTCCACGCGGTTCTGGCGCGTCTGGACCCCGAGGTCAGGCAGCAGGTCAAATCGGCGCTCAAGGCGTCGGCCCTGGCCGCTCGCCCGGATTTCGACGAGGCGCGCGCAAAGCGTCGCGAGGCGGTCGCTTTGGCCGCCAGCGACGGGTTCGACGCGGATCGGGTCGTCGCTCTTCTGACCGAATCCCGCACCGCAGAGCTGCGCGGACGGGCTCGTCTGGAGGCCGATGCGGTGCAACTGCTTGCGACTCTCGAGCCCGCGGATCGTGCGGCGCTTTCCGAAATCCTGAATCGTCGGGGTCGCAACGGTGTCCGGGATCAGCGGCCCGCCCAACCGCAGGCGGAAAAGGCCGGCTAGGCGGCGCGCGCCTGATCGGCGGCCGGCGCGTTCGCGGTTCCCGGCTTGCGGATCGGCAGGTCGAAGCTGACGGTCGTGCCGCGGCCCGGCTCGCTCTCCATCTTCAGCTCGCCGCCGTGCAGTTCGATCAGCGACTTGGTCAGCGCCAGCCCCAGGCCGGTGCCCTGGGTGGTCTTGGAGTGCTGCCCCTCGACCTGCTCGAACGGACGGGCGAGGCGCACCAGATCCTCCGGCGCGATGCCGATGCCGGTGTCGGTCACGGCGACCCTCACCCGGTGATCGTCGAGCTGTGACAGGGCGACGACGATCTCGCCGCCCTCCGGCGTGAACTTCACCGCGTTGGAGATCAGGTTCAGGATCACCTGCTTCAGGCCACGGTGGTCCGCCTCGATGTCCGGAAGGGCGGGGGCATCGACCAGCAGGCTAAGGCCGGCCTCATCGATCTTTCCGCGCATCAGGCGGGCGGCGTCCGTAACGATCTCCTTCACCGACACAGTCTCGTAGTGAAGCGTCAGCTTGCCGGCCTCGATCTTGGCCATGTCCAGAATGTCGTTGATCAGGCTCAGCAGGTGCTGACCGGACTTCAGGATGTCTCCGGCATAGCCCTTGTATTTCTGGTCGCCCAGCGGACCGAACATCTCGCCGGCCATGATCTCGGAGAAGCCGTTGATGGCGTTCAGCGGCGTGCGCAGTTCGTGGCTCATATTGGCCAGGAACTCCGACTTGGCCTGGTTGGCGGCCTCGGCGCGGGTCATGGCGACCTCGTATTTGCGCGCCAGCAGCCGCAGCTTCTCCTCGCGATCCTCCAGCTCGGTGATCGTGGCGTGCAGGCGCTCGACGGCGCGCTGGCGCTCCGCCTCCTTCTGCTTGATCGAGGTGATGTCCGCCGCCGTCACGACCGAGCCGCCGTCCGAGGTGAAGCGCTCGATCAGTTGCAGCCAGCGCCCGTCTGTCAGCTCGACCTCGCGGGCGCCCGCCCGTCCGCCGGCGGCGGCCTGTTCGGATTTGATCGCCAGCGCCGCGATCCGGTTCAGATCCTGCTTGAAGGCCCCCTTGCGAACGACGCCTTCCTCGAAGCCGAAGGCGTCCTGAAAGGCCTGGTTCGACAGAATCAGGCGGCCGTTGCGGTCGAACAGGACGAAGGCGTCAGACACGCTTTCGATGCCGTCCCGCAGCCGCCCTTCGGCGGACTGCGCCTGGGCCTTGGCGCGCCGGGCCTCGGTGGTGTCCAGGGCGACGCCGAGGATCGAGCTGTAGCCCTCCGCGCCCCGCTCCCCGCGGGCCTGACCGCGGGCGTCGATCCAGCGCGCGCGGCCATGCTCGTCCGGTACGGCGAAGCTGACCTCGAATGCCCCATAGGTCTGCGCCTGACGCAGGGCGTGCTGCACCGCTTCGCGATAGCGCGGGTGGATGCGCTCCATCACAGTGTCCTCGGAGACGGGGCCGCTGTGTTCGAGGCCCATCAGGCGGGCCATATAGTCTGAGATCGTGACCTGACGAGTGTCGGTGTCCCAGTCCCAGACGCCGCACTGGGCTGCCTCGACCGCCCCGCGGAAGCGCCGCTCGGACGCCGCCCATTCGCGGCTGATGCCTACCTGACGGCGCTGCATGAGAATGACGAGGACCAGGGTGAACAGGCCGATCCCGATCGGCGGTCCCAGCACCCACAGGTCGGAAGCCAGGGTGTTCGACGTCGACCCGGCGGCGTCGCGCGCCACCAGCATCACATGGGCAGTGATCGCCAGAGCCAGGGCGAGGATGGAGATGCGCAGCCACGCGGGGGCGCCCCGCTTGCGATCAGCGGCCCTTCGCCCCTGGGTTATGCGGCGCTCCTCACCGCGCAAGGCGATCTCCCGGACGATTCGACGACGATCCCGGAATCTAGGCTGCGTCGCGGATTCGTGTCGAGGAGGGCTTAACCCCTCATCAACGCTTTCAGGCGGCGTGAGTCACAGGAGTCGCACCCGGGCCGGATTGGGCCTCGAGCGCCGGCGACGCCAGCACGCTGGTCACGGACTTCAGCACGGCGCGGGCTTCGCGCGCCATCGCCACCATTTCCGGCGGCGCATCGTCCGGGGCCTCGTCCACGCTGGCGACCATGCGTTCGGCGATCGCCATCAGGCGGGGCGCCGCGGCGATCAGCCGGGCCTGGAACTCGATCTGCTCGGGATCGCGGTCGTACTCGGCGCCGGGCACGCGCCAGCCGCCCCAGTCCGCCTTGTCGGTGACCACCACGGGATAGGTGCCGGGGAAGGGGTGGTGCGGCGTGTCCTCCGCCGTCTGCCACTTGTTCCGCGCCCGCATCAGCCGCCACTGCTGGCCTGTATCCGCCGCGTGATCCTCGACCGGCAGCAGGAGCTCGTGGGCGAGGAACTCGCGGCCCAGACCCACGTCATAGGTGACGCGCACGGGCTCCTCGAAACCCTTGGCCCACACGGGCTGGACCTTCTCGATCTGGGCCCATGCGCCGACGCATTCGACCCAGACCTTCTGGCCCTTCTGGAATTGCGCGCGCGCCATCACCCACTCCTCGTTCCGGCGCACAATGGCTGCGGCGGATGAACAGCGGGTTTGGCGAAAAGGTTAACGCGTCCGGTCAGGCGCGCGAGATGTCTTCCAGCGCCTCGCCGGCGTACTTCTCCTTCACGCGGGTCGACAGGTCGCCCAGCGAGACCACGCCGACCAGCCGGTCATTCTTGTCCAGCACCGGCAGTCGGCGAATCTGGCGGCTGCCCATGGTGTCCAGCACCGTCTTCAGGTCGTCATCGGCGCGGGCCACGTGCGGATCGCGGGTGATGAACTCTACCACTGGCGACGAGGCGGCCGCCCCGCCGGCAATCGCGCGCACCACGATGTCGCGGTCGGTGATCGTGCCGATCAGGGTGTCGCCGTCGGCGACAGGCATGAAGCCGAAATCGCCGGCCTGCATCCGTCCGGATACTTCCTGAAGGGTGTCGCCGGGGCGGGCCACCTGCACGTCCTTGCTCATCAGATCGCGAACTTTCATCGGAACTCTCCCTTTGAATCCGGTTGCACACAGAACCCGTCGGGAGAGGCCGGGTTCCGCTTCCCCGACGCCCGGCGGAGGGCTAGACGGTTTCGCTGACGAGGGAGCGTGATCATGACCGCGGCGCACGAGGCGAAGACCATTCTGGACCGGCTGGGCGTTCCCGCCGCGGCCTGGGGCGAGGGCATTCAGACCCGCTCTCCGATCGACGGCTCGACCGGCGCGCCGGTGCGCGAGACGGCGGATGTCGAGGATGTCATCGCCCTCTCGACACGGGCCTTCGCCGCCTGGAAGCGCGTGCCTGCGCCGCGTCGCGGCGAACTGGTCCGCCTGTTCGGCGAGGAGCTCAGGGCCGCCAAGGACGACCTCGCGGCGCTGGTCACCCTGGAGGCCGGAAAGGTCACGTCCGAGGGCCTCGGCGAGGTGCAGGAGATGATCGACATCTGCGACTTCGCCGTCGGCCTGTCGCGCCAGCTCTACGGCCTGACGCTCGCCAGCGAGCGCCCGGGCCACCACATGCGCGAGACGTGGCAGCCGCTGGGCCCTGTGCTGGTCATTTCGGCCTTCAACTTCCCGGTCGCGGTCTGGGCGTGGAACGCCTGTCTCGCCCTGGTCTGCGGCGATCCGGTCATCTGGAAACCGTCCGAGAAGACGCCGATGACCGCGCTGGCGACCCAAGCGATCTTCGAGCGCGCCCTGACCCGGTTCGGGGACGCGCCTGAGGGCCTGTCGCAGGTCGTCATCGGCGGGCGCGAGGCCGGCGAGACGCTGGCCGCCGACGCCCGCATCCCGCTGGTTTCCGCCACCGGCTCGACCCGGATGGGTCGGGAAGTCGCGCAGACCGTCGCCGCCCGTCTCGGCCGTTCGCTGCTCGAGCTGGGCGGCAACAATGCGATGATCGTCGCACCCTCGGCCGATCTCGATCTGGCCGTCCGGGCTGTCGCCTTCTCGGCCGTGGGCACCGCGGGACAGCGCTGCACCACCCTGCGTCGCCTGTTCGTGCACCAGTCCGTCGCCGGACAGTTCGCCGAGCGTCTGACCAGAGCCTACGAAAGCCTGCCGGTCGGCGATCCGCGCGAGCCCGGTGTCCTGATCGGTCCGCTGATCGACGAGGCCGCCTATGACGCCTTCCGCGCCTCGGTGGATCAGGGCGCGAAGGAAGGCGTCCTGATCGTCGGCGGTGAGCGGCTGGATCGCCCGGGCGTCTATGTAAAGCCCGCCCTGATCGGCATGGGGTCGGCTGGCCAGACCGATCTGGTCAGGCACGAGACCTTCGCCCCGATCCTCTACATGTTCGCCTATGAGGACTTCGACGCGGCAGTCGAAATGCAGAACGCAGTGCCGCAGGGTCTGTCGTCCTGCGTCTTCACCGACAGCGTCCGCGAGGCCGAGCAGTTCCTGTCGGCCTGGGGCTCGGACTGCGGCATCGCCAACGTCAACATCGGCCCGTCGGGCGCCGAGATCGGCGGCGCGTTCGGCGGCGAGAAGGACACCGGTGGCGGGCGCGAGTCCGGTTCGGATGCGTGGAAGGCCTATATGCGTCGCCAGACCCAGACCGTTAACTTCAGCCGCGATCTTCCGCTGGCCCAGGGCGTCAAGTTCGACGTCTGACGCCGCGGGGCGTCTGGCGCGCTCAGGCCTCCAGAGCCCGGTCGAGGGCCTCGGCCAGGTCGCCCCTGCCGGAAACCTCGACCCGCTCCAACCCCAGCCAACCGGCCATTCGCTTCAGCTCCGCTGCAAGGCGTTCCGGCGTCTGCGCTGTCGTTTCCGGTTCTCGCCAGGCGGCCTGTACGCGCAGCACGCCGGCCTTGCGGTCCGACTTCAGATCGACGCGCGCCGTGACGGCCTCGTCCTCGAGGAAGGGCAGGACGTAATAGCCGTGCAGCCGCTTGTGCTCGGGCGTGTAGATCTCCAGCCGGACCTTCACGTCGAACAGCCGCTCGGTCCGGTCGCGGGTCCAGATCAGATTGTCGAACGGGGACAGCAGCGCCGCGTGCGCCACCTTGCGCGGCGTCTTCGCGCCGGGCGCCAGATAGGCGAGGTTCTTCCAGCCCTTCACCCGCACCGGCGTCAGCTCTCCGGCCTCGACCAGTTCGGCCACCCGGGCCCGGTTGTCGGCCAGCGGCAGGCGGAACCAGTCGCGCAGGTCGGCCTCGGTGGCGATGCCCTGCGCGCGGGCGGCGATGCGGACCAGCTCGCGCTGGGCGTCCGCCTCGTCCGGTGTGGGCAGTTCGATGATCCGTGCGGGCAGGGCGCGTTCGGTCAGGTCATAGACGCGCTCGAAGCCGTTGCGCGTCCTTGTGGTGATCAGGCCTGCCCAGAACAGCCACTCCAGCGCCCGCTTGCCGTCCGACCATTCCCACCATCCCGGCTTGCCGCGAGGTCCCTCGGCGAAGTCGCCTCCGGTGACCGGGCCCCTCCGCTCGATCTCGTTCAGGACATTGTCGATGTAGTCGCGCCGCTCGCGCCCGAACCGCGCCAGGCCGGTCCACATGGCGCCGTCCCGCGCCCGCTCCATCCGCCAGCGGAAGAGGGGCTGCAGCTCGAGCGGCATCATCGAGGCCTCGTGCCCCCAGTACTCGAACAGGCTGCGGCGGGCGCCCCAGGCCTCGGCCTCCAGCGCCTCGCGTGGATAGTCTCCCAGTCGCGAGAAGGCGGGCAGGTAGTGGGTGCGTGTGACGACGTTGACGCTGTCGATCTGGATCACGCCCAGCCGCCGCGCCACGTCACGGAAATGCTTCCGGTCCGGGCTGGCGGGCGGCGACTTGCCGAAGCCCTGGGCGGCCAGGGCGATACGGCGGGCGGTCTTGAGGCTGAGGGTGTCGGTCACACCCCCAGCCTATCCGAACCGAACCGACGCGCCATGCGTCCTGCGATGAACGCCCGCGGAAATCGGCTACGGTGTCGGTCGCGGCCGCAGGGTCTCTGCGCGCCGGACCAGTTGGGTGAACTCCGCCCGTTCGCCGTATGGGTCTTCACCGCGGGCGCCTTGGGCCTGCTCCAGAATGGCGTTCCAGCCATAGTCGGCCGGCATCCACGGGTCGCCACGCAGCTTCTGGCCGAAGGCCGCCACCGCGAGCGCCCATCGGGTGCTTTCCGGCGGTGTCGCGGTCAATGAAGCGCTGGCGCGGTTGGCCAGGGCGTGCTGCATCAGGCGTGACTCGCTTTCTCCGGGCAGTTTGTAGCGCACCTGCACGAAGCCGATCTCGCCGTTCGGATCGCCCGCCACGGCCGGCGCACGGTTCTGCTCGTAACGACGGTCCGGGATCTGGCTCGGGCCGCCGACGGGCGTGATCTCGTACAGGGCCGTCACCGAGGCGCCCGATCCGACTTCGCCCGCGTCGACGCGGTCATTGCTGAAGTCCTCCTCGTTCAGCAGGCGGGTCTCGTAGCCAATCAGGCGGTACTCGCTGACCCGCGCCGGATTGAACTCGACCTGGATCTTCACATCGTCGGCGATCGGGAAGGCGCCGCGGTCGAACTGAGGGCCGAACAGGCGGCGGGCCTCGTTCAGGTCGTCGACATAGGCCGCCGTGCCGTTGCCGGCCTGAGCGATCGCCTGCATCCGCTCGTCCTGATAGTTGCCCCGGCCGAAGCCGTAGACGGACAGGTAGATGCCGGTCTCGCGCTTGCCGGCGACGTAGTCCTCCAGCCGCTGGTTGTTGGTCTGGCCGACGTTGAAGTCGCCGTCGGTGAACATCAGGATCCGGTTCACCCGGTCGCGGGCGAAGTTCACCTGCGCCTGATCGTAGGCGTTGGTCATGCCCGTCGCGCCTGCCGTTCCGCCAGAGGCATAGAGGCTGGCGACGGCGCAGCGCAGCTTCAGCTTCTGGGTCCCCGGTGTGGGCGCCAGCGTCGTGCCGGCGCCCTCGGCGTAGTAGGTCACGGCCACATGGTCCTGCGGGCGCAGGCGGTCGATGATCAGGTTCATCGCCTGCTGGGCCAGCGGCAGCTTGTCGGGATTGTCCATCGAACCCGACACGTCGACCAGGAAGGTCAGGTTCAGCGGGCGACGCTCGCCTTCGGGCAGCTCATAGCCCTGCAAGCCGACGTGAACGATCTGTCGACCCGGCGACCACGGGGAGGCGGTCACGGTCGTCGACAGGGCGAACGGCTCGTTCGCCGACCGGGGCCGATCGTAGCCGTAGTCGAAATAGTTGATCAGTTCCTCGACCCGCACCGCGTCCTGCGGAGGCGCGCGGCCGTCATCGACGAAGCGGCGCACGTTCGAGTAGCTGGCCGTGTCCACGTCGATCGAGAAGGTCGAGACCGGCTCGGTTGCCACGCGTCGGACCGGGTTGGGTGTCGCGTCCGGATAGCGCTCGGTGTCGACCGGCGCCGGACGGATCGTCGGGGAAGGGGCGCCGCCGACCCGTCCGGAAATCCGGCTGCCCGACACGACCACGCTTTCGGCCACGACCGGCGCGGGGGCCACGGCGTTGCTTGGATACGGAACAGGTGGAGGCGGGGGAGGCGGCGGAGGAGGAGGCGGCGGCATGGGCGATGGAGGCGGGGGGACCGGTCCCGCCAGACGATTTCTGGCGGTCACCCGCTCGCGCGATTCCGGCAGAAGGATGCCGTACTGGCGACAGCTGGCGACGGTCGGTTCCCCGTCGATGACCCGGACAGGTCTTTGACGCTGGGCTCCCTCGGGCGGCGGCGGGGCGGCGCCCATCGTCGTCAGCGCGACAAGGGCGGCGGCGGTAGCGGTCTTCAGCGGGCGGGACGTCATGGCGGAACCCTCTCGTTGGATGCGCTACCATGAGGCGATCCGGGTCCGGGCGAAACTGTGGCGGTTATCCCTGACGAAGCCTGACGCCAGGAGGGTGGCGCATTGGCGCAACGATCCCCACTATGTGCGCCAGCGGACAGGGGAACGGCGACATGGCGGATGCAGCGACTGCAGGACTGGGCCTCGGCCATATCGCGGCCCTTCTGGCCGCCGGGGTGGTCGCCGTGCCGATCTTCCGCCGCTTCCAGCTGGGCTCGGTGCTGGGCTATCTCGCCGCAGGGCTTCTGATCGGCCCCTTCGGCCTTGCCCTCTTCCGGGAGCCGGAGACCATCCTCCACGTCGCCGAGTTCGGCGTGGTCATCTTCCTGTTCATCATCGGGCTGGAGATGAGGCCCACGCGATTGTGGAGTCTCAGGAAGGAGATCTTCGGCCTCGGCGCCGCGCAGGTCTTCGGGGCTGGCCTGCTGCTGACCTTCACCGGCATGGCGGCCGGCCTGTCCATACCGGTCGCGTTCGTCGTCGCCATGGGCTTCGTGCTCAGCTCCACCGCCGTCATCATGCAGATGCTGGACGAGCGGGGCGAAATGGGCACGCCACGCGGTTCGCGCGCCATCTCCATCCTGCTGCTGGAAGACCTCGCCATCGTGCCGCTGCTGGCGGTCGTGGCGGTCATGGCATCCGTGATGGGGCTGGCGGGAGAAGCCGCGCCGCCGCTGTGGCGCACCCTGGGTCTGGCCATTGGCGCGGTCGCCGTCGTCTTCCTGGCCGGGAAATTCCTGATGAACCCGGTCTTTCGCATCCTCGCCCGCTACGGCGGTCGCGAGGTGATGACGGCCGCCGCCCTGCTGGTCGTGGTCGGCGCCGCCTGGCTGATGGATCTGGGCGGGCTGTCCATGGCCATGGGCGCCTTCCTCGCCGGCGTGCTGCTGTCGGAGTCGACCTTCCGGCACCAGTTGGAAGCGGACGTCGAGCCCTTCCGCGCCATCCTGCTGGGCCTGTTCTTCCTCAGCGTCGGCATGTCGCTGGACCTGTCGGTGGTGCTCTCCGACTGGCGCATGGTCGTCGGCGGCGTCATCGCCTTCATGGCCGTCAAGGCCGTCGCCATCTACGGCGTCGCCCGCATCTTCAGGGCGTCCGAGCGCGAGGCGGTCGAGCGCGCCGTCCTGTTCGCCCAGGGCGGCGAGTTCGCCTTCGTTCTCTATGGCGCAGCTCTGGCCGCCGGCGTCTTTGATCCGCGTATCGCCGCGACCGCCAGCGCCATCGTCATCCTTTCGATGATGCTGACGCCGCTGACTGTCATCGTCGTCAGCCGCCTGATGCCGGACGAGACTCTCGACCCGACGAGCGCCGAGGGCGTCGACAAGGCGAAGAACCTTCGCGAGCGCGTCCTGATCATCGGCTTCGGCCGCTTCGCCCAGGTCGTCGCCCAGCCGCTGCTGCTGCGGGACGTCGATGTCTCGATCATCGACAATGATGTCGAGATGATCCAGGCCGCAGGCAATTTCGGCTTCAAGGTCTACTATGGCGACGGCAGCCGGCTGGACGTGCTGCGCGCCTCGGGCGCCGAACGGGCCGAGACCATCCTCGTCTGCGTCGACAAGCCCGAGGTCGCCGACCGCATCGTCGAGGTGGCGCGCGAGGCCTTCCCGCTGACCAAGCTGTTCGTCCGCGCCTATGACCGCGGTCACGCGATCCGTCTGGTTCAGGCCGGCGTCGAATACCAGCTGCGCGAGACCTTCGAGAGCGCCATCACCTTCGGCCATCAGGTGCTGATCGATCTCGGGTTCAGCCACGAGGAGGCCGAGGAGACCATCGCCGACGTCCGCCGTCGCGACGAGGAGCGTCTGGCCATCCAGATGGTCGAGGGCATCACCGCCGGCCGTTCGCTGATGCGCGGCAACATGCGCACGACGAAGCCGGAGCCCTACATCAAACCCCGCCGCGGAGGTCAGGCGCTTAACGAGGAAGCGGCCGACGCGCTGGAGGAAGAGGACGAACGGGAAAAGGCGGGCACCTGACGTCGGTTCGCCTTTTCCGGGGCTTTCGGCTATGGAGCGCGCCTCCCGACCCGCGCCCGCAAGGACCTGATGCGCCAACCGCTAGATCGCAGGCTGTCCGTCGCACCGATGATGGATTGGACCGACCGGCATTGCCGGGCGTTCCACCGCGCCCTGTCGTCGCGCGCGCTGCTCTATACCGAGATGGTCACCGCCCCCGCCGTCCTGCACGGCGACCACGAGCGCCTGCTGGGCTTCGACGCCGTGGAGCACCCGGTCGCCCTGCAACTGGGCGGGTCCGATCCGGCGCAGCTGTCCGAGGCCGCCAGGATCGGCGAGCGCTTCGGCTATGACGAGATCAATCTGAACGTCGGCTGCCCCTCCGATCGCGTTCAGTCCGGCAAGTTCGGCGCCTGCCTGATGCGCGAGCCCGAACTGGTCGCTGACTGCATGGCGGCCATCAAGGAGGCGGTCTCCGTTCCCGCCACCGTCAAATGCCGGATTGGTGTGGACGATCAGGACCCCGAGGTTTCCCTGTTCGCCACGGTCGACGCCTGCGCCGCCATCGGCATCGACACCTTCATCGTCCATGCGCGGAAGGCCTGGCTGAAAGGCCTGTCGCCGAAGGAGAACCGCGACGTGCCGCCGCTGGACTACGGTCTGGTGCGCCGGCTGAAGCGCGAGCGTCCGCACCTGTCGATCAGCATCAACGGCGGCATCGGCTCGCTGGACGAGGCCGAAGCGCATCTGGACGCCGCCGACGGCGTACAGCTGGACGGCGTCATGCTGGGCCGCGCCGCCTACCACGAGCCGGGCCTGCTGGGGCAGGCGGATCGCCGCCTGTTCGGCGCCTCGACGCCCGACGTCGACGCCTATGAGGCCATCGAACGCTACAAGCCCTACCTCGCCGCCCGGCTGGCCGAGGGCGTCCACCTGCCGGCCATGACGCGGCACATGCTGGGACTGATGCACGGCCGCCCGGGCGCCCGCGCCTTCCGCCGCATCCTGACGGTCGAGGCGATCCGTCCCGGCGCAGGGCTGGAGGTCGTGGACCGCGCCGTCGATGCGGTGCGCGAAGCCGAGGCCCGTCGCGAGGCGGCCTGAGTCTTCCACGCCACACTGTCCACAAGCTGTGGCGTAACGGCGGTTTGTTCCGGAACGTCGGCGTCGCACCCGCATTGGCCTTGCAGGAGAGCAAGCCATGCCCAAGCGACCGCCTGCGAAACCTGACCTGCGCCTCGTCCAGGCCGAGGCCGAAGTCTATGACCTGATGCGCCAGCCGGAGAGCACGGCCGACCGGGTCAAACGGCTGCAGCTCGAGGCGCGGGCGCTCGCGGTCGAGCAGGTCGAGGTGCTGGAGAGGGCGCTGCTCGAGGCCGCGGCTCTGGCCAAGGAGATCGCCGACGGTGGCGACGCCTATCCCGTCGGCGCCCGTGAGATCGCCGGCCGCCTGGTCACCGATCTGCCGTCGAAGGCCGAGACCCTGAAGGCCATCGTCGGCCGCGCCTTCTAGACAGGCCTGGGTTCATTCCGGTCCCGGATCCGGCGCGCCAGCCGGAACACCACCATCGCCAGCACGATCAGCACGATCGGGATGACGATCGGGGCGAGGAAGGCCGCGATCACCGTGAAGAAGGCCAGCACGTCCTCGATGAAGGACACGACCGGATTGCCCAGCCCGCCGGTCGTGGCGGTTGAAGTGACCCGCGCGCCGGTCTGGGCGGCATTGAACGCCAAGGCCGCGGGGGCGCCGACGATCACTCCGGCAATCGCCGCTGCAGTCGGATCGACGGCCCAGAAGACGCTGCCCGCCGCCACCGCGCCGGCCAGAGGTCGCGCGACGTAGCCGACCGCATTCAGGAAATGGTCGACCGCCGGAATCTTGTCGCCCGCGAACTCGGCCGTCGCCGCCGTCGCCAGTGCGGCGATCGCAGGCCACGACACGATCCATTCCATCTGATCGATCAGCCGCACCCCGAACATCTCGAACTTCGCCGCCAGCGCCAGCATGAGCAGCGGCAGGAAGGTCCGCAGTCCCGTCGCGGACGCCAGACCCAGGCCGAGCAGCGCGGGCAATACCCAGACCTGCAACGGCCCCAGTGTCGCGCCGACGGTATCGAGATCGAGTTCGGGCATAGCGCCTGCGGCCTCCCTGTTCCGCAACACAACGTTCGGGAACGCCCTGACGCTCCCACAGCTTGTTCGGAGGTTACAAGCCCGAGGAGCCCCGCCATGGACGACCGTTTTGAACCCGCCGCCGAACGCATCGCCGATCAGGAGCGCAGGATACAGGCCGAGGTCGACGCGAAGGACGCCCGATCCGGCGGCGACAGCGAGGGCGGAGCGGTCCAGGCCGGCGCGCGAAAATACCCCGAGCCGCCGTTCCCGAAACAGCATCAGACCAAGCCCGGCGACGAGGCCGCACTCGATCCCGCCCCCATGTATGACGCGCCGTTCTGGAAGGGCTCGGGCAAGCTCGACGGGATGGCGGCGATCGTCACGGGCGGAGACAGCGGCATCGGCCGCGCCGTCGCCGTCCTGTTCGCCCGCGAGGGCTGCGACGTCGCCATCTGCCATCTGGACGAGGAGGGCGACGCCGAAAACACGAAAGCCGCAGTCGAGGCGGAAGGGCGCAAGGCCATCGTGCTGAAGGGCGATGTGTCCGACCCAGCCTTCTCAGAAGCCGTGGTGAAGGCGACGCTCGATGCCTTCGGTCGGCTTGACGTGGTCGTCCCCAACGCGGCGTTCCAGGAGCATGTCGAAGCGCTGGAGGACCTCACCTTCGAGCATTTCGACCGCACGCTGAAGACCAACCTCTATGGCTACTTCAACCTCGTGAAGGCGGCCGTTCCGCACCTGAAAGCTGGCGGCTCGATCGTGATGACCGGCTCGGTGACCGGCATTCTCGGCAATCAGGACTTGCTCGACTATTCGATGACCAAGGGCGGCATCCATGCCTTCGCCCGATCTTTGGGCACGCATCTGGCTCCGCGCGGCATCCGGGTGAACGTCGTCGCGCCCGGTCCGGTCTGGACCCCGCTGAACCCGGCCGACAAGGATGCCGAGGCGACCTCGAAATTCGGCTCGCAGACGGTGATGAAACGTCCGGCCCAGCCCGAGGAAATCGCGCCGGCCTTCGTCTTCCTCGCCTCGCCCCAATGCTCCAGCTACATCACCGGCGAGGTCCTGCCGATCATCGGCGGCTACGGCGGCGGCTGAGCCCCAAACCGAAAAGATCAGGCCACCACGTCGCCGTACTCAGGATGACGCTTCAGCCACGCGACCGCATAGCCGCACCGTGGCTGGAGCTTCAGTTTCTCGGCGCGGGCGTGGTCCGACAGGGCCTGCATGAACTTGCCGGCCGCGCCGCTGCCGCGCAGGGCAGGATCGGCCTCGACGTGCAGGATCACCCGCGTGTCGCCCTGGACCGCATAGTCGGCGAAGACAGCGCGAACCTGGCCATCCTCGTCGACAAAGCCCTGCTCGAACCGCTGCTCCGCGCGAACGTCTCGGAAATCGGTCATCGGCGGGCTCCCTTGCACTGACGGACAGACTGATCCGCCAACCCCGAGCGAGCCCACCCGTTCCATGCCGAACAGGGATTGTCCGGAGAGTGTGTCCGGACTGACAGACTCGCGATCAGGGCGCGCGATCACCCAGCAGGTTCAGCAGGCCGAAGATGCTCTTCACCGTGAACCAGACGCTGATCAGGAACCAGATGATGCCGAACAGGATCAGGAAGGGGATGCCGATCAGGACGATGGACGCGACGATGCTGACCGCGATCGCGACCCAGCAGGCCACGGTCCACCAGAAGACGGACCAGAAGAGGCGGATCTGGGCGTCGAGGTGCTCGCGGGCCAGCCCGGTCGCCGTGCCGCGCGCGGCATAGGCCACGACCAGTCCGACCAGAACCAGGATGTTCGCGCTGGGGATCGACAGGATGTAAAGCGCCCAGGCGGCAAGGGCCGCGACCTTGCCCTCGGGCTCGCCTCCGCTCCGGTACTCGGCGCGGTCACGCTGTTCGGGGGGCACGTAGGACATGCGGGCTCTCCTCTAGATCCACCAGCTCCGGGGATCGGAAATGGGCTTGCCGGACTTCAGGTTCCAGACGCCCGAAGCGCCGCGGATCACGGTCCACAAGGCCAGCAGGAACAGGACGGGCACGCCCAGGGCGAAAGGCGCGGCCAGCAGGATGACGCCCGCGACGGCGGCGACCGCTGCAGCCCACAGCGTCCGCTGCTGATAGACGAAGTGCGAGCGCGACAACGCCGCCTCCGGCCCTTCGCGTCCGGTGACCGCCAGCAGACCGACCACCGCCGATACCCCGAGCGTCGGCACGGCGAACAGGATCAGCGCATAGACGGCATACAGGCCCATGCTGCCGGGTGCATCAGGCGGGGCCTGACGCCCCCGAGGACGCGAGGCGAACTCGGGGGAAGGCTCGAAGATCGAATCGGCCTGGGCGGGCTTCGGCGCGGCCATCGCGACCGGGACGGGATCGACCTCGGCGCGTGGCGCGAACAGATCGGGCGCTGGTTCAGGCGCTGCAGCGGGTTCGGGTTCCGCCATCGCGATCACGGGCTCCGGCTCCGGCGCGGGTTCGACCTCCCGCGCGCGGCCCTGCAGCGACTCCGCGCTGGAAAAGCCGATCAGGTCATCGTGGTCGTCCGGGTGGTCCGCCGGAGTCCTGGGATCGCCGGGTTCGGCCATCAGAGGTCCTTCAATTCCTTGGTCCAAGGTATGACGGCCCCGCTGTCGCGGCGCAACCGTTCTAGCGGGCGAGCACCAGCTCGCACCCGGGTACGGCCTCGCCGCCCAAGGCGCCCGGCTTCTCGATCCGGACCGTGCAGCGCCGGACCCGCGGGTCTTCCAGCATGGCCAGGCCCAGCTTTTCGGCGAAGGTCTCGACCAGGCCGATGTGCCCGGCTGCGACGATCGCGCGCGCCGCATTGGCCACGGTCTCGTAGTTGATGGTGTCGGCCAGATGCTCGATCGGCGCCGGCGTCAGTTCCAGCGTCACATCGATGATCAGGCGCTGCAGCCGGCCATGCTCGTGATCGTACACGCCGATGCCGGCGGCGACCTCGAGACCGCGCACGAAGACGGTCATCGCCTCGCGGATCGGGGCGCCGTTCGCGGGGAAGGGCAGGGGGGACGGTGCGGCCACGCGGCTACTCCAGAATGTCCGGGGTCTGCCAGGCGAGATGCTGGCCCCCGTCGACGGCGATCATCTGACCGGTCACCAGATCAGAGTCCACCAGCCAACGCACGGCGGCGGCGACGGCTTCCGGACTGCCCGGTTTTTCCAGCAGGGTTCCGGCCGCCTCGGCGGCGAAATCCTCGGCCGTCTGGTGGATCGACGGCAGGGTCGGACCCGGTCCGACGCCATTGACGCGGATGCGCGGCGCCAGGGCCTGCGCCATCGTCCGTGTCGCCCACCACAGGCCGTTGCGCGACAGGGCATAGGAGAAGAAGCGCGGGTCCGGCTTCAGCACCCGCTGGTCCAGCAGATTGACCACGCAGCCGCCCTTGTCAGCCTGGGCAGCGAACGCCTCGGTCAGGACGATCGGCGCCCGCAGATTCGTCTCGATGTGCGCGTCCCAGCTGTCGCGGGTCAGACCGCCGACGCGGTCGTCCTCGAACATCGAGGCATTGTTGATCAGGACATTCAGCGGCCCGAGGGCTTCGACGGCGGCGGGAACGACGCCCCGGACCTCGCCCTCGTTGGACAGGTCGCCCGCGACTGTCGCCGCTCGCCGACCGATCGCGCGCACCTCTTCGGCCACGGCCTCGGCCGCGTCCTTCGATCCGCGATAGTGAATCACGATGTCGAAGCCGGCGCGCGCCAGCTCCAGACAGATCGCCCGCCCGATGCGCTTGCCGCCGCCGGTGACCAGCGCGGCGCCGCGATCGGCAGAGGGCTTAGTCAACCCGGCCGAACTCGATGAAGTTGATGACGCCGAGAACGACGACGAAGCCGAGGATGATGTAGAGGGCCAGCATGGAACGCTCCTTGTTCCGCCCGGCAATAGAGCGCGCCTCGCAAATCTTCAAGACGAGCCTGCTGTCCAGTTCGACAAAGGCGCGTATCGTCGGCCCATGAATCCGATGATGCTTTCCATGATCGCCGTCGTCATCGCAGGCGGCGCGACCGCCCTGCAGGCGCCCACCAATGCGAAGATGATGACCGCCGTCGGCTCGCCGGTGAATGCGGCCTTCGTCTCGTTCGCGGTCGGCACGGCGGCGCTCGGTATCCTTGCCGTCATCCTTCAGGCGAAGCCGGACATGGCCGCCGCCCGGAACCTGCCCTGGTACGCCTGGATCGGCGGGTTGTACGGTGCGGTCTTCGTCGTCGCGGCGGCCTGGGGCGTGCCGCGGCTGGGCGTGGCCCTGACCATTACCCTGATGGTCGCCGGCCAGCTTCTGATCAGCCTGTTCCTCGACCACTTCGGCGCGTTCGGCGTTCCGCGCAGCCCGATCAACCTCGGCCGGCTGGCCGGGGTGGCGCTGGTCATCGGCGGCGTGGTCATGGTGCGCAGGTTCTGATCCTCCCCGTCGCGTAGCGAAGGGGAGGGGGACCGTTCCGCCGCTTGCGGCGGAATGGTGGAGGGGGCGACACTGGCCCCGCCGGTCGATCTCCACTTTGGCAGTCTGCTGACGCTTCGCGACAGCCTCGGGACGCCTATATTGCCGCCGATGACCGAGGAGACGCCTGCCCCCGATTCGGCGCTGAAGGCCGCGGACCTGATCCGCGACGAGGCCCGGCGTGCGCCCGACAAGCCGGGCGTCTATCGCATGTATGGCGAGGACGGTGCCTGCCTCTATGTCGGCAAGGCGCGCTCCATCAAGAAGCGCATCCTCCAGTACGCCCAGGGCCGGTTCCACACCCAGCGCATCGGCATGATGGTGTCGCTGACCCGCTCGATGGAGCTGGTCGTCACGGCCTCCGAGACCGAGGCCCTGCTGCTGGAATCCAACTTCATCAAGAAGCTGAAGCCCCGCTTCAACGTCGTGCTGCGCGACGACAAGAGCTTCGCCGAGCTGATGATCCGCCGCGACCACCGCGCGCCGCAGGTTCGCAAGCACCGCGGGGCGCACACCATCAAGGGCGACTACTTCGGCCCCTTCGCCTCGACCTGGGCGGTGAACCGGACCCTGACCACCCTGCAGAAAGCGTTTCTCCTGCGCTCCTGCTCGGACAGCGTCTACGAGACCCGCACCCGGCCCTGCATGCTGCACCAGATCAAGCGTTGTTCGGCGCCCTGCACCGGCCTGATCAGCCTCGAGGACTACGGTGAACTGGTCAGCGAGGCCGAGCAGTTCCTGCGCGGCAAGTCCCGCGCGGTGATTGGCAGGCTGTCGAAGGAGATGCAGGCCGCCTCCGACGACATGGACTTCGAACAGGCCGCCCGCGTTCGCGACCGCATCCGCGCCCTGTCGGCCATCTCGATGGAGAACTCCGTCAGCGCCGAGGGCGTGGCCGAGGCCGACGTCTTCGCCCTGCACTCGGACGGCGGTCAGGCCTGCGTGCAGGTCTTCTTCTATCGCGGCGGCCAGAACTGGGGCGGCCGCGCCTATTTCCCGCGCGTCGACAAGTCCGACACCGATCCCGAAATCCTCGCCGCCTTCCTCGGCCAGTTCTACGAGGACAAGCCGGTGCCGCGGCAGATTCTGTCCAACGTCGTCCCGCACGAGAAGGAGCTTCTCGAGGAGGCCTTCTCGATGAAGGCGAAGCTCGACGACGGCCGCCGCGTGGTGTCGATCGAGAAGCCCGTTCGCGGTGACCGCAAGGCGCTGATCGACCACGCCCTGACCAATGCCCGCGAGGCGCTGGGCCGCAAGATGGCCGAGAGCTCGGCCCAGTCGAAGATCCTCGACGAGGTCTGCGAGGCCTTCGGTCTGGAGAGCGTGCCCGAGCGGATCGAGGTCTACGATAACGCCCACATCCAGGGGACCAACGCCGTCGGCGGCATGATCGTCGCCGGGCCCGAGGGCTTCCGGAAGAACCAGTACCGCAAGTTCAACATCCGCGGCGACGAGCTCACTCCCGGCGACGACTACGGCATGATGCGCGAGGTCATGCGCCGTCGCTTCAGCCGTCTGGTCAAGGACGAGGACGAGGGCGAGGAGGTCGAGCGTCCCGACCTGCTGCTGATCGACGGCGGCGCGGGGCAGTTGGCCGAGGTGCAGGCGGTGCTGGCCGATCTCGGGCTGGAGGACATCTTTGCCGTCGGTGTGGCCAAGGGGCCGGACCGTGACGCGGGCAAGGAGCATTTCTTCGTGCCCGGCAAGCCGCCCTTCATGCTGCCGCTGAAGTCGCCGGCCCTCTATTACATCCAGCGCCTGCGCGACGAGGCGCACCGCTTCGCCAACGGCGCCCACGCCAGGCGCCGCTCGATGGACATCCGCAGGAACCCGCTGGACGAGATCGAGGGCGTCGGGCCGGGCCGCAAGAAGGCCCTGCTGCACGCCTTCGGCTCCGCCAAGGGCGTCGGCCGCGCCTCGGTCGTCGATCTCGTCAAGGTCGACGGCGTCAGCCAGGCGCTGGCCGAACGCATTCACGCCTTCTTCCGCAAGCCGTGATCTGCGCCTAGAAAGCTCCGATGACCGATCAGATCGCCGCCGGCTATCGCCGTTTCCGTGAAGAGCGCTGGCCCGAGGCGCGGGCCGAGTACGAGGCGCTGGCCAAGGGGCAGAAGCCGCACACCCTGATCGTCGCCTGTTCGGACAGCCGCGCCGATCCGGCCCTGATCTTCGACGCCGCGCCGGGCGAGCTGTTCGTGGTGCGCAACGTCGCCAACCTTGTTCCGCCCTACCAGCCCGACGGCCACCTGCACGGCGTCTCGGCGGCGCTGGAGTTCGGGGTCAAGGTGCTGAAGGTCTCGCGCATCGTCGTCATGGGCCACGCCGCCTGCGGCGGGGTGAACGCCATGATCAACGGCACGCCCGACAGCGTCCAGGACTTCGTCGGTCCCTGGGTCGAACAGGGCCGTCCGACCGTCCGCCGCGTCTGCGAGGAGGTCGTGCCGGAACAACAGGAGCAGGCCGCGGAAGAGGCTGTGGTCCGGCTGTCGCTGGACAATCTGCGCACCTTCCCGTGGATCGCCCAGCGCGAGGAAGCGGGCGAGCTGAAGCTGATCGGCCTGCATTTCGGCATCGCCGACGGCATCCTCAAGGCGCTTCGCGGACCGGGGCCATTCGTCCCGCTGGACTGATCTCGCTCGCCTGATGCAGCGAAGCGTGGCAGACGGACGTTCAAGGACCGGAGCCCGATCATGACCCCCAATCCTCACGCCAACCCGATTCCCAACATCCTGACCGGCCTGCGCCTGTTCGCCGGCGTGGTGATGTTCCTGATCCTGGCCGGCGCCGCGCCGCAGGGCATTCCTATGCTGTCGGAGTTCCTGTCGCCGGACGATCAGTTTCGCTTCGGCCGCACCGCCTTCATCATCTTCGTGATCGCCGCCTCGACCGACTGGATCGACGGCTTCCTGGCCCGCCGCTGGCATTCGACCACGCGCTGGGGCGCCATTCTCGATCCGATCGCCGACAAGGTCCTGATCACCGGCGCCATCCTCGGCGTCCTGGCCTGGGGCGCCCTGCCGCAGATCGCGATTCCCTGCGGCCTGATCCTGTTCCGCGAGTTCGCCGTCTCGGCCCTGCGCGAGACCGTCGCCGGCAAGGTCAAGCTGCCGGTGACCCTGCTGGCCAAGTGGAAGACGGTCATGCAGATGGTCGCCCTCGGCGCCCTGCAGATCGCCCTGCTTTGGGACGGCTTCGGCCTGCCGCTGGAGTTCCAGCCCCACTTCCAGACCTTCGCCTACGCCCTGATCTGGCTGGCGGCCATCGTCACCCTCTGGACCGGCTGGCAGTACTTCTCGAAGGCCCAGCAGAAGATGAGCCAGCTGTAGGGGAGTGGCTGGTGGCTAGTGGCTAGTGTGCCCGCGGCCACCATCTCGCAGGAAGCAAAAAGCCCCGCCCGGATCACCGAGCGGGGCTTCTTTCTGAATGGATCACACAGGTCCGTGCTGATCCACTAGCCACTAGCCACTAGCCACTAGCCACTAGCCACTAGCCACTAGCCACTAGCCACTGGCCACGAGCCTCAGCGAACCCCCAGCTCGTCCACCAGACGCTGCATCCCGTAGACATCGCGCAGGGCGGTGGTCACCGCGCCGGTCGTGACGATCACCGAGCGGTTCACGTTGACGTCGTAGCCATAGGCATTGCGCTGGGTGAGCACGGTCGAGTCGAAGTTCGCGCCGACGATCTCGCCCGCGGCCGTCACGACCGGCGAGCCTGACGAGCCGCCGATGGTGTCCGACGAAACCGCCATGTTCAGGACCGTGTCGCCGTCGATCCGTTCGCGGGCGGCCAGCAGTTTCGGCGCAACGTCGAACGGGGCGGCGCCAGTCGCGCGGTCCCACAGTCCGTCGAAGGTGGTGAAGGCGCCGAAACGCTGGCCCGGAACGTCCGTGCCCTCGATCCGCCCGTAGGTCAGACGCAGGGTGCCGGTGGCGTCCGGATAGACGCTGTCGCCATAGGTCTGGAAGCGCAGGGCAGCGAGACGTTCCGAGGCCCGGTCGGTCGGCGCCTGCACGCGGGCCTCCCAGTCCGAACGGACCGCGCGGGTCTCGTCCTGGATCGACAGCAGATACCGGATCAGCGGATCGTTCGACGCCTCGATGGCTGCCAGGCCGCCTTCCCACAGGGCGCGGCGCACGGCCGGATCGCCCAGGGTCGTGCCCTCGATCAGTCGGGCCGACAGCTGCTCCGGCGACTCATTGCCCAGCAGGGCGCGGACATTCGGATTGTCGACCGTCAGCCACTCGCGGGTCTTGGACAGCCACCATTCCATGCGGACCTGATCCAACGCCTTGTAGACCGGACGCTCGGCGAAGAGGCCGGACTGCACCGCGGCAAGGCGGCTGTCGGCGAACTCCGGCAGGCGCTCGGCGGAGGGTTTGGCCCGCTCCTGCGCGCCGCGCACCAGCGTCCGCGCCCAGAGGAACAGCTGCGATCCGCCGGCGACCGGCGTGGTGCCGATGCCCGTGCCGCCTTCCAGCAGGGCGTAGGAGGCATAGCTCTCGCGCAGGATCGGCTGCACCGAGCTGAGGGTCGTCCACGGATTATTGTCGCCCGCGCCGGCCTCGGCGCGCTGCCGGAAGTCGGCTTCCTGCTCGGCCTTCATGGCCATGAAGCTGGCGTCGGTCAGGGCGCGCATCCGGCCCAGGCCGCGCTTGTAGGTGTTCTCCAGACCCACGATCGGGTCCATGGCGATGAAGGCGTTTTCCTCGCTCTCCTGGCTGAACCGGATCAGGCGGCCGCGCAGTTCAGAGGCGATCAGCTGATCCATCGGCAGGACGACATCGCGCACGCTGAACAGCTGATCCTGGGTCAGCAGTCGCTGGGTCGAGCCGGGGCTGCCCGAGACGAACACCGGCGTGCCCTCGACCGGCTGGTCGGCATTCCAGGTGAAGTGGGTCGGCGTCTGCGCCGGCGCGCCGTTCTCGTACAGGCGGATGAAGGCCGCATCGATGGCGAAGCGGGGGAAGCTGAAGTTGTCCAGATCGCCGCCAAAGGTCGCCGCGCGATCTTCCGGCGCCCAGGCCAGACGCACGTCCGAGAACTTCTTGTAGGTGTACAGCTTGAACTGGCCGCCGCGGTACAGGCTGACGACCTGACAGCGTTTGTCGGTCGCGTCGCCGCAGGCTTCCTGTTCGATGCGGCTGGCTTCCGCATCACGGGCGCGGGTGAAGGCCTGGCCTTCCAGACCGGCGCCGGCGGCGTGCATCCGCTCGGTCACGTCGGCGATGTCCGTCAGGATCTCGGCCGAGCCGCCCGGGCATTTCAGCTCTTCCTCGCGGGTGCGCGGGGTGAACCCGGTCTCGGCGTAGTTGACGGCCTGGGTCGACAGGTTGGCCACGCAGGTGGCGACGCAGTGGTTGTTGGTCATCACCAGCCCCTCGGCCGAGACCAGACCGGCTGAGCATCCGCCGAACTTCACCGAAGACAGACGCACGCGATCCAGCCACGCCTGATCGATGCTGGTGCCCAGCGTCTGGTTGGCCCGCGCGATGGGGAAGTTGTCGAAGGTCCACATGCCCTCCTCGGCCTTTGCGGCCGAACCGGCGGCGAGGGTCAGAAGGGCGGCCGCGAGGGCGGGGGTGAGGTGACGCATGCTCTGCTCCTTGCCTTCTCCCCTTGTGGGAGAAGGTGGCCCGCGTAGCGGGTCGGATGAGGGGTTTCGTCGGCGATCGCCGAAGGAGGCGGGGACCATGCAGACGAAGGGGCCGCCCGGCAAGACCGGAGCGACCCCTCATCCGTCAGGCTGCGCCTGCTGCCTTCTCCCGCAGGGGGAGAAGGGTCTGTTTGTCCCGGCGTATTACCGACGACGACGCTGCGGACGATCCACGCCCAGTTCCTGCAGCAGGCGCTGGCTGGGATAGATGTTGCGCAGGGCCTCGGTGATGGCGGCCGTCGAGACCGACACCGTGCGGTTCAGTTCGCCGTCGTAGCCGAACGAGCCGCCCAGCGAGTGGATGTTGCCATCGAAGGCCGTGCCGATGACTTCACCCGAGGCGTTGATCACGGGCGAGCCCGAGTTGCCGCCGATGATGTCGTTGGTCGAGACGAAGTCGAAGACCGTCTCCTTGTTCACGCGGCTTTCGTTGTCGATGAAGGCCTGGGCCAGGTTGAACGGCTCCGAGCCGGTCGCACGCTCATAGGCGCCGCCCATGTTGGTGAAGGCAGGCACGGTCACGCCGCGGTAGGTCCAGCCCTGCACCTGGCCATACGACAGGCGCAGGCTGAAGGTGGCGTCCGGATACTGGTTGGTGCCGTAGACCGCGAAGCGGGCCTGGGCGACCTTCTCGGCGGCGCGCGAGGTCGGGGCGTTGACCTCGGCGGCCCAGCGGGCGCCGATCGCCTGGGCGTCGGCGTCGTTGGCGGCCACGAAGGCGAACAGCGGATCGGCGGCGATCAGCTCTTCCGTGGTCATGGACACGGCCTGGGCGCGGAAGGCCGGGTCGGCCAGACGGGTGCCGCTGATCAGGCGGTCGGCGAGGGCTTCGGGGCTCTCACGACCCAGCAGGGCCTTCACCGACGGATGGTCAACCGTCAGATACTCGCGCGTCTTCGACAGCCAGTAGCGCAGACGGATTTCTTCCATGTCGATGTAGATCGGCGTCTCGGCGCCGAGCGCCGTGGCCATCTGGGCGCGCTGCGCGTCGGTCCGGTTCGGGTTCTTCGAAGCGCGAACGATGGCGCGGGCGTAGGCGTACAGCTGCGAACCGCCGCCGGCCGACTGCTCCAGCTGGCGGAACGGCAGGTACAGGTCGCGGGCGACGGTCTGGACGCGCTCCAGATCACCCCACGGATCGCCGATCTGCTGGACCAGCGACGGGTCCGCGGCGACGCGGGCGCGCAGCTCGTTCTCGGCTTCGCGCTTGGCGGCCATGAAGGCCGGATCCGTCAGTGCGCCCTGCTGGCCGTAATAGACCTTGAAGCTGTTCTCGAGGCCGAAGATCGGGTCGAACGAGACGCGCTTCGCCTCGTCTCCGGTCAGCGAGTACTCGAGCAGACGGCCGCGCAGTTCGGAGCTCTGGATCAGGGTGATCGGCAGCTGCTGGTCGCGCAGGCGCTCCAGCTGGCTCATGGTCAGCAGGCGCGAGGTCGAGCCCGGGTTGCCCGAGACGAAGGTCACGTCGCCCTCGGCCGGGGCGTTCGGGTTCCAGCGCAGATAGTTCGTGCCGACATCGACCGGCTGGCCGTTCTCGTAAGCGCGCAGGAAGGCGGCATCGAGCGCGTAGCGCGGGAAGTTGAAGTTGTCGGGGTCGCCGCCGAAGAAGGCGGCCTGGTTTTCCGGCGCGAAGACGATGCGGACGTCATCGTACTTGCGGAACTTGTACAGGGCGTACCGGCCGCCGCGGTAGAAGCTGATGACCTGGCAGTTGAACTTGGCGTCGCCGGCGCAGGCTTCGGTCTGGATGCGGTTGATCTCGGCCGAGCGGGCGGCGTTGAAGGCGGCGCCTTCCAGGCCCTGACCGGCGCCCAGAACGCGGTCGGTCACGTCGACGATCTCGGTCAGGACCTCGGCGGTCTGGCCCGGGCAGCGGCGCTCTTCCTCTCGGGTCGCGGCCATGAAGCCGTTCTTCACGAAGTCCTGTTCCGGCGTCGACAGCTCCTGCGAGCAGCCGACCACGCAGTGCCAGTTGGTCAGGATCAGGCCCTGTTCGGACACGAACGAGGCCGAGCAGCCCTGGATGCGGACCGAGGCGTTGCGGACCCGGTCCAGCCAGGCCTGGTCGATGCGGGTGCCATAGCGCTGGTTGACCGTCTGGATCGGGAAGTTGTCGTAGGTCCACATGCCTTCGTCGGCCTTGGCCGGCGACGCAGCGCCCATGATGGCCATGACCCCGCCGACGGCGACGATGGACGCGGTCGCCGAGACGGCGGCGCGCAACGAACGGAACAGCATTGTGGACTTCTCCCGACAGGTCGGCAGACGTCGCCGGACCTTTGCGGAGCGATACCTAGACCCGTTACGGCGTATCAGTCCACAGGCTCAACAGGCCGGGGCTCGGTGATCGGTGATCGCCTTACCCCGATTTAACTTGGCCCCAACCAAACCGGTCGTCAGATAGCGGGGTATGTCGGGGGACACGTCCATCTAAATGTCGCTTGCTCTTTCCACCCTGCTGTTCGAGTGGCGCCGCTACATGGCCGCCGTGATGGCGCTGGCCCTGTCCGGCCTGCTGGTGCTCGCCATGACCGGCGTCTTCATCGGCATCGGCAAGGGCTTCACCGCTGTGATCGAGCGCTCCAGCGCCGACATCATCATCATGCAGCCCGGCGCCAAGAACCTGATGAGCGGTCCGTCGGGCGTGCCGCGCCGCTTCATTCCGCTGGCCTACCGCAATCCGGCGGTGGTCGAGGTCCAGCCGCTGGACGGCGCCGGGGGCTCGTTCCAGTCGGTCAAGAATTTCGATCCGACCATGTCGCAGGCCGAACGTGCCCGTCAGGGCGCGCCGCGCATGAACTATGTCCAGAGCAGCATCATCGACACCACGCCGGGCTCGGTCACCATTCCGGTCGACTACTCGCCCGAGCTGGTCGACGCCCTGCGCCAGCCCTACACGGTCGCGATCGACGAGACGGCACTGGCCAAGCTGGGCGTCAAACTCGGCGACAAGGCCCTGTACAATGGTCAGACCGTCACCGTCGTCGGCGTGACCCGCGGCTACCCGAACATGATGCAGTCGACCGTGATCATGTCGCGCGACACCCTGCGTATGCTCGGACAGGCCGACACCGGCCCGCGCGTCGGCCCGCTGATGATCAAGCTGGACGATCCGACCCAGGCCGTCCGCGTCGCCGCTGAACTGAACGAACTCGGCGATGGTCAGTGGAAGGCCTGGACGCGTCAGCAACTGGCCGACGCCAACGCCGGCGCCATGTTCGAGGAAGGCATTCTCGTCATCATTATCGGCGGCTGCGTGGTGCTGGGCACCATCATCGGCGTGGCCATCACCTGGCAGACCCTGCGCGGCGCCATCATGGCCAACATCAAGGAGTTCGCCTCGCTGCGCGCCCTGGGCGTCGGCATGGGCAGCCTGCGCCGGATCGTCATGGAGCTCAGCTTCTGGGTCGGCTGCGTCGGCGTGCTGGCGGCGATCGGCCTGACCATGCTGGTCAAGCTGCTGGCCTCGATGAATGCCGTCATCATCGCCCTGCCGCCGATCCTGCTGATCGTTGTCGGCGGCGGCCTGATCCTGATCGCCATGCTGTCCGGCCTGCTGTCGCTCGGCATCCTCAAGAACAGCCAACCGGCGGACCTGCTGCGATGAGCACGAAAACAAAGGTTCACGGAAAGCACGGCGACTTCGCTATCGAGGCCAAGGGCCTGGTGAAGCGCTTCAAGTCCGGCAAGTCGTTCGTCGAGGTCCTGAAGAACGTCGACTTCGACGCGCGCCACGGCGACCTGACCATGGTCATGGGACCGTCGGGGTCGGGCAAGTCGACCCTGATCGCCGCCCTGTCGGGCCTGCTCAGGCCCGAGGCGGGTCGCGTCGATACCCTCGACGTCGACGACCTGTGGGGCTTCTCCACCAACCGGATCGACAGGTTCCGACTCGACCATTGCGGCTTCATCTTCCAGGGCTTCAACCTGTTCCCGGCCCTGACGGCCCTGCAGCAGGTCGAAGTCGTGCTGAAGTTCCAGGGGTTGTCGAAGGCGGACGCCACGAAGCGCGCCACCATCGCGCTGGAGGAGGTCGGCCTCGGCCACCGCCTGCATCAGCGGCCCTCCGCCTTGTCCGGGGGTGAAAAGCAGCGCGTCGCCATCGCCCGCGCCCTGGCCAAGGACCCGCAGATCCTGTTCGCCGACGAACCGACGTCCGCCCTCGACGGCGAGAACGGCCAGGTCGTCATCCGCCTGTTGCGCCGCGCCGCGACCGAACACGGCGCCGCCGTCATCTGCGTGACCCACGACCCGCGCCTCGAGGCCTGGGCCGACCGGGTCATTCACATCGAGGACGGCGTCATCATCGACGACCAGCGCCGCACGCCCAATCCCGACGCCGTCCTGGCGTCCCACTGAACGCTCTCCGAGAACCGGGAACCATCATGCCTGCCTTCCTGAAAAACAAGTGGCTCTGGATCGGCGTTGCGCTGATCGTCGTCATCGCGATCGGCTTCTCCGTGATGCAGGGCAATGCCGCGAAGAAGAAGGCCGCCGACGAGAAGGCCCAGGCCGAGCGGGTTGAAAGCCCCTACGCGGCCATCGCCAACGGCAAGGTCGATATCGAGGGCGGCATCATCCAGATCGCGGCCCGCCGCGGCGGCGTCGTCCGCGAGGTGCTGGTGCAGGAAGGCGACCGCGTCGTCGCCGGCCAGATCCTCGCCCGTCAGGAGGACGACGAGCCGCGCCTGTCGCTGCAGACCGCCAACGCCGACCTCGCCGCCGCCGAGAGCCAGCTGCGCCTGATCCAGGTCGACATCCGCACCGCCCAGCGCGAGTACGAGCGTCTGGAGCGTCTGGTCGCCACCAACTTCGTCGCCGCACAGCGCATGGACCAGGCCCGCGACGCCATCGCCCAGGCCCAGGCCCGTCTCGGCTCGCAGCAGGCCGCCGTCCAGACCGCCCGCGCCCGCCGCGATCAGGCCGCTTACAACGTCGAGCTGACCGTGATCCGTTCGCCGGCCGACGGCCGCATTGTCCGCCGCTACGCCAACCCCGGCGCCGGCGCCTCGACTCTCAACGTCTCGAACATGTTCGATCTGGAGCCCGACGCCCCGCGCATCGCCCGCGCCGAGATCGTCGAGTCGGACATTCCGAACATCACCGCCGGCCAGGCCGTCGAGATCACGCCGGAAGGCGACCCGTCCAAGGTCTACATCGGCTCGGTCCTGCGCCGCGCCGCCGTCTTCGGCGCCCGAAAGCTGGCCTCGGACGACCCCTCGCAGCGTTCGGACGAACGCGTCGTGGAAGTCGTCGTCAGCGCCGGCGACGCCCCGCTGCTGATCGGCCAGCGCGTGCTGGTCAAGTTCATGAAGCCCGGCGAAACCGCCGGCGCACCGCGCGACGCCGCCACCGGCGTCCCGGCTAACCGCGCCATGCAGCAGCCGGCGCCGCGTCAGGGCTGATCCACGGATGGAGCAGCGCCTCGAGCCGGGACGATGGCCGCGGCACAGGCACCGCTCCGCCTATGCGGCCATTGTTCTGTCCGGGGGTTACCTCGAGGCCGGCGGGGCAGGGCGTTGGCGGGTCGCCCCGGGCGACGTCATCGCCCATCCCGCCTTTGACGCCCATCAGAATGTGCTGGGAACCCGTGCCTGGGTTCTGAACCTGCACTTGCCGATCGATCTCGATCTGCCGCCGGTGTTTCAGGTGGCCGACCTTTCGGCGCTCGAACGGGCGTGGCGGAAGGATCCGCAGGAGGCGGTTGCGCGGCTGACGCCCGTCTCGACGTCCCGTCCGCTGGTGGAGGACTGGCCTGATCTGCTCGCCGCGGATCTGGCCGCCGATCACTCCCTGTCGATCGGAGAATGGGCGCGCTCGCACGGACTGGCCGGGGCCACCGTCAGTCGGGGATTTCGCTCCGTCTACGGCATCGGCCCCGCCGCCTTCCGCGCGGAACGACGCGCTCACGCGGCTTGGCGCCGGCTCAGGGCTGGCGCTGATCCGCTCGCGGCCATCGCCCACGATGCCGGCTTCGCTGACCAGGCCCACTTCAGCCGTGCGATCCGCGCACTCACCGGCGCTCCGCCGCGAGACTGGCGCAGGGTCAAATCCGTTCAAGACCGGAGTCCCCGTCCGGCCTAGGCCTGCCTTCGGATGATCTGAAGGGACGCTTATGCGCACTACGATACTCGCCCTGATGCTGGCGACGATGACGACGGCTCCGGCGATCGCGCAGGACGCAGGACGCGCCGCTATCGCCGAGGCGGCGGGCGCGCTTCTTCAGGCGGACGGCCCGCGCGCCCGTGCTCATCTGGGCGCCGCCGGGGGTGCCGATCTCAACCCGGCGGATACCGCCTTCAGGACCTGTGTGCTGCAGCGTCTGGACCCCGCATGGATCCCGGAGCCGCCTGCTGCGTCGGAGCCCTTCGCGCAGCAGGCCCTGCACGCTTACAGGCAGTACTGGCGTGCGGCGTCGATCGCGCCTGATCGTCGAGAGGCGGAAGAAGCGAACCTCGCCGGCCGCCTCGCACTCCTTCTTCAACGGCCCGACGTCAGCGACATGGACGCGGCCGAGGAGTTGACCCTCGCGCGCATCCGCGGCGAGGGCGTCCACGTACTCGGCGGCCGCACGGGACGCCTGCGCGATCTGATGCTGTGGAACCGTCAGGACGAACGCGACACCGAAGTCCGTCTTCCCGAACGCCGTCAGCAGGTGCGGATCTTCCTGCTGGACGACTTTGTCAGTCGAGGGTGGAGCAACTGGATGACCTGTGACCGGACCGGTACCGGCGGCTGGGTCAAGCCGGAGGGCCTGTACGCGATCGTGCCCGTTTACAGCTCACTGGAGGACGAGGGCTTCGCCGTGACCTTCCTGGGTCATGAGGCCCAGCATTTCGCCGATAATGCGTCATGGACGGGTATGCCGGACTGGGAACTGGAGTTTCGCGCCAAGCTGACGGAGGTGGCCATGGCCCGCGAAACCCGCCTGCGGGTGCTGGGTCGCTTCGTGCAGAACCAGGGCGACGACCCGACCGAGCCGCACAGCTATGCGAACCGCCGTGTGCTGTCCGCACTGCGCGACCGCCTCGGCCTGCGGGCCGGCGGAGACCTGGGTGCAGTCGAGCCCTCGGCCCTGCGCGCCGCGGCTGTCGCGGAACTTCGCGCCGACACCGCCCGCCGTCCGACACCGCTGGCGTCCGTGGACTGACGCCTACCGCCCCTCGAACGTCCCGCGCCGCTTCTCAAGCGCGGACGACACGCCTTCGTGGTGATCCTCCGTCAGGTGGGCCAGCGCCTGCATGGCGGCGGTCATCTCGAGAATCTGGTCGAAGGTCGCGTCGCGGCCCTGACGCAGCAGGGCCTTGGTCATGCGCAGGGCGTGCGGGGCCTGGGCGGCGATGTCGCCGGCGATGGCCATGGCCTCATCCATCAGCCGCTCGGGCGCGACGACCCGGCTGACCAGCCCCCACTCCATCGCGGTCTGCGCATCCAGCACCCGGCTGGTGAACAGCATCTCGGCCGCGCGGGCATAGCCGACGTTGCGCGGCATCAGCCACGCTCCGCCATCGCCCGGCAGGATGCCCAGCTTGAGGAAGGGCACGCCGAACGAGGCGGTCTCCGAGGCGATGCGAATGTCGCCCAGCCCGGCGATGTCGCAGCCCAGTCCCATCGCCGGGCCGTTCACGGCGCTGACCAGCGGAACCTCAAGCCCGTACAGCGAGCGCACGATCCGGTGCACCACCCGACGATAGCGTTCGCGGATCTCGGCGCCCGAGCCCTCGAACAGGTCCCGTCGCTCGCGCATGGCCTTCAGGTCGCCGCCGGCCGAGAAGGCGCGGCCGGCTCCGGTCATGACCACGCAGCGGACGGACAGGTCGGCGTTGACCCGCTCGCAGGCGGTGGCGAAGGCCTCGCCGTCCTCGAGGTCGGGCAGGGCGTTCAGCCGGTCAGGCCGGTCCAGTGTCCAGAGTTCGATGGCGCCGCGGCGCTCGGTGCGGATCAGGGTCATGGGAAGGCCTGTGCCGGAAACGGGCGTCGGAGACAAATCGCGAGGAGTCGGTGCGCGCGAAGTGGTTGGTGGTTGGTGATGAGTGGTTGGGCGCGTGAGCGAATGTGGCGATCACGGTCTGGCTGGGATTGCAGGGCGCATGGTCTCTCGCTCCCACTAACCACTAACCACCAATCACTCCCCGAAAGCACAAAGCCCCGGCCTTCCGGCCGGGGCTCTGCGGTGTCTCAGGATGACGGTCTCGCCCTACCGGCGCGCCTTGTCGATCTTGATCGGAACGAAGTTGGACGGGTGGCTGATCACGCGATCGCCTGCGCCGTTGGTGTTCTTCGTGTTCACCAGCATTCCGCCGAAGAGAGCGAAGCTCATCATGGCGTGCTGGAGGTTGCGGTCCTTGTCGTTCATCTGTGATGTCTCCTTTCGTTGAACGATGAAAAGAGACACGTCGTGCTTACAGGGGTTTTCACCCTCCTAGTCGTTTCGCGTCACGGTCAAGGTAGGATGGCGGGCGCGAGACGTCAACGTATTTTACTCCGGTAGCGGACCATATTTTGCACTCATGTCATCAACTGTCGCCCCCACGCCACGCCCCGGTCCGCCCCGCGCCATCGCCACGCCCTGCGTGAAGGTCTGTATCGTCGATGGCCCGACGGGCCTGTGTCTGGGCTGTTTCCGCTCCCTGCAGGAGATCGGCGGCTGGAGCAGTCTGACCGACGATCAGCGCGCGACGATCATGTCGGAACTCCCCGGGAGACGGAGCCTGATCGATCCGGCGAAGCTGGGTGGATAGGGACTAGGGACTAGGGAACTAGGGATTAGGAGATGACATTAAGCCCTCGACTGCCCGCCATGGGCTGGCGAGGTCCCGTCTCTTCCTAAAGCCTGGTCCCTAGTCCCTAGTCCCTAACCCCTGGCCCCTCACTTAACCCGCCGTCCACCATCCTCCTTCACCGCATCCCAATCGCTTCGTGGGACAAGACGCAGGCGCCGCAGAAGCGGCGATCGTTTTCGCGAGTGCGTCGTCCATGCGTTTCGATCTCTCCTCCGCCGCGATCGTCGGGATGGCCGTAGCGTCCTCGCTGACGGCTCTCTGGTGGATGGATCAGGCCGGCCTTCGGGGCGAGGCGCAGGCCGCCGAGGCGCCCGCCGTTGCCGTTGCCGCTGCCGTCGCGCCCGCGCGGGGCGTCGCTGGACAGGTCCTGAAGGCCGCCGACGGGCACTACTGGGCCGAGGCCATGGTGGACGGCCGCGTCGTGCGCGTCATGGTCGACACCGGCGCCAGCATGGTCGCCCTGACGCCTGCGGATGCCGCCCGCCTGGGCCTGAAGCTGACGCCCGCAGATTTCACCGCCACCGTGGTCACCGCCTCCGGGCCGGTCGCCGCCGCCCGGGTCGAGCTGAAGACTGTCGCCGTCGCCGGCGCCCATGTTGATCGGGTCGAGGCCCTGGTCGTTCAGCAGGGCCTCCCGCACTCGCTGCTGGGCATGAGCTATCTGGGCCGTCTGTCGGGCTTCACCGCCACGCCGGCCGCCCTGACCCTGCGCCCCTGACCTTCAGGCTGGCAGGAAGGCCTTGATCACGACCGACAGGGCCGTCGCCACCATGTAGATGGCGAAGATCCGCCGCAGCATCTTCCGGTCCAGCCGGTGCGCCAGCTTCGCGCCCCAGGGCGCTACCGTCGTGGTCAGCACCCCCATGATGATCGCCGCCGGAATATTGACGTATCCGACCGAGAACGGCGGCCGGCCCGGCGCCTCCCATCCGAACACCACGAAGCCCAGCGTCGCTGCCGCGCCTATGGCTAAGCCGAAGCCCGACGCCGTCGCCACGGCCTGATGGATCGGTCGGCCGCACAGGGTCATCATCAGGCCGCCGAAGCTGCCGCCGCCGATCCCCATCATGGCCGACAGTCCGCCGATCCCGGTCCCGACCACGCGGCGACCCCAACCAGTCGGCACGTCCTTCGCCAGTGTGAACCGCTCGGGCAACAGGCCCAGCTGCAGGCCGATCAGCGCCAGACAGATGCCATAGACGATCGCGAGCCCCTCCATCGAGGCGACGCCCGCAATCGCCGCCCCGACCAGACCGCCGAACCCGACCCACGGCGTCCAGCTTCTCAGCACCGTCTCGTCGACTGCCCCGTGCGAGCGGTGCGCGCCCAGCGACCGCCAGCTCGTCGCCACGATGGTCAACAGGCTGGTGCCGACCGCGACGTGCAGATTGCTCTCGCCGCCGACGCCCAGCACCTCGAAGGCGTAGAACAGCACCGGCACGATCACCGTCCCGCCGCCCACGCCGAACAGCCCGGCCACGATCCCTCCGAACAGTCCCGCCGCGATCATCGCAGCCAGCAGGGTCAGGAGTTCGGTCAGGGGCAGGGTGGTCATGGTGGCGGTTTAATCGGGTGAGGGATTGGGGACTAGGGATTGGGGATTAGGAACGCCTTGTCGGCCGGCCGCATGCATCCGGGGTCTCTCCCCCAGAGGCTCCCTTCCAATCCCTAATCCCTAACCCCTAATCCCTACTCGGCCAGCCAGAACAGATCCTCGACCTTCGCATCCAGCGCGCGGGCAAGGCTCAGCGCCAGAATGGTCGAGGGGATGAAGACCCCGTTCTCCACTGTGTTGATCGTTTTGCGCGACACGCTGGCCTTCTCGGCCAGTTCGGCCTGGGTCAGTCCGGCCGCCAGCCGCGCCTCCTTGAGGCGAGACGCCAGTCGCGGATCACCCATCCTTGCCGAACTCCCGATCCAGCCAGGCGTAGCGGATGCCCGCCGTGGCGCCGCCGGCCGCCAGCACGAAGGGCAGGGCCATGACAGCGGCGTCCGTGCGCCACAGGCCCAGACCGAAGGCGATGGTCCCGCCGGCCATCATCACGATGAAGGCCGCCGCGATAGCTCGTGCCCGCAGCACAGCCGTCAGCTCGTCTTCCATGTAGCGTCTGTTCGTCCGGGTCAGGTGATCCCAACCCATGGCGATCGAGGCGACGAGCCATGCGTAGATCACCGGAAGGCAGGCGCTCAGATAGTCGCCGAACCCGCCCTCGCCCGCGAGGATGTCCCGTGTCGCGTGGGATCCCTGAGCGAGGAAGGCGAGACAGAGAAGCGGAAAGACCCAGAGCTGCCACGCGCGTTGCGCCTGCAACTGGTCCCGCTTGGTCTGTTCGCCCTCGGTTTGCCAGCCCGTCGCTCCCGGCCGGAAGAGCCATGCCGTGACCGCTCCGGCCAGCAGCAGGCCCACGCCGATGCCCGCCAGGACGCCCCAGCCCGTCGCCTCGTCGCCGGTCTTCTGCAGGCCGACGACGAAGCCGGTCGCGGTCGCCGCCGCGCCGATGGCCGCAGTCGCCAGCGCCGCGCGGTGTTTGCCGCAACGCTTGCGCATCTCCGTCTGAATCTTGGCGTCGTCCATGGCCTGACCTCCGTAAGTGCGTGTCACCTACAGGTTACATGTCACCTATCGGTTACATGAGTCAAGAGCGTCAGATCAGGATCGCGCCCTCGTGCCTCAGCAGCCAGGTCTTGCGTTCCAGCCCGCCGCCGAAGCCGACCATGGCCCCGTCCGCGCCGATCACCCTGTGACAGGGCAGGACCAGCGGGATCGGATTGCGATTCAGGGCCACGCCCGCCGCCTGCGCCGCGCCGGCCTCGCCCGCCCGCTTCGCCATCTCGCCGTAGGTGATGGTCACGCCCGCCGGCACTTCCACCAGCGCGGTCCAGACCCGCGCCTGAAATCCGTCGCCGGCCGCCGCGTCTTCCAGCGTCCACGGAATGCGGGCGAAGGCCTTCATATCCCCGGCGAAATAGGCGTCGATGCCGTCCCGCACCGCCGCCGGTGTCTCGCCCTCAAGGAAGCTGGCGCGGGGATACTCCCGCCGCATCGCCTTCGTCAGGCCGTCGCCGAACGAAACGCCGCGCAGGCGTCCCTGCTCGTCGGTGGCGATCGCCAGAGGGCCGACGGGCGAGGGCAGGGTGCTGGTGGTCAGGCGCGGAATCATGAGCGGCAGTCTGCCCCGGCTTCAGCCTTGCGGCATCATCGCATTCATCTCGCCCCAGCCCAGCGCGCCCTCCATCATCGGCCCGCTGTCACCGTCCTTCAGGAAGGCCGCGGCCAGGCTGGCGGTTCGCCCATAGGCGGCGCTCGACAAGCCCGAGCCGGCGCTCAGCCGTCGCACGCCCAGCTGCTCCAGCTCCGGCGCGCCCGGCAGGCCGGGGAAGGGCAGCAGGTTCACCGGCAGATCCGTCCCCGCCACCACCTCGGCGATCCCGTCCGCATCCGTCAGCCCGGGCGCGAACAGTCCGTCCGCCCCCGCCTCGGCATAGATCGCCCCGCGCCGCAGGGCCTCCGCCGGTCGGCTCTCCGGATCACCCAGTCCTCTCAGCCAGACATCGGTGCGCGCGTTGATGAACAGGCTCGGCCCCACCGCCGCGCGGATCGCCGCGATCTTCGCCGCCAGCAGGGCAGGATCGCCGCCCCCGTCCTCGATGTTGATGCCGTGGGCGCCGGCCACGACGATGCGGCGGGCATTGTCGGCGACCTCTTTCGGATCGTCGGAATAGCCCCCCTCGAAGTCCACGCTGACCGGCAGGCCCTGCGCCGCCCTCACCACATCGGCGCACATCGCGACGGCCCGGTCGACCGGCAGGGCGTCGCCGTCCGGCCAGCCCAGCGACCAGGCGCAGCCCGCGCTGGTCGTCGCGATCGCCTTCGCCCCCAGCGACCGCATCACGGCCGCGCTCCCGGCGTCCCAGGCGTTGGGCAGGATCAGCAGGCCTGAGCGGTGCAGGTCGCGAAAGGTGGTCATGGCGGTCTCCAGTTCCCTGATGAAGGTGCGCCCGCCATCGGCCCGGGTCTGGCGGTTTTCGGTCACTGACAGTCCGTCACGCCGTTCGATGACTGGCAACCCGAATGCGATGAGCTCCGTTGGAATGGCGCATCCAATGGAGTCCCAACGATGAACCGCTCCCGAAACCTGACCGCCATCGCCGCTGGCGCCCTCGTGCTCGCCGCCGCCCCGGCAGCGATGGCGCAGAGCAACACCCAGGAGCCGTCCCAGCAGCAGGAGCGCATCGGCGCTATCCTCGGCGCGCTGTTCGGCGACCGCCTGGGCGTCACCACCTCGGTCGAAAGCCAGTGGGCCGCCGGTCGTCGTCCGCTGCAGACCCAGCGCACCCAGTTCAACACCCGCATCGACGCGGAGGTCCGCGCCGGGTCCCTGACCCGCGCCAACGGTGACCGCCTGAAGGCCGAGTATGACGAGGTCGTCGCGCTGGAGACCCGCTACGGCGCCGACGGTCGCTTCACGACGCAGGAGCGCAACGAGCTGGCCGACCGCTACGGCGCCATCACCCAGGCGCTCAGCGACGGTGGATGGTCGGGCGAGGGCTCCGGCTCCGCGACCCTGACCGTCGCCAATGGCCGGACCGACTTCGACCGCCGCGTCGATGCCGCCGTCTCGGCCCGCCGCATCAGCCGCACGGAGGGCACGCGCCTGAAGGCCGACTACGCCTCGCTGGTCACCGTCGAGGCCGGCTACGCCCGAGACGGCATCAGCGCCCGCGAGCGCGACGATCTGGACGCCCGTCTGGACGCGCTGGACGCCCGCGTTGGCGATACGAACTACGGCGGCGGCTCGACCGTGGTCGACAATCGCACCCGCCTGTCGAACATCGAGCGCGCCCTGCCGAGTGCCGGCCTCAGCACGACGGCCCGCGCCCAGCTGCTGGTCGAGCACGGCGATCTGGTGCGTCTGGAGGCCGCCTACAGCCGTTCGTCCCCGTCCGCCGACGACCGCGCCTATCTGGAGCGCCGCATTGTCGATCTGGAAACCCGCGCCCGCGTCCGTCGCTGACGCCACCCTGCTGACTCTGCTGACAGACTGCTGTCAGCAGCGGCCGCTCCCGGCGTCTGGCGTCGGGAGCGGCCGCCGCCTACATTCCGTTCATGGCCCGTTCTCCCAGCAAGTCGACCCCGCAGGGGACGCCCAAGCCCGTGCACGCCCCCGGTCTGCAGGAGGCGCAGGCGCCCTTCGTGCAGGACGGGCCCGTCGGCGGGAAAATGCCGATGTTCGCGCCGGTCTCCGGGCCGCGTCTCACGCCTGAGGAAGCCCCCGGCGCTCCTTCTGACTGGAAGCCGCACCGACCCGAGCGTCCCACGGACAAGAAGCGCATCCCCTTCCGGCTGGAGACGAAATACACTCCCGCCGGCGACCAGCCCGCCGCCATCGCCGAACTCGTCGAGACCGCGAAGGCCGGAGAGCGCGATCAGGTCCTGCTGGGCGTTACCGGCTCGGGCAAGACCTTCACCATGGCCAAGGTCATCGAACAGACCCAGCGCCCGGCCCTGATCCTGGCCCACAACAAGACCCTCGCGGCCCAGCTCTATTCCGAGTTCAAGAGCTTCTTCCCGGACAATGCCGTCGAGTATTTCGTCTCGTACTACGACTACTACCAACCGGAAGCTTATGTACCAAGAACAGATACTTACATCGAAAAGGACAGCTCGATAAACGAGCAGATCGACCGCATGCGCCACTCGGCGACGCGGGCGATCCTCGAGCGGGACGACGTCATCGTCGTGGCCTCGGTCAGCTGCATCTACGGCATCGGGTCGGTGGAGACCTATACGGCCATGACCTTCGGGCTGAAGGTCGGGGACCAGATCGATGAGGCGAAGCTGCGGGCCGATCTGATCGCGCTGCAGTACAAGCGCAACGACGTGCACTTCGAGCGCGGCATGTTCCGCAAGCGCGGCGACGTGCTGGAGATCTTCCCGGTCCACCTGGAGGACCGGGCCTGGCGCATCAGCCTGTTCGGCGACGAGGTCGAGTCCATCCAGGAGTTCGACCCCCTGACCGGCAAGAAGACCAACGACCTCGAGGAGGTCACCGTCTACGCCGCCAGCCACTACGTCACCCCGCGCCCGACGCTCAACCAGGCCATCGGCGGCATCAAGGCCGAGCTGAAGGAGACGCTCGACTGGATGGTCGAGAACGGCAAGCTGCTTGAGGCGCAGCGGCTGGAGCAGCGCACCCGCTTCGATCTGGAGATGATGGAGGCCACCGGCTCCTGCGCCGGCATCGAGAACTACAGCCGCTGGCTGACCGGCCGCGCCCCGGGCGAGCCCCCGCCGACCTTCTTCGAATACATCCCCGACAACGCCCTGCTGTTCGTGGACGAGAGCCACGTCACCATCGGCCAGATCGGCGCCATGTACCGCGGCGACTACCGCCGCAAATCGACCCTGGCCGAGTACGGCTTCCGCCTGCCCAGCGCCATCGACAACCGCCCGCTCAAGTTCGACGAGTGGGACGCCATGCGCCCCCAGACCGTCCACGTCTCGGCCACCCCCGGCCCGTGGGAGATGGAGAAGACCGGCGGCGTCTTCACCGAACAGGTCATCCGCCCCACCGGCCTGATCGACCCCCCGGTCGAGATCCGCCCCGTCACCGGCGCCACCCGCAACCAGGTCGACGACGTCATCGACGAGGTGAAGGCCGTCGCCCGCCAGGGCTACCGCTCCCTGGTCACCGTCCTGACCAAGAAGATGGCCGAGGACCTGACGGAGTACATGCACGAGCAGGGCGTCCGCGTCCGCTACATGCACTCCGACGTCGACACCCTGGAGCGCATCGAGATCCTGCGCGACCTGCGTCTCGGCTCATTCGACGTCCTGATCGGCATCAACCTGCTGCGCGAGGGTCTGGACATCCCCGAGTGCGGCCTGGTCGCCATCCTCGACGCCGACAAGGAGGGCTTCCTGCGCTCCGAGACCTCGCTGATCCAGACCATCGGCCGCGCCGCCCGCAACGTCGACGGCCGCGTCATCCTCTACGCCGACCGCATGACCGGCTCGATGGAGCGCGCCATCGCCGAGACCAACCGCCGCCGCGAGAAGCAGCAGGCCTACAACGACGCCCACGGCATCACGCCCGAGAGCGTCAAGCGCGACATCAAGGAGATCATGGCCTCGCCCTACGAGAGCCGCGAAATGGATCGCCTGACCCGTCCGGGCGTCGCCGAGGACGCCAAACCCTTCGTCGGCTCCAACTTCCAGGCCGCCCTCAAGGACCTCGAGGGCCGCATGCGCGAGGCCGCCTCCAACCTCGAGTTCGAGGAAGCCGCCCGCCTGCGCGACGAGATCAAGAAGATGAAGCTCCTCGACCTCGAGTTCGCGAATGAAGCCCTGACGGGCGCCGGCGAAGAGGTGGATACGTCAGCGCCGAAACGGTGGAGGGCCGAGGCGCGGGCGGAGAAGGCGGAGGCGTTCAGGAAGGGGCGGCGGTGAGGGCGGTCAGGTCCGTCCGCTGCGGATGATGTCGGAGATTAATCGGTTCATGGAGACGCCATCGTCCCCTCTCAACTCGCGGATGATCGAGTCCGCAATTCGGGTCGATCCGCCGCGTCCGCTGTAGCCTTGGAAGTCGCCGCCGCGGGACCAGTCCCAGCGCCGTCCTGACTCCAAGATCGCCAGCATTGCCCCTGGCGTGAACTCCTGTTTTGCGAGGGCTCGATCAACAATTTCGGCGCCCAAGAAGCACACGCCCCATAGGCCCGCTCCACGAAGCAAAAGGTAATCTTTGGGATTGGCCCACGCTTCGGGTACCCAAATTCGGAGAGCGTCGAAGTAGTTCTTGATGAGGACGTACTGGGCATCTCTGTCTCCGACGGCAGTCAATTTGGTCTGCCGAGACAGCATATATTCGATGCCCGTCCTAAGAGTTCGGAGGGGAATGAAAGTTCCGGGAGGACGCTTTCCTCCCTGATAAACAAAGCCTGCGAGTGGGCTGTCGGGCTCGTCAGCGAGCTTGCTCGCTATATACAGGTCCGGTTCGCGAGCCTTGATAATGTCAGCGGGAGACAGTCGCAGCTCAATCTTGTCAAGATGGCTCGTGTCCATTCGCTTCTGATTATTGTTGATGTCTCGGAATATCGCGATCTCTTCAACAATGTTCAGACCAACGGCCATGCAAAATGATGCTTTTCGTGTGATGGGTGGGACGCCCTCAGTCTTACCGTCAGCCAAATGAAGTCGGTGGTTCCCGTCTACACGTGAAATCGAAATTCTATCGCTATCGATGATTGCATCATCAAAAATTTTTAGAGTTCCGCACTGACCATCTTGGTCAGGCGTAAATTCGATCACTGACGCGTCCCTCGCACAGAGAAACACCTCCGGCCAATATCCCAGCTCTGTCGTTCGGGCGTACTCATATGCTTCGCGCGCGTGTTTCGGGCTCAAGTCTCTTTGAGTGCCCGTAGGGTTGCTTTTCTCATCGAACACGTCTGCCCGAGAGATCTTTGCAAGGTCGCACAAACGCGCGAAGCCGCGCATCACGTCGACGCCGAGAACCTCGTCCCGCAGAACCCGAATTTCAATCATTGTGGTTCCTCAAGTTGCACACGCGCCCCGCCAAGAGCGAGTTGAACCATGTGGTCTGCCCAGCCCTTGCTTTCGTGTTGTGAGCAGTAGAGCAGGTAGTAGGTCAAGCTGCGTTGTGCGATTGACTGAAGTTGTGACCATGACGCCTTTGCGGCGTCGATCTTGCGGACATCAGCGGGCGCCGGCGCGCCCCCATGCACGATGGTGCTGCGAGCGTCATACAGACCCTTCAATAAAGCGAAGGTCACCGCCCGGTCAGCCGCATCATCAGAGCCAATCAACGAGTGGTTAAGCGCAAACTGAAATTTGATTTCTACCTTTGTGATTACCAACGCTTCCAAACCAATGGCGAGGTCAATTAGACCATCGTCGGTCGCGCCGGATCGAAGAGCCCTGCAGAGCCTATTGACTGCGAGCTTGGCGAGCGGGCCTTGATGTGACTTTGTGTATAAGAACTCTAGGTATGCTAGTTGGCGGTCCCACACCTCTGCTCCGAGGGTGTGCTCTTGCTCCGGTCTAAATCCGGCGTTCCGAGCATCAAAAGCGTGATGCGTTACATCTTCTCCGTCGAAGTGGAATGATGCCATCGGAACTGATGCCGATTGAAACGCTCCTAGCGCATATTCATGCAACTGTAGGGCGTAATCTGTTTTCGCCACCGTATCGGTCAGCGCACGGAGCGCGGCGATGTCGTTGTGAGAGATGACAAAGGCAGGCTTTTGGCGGACCAGCCGTGAAAGGCGCTCTTCTCCTCTCAGGTCCAAATAGTCGACTATTCTCGCCTTATGCTGGTCCGCCAGTGTGCCAAACCGAAGGTGGCTTCCAGCGAAATGCGTGCCAGCAGGAAACGATTCGGTTTGAATTCCGAATGGCGAGACGATGATGCATGCTGCCATTAAGCCCCCCGGCGCCCTTGGCGTAAGTCATCTGTACTTCGCGTCTTTGGCGTGTCAACGCGCAAACTAGGGTAGTTGGGCTGAGCTGGTCTGACGTTCGCTAACGCGCTGTCGCTTTGCGTTCTTGATCGTGATTGTCGCATCTTGTTGATCAGGTCCGACTTCGAACACACGACCAAATCTGACGCACCATCCCTCTAGCCTCCGCGTTGGCGACCCGCAGACCGGGTCACCCACCCAGGGGAGGACCGGATGCCGCCGACGCCAACCACCCACTACCGCACGGCCAGTCCCGAAACGTGGAGCCTGATCCGGGGCGCCTATCTCTCAGGACTGTCGGCGCCGACGGTCGGGGCGCGGTTCGGGGCAGCGTAGGGGTCGATCCGGAAACGGGCGAAGCGCGCCAACGCTGGACCAGGCGCGATTACGCCGCCCGCGCCACGCCTTGGCCCGGCGGGCTGCCGCCCCCATCCACAAGCGAGAAGAACAAAAACAGAACAAATGGATTTCCGATGCGTGACGCCTGCGCTATCGAAGACCCGTGACCCGCTCCCTGCCACCTGAGCCGACCGACGGCGCCCGCCTGTTGCACGTGCGCTGCCTGCGGCCCGGGTGCGGGCATGATGCGGTGCTGAAGCCGAGGGAGGTGTTCGGGGAGGCGGCGTGGCCGGCCGAGGGGCTGTCGCACCGGTTCCGCTGTCTGTGCGGCGGGCGGGCAGCGCATGTCAGCTATGTGCTGCGGCGGCCCAAGGGCGGCAATCCGTGCGGGTGGCTCTGAGCGATGCTGCCTGCGCCCCTGGGACCCGAGACGCCGCCGCCGCTGGTGACGATCGGTGCGGCGCGGCATCGGCGGATGACGCTGGATATCCGCTGCGAGCCCTGCAACCGCGACGTCCGCGTGCCGAGCGCCTGTCTGCCGGCCGTGAAGCGCAGCGTGACGATCGGGGAGCTGTGGCTGGCCGGGCGGTTCCGCTGCGGCGAGTGCCGGAAGCCGGCGACGCGGGTGGCGGTGGTGGTCACGGACGCGACCCATACGGAGATCGAGCGCTGGGCCGTGGGCGAGCCGTTCGTGGCCGAGACGCTGCGCCGGCACTGGCGCTGGGACCGGTACGACCGGCGCGACTGGGGCGCGTGGTTCGGGCGGTGAGGGGATACGACCAAATTTGACGTAGCGGCGGTTTATGTCGTCGCATCATGACCTACGAAGATCGAAAAATCAGGTCGGATGAGACCTGGGAGCGGGTGCGGCGGGAGTGGGAGGCCGGGGAGACCGGGGCTTCGCTGGCGGCGCGCTATGACGTCGGGCTGTCGAATCTGTGGCGGCGTCGGGCGGCGGAGAACTGGGTGCGGCGGCCCGAGCCGGAGCCTCTGCCCGAGCCGGTGGAAGGCTGGGAGCGGTACGGGCAGGACAGGCTGGCGGCGTTCGAGCAGCAACTGGAGGAAACCCGGATGCTGGCGGTCACCCTGGCCGAGGCGCTGAACGGCGGGTCGCTGAAGGGCGTGCCGGTCTGGCATGTGGGCTTCGTGCTGGACTGGCGGGCGCAGCGGCTGGACGCGGAGGCGCAGGCGGCGGACCGCGCCTATCTGGAGCCGCACGAATGGACCCACGCCTTCTGGCACGAGGACGGCTCGCTGGCGTCGGTGAAGCGGATGGATGTGCTGACGCTGCAGGCCAATCGGGGCGACTGGCGGGAGGACCACGGGATACCGGAGGGGGTGGTGGAGTGGTGGCCGTAGGGGCGCTCACCTCTCCATTCCCCCAGGAATGGAGAGGACAGATCGGCGCGCCAGCGACGATCAGGTGAGGGCGACGCCGGCGGGTGTGATCGGAGCTCTGCCAACCACGGCCGTCGTCGCCCTCACCTGACCGCTGCGCGGTCTGTCCTCTCCATCGCCTCGAAGGGGCGATGGAGAGGTGACGCCCAAAGAAAAAGGCGCGGAAGCCTGAGCTTCCGCGCCTTCAACTCTGCATGGATCAGATCCTTAGAGGACCTTCAGATCCACGGCCGAGGTCTTGCCGCGCTGGGATTCCAGCTCGTACTCGACCTTGGCGTTCTCATCGAGGCCCGCCAGGCCAGCCTTCTGGACGGCGGTGATGTGGACGAAAACGTCCGAGCCGCCGGTATCCGGTTGGATGAAGCCGTAGCCCTTGGTGGGGTTGAACCACTTGACCGTGCCGGTCGCCATTTGTGCGTCTCCGTAAACGCGCTTTTCCAGGCGGACTCCCCGGCGGGGAATCCGTCAGCCCATCTGGACAAGCTCGTTCAGGCGAAGGAGCGATACGCGGGGGTGGAGACCGCGCGAAATCCGGACTGCGGGCGAAGTTCTCACCCGCAAAGCGGAGCCGGTCAACAGGAAAGCGATTCGCGCAGCACGCGAAACGGCGTTACGCCAGAATGGCGCAGCCGGTCGTTCTCAGGCGCAGAGACCGCGCGGCGCGCCGTCCAGATGCAGGTGATCGCGGTGCGCCTCGTTGTAGTCCGGGGTGAGAACCGTGGAGAATACGCGGCAGGCGCCATCGCGGATGCGGTGCAGGAAATCGCCCGCCTCGCGACCGTTGCGGCCCTCGCCCGTCCAGTCGTCGGTCAGGCTGACGGTGCGGCCGTCCTCCAGCCGCACGGCGGCGATGTCCAGCGCATTGGCCCGCGCGTGCTCGCTGGGGCGGTCTTGCGGCTTGTCGGAGTTGTAGATGCGGCGGCAGGAATAGGAGCCGTAGTTCTCGACCCGGGCGACGCGCGAGCCGAGCACCTCCTCCGCGGCCGGTTGAAGCACCTGCCGGTCCCAGATCACATAGCGGACGGCCAGCGGGCACTGCATCACCAGTCCGCCGGGGCTGAGCGGGGTGACAGCGCCGCCGGTGATGCGCACCGCGCCGCGCACGATGCAGAAGCCGCCGTCGTCGCGGTCCTCGGCCCGCTCGACCGTGACCCCGGCCTCGCGCAGCACCTGCATGCAGGCGTCGGTGGTGGCGGTGATGTCCTCGGCGGCGGAGGCGTGGCTGAGCTCGAAGTCGGCGACCTTGGCGGCGGTGGCCTGGCCGATCGGATGGCTGAGATCCAGCGGCTTCCACGGCAGGTCCTGATCCGGCGCGAAGGCGTTCAGCAGGGCGAAGGCCGCGCAGACGCCCAGCGCGGCCTCCCACAACAGATTCCAGAAATCGGCGAAGTCGCGCTTCATGCCGGATCAGCGTTAACCGACCCGGCGCGACGGCGCTATCCCGCTCTATGTCGGGGCGAAAATGCCGGTCAGGGCGCGGGCCATGGCCTGATTGGCCGGGCCGCCCTTGACCCGGTCGTTGGCGATGGAGACCACGGCCAGCCCCCGCGCCGGGGCGACCACGGCGATCGCGTGCCACATGGTGTTGGAGCCCTCGTGCGCCAGCGCGGTCCCCTGCGCCCACGGCGGGGTGCTGGCGCCCCAGCCATAGGCATAGGGCGGAGGGGTCCCCTCGGGCGGGGTGACGAGGCGGGTCATCGTCGCGGGGCTCAGCTGGCCGTCGCCGTCGTTCAGATACAGGCGCAGGAAGCGGGCGTAGTCGGCCAGCGTCATATGCATCCGCCCGGCCGGCCCCAGCAGGGCGGGATTGTCGGCGCCGCGGGCCGGATCGACGGCGGTGAGGACCTCGCCCATGGCCCGGTGGCCCCACGGGTTGTCGCCCAGCGGCGCGCCGAAGCCGACGGAGGCAGCGCCCATCGGTGCGAACAGGTGGGCGCGGATGGCGTCCTCCCACGACTGGTCGGTGAGGCGCTCGATGGCGGCGCCGGCCAGGGCATAGCCGGCGTTGGAATAGGCGAAGGCGCCGCGCTGGCCGGTCGGGGCCTTTCCGAGAAGATCGGCGGCGAAGGCGGTGCGCTGCTCGCGGATCGGGCGCTGGTCCTGATGGCCGGCGATCAGCACCTCGCGGGTCACGGCCTGACGGTCGTCGATGCCGGCGCGGTGGCGCAGCAGGTCGTCGATGGTGGCCTCGGCATAGCCGGGGGCCAGCGTCAGGTCGGGGAAGAGGCTGGAAAGAGGCGCATCCCAGCGGGCGCGGCCCTGCTCGACCAGCTTCGCATAGAGGGCCGCCGTCATCGCCTTGCCGTTCGAGCCGAGGTGCCACAGGTCGTCGGTGGTCGCGGCTTCCGGCTGGCCGGTGCGCCGCACGCCGCGCACGCCGGACCAGACCACGCCCCCGCGTCCGACCACGGCCGAGATCATGGCCGGCGGGGCGTGCTGGGCGAAGGTCGCGTCGAGCGCGGCATCGGCCTGTGCGGCGTTGTCCTGCGCGAAGGCGAGGCGGGGCAAGGCGGCGAGAGCCGGCGCGGCGGCGAAGCCGGCCAGCAGCCGGCGGCGATGGATGATCATGAGGCTTCCCCCGAAAATGTAGTGTGCAGCCTAGCCTCAGCGACCAGCGAAATCCCATGAGAACGCGGACAGGATTGGGGCGCGATCGGACGCTTTCGGTGTCGGTGATGAAACACGACGGCAACATTGCCCGTTCCGCTGTCGAAGCGCAGGGTGGAGTCATGGGCAAGAGCAAGGACTACGACCGGGCGCTCGAGGCGCTGCAGATCCGGCTGGTGGAGACCCAGGCCTGGACCATCGACAAGGGCCTGCGCACGGTGATCGTGTTCGAGGGCCGGGACTCGGCGGGCAAGGACGGGGCCATAAAGCGGCTGACCGAATACATGTCGCCGCGGCAGACGCGGGTCGTCGCCCTGCCCAAGCCGACCGAGCGCGAGACGACGCAATGGTATTTCCAGCGCTACGTCCCGCACCTGCCGGCGGCGGGCGAGACGGTGCTGTTCAACCGCTCCTGGTACAATCGGGCCGGGGTGGAGCCGGTGATGGGCTTCTGCACGCCGGAACAGCACGAGGCCTTCCTGCACGCCGCCCCGCGCTTCGAGCGGGCGCTGGTCGATGACGGGGTGAAGCTGATCAAGCTGTGGCTCGACATCTCCAAGGACGAGCAGGCCAAGCGGCTGGAAGAGCGGGTGAAGGATACGCTGAAGCGGTTCAAGGTTTCGTCGCTGGACGCCGAGGCGCAGGCGCGCTGGGACGCCTATTCCGCCGCCCGCGACCGGATGCTGAAGGAGACCGACAGCGAGGCCGCGCCCTGGACGGTGATCTCGACCGACGACAAGAAGACGGCCCGGCTGAACATCATCCGCCACGTCCTGCGCGCCATCGGCGGGCCGGGGGCGGAGGCGGACAAGCCGGACGGCGACGTGGTCTTCGGCGCGGGCAAGGCGAAGGGGAGGCTGGCCGACTGATCAGCCGAACCCCAGCTCGCCCCTGAGGACCTGCGGGCTCATGCCGCCCGCGCGCAGCTCGGCCAGGGTCACCGACCGGTCCCGCTTGGCGTAGCGCCGCCCGTCGGGCCCGGTCAGCAGGCGATGGTGCTGGTAGACCGGCGTCTCCCACCCCATCAGCGCCTGGATCAGGACCTGGATGTGCGTCGCCTCGAACAGGTCCAGCCCGCGGATGACGCGGGTGACGCCCTGCAGGTTGTCGTCGTGGGTGACGGCGACGTGGTAGGCCGAGCCGGCGTCCTTGCGGGCCACGACCACATCGCCGGCGGTCTCTGGCCGGGCGCGGATCAGGCCCCGCTTGTCGCCCTCGCCCTCCTCGACGAAGGCGAGCGCCTCCCATGCCCGGCCGCCCAGCGCGTCGCGGGCGCGGTCCAGCGACAGGCGCCAGGCGTAGCCGCGGCCCTCGGCCAGCAGGGCGGCCTCCTCCCCAGCGGGATGGGGCCCCGGCCGTACCGCCTCCGCCGGCCCGTGCGGCGCATCGCCGATGGCGTCCAGGATTTCCTTGCGAGTCCGGAAACAGCGGTAGAGCAGGCCGCGCCGCTCGAGCGTATCGACCACGGCGGCGAAGTCGGCCAGGTGAACCGACTGCCGCCGCACCGGCGTCTCCCAGTCGAGGCCCAGCCAGGCGAGGTCCTCGAGGATGGCGGTCTCGAACTCCGGCCGGCAGCGCGTCGGGTCGATATCCTCGATCCGCAGGACGAACCGTCCGCCCGCCGCCCGCGCCGCCGTCCACGCCGTCAGGGCGGAGAAGGCATGGCCCCGGTGCAGCAGACCGGTGGGCGAGGGGGCGAAGCGGGTGACGAGGTCGGTCACAGCCGTTTCAGAGCGCCGGCCCGGACGGCCTGCTCGACCGCCTCGCGGATCGTGTCCGGCGGGATGAAGTCGAACTGGGCCAGCATGTCCTCCAGCGCGAGCTGCGGCTGGGACAGGGCCCAGTCGATCGCGATCGCGCCCGGCCCGGCGATCCGTGGCGGCATCAGGCCGGTGGGGCGGTACAGGGTGAGGGCCGGACGCGTCGGCAGGGCGTAGGGCGTATCGCGCGGCACCAGTCGTTCCTGGCTCATGGCGATCTCGTCGACGAACTCGGGCCGTTCGGTCAGCGCCGCCAGCCGGCGACCGAGGTCCGCCAACTGCTGTCGGAGCGGTCGTCCGCCATCCTCGCCGGAAGGACGCAGCCAGGCGCGGAACGCCGGATCCTGCATGGCGGCGGACTCGAGCAGTCCGAACAGGACGCGGCCGTACAGCGGCGTCACCGAGAAGGTCACATGCAGTGAGGCGCCCTCGGTCGCCAGGGCGTCGTGGTACCAGCCGCGGGGCAGATACAGGACGTCGCCGGGGTTCATCACGACCTCCTGCATCAGGGCGCCGCGCGTGCGCGCGAACCAGCGGCGCGCCTCGTCGCTGTCCTCCGGCAGGGTCATCGGGGCGTTGGCGCGGTTCTGGTAGAGCCGCCAGACCTTCTGACCTTCCACCTGCACCGCGAAGACGTGATGGAGGTCGAAGTGGGTGTCGAACGCCTGAACCCCTCCGAACGAGCAATAGACGTTGGCGCCCACGAGGCCCGCGAAGGTTTCGGACAGGGTCCTGCTGATCGCCCGCAGCTCGGGCGTCAGCCCCTGGACGTCGCCGGCGATCAGGCTGGCCCCATTGGCCAGCAGCGTCTGCACCTTGGCCGGAGCGGGGCGGAGGCTGGCGCCCGACTGGCTGCGGACCTCGCTGCAATAGGCGGACGGATCGATGGGGTCGCCGTTGTAGACCATCTTCAGGGTCTGGGCGGTCCAGATCGAAGACTGGTCGAGCAGGGCGTTGAACCCCGCCCAATCCAGCAAGGCGCGCTTGCCCGCGGCCGCGTCCGCCGGAATGTACAGCGGTTTCCGGTCGTCATAGTCGGCGTGGAAGGCGTCGGCCGTGACCGGTGCGAGCAGTTCGTCCAGAGTGAGCATGGGCGGATGCTAGAGGGACCGCGCATCCGTGTCGACGAGGTTTCATGAACGCCGCCCCCGGTCCGCAGGAGATCGCCGCCGCCCGCAAGGCGCTGGTCGCGCTCGACCCCGCGCTGGAGCGCGCGCACCTCGCGATGCCGGTCTTCGAGTGGCGGTCGCGCGTGGGCGGATACGAGGGCCTGTTCCGCATGATCGTGGAACAACAGGTCTCGCTGGCCTCGGCGGCGGCGATCTGGAAGCGGGTGACCGAGGGGCTGGAGCATGAGCTGACGCCGCAGCGCGTGCTGGCCACCGACATCGAGGCCCTGCGCGCCATGGGGCTGTCGATCCAGAAGGCGACCTATGGCCACGAGATCGCGCGGGCGCACGTCGAGGGGCGCATCGATTTCGACCATCTGGAGCGGCTGTCAGATCAGGAGGCCACGGCGCGGCTGGTGGCGATCAAGGGCGTCGGGCGCTGGACCGCCGAGACCTTCCTGATGTTCTGCGAAGCCCGCACCGACGTGTTTCCCGCCGGGGATATCGCCCTGCAGGAGGCGATGAAGTGGGCGGATCGCGCGACGCTGCGGCCCCGGGAAAAGGACGCTTATCTGAGATCCGAAGCGTGGAAGCCGCATCGAAGCGTTGCGGCGCACCTGCTTTGGGGGTGGTATGGAGCGGTGAAGCGCGGCGAGGTCGCGCTGGAGGACACCGCCCAGCCGTGACGCCCCTTGTCGATCCGAACCTGGCCACGCCCGAGACCGTTCTGGGCGCGCTCGACTTTGCCGGCGTCGCCGTGTTCGCGGCGACCGGGGCGCTGGCGGCCGCCCGCCAGAAGCATGACCTCGTCACCTTCGCCTTCTTCGGCGCCATCACCGGCGTCGGCGGCGGGACGCTGCGCGATCTGCTGATCGGCTCCCCGGTCTTCTGGGTGCACGACTGGCGCTACATCGCCGTCTGCCTCGCCGCTTCGGTGGCGGTCTGGCTGGTCGGCGCCCGGCCGTGGCGTTTCCGCGCCCTGCTGTGGCTCGATGCGGTCGGTCTGGCCGCCTATGGGGTGCTGGGCGCCGCCAAGGCCGATGCGGCCGGGATCGCGCCGCTGATCTGCATCGTCATGGGGGCCCTGACGGCCTGCTTCGGCGGGGTGGTCCGCGATCTGCTGGCCGGAGAGCCCTCGATCCTTCTGAGGCGGGAGATCACGGTGTCGGCGGCCCTCGTCGCCGCCACCATCTTCGTCGTCGCCCAGGCGATGGGGCTGGCGGCCTGGCCGGCGGCCTTCGTCGCGTCCGCCTGCGGCTTCGCCCTGCGGGCCGGAGCGCTGGTCTGGGGCTGGAGCCTTCCGTCCTTCCCCGGCACCGTCACGCGCTGACGTTTCGCGAAACCTTCGCCTCGTCGTCATCGCCAAGCCCTCGAATCAGGGCTACCGTTCTCCTGCCTGACGAGGGAAGGAGACGTGTCTTCAGTCCTGTCGCTTCCATAACCCTCCGTCACGCGGAGCGGACCTGATGCAGGTCCTGAGCCGACCTCCCTCGGGCTGGCCCGCGTTGGTGTTGAACGCCGACTTCCGACCCCTGTCCTATTATCCGCTGTCGATCTGGCCGTGGGAGGAGGTGGTCAAGGCGGTCTATCAGGACCGTGTCGACGTCGTCTCCGAATACGACAAGGTCGTCCGCAGCCCGTCGATGGAGATCCGGCTGCCCAGCGTGATCGCGCTGAAGAGCTATGTCGATCAGGATCGCCAGCCGGCCTTCACCCGTTTCAACGTCTTCCTGCGCGACGGCTTCACCTGCCAGTACTGCGGTGACGTCCGCGAGCTGACCTTCGATCACGTGGTTCCGCGCTGCCTCGGCGGCCGCACGACCTGGGAGAACATCGTCGCCGCCTGCGGGCCCTGCAACTTGCGCAAGGGCGGCCGGACGCCGGCGCAGGCGGGCATGGCGATCCGCCGCCCGCCCCACCGTCCCAACGCCTACCAGCTCCAGGAACTGGGCCGCCGCTTCCCGCCCCACTACCTGCACCAAAGCTGGCTGGACTACCTCTACTGGGACATCGAACTGGAGCCCTGATCGAGGGGGCTGGTTGGCAGGGATTTGAGGCCGGTGATCCGGCGCGAGAAGAGGATTCTTCGGACTGCCGCGAAGGGGGTAGCGCAGACGTTCAACACCGAGCGTGGGACCACGAAATGAGTTCACCATCCTCTTTCACGAACTGCGTGGGCGGATTATCCAGCAAGGCGAATACGGCTTCGGAAGGACGACATAGGGCTACCCCCTTGTGCGTCACCACGATGGGGCGATTCACGAGGATCGGGTGTTCGACCATGGCGGCGATAATGTCATCGTCGCTGACACCCTCTTCAAGCAGGCCAAGTTCAGCCGCTGGCGTTCCCTTGTCTCGGATCAGAGCCTTGAGCGGTTTGCCGATCTGATCGGCCAGTGAACGCAACAGATCGGGTGACCAGCCAGCCTCCAGATACTCGACGATGACCGGTTCTTCACCAGAGGCGCGGATCATGGCCAGCGTGTTCCGCGACGTGCCGCAGTTTGGGTTGTGGTAGATGGTGACGGTCATCGCACGTCTCTCTGCTGGACGCGCCGCACGGCCGCGCCGGACTCATACCAAGGCTTGGTCCGGTTCACGATCGCGACCACCGAGAGCATGACCGGAACCTCGATCAGCACGCCCACGACCGTCGCCAGAACGGCGCCGGACTGGATGCCGAACAAGCTGATCGCCGCCGCGACCGCCAGTTCGAAGAAGTTGCTGGCGCCGATCAGGGCGGATGGCCCGGCCACGCAGTGCTGCTCCCCCGACGCCCGGTTCAGAAGATAGGCCAGCCCGGAGTTGAAATAGACCTGGATCAGGATCGGGACCGCCAGCAGACCGATCACCAGCGGCTGGGCCAGGAGCTTCTCGCCCTGGAAGCCAAAGAGCAGAACGAGCGTCGCCAAAAGGGACACGATGGACACTGGCTGGAGGACCGCGAGAGTACGATCCAGCACATGGCCGTCTCGCTTCGCCATCACGCGCCGCACGATCTGGGCGATGATGACCGGCGCCACGATGTAGAGCAGCACCGACAGGGCCAGTGTCGTCCAGGGCACCATGATGGCGGACAGGCCGAGCAGAAGGCCGACGACGGGGGCGAAGGCCACGATCATGATCGCGTCGTTCAGAGCCACCTGCGACAGGGTGAAGTTGGCGTCGCCCCTGGTCAGATGACTCCACACGAAGACCATGGCTGTGCACGGCGCCGCAGCGAGCAGGATCAGCCCGGCGATGTAGCTGTCGATCTCGGCCGCCGGGAGCCACGGTCGAAACCAGACCGACAGGAAGAGCCATGCCAGCAAGGCCATGGAGAACGGTTTGACGGCCCAGTTCACAAACAGGGTGACGCTGATGCCGCGCCAGTGACGGCCAACCTGCGCCAAGGCCGAGAAATCGACCTTGAGCAACATCGGGATGATCATCAGCCACACCAGCCCGGCGACCGGCAGGTTGATCGACGCGACCTCCATCGCGCCCAACGCAGCAAAGGCATCAGGCGCCAGTGCACCGAGTGCGACGCCGATCACGATGCACAGCAGCACCCAGAGGGAGAGGTAGCGTTCGAAGACTGACATCAGGCGGTCACGACGCGGCGCATGAGCGGCGCGCTGCCGGGGCAGATGCCCGAGAACTGTTTCGTCGCCCGAACGGCGTTAGGGGCGTTGTCTCTGGACGTTCGCTCGAAACCACACGACGCGAAGAAGTCGGCGGCCCCCGTGGTCAGCAGCCACACCGTCGAGACGCCGTGTTCAGCCGCCTCTCGGCACAGAACCTCGACCATGCGGCGACCTTTGCCGGTCCCGCGAACGGATGGCGGAGCCACGATGGAGCGCAGCAGGGCATGCGATCCGAGCAGGGCGAAGCCGCCGAAGACTCCCGCCTCGCTGACGAAGAAGAACTGCCCTTCATCCGTCAGGTCATCGACGGGCAGACCGGCATCCATCAAGGCCGACAGGAAATCAGACCACGCGGGATCGGCTGGGGTCAGACCTGTGAGTGTCACGCGCGCACCTGTGGCGGGCAACACATGGCCTTGGCGATCACGTCGCCCAGCGGGGCACAGACACTTGGCGACCCTTCGCAGCACTCCTCCAGCAGGAAGGCGAGCAGATCGGTCATCCGGCCATAATCGGCGGTGTAGATGATCGACCGGCCGTCGCGCGCGGAGGCCGCAAGACCAGCCCTCGTCAGAACAGTGAGGTTGTTGGACAGGGTGCTGCCTGCGATTCCCACGGCCTCGCCCAGCTTGCCTGCCGCCAAACCAGCAGGCCCGGCGCGAACGAGCGCGCGGAAGATCGCCAGTCGCCCTTCATGGGCAAGAGCGGACAACGCATCGACGGCAGATTTCGACTCCATACTTCACGAATATACGAAATATATGGCATGGGATAGCCATGACCGATTTCCCCTCCATCGCGCCCGAGTTTCTGGATCGTCCAACGCTGGATCGGCTGGAGCCGATCTCGTTCGATCATCCTCCGCGCTTTCTGCTGCTCTACGGATCGTTGCGAGAGCGGTCCTACAGCCGGTTGCTGGTCGAGGAGGCCGATCGCCTCTTGCGGACCTTCGGAGCCGAGACCCGCATATTCGATCCGCGCGGCTTGCCCCAGCCAGACGACGCCGATCCAAGCCATCCCAAGGTTCAGGAGCTTCGTGAGGCTTCGATCTGGTCGGAAGGGCATGTGTGGTGCAGTCCCGAACGCCACGGCGCGATGACGGGCATCTTCAAGTCGCAGATTGACTGGCTTCCGCTGGAGAGCGGCGGGGTGCGGCCGACGCAAGGGCGCACGCTCGCGGTCATGCAGGTCAACGCTGGCTCGCAGTCGTTCAATACCGTGAACCAGCTTCGCGTGCTGGGTCGATGGATGCGGATGCTCACCATCCCCAACCAGTCCTCGGTCGCCAAGGCGTTCAATGAGTTCGACACGCAGGGCCGGATGCTGGCATCGCCGTATTACGAGCGGCTCGTCGATGTGATGGAGGAGTTGTTCAAGTTCACGCTGCTGACCCGTGGTCGGGCCGACTACCTCGTTGACCGCTACAGCGAGCGGAAAGCGCGTGGTCGTCATGCAACGGGCGCCGACAGTCTCGCTTCACTCGCGGGGAAGCCGTCCCTCTGAGGGTCGACTTGGAGTCGAGAGAGACTCGCTGCCCAAGCTCGCGTTTCCCTGTTCGCCGGGGAACCTGCGCGCGGCGCCGCGCCTTTGGCTACGGGGCTCCCCCTCCCAGAAGGAACGCGACATGAAGAAAACCCTTGCCGCTGTCACCGCGGGTCTGCTGCTGGTCTCCGGCCAGGCGCTGGCCGCCGGTCAAACCTCCGCTGCTGCGCGGGTGGCCGACCGGGTCGGCGCCCAGTCAGGCGAGTCCAGCGAGTTCGCCGGCATTCCGCTGATCGGCATCATCGCCGCCGCGGGCGTCATCGCCGCCGGCGTCGTCATCGCCTCGGGCGATGACTCCGAGAGCGACTGACTATCTTGACGTCGGTCGGAGGTGAGGTCAGGCAGCGTCGATGAAAATCCGCGTGCGCGCTGAGCTGGTTTACCGGTTCGATCCTCCGACCGACGCCATCTACAAGATCCAGGTCGCCCTGTGGCCCGGGCAGAACCTGCTCGAGGAACGGCTCGAGACCGTTCCGGCCGTCGATTTCATCGAGAACGAGGATGACGAGTTCGGCGCCCGCACGCTGCGCGCCCGCCTGTCGGGCGAGGTGGCGCTGACCTATGAGGCGCTGGTCGACAACGGCGTCCTGAAGGGGCTGCCGCCGGTCACGGTCCAGCACGACTGGAACGACCTGCCGGCCGAAATTCTGACCTATCTGAACCCCAGCCGCTATTGCCCGTCCGACCAGTTCGGCCGGTTCGTCGAGCGGACCTTCGCCGGCACGACCGGCGGAGATCGGGTGCTGAAGATCCTTGAGTGGATCCGCGCCAACATCGACTACGAGCCTGGCGTATCGGACACCGAGACAACGGCGGCCCGCACCTTCATCGACCGGGCCGGCGTCTGCCGCGACTTCACCCATCTGGGCATCACCCTGTGCCGGGCGTCCGGCATTCCGGCGCGGGCGGTCAGCGCCTATGCGCACCAGCTGACGCCGCCGGACTTCCACGCCATCTTCGAGGTCTGGCTGTCGAACGGCTGGTGGCTGGTCGATCCGACCGGGCTGGCGCCCGTCGAGGGGCTGGTGCGGATCGCCTGCGGTCGCGATGCGGCCGACATCGCCTTCCTGACCACCCAGGGGACCTGCACCTTCGTGCGCCAGTCGGTGACCGCGGTCGCCGAATAGCCGTCAGCGCGGCTGGCGACCCTTCCAGACCTCGATGAAGTCGAGCCGGCGCAGCACCTTGCTGTCCGGGTCGATCAGCACATGGGCGCGCTCATCGACGGCGATGTCGCCGCGCCCGTTCGTCATGGGGACGGTGAAGCGGCGCCCGTCGATCTCGACCTCGACCGGCATGGGGAAGGCGGCGCCGTCGCCGGTCACCCATTCGAGGTGCAGGCGGCCCCGCTCGCGCGTCTCGCGCAGATCGGGCAGGGCGGCCTGGTACAGATAGCCGCGGAAGAACCAGGTCAGGTCGCGTCCGGCCTCTTCGTTGATGATGGCGAGGAAGTCATCGGTCGAGGCGTGGCGCGGCGTGAAGTCGCCGGGACGCGGGTCGGGGCGGCCATAGACCAGCCGGGTCACCGACCGGAAGAAGGCCTCGTCGCCGATCAGCATTCGCAGCGAGTGCGCGATCAGCGAGCCCTTGTTGTAGATGTCGAGGCCGGGGCCGACGTCGCCCTGATAGACCTCGTCCTCGGACCTCTGGACGCCCGACACGACCGGGAAACGGTTGATCAGGTCGTTGCGCTGTTCGAGCAGCTCGGCCTGGAAATAGCGCTCGCCATGCAGCCAGCGCAGGTAGAGCGGCTGCATGTAGGACCCCAGCCCCTCGTGCAGCCACATGTCGTCGGCATTGGTGTTGGTCAGCTGGTTGCCGAACCATTCGTGCGCCAGCTCGTGGTGCAGCAGCCAGTCGTAGCCCTTGCCGTCCAGCCGGTAGCCGTTGCCGTAGGCGTTGATCGTCTGGTGCTCCATGCCCAGGTGCGGGGTCTCGACCACGCCCATCTTCTCGTCGCCGAAGGGGAAGGGGCCGACGGTGGCTTCGTAGAAGTCCATCATCGGCGCGAACTCGGCGAACAGGGCGCGGACCTCGACCGGATCGTCGCTGCGAAGGTGCCAGTACGACAGCGGGATCGTGTTGCCGAACCGGCTCTCATACCGGGCCGTCATCTCCTCGTACGGCCCGATGTTCAGCGCGATCGCATAGGTGTTCGGGTTGGCCGCCGACCAGTTCCAGGTCGTCCAGCCGTCGCCGTGGTCCTGCTTGCCGAGGAAGCGACCGTTCGACGGGGCGGCGAGGTTGGACGGCACGGTGATGTGCAGGTCGACCCGGCCCGGCTCGCTGAGCGGATTGTCGATACAGGGCCAGAACAGGTCGCAGCCCTCGGGCTGGACCGCGGTGGCGATCCACGGCTCGCCGGACGGGGCCGTGCCCCAGACGAAGCCGCCGTCCCAGGGCGCGCGGGGCGCCTCGCGGGGCTGGCCGGCATAGGCGATGCGAATGCTGACGGTGTCTCCGGCGGCGAGGTCGCGGCCCAGCTGGATCCACAGCCGGCCCTCGTCGTTGCGCCAGTCCGCGGCGTCCAGCGTCGTGCCGTCCACGGCGACGGCGGAGATGTCGAAGCGCGTGTCCAGTTCGACCGGCAGGACGCTGACGGGGGACAGGGCGGTGAAGTCCAGAACAGCGACGGCGTCGATGGCCTTCTGCTCGGGCATGACCCTGATCGACAGGTCCGCCTTGTCGAACCGCACGGCCTCCTGCTCGGGCGTGCGCGGCTGGTCGGTGGCGAGGGTGAAGGCGGTCGATTCGCGCGCGGCCGGAGCGGCGGGCTCCTGCGCGGCGGCAACGGTGCTCAGCAGCAGGGCGGAGGCGCCGGCCAGCAGCAGCGAACGAACGGACAGGGACAAGGGCGGCTCTCCTGAAACAGGCGGGCAGACTGGCCGGGCCGGGGCCGCGGCGCAACCGGCAGGGCTCAGTCGAATCCGCGCGCCTTGCGCTGGGTCTTCGTCGCCCGCCGGGCCCAGGCCTTGTCGATCTGTTCCTTGAGGCGTCCGTCGTCGGCCGCTTCATATCGGACCAGCACCGCGGGCCAGCCCTCGAAATGGGGCGTCTGCCAGTAGGTCTGCGGCTCGGTCTCCATCAGGAACTCGACCGTCGGCTTGTCGAGCGCCAGGGCCAGAGAGCCGGGCTCGCTCGAATCGTTGACGATCCAGTGGGTCCGCACGCGGATGCATCGCCCGCCGTGCAGGGTGGAATCCTCCGCGCCCGGCTGGCTGAGGGCGTAGGCGAACATTTCGTCGCGGGTCATGACATCAGTTCCTCCCCCTTGGGGGAGGGGGACCACGAAGTGGTGGAGGGGGCAAGCCCGGGAGATCAGTCGTTCGTCGGTCCGATGGGGCGACGTACAGTGCCGCCCTCGATGTCGGAGTGGCGAGTGGCTGCAGCGACGACGTCGGCGGACGCGCCGGTCAAAGGGCCTGTCAGGAAGGCCGCGACGATGTCGGCCGTCGCCTGCTGCGTGTCCGCCGGTCCGCGTCCGCCGCCCATGGCCCGGCTCAGCAGCCAGCGTCCCGGCGGGGCGAAGAAGAAGGGGGTGTCGGTGAAGCTGTAGTGATTGGCCCGCTTGATCTCGAAGCGAAAGCCCGGCGCGGTCGATCGCGTCAGCAGCCGGGCATTGCCGTCGACGAACAGGTCGCTGTGGCCCGTGTCGGCGTAGTCGCTCTGGATCAGCATGAAGGGGCGGGCCAGCTGGCGATCCGGCAGGTCGCCGTAGGGCGTGCCGTCGATGTTGGCGGCCGCGACGACGCGCGGGTCCTCGCTCATCGCCATGGCCGAGACCGCGCCGCCGAAGGAGTGTCCGATCACGGCGACTTTCGACGTCTCGACCCGGCCCCTCAGGCGAGGCGAGAGGACGTCGGGCCGGGCGATCTGGTCGATGACGAAGCGGATGTCGGCGGTGCGCAGGACCTGCTGCTGAGGCATGTATTGGGTGTGATCGGCGGGGATGTTCTCCACCAGACCGACCACGCGGCCGTCCGGCAGCTCGGTCACCGCCGACTCATAGGGATGGTCCAGCACGAAGACGACGAATCCGCGGCTGGCCAGCCGGGTCGCCAGACCGGTGTAGACCGCCCTCGGCGCGCCGTAGCCCGGCGAGAAGATCACCACGGGCCACGGTCGGTCGCGCGTCGCGATCGGGGCCGAGGCGGCGGCATGGGTGTCGATCTGGCCGTACCGGTTGAGCAGGAAGCCCGGCATGATGCTGACCTGACCGGGCATGCGGCCGAGCCCGTCGATGTAGGGGACGCGGTCGCCCGAGGGGCGGGCGTCGGTCGGATACCAGGCCTGGGCGATCACGGCGCGGCGGTCGGCGGGATCATCGATGTGGGGTTCGTCCCGCGTCGCGTCGGTCCAGCGGTAGACCTCGGTTGCGACGAGGTGTGGGCCGTCGGGCCGCGGCAGCGACGGCACGGCAGGCAGGAACGCCCAGACGCCGATGCTGGCAGCGGCGACCCCGACCAGCGCCAGTCGGCCGATCCAGCGCAGGACGACGTGCGTCCGCAGGACGGGCAGGGCGCTGAGGCCCAGCAGCAGCCATGTCGGCACGCTCTGCCAGGTGAATCCGAGGAAGACCCACTGTGCCGCCGCCAGCAGCAGGCCGAAGCCGACAGCGGCGAGCCTCAGTTCGGGCCGCCGGTCGGGAGCTGTCAGCCGCCAGATCGCCACAGCGAGGGCGACGACCAGAAGAAGGATGTCGAGAGGCAGCATCGGTCGGTCTGGTCCTGCGTGCGCGTCGGAGCCTTGTCCCCTGTCATGCCGCTGCAGGCGGGTCCAACGCTCGTCGATGAAGACCCGGAATGTGTCGATGAACCGCGCAAAGCAAAAGGGCCGGTGTTTCCACCGGCCCTTCGGAACTTGATCAGCAGCGCTGCTTAGGCGGCGGCTTGCTCGGCCAGCTTGGCCTTGACCTGACGCTTGATGCGCTGGGCGGCGACCGACAGCTGCTCGTCGCGAGCCTTCACGATGAAGGCGTCCAGACCACCCTTGAAGTCCAGGGTGCGCAGCGCGGCGTTCGAGATACGCAGCGAGAAGGTCTGACCCAGGGCGTCCGAGGTCACCTTGACGGCCTTCAGCGACGGCAGGAAGCGGCGCTTGGTCTTGATGTTCGAGTGGCTCACGCTGTTGCCGACCATGGGGCCGATACCGGTGAGTTCGCAACGACGCGACATCTGACTATCCTTCGGAGCGGTTCGCGGCAAACGCCGTAAACGCATTAAACAGGTGCGCGCGGGAGGGCATCCCGCGCGAGAGGGGGGCGTATAGAGGAAGACTCCTCGGCCCGTCAAGGCTTGCTCCGCCCAAACAGACTCGTTCAGCGCCCGTTCAATTGCCGCCATATATCGCCTGTAGCCAGAAGGCCAACGAAAGCCCGAGGGGGCAGAGAATGAAGACCATGCTGATCCGCACCGCCGCCATCGCCGCGCCCGCTATCGCCGGGGCCCTGTTCCTGGCCGCGCCGACCACGCCGCAGGCCGCCATGACGGTGCAGCAGGGCGCCGACAGCGTGCTGCCCGGCTATTGGGAATACACGACCTCTGCGGTGGGCGTGCGGGACACCGAGCAGAAATGCGTGCGCCCCAGCGAGATCAACCGGTTCTTCGGCGGCCTGTCGACGCGCCGTTGGCGCTGCACCTATCCGGTGCGTCAGGTCGGCAACGGCAACGCCCGTTTCGAGGGCACCTGTACCGACCACAAGAATCGCCGGGTGAATGTGCGCCTGAACGGCACCTATACGCAGGAGAGCTTCAGCTTCCGCGGCGGCGCCCAGCTGGCGCGCGGCACGCCCTACCTGCCTGCCTCCATCACGGCCCGCCGTCTGGCGGCGCAGTGCCCGGCCGGCGCGGAGTATTTCTGACACATGAGGGCCCGGGAGCGATCCCGGGCCTTCTGCTTTCAGCGACCGGACTTCAGTCGGCTGATCTGATGGATGGCGAAGGCGACGATCGCGCCGACGATCACGCCTGCAACCGCTGACAGAAGGGCGGTGGTCAGCCAGCCGGTCACGGCGCCCAGCGGGCCCGTGGCGGCCGCAACAGCGTGCGCCAGATGCTCGACCGGTTCCGCCGGCCAGGCGAGGCCCAGCTGGTGCGAACCGTGCAGCAGGATGCCGCCGCCGACCCACAGCATGGCGGCGGTGCCGATAACCGAAAGAGCAGACATCACCACCGGCATCCCCTTGACCAGCCCCCGGCCGATGGTCTGGCTGGTGCGCGACGGCTTCTGCGCCATGTGAAGGCCGATGTCGTCCATCTTCACGATCAGCCCGACCGCGCCGTAGACGATGACCGTCATGCCAAGGCCGACGACGATGAGAACCCCGGCCTGGGTCAGCAGGGGCGCATTGGCGACGTCGTTCAGGGCGATGACCATGATCTCGGCCGACAGGATCAGGTCGGTGCGGACGGCGCCGGCGATGGTTCGCTTCTCGAGGTGCGCGGGATCATCCGACACCGGAGTCGCCTCCTCGTGGTGGTGGCCGCCGCCGAACATCTCCAGCAGCTTCTCCGCACCCTCGAAGCAGAGATAGGTTCCGCCCAGCATAAGAAGGGGGGTGAGCGCCCACGGGGCGAAGGCGGTCAGCAGCAGCGCGACCGGCAGGATCAGCAGCAGCTTGTTGCGTATCGAGCCGATGGCGATCTTGCGGATGATCGGCAGCTCGCGGCTGGGCTCCAGCCCCGTCACGTATTTGGGCGTCACCGCCGCGTCGTCGACGACGACCCCGGCCGCCTTGACCCCGGCCCGGCCCGCGGCGGCCCCGACATCGTCGATCGAGGCTGCGGCCAGCTTGGCGATGCCCGCGACGTCGTCGAGCAGGGCGATGAGACCGGATGGCATGAGGACTCGCGGGGAGAAAGGAAGCGGGACGGGATGAGTATGACGCCCGCAGGCCTCTGTCGATCCGTCCTCGCTGCCGGTCGCCGGACTAGAAGCCGAAGGTGATCGCGGCGACGAACCCATCCTCGCGCGGGCCGTCGCGCAGGGCGAAGTCGTAGCCTACCGACAGATCCACATAGCTGCCAGGCGCACGCAGGTCGTCTCCGCCCAGCCAGCGCCGGACGCTCAGACGAGGCCCGGCCGCGACCGACAGGGTTTCGGCGCGTGCGCTGTCATAGTCGGCACGCACGCCGGCGCCGGCCGTGAGTTGCGTCTTCCGATCTTCCGACGCGACCCAGGTCCAGCCGATCGAGGCGTCGGCGACGGCATAGGTCTGTTCGTCCTCCAGCAGCCGAACCGCGTCGACATAGACGCGGGCCGAAGGCCAGCTGTCGCGATCGTATCTGAGGTCTCCGCCCACATCCGACGACCAGGCGGCGCGCAGGGCGGTGTCGTCCCTCGCCGCATCGCCGAGCGCGATCATCCGGCTGGCCTCTAGAACCAGATTGGTTTCAGTCAGCGGTTTCCAGCGCACGCCAACCCAGCCCTGGGCGCTCTCGCCGCCCGTCTGCCCGGTGTCGCTGTCCAGGGTCTGATACGCGCGCACGAAGGCCTGAACCGGTCGCCCGTTGTTGTCGCCGCCAATCCGCGTCCACACCTCGCCGCCGGCCTGGGTGGTGGATTCGTCCGGTGACGAGACGAGGGCCGATGAGACAGCCGCCGGACCGGTCAGGACGCTGACAGACCCGCCCACGCGGTGTTCGATCGTCTGCAGCTCCCGGCCGATCTCGTGGCGGCGTTGCGGAGTCATCTGCTCGGGCGGGAGGGTGCGCGCGCCCTGTTCGAGCCATTCCACCGCCGTGCGGTCGGCCCCGGCCCGGCGTGCGGCATAGGCCGCGTCCAGAGCCTGGGCGCCCTGCAGCGGTGTCGTCGCATCGGCCTGGGCGAAGCCGCGGACCGCCAGCTGGTCCTGACCGGTGGAGACGGCGGCATAGGCGAAGTCCAGCGGCGCATCGGCGGGGAGGGCCCCCACGTCATAGGCGGCCCTCAGGGTCTGACCAGCCTCTCGGCGACGGCCCTGCTGAACCAGAATCTGGACGTGGGATCGCGTGAGATAGGCCCGCTGTTCGGCGGTGGGGGCCAGCGGCGCGGCCAGCGCGTAAGCCTCCGCTGCCTGGTTCAGGTCGCCCACTGCCTTTGCGGCTTCGGCGCGGCGCGACTGCACCCTGTGATCCCAGGCCCCTGCCGCCGGCTGAAGCGCCGCCAGGGCGCCCGCCGGATTTCCCGCTGCGGTGCGCGCATCCGAGAGCAACAGCCGCCAGTCGAGATTGTCGGGCGCGGCCTCGACGGCCCGGGCTGCGGCGACGGCCGCCTCGGCGTACCGGTTCGCGGCCATCGCCTGATAGGCGGCCTCCGCGTCGGCGTACCCCGAAGGCTGCGCCGGGGCTTCGGCCGGCGCGGTCTGCGCTGACGCGACTGCGGGAGCGCCCAGAGCGACGGCGGCGACGCTGGCCATCAGGAAGGAGTGTTTCACGGTCGGCATCCAGATCAGGTGTAGTCGTGTTGCGGGGCGCCTGTCGCCTGACGCAGGGCGTCGGCGACGGCGTCGTTGAGCCAGCGGGCGCTGCTCTGTTGTTTGAGTGCGAGTTCGATATCGGCCTGGGTCGCCAGACGCAGCCGGACCAGGGTTTCGCCCAGGGACCCGCCTTGGGTCCGCATGGCGGCAAGCGCTGTGGAGAGGTCCGCATGGGTGATGCGTCCCTCCCGGATCAGCAGGTCCCCGAGGCGGGCGTATCCGGCGCGAACCGAACGCCACAGCATGGCTTCGCGAGACGCATCCAGCGCGCCCGAGGCCCGCATCGCGGTCAGCTTCTCTCTCACCTCGACGAAGGGGTCTTCGCCCCAGGCGAACCGTATTGCGAAGGCGATGTCGCTCAGGGGGGCGAACAGGAAGCGGATGCTTCGCACGCCCTGACGGCCGAGCGATTTCTCCAGTTCCGCACGCTGCGCCGCCGGAAGAGGCTCGGCCAGCGCCACATCGAGGTCCGAGCCGAGACGACGCAGGGGAACCGCGCCGTACCGCGCGGCCTCGTCGCGGGACAGCAGGTTCAGGGTCGCCTTCTCGATCTTGAACGGGTCGAAGATCGAGGCGTAGGTCTCGCCGCGTTCCGCGAACGCCTCGGCCAGATGCTCGTCCTCGACGCGGTTGAGGTCGAGAAGCAGCAGGCCCAACGGCCGGTAGCTGGCCTGCTGCGCCTGCAGCGCGGCGGTCAGATCCTGCTCACTGATATGGTTCCAGAACCGGAGCGTATCGCCGAGACGTCCGGACCCCTGCTGGAGCTCGGACAGGGACGGGTAGGCGTGCTGGGTCTTGTCCCAGGCGATCGGCCGCCGGGTGATCAGATGGCTGAGCCACTGGCGCGAGGCCCGCCAGAAGGCGCCGAACGAAATCAGGTTGGACGTGATGATCCGGATCGGGGTCAGCGGCACGTGCTTCAGGCCGTGATTGATCCCTGTGAACCAGGCGCGATGCAGGATGCGGTTCACCAGGAAGAAGAAGTTGATCGTCACGACCACCCAGACCCAGTGCCGGTCTATAACCGGCGGCAGGTCTAGCGCCTCGGGCCAGAGCCACTCCAGCAGCAGGACGCCGAGGATCTGGACCACGATCACATAGCCGATGATGCCGACCGGAGCGGTGAACAGCGCCTTGCGATCCCGGAACAGATAGTATCGGTTCACCAAGCCGCCGAACCAGCCCAGCTGGGCCCAGCCCATGATCGATATGCCCAGCGTCCAGCGCGCCTTCTGGCGAACGCTGTAGAAGAACTTGTGCGGGAAGAACTCCTTGGTCGACACCAGCTCGCGCCGTCTGACGTCCACCGTACCCTTGCGGAACCAGGCCTTGCGCTGACGCGGGACGCGGGCGTGATAGCGGACGAACATCGACGGATAGCCCAGGGCGCTCAGGCGGTGGGCGACGTCATAGTCCTCGGTCAGGCTGTCGGTGTTGAAAGGCTGGCCTTCCTTCTCGTTCACCAGCGCCATCATGGCGTCGCGGTGGAAGGCCGTGGCCACGCCCGCCGACGGCGTCATCCGCGCCAGGGCGGACCTCACCGGCAGGTCCTTGGTATGGAACTCGGCGAACTCGTCCATGTAGTGGCAGGCGACGAGGTTGTTCCATTTGCGGTCCATCGACAGGACCGGCATCTGGATCATCGCGGCCTCATCGACGAACCAGTTCACCGTCTTCAGGCCATAGGGATGCACGACGTCCTCGGCGTCATGCATCAGGAAGGCCCCGAACTTCTGCCCGGTGCGCTCCTCGTAAAGAAGGATGTTCTGGATGATCCAGTTCAGGCAGTCCGCCTTGGACGTCGGACCGTCGTGCGGCACCTCGGCCCGGTGAACATTGGGGAAGCGCTGGCGGACCTTCTCCACCTCGCGGCGCGTGTCCGCGTCGTTGGCATAAACGCCCACGAAGATGTGGTAGCGGCTGTAGTCGAAGGTGTTGTTGGTGTTTGCCACCATGCTGGCGATCACGTCGGATTCCTGCCAGGCGGGCACCATGATGGCGATGAGCTTTTCGGGCTCCCGATCCAGGCTGGATTGCGGAGGCGGGCGCTCCCAGAAGGTGCAGAAGCGCACCAGCAGACCCCACCAGTAGGCGAGGTCGATCAGCAGGTCGTCGAGCGAGCTGACCAGGATCAGCACAGCCGAGATCATCACCGCCCAACGCAGCACCTCCCAGTAGCCCAGGAAGAAAGCAGACATCTCCGCGCCGGACGGCGTCGCGGCCACGAGTGCGGCCAAGGCGCCGCTGGCGGCGATCCCGAGACCGGGGGTCATGATCAGACAGCCGCCCGGATCTGGGCGCCGCCGGCAGGGCGCTCGGCCTGCCAACCGGCAATCACGCCAGCGATGCGGTGCGAGGCATAGCCGTCACCGAAGGGGCTGATCGAGCGGACCATCTCCATCCGTTCGACCTCACGGGTCAGCAGATCGGTGGCGGCCGCGACGATGCGGTCGGTTTGCGCGCCGACCAGGCGGGCGACGCCGGCCTCGACCGCCTCCGCCCGCTCGGTGGTGTCGCGCAGGACCAGGACGGGCACGCCCAGCACCGGCGCCTCTTCCTGCACCCCGCCGGAGTCGGACAGGATCAGGGTGGCGCTCTTCAGGTGGGACAGGAAACCGAGGTAGTCGAGCGGATCGACGATGCGGATGCGGCTCTGCCCCTGCAATACGGCGTCCACCCGTCCACGCAGGGCGGGGTTCGCGTGGGCGACGAAGACGATCTCGATATCCGGCACATTGTCCCTGATCGAGACCAGGGCGGCCAGAACCTGTTCCAGTTCGGGACCCCAGTTCTCGCGCCGGTGAACGGTGACGAGCACCCGGCGAAGCCCGCCGGTCAACGGCACAGGCGTGGCGCGGTCGCCCGCGAGGCGGACGGCATCGATCCCGGTATTGCCGGTCATATGAATCCGGTGCTGGGCCACACCCGCGCGCAGCAGGTTTCGGGCCGCGGCGTCCGTGGGCGCGAAATGCAGGTCGGCCAGCTGTCCCACGACGCAGCGCCAGCCTTCCTCCGGGAAGGGCTGGGTCCTGTCGAAGGTGCGCAGCCCGGCCTCGATGTGCCCGACCGGCACCCGGCGCGCGAAGGCCGCCATGGCGCCGGCCGCCGTCGTGGAGGTGTCGCCCTGCACGAGGACGAGGTCGGGCTCCAGCCGGCCGATGGCCTGGTCCAGTCGATCCATGATCTGGGCGAACCGGCCCCCGAGCGTGCGCTCGGGTGCGGGCGGATCCAGGCGCAGATCGGGCGTGATGCCGAATGTGTCCAGCGCCTGCCCGTTGAGGGCGCCCTGTTGCTCCGTTGAGATCCAGAGCGTCTCGACGTCGGATGCGGTCAGGGCCGCATGGACCGGGGCGAGCTTGACGACCTCAGGCCGCGTTCCCGCCAGAATGGCTACCTTCACTGTATTGCCCCCAACATCTCATCGAGCGGCGCTCGATGAGCGGGAGTTACGAAGTGCGAGGCCAACGAAGACTGAGCCTCTCTGTCAGACGCCATTCATATTACGGTCAGGCTGTTCACGATCGGGCCGCTGTATCGTCGGCGTGCGGCGGGAATGGGTCCGGATGAAAGACCAATGCAAAAGGCCCGGGATCGCTCCCGGGCCTTCTGGTTTGTTCGACGATGTCGCCCGATCAGGCGGCTTCGGCCTCGGCGGCCGGAGCGATCGCCTTCTTGGCGCTGAGCGACTTGCCCAGCAGCTCGACGGCGGCGTCCTTGTCGATGCGGTTCGCGGCGGCGACTTCGCGGGCCATGCGGTCCAGGGCCGACTCGTACAGCTGACGCTCCGAGTAGGATTGTTCCGGCTGGCTGTCGGCGCGGTGCAGGTCGCGGACCACCTCGGCGATCGAGATCAGGTCGCCCGAGTTGATCTTGGCTTCGTATTCCTGGGCGCGACGCGACCACATGGTGCGCTTGATGCGGGCGCGGCCCTTCAGGGTCGTCAGCGCCTTGGTCACGACGTCGTCGGCGGCCAGCGAGCGCAGGCCGGCGGTCTTGGCCTTCTTGGTCGGAACGCGCAGGGTCATCTTCTCGTGGTCGAAGGTCACGACATAGACCTCCAGCGACATGCCGGCCACTTCCTGGGTCTCGATCGCCGCCACCTTGCCGACGCCGTGCGCCGGATAGACGACCGCGTCGCCAACCTTGAACTCGAGTCCGGTCTTGCTCGTCATGTCACTTCCTTTCCCGGCTCAGCGGGGGAGAGGCGCAGGCGCATGGACAAAAGATCGATCGCCGCCGGAAAAGGATCCCGTCGGAGGTGCGTTCTGGTCGTCAAATGCGGAAACGGATCACCCAACCTCTGGCCGATCCCGCCTACGTGGACGGGATTCTGTCGCAAACGCGGGCGGCGCGAGGATTTCGCAGACCGCCCGACCCAATGACAGTAACGTATCACAAATCTGCGGAATTTCAAAACGTCCACAGCGTCCGTGCCCGGACGGGTGGAAATCCTCGCCGGAATGAGCCAGCCGCCGCTGACTCGCCCCTCAGGAGCCCTTGCCGGGTTTCTCCGAGAAATACTTCTCGAACTTGCCGGTCTCGCGCTCGAACTCTTCCTTGTCCGACGGTGGCGTGCCCTTGACCGTGATGTTCGGCCAGATCTTGGCGTACTGGGCGTTGACCTGCAGCCACTTGCCGTCCGGCTCGTCCTCGGTGTCCGGCACGATGGCGTCGACCGGGCATTCGGGCTCGCAGACGCCGCAATCGATGCACTCGTCCGGCGCGATCACGAGGAAATTCTCACCCTCGTAGAAGCAGTCGACCGGGCACACCTCGACGCAGTCCATGAATTTGCAGCGCACGCATGCGTCGGTGACGATGTAGGTCATGGGCCCGGGGACGGAGGAGAGCGAGGGCGGCCCGTGAGGGCGCGGGACGCGCAAATGAGCCCGCAAGCCCGAACTGTCAACCGGAGGGAGGGGTTCGGGGCTTGCGGGTCGGCACTTAGTCGCTATTTGTAGCACTCTCTATTACAGTTTTTACCGGAGCCCTCCCCATGCGTCCCTTCGCCCGTTACGCCGCCGCAGGCGCCGCTGCCCTCGCCCTTCTGGCTGGAGGCGGCGTCGTCGCCCAGTCGGCCCTGACCAAGGTCCCGTCGGAAGTGCGCGCTGGCGCCTATGACCTCGACACCGGCCACGGCAAGATCACCTGGTCGGTCGATCACATGGGCTTCTCGACCTACTACGGTCAGTTCGTGAACGTGCAGGCCCAGCTGACGCTGGACCCGGCCAACCCGGCGAACTCCAGCCTGACCGCGACCATCCCCCTGACCGAGGTCGACTCGAACTCGGACGGGCTCGACCGCCATCTGCAGACGGCGGACTTCTTCGACACCGCCAACCACCCGACGGCCACCTTCGTCTCGCGTTCCGTCACCCTCGACGCGGATGACGCCAACGAAGCCACCGTGGTCGGCGACCTGACCCTGCGCGGAGTGACCCGTCCGGTGACGATGGAGGTCGAGTTCAACCAGGCCGGTCCGTCGATGGGCAACACCTACAAGGCCGGCTTCGACGGCGAGGCGACCATCAAGCGCTCCGAGTTCGGGATCACCTACGGCATTCCGATGGGTCTGGGCGACGATGTGAAGCTGCACATCGAGGGCGAGTTCGTCCTCAAGCAGTAAGGTCGGAGTACAGGGCGCGGGCCTCTTCGGCGGGCCCGCGCCTTTCGCCCAGCGCCTCGACCCTCAGTTCGGTCAGCCGGCCGCCGAGGGCGAAGACGAGGGTGTCGCCGACGTGGACGCTGCGGCTGGGTTTGTCGACGCGGGTCTGGGCCCCGTTGTGCGTCAGCCGGATCGCGCCCTTCTCGACCAGGGCCGCAGCCAGCGAGCGGCTCTTCGCGAACCGCGCGCGCCACAGCCAGATATCGATGCGGCAGGATTCGAGGCTCATGCGCTGGCGGCCGGCGGCTCCGGTGTCGGCTTCGCATAGGCGGCCGACAGCTTGCGGTAATAGGACGAGTTGAACGCCAGCGTCGTCAGGATCACGCCGGCCAGCCCCGCAACGGTGAAGACCAGCGCCATGCCGCGATCCGGGCCGCGTCCGAACCAGTCGCCGATCGCGGCGGCGCCCGCGCCGTCGGTCATGAACGGGATGACCACGAACTGGGTCAGGGGTCCGATCAGGAATGCGGTCAGGGGCGAGGCGGCCATCTCCACCGACTGGGCGAAGCCGAACACCCGGCCCTGACGCTCGAACGGCACGACCTTCTGCAGTGTGGTCTGCTCCGCCGCCTCGGCCCATGGGCCCAGGAACATCCAGACAAAACAGCCGGCGCCCAGCAGCCAGATCGAGGGCTGGATCGTGAAGACGCAGGCCACGCTCCACATGATCAGGTTGACGATCATCAGGGTGCGCAGCGGCTTCGGTCCCAACCCGGTCCTTGCGATCACGATCCCGGCGAGAATGAAGGCCACCGACACGGCGCCCCACATCAGACCCCAGGCCTGCACCGCCATCAGCGAAAGGCCATAGGCGTCCATCAGGGCCATGAAGATGCCGCCAAGGAAGTTGTTGAAGGTGGCGAACAGGATCAGGGCGAACAGACCGGGCACGCCTGCGATGACGGCCAGGGTCCCGCGCAGATCGACCTTCTTCTCGACCGGCACGTCGTGGTCGGCGCTCGCCTGCGGCTCGGGCTCTTCCAGCTTCACAAGCGACAGGTGGATCAGAACGAGGACCGTGAAGGCGATCCCGAAGGCCAGCGTCGCGAACATCCCACCCCAGGCGACGAGGAAGCCGCTGATCACCGAGGTGGTCAGGAAGCCTATGCCGGACACCATGCCGACCAGCCCGTTGGCCTTGTCCCGCCGGTCCTCGGGGATCAGCAGGGTGACCAAGGTCGGCAGGGCGATGCTGCGGATATTGCCGGCGATGACGCCCAGCATGATCACGCCGATCAGCGCCCACAGCCACGGACCGGAGACGTCCGAGAAGCTGCCCTCCGGCGCCATCCGCCAGACGGCGAACGAGGCGAGGTAGAGCGCCAGCGATGCCGCGCTGGACCCGATCATCACCCGCTTCTTGCGGTGATGGTCCACCAGACTGCCGAACCAGATGGCGAAGGCGGCCGTCAGCACCAGATAGACGCCCGCGATCATGCCGGTGGCGAACACCGACTGCGTCTCGATGAAGACCCAGAAGGTGAGGGCGAACCAGATCGTGTAGTTGGTGATGTTGGCCACGGCGTTGTTGGCCAGCACCTGATGAAAGGGCGTCATCGGGCGCCGCCACGCTGGCGACGCCGTCGTGGCTTGGCGGCAGGCTGCGGCGGGGCGGTCAACGCCGCGAGGGCGGCGAAGGGCGAGGCCTCGTCGACCTTGATCTTCGCGGGCTTGTCCGGGCGCTGGGCGCGGGTCGGTTTCAACCGGCCCAGCAGCATGGCGGCCTCGTCGCGCTTGAGGCCGAGAGCCGTCAGGTCGTCATCGGACAGCCGGCCCTTGGCCTTCGCATTGCGTTCGGCCAGGGCCTCCAGCAGATCGACGGAGACCGACACCCGGCCGACCGCGAGATGTCCGAAGGCCGACAGCAGACGCGCCGATGGGGCAGGGTTCGGCAGCACCGTCAGACCCGTCTCACGCGGCCGCCAGGGCTCGCCGGCGACGAAGGCCTGCATCACCGCCCGGCCGCGTCCTTTCAGCAAGGCCGGCAGCCAGACCGCATGGGCGCCGAGGCGGACGCCGAACTCCTTCAGCGTGCGGCGCTCGGCCTGGCTCAGGGCGGCCAGATCGCGCTCGACCTCGCGCCGGGGCAGGACGCCGCCGGCCTCCAGCAGGCGGAAGGCCAGTCCGCGCGGCAGGCCCTTCAGCGTGCCGTTCTCGACCGCGCCCTTCAGGCGGCGCAGCGGACGCAGGGCGCGTCCGGCCTCGCCGGCCAGCCAGGCCTCCAGCCGGCGCTCGGCCCGCTCGCGCGCCGCGACGGCGCCGAGGTCGCCCAGCAGGCGGATGCGGGGCGAGAAGGGCTCGCCGCCGATGATGCGTCCGGCTTGTACGCCCTGCCATAGCACCGCCCCGTCGGGCAGTACCGAGAAGGCCTCGTCCGGATCGGCGGCCAGCCTGCCCAGCCGTTTGGCGATTTCGGGCGTCACCGCCTGTCGCGCAGCATGGCGCAGGGCGCGGTCTTCCAGCGCGGACGAGCCCTTGTCGATGCGGAAGTCGATCCCGCTGAGTATGCCGACGGCATGGCCCTCGACGATCACCTCGCCATCGTCGGCGACCTCGGCGATGGCGTCGCCGCGCACGTTCAGCGCTTGCATCAGGGCGGTGGTGCGGCGATCGACGAAGCGGGCGGTCAGCCGCTCGTGCAGCACGTCGGACAGCCGCTCCTCCAGCGCCTTGGTCTTCTCTCGCCAGCCCTGCGCCTGATCCAGCCAGTCGGGGCGGTTGGCGATATAGCTGAGGGTGCGCACGCCGCTCAGGCGCGCCGACAGCTGGTCGATCTGGCCGTCGTCGCGATCCAGCTCCGCAAAGCGCGGCGCGGTCCAGTCGTCGGTCAGCCGACCCCGCTTGCCGGTCAGGGCCTGGAAGATCTCCTTCGCCAGTCGGCCGTGTTCATCCAGCGTGGTCTTCTGGAAGTCCGGCAGCTGGCAGGCCTCCCACAGCCGCATGATGGCGCCGCGCGACCGGCCGATGCGGGCGACGTCCTCGTCCTTTGACAGGCGGCGCAGCAGGGTCTCGTCCAGCGCCGGTTCGGTCAGCTTGAGTCCGTTCACGCCGGGCGTGACGGTCAGGGAGCGCAGCAGATCGGGCAGGGTGTCGAAGTCCAGCCGGGCGTTGCGCCACTCGGCCGCCTCCATCGGGTCGAAGCGGTGCTCGACGACCTGTTCGACCAGATCGGGGTCCAGCTCCAGCGCCTCGCCCGTCACGCCGAATGTGCCGTCGCGCAGGTGGCGGCCCGCGCGGCCGGCGATCTGGCCGATCTCGTGCGCATGCAGCCAGCGGGTGCGGCGGCCGTCGAACTTGCGCAGACCGGCGAAGGCGACATGGTCCACGTCCATGTTCAGGCCCATGCCGATCGCGTCGGTGGCCACCAGGAAGTCGACCTCGCCGGACTGGAACAGCTCGACCTGGGCGTTTCGGGTGCGCGGGCTCAGCGAGCCCATGACCACGGCCGCGCCGCCTCTCTGACGACGGATCAGTTCGGCGATGGCGTAGACCTGATCGGTGCTGAAGGCGACGATGGCGCTGCGGCGGGGCAGGCGGGTCAGCTTCTTGGAACCCGCATAGCTGAGCGTCGACAGCCGGTCGCGCGAGACGATCTCGACGTCGTCGATCAACGAGCGGATCAGAGGCGCGGCCGTGCCGGCGCCCAGGAACATGGTCTCGGCTCGGCCGCGGGCGTGCAGCAAGCGCTGGGTGAAGACGTGGCCCCGCTCCGGGTCGGCGATCAGCTGGATCTCGTCCACGGCGAGAAACTCGACCGTCCGCTCCAGCGGCATAGCCTCGACCGTGCACACCCAGTAGTGCGGCCGGCTCGGGATGATCTTCTCCTCGCCGGTCACCAGCGCCACGTTCGACGCGCCGCGCCGTGCGACGATGCGGTCGTAGATCTCGCGCGCCAGCAGCCGAAGCGGCAGGCCGATCATGCCCGAGGCATGACCCAGCATCCGCTCGACCGCCAGATGGGTCTTGCCGGTGTTGGTGGGGCCCAGGATCGCGGTGACGCGCGATGGAGCCAGACCTGTGCCTCGATCACTCATGACCGTTCAAAGGTGGCGCGTCCCGATGCGTTCCTCAAGCGGACGTCTCGCCGACGTGACCGCGGTAAACGCAACGCTTGTGGATGGCGGAACAGGCGCGAAACGAATCAGGACCGAATCAGCGACTCGGCCCGATTCGGGATTTGTTCCCTACAAGATATTGTATCTTAAAGGCGATTAACCACAACAGTGAAGCGCTGTTCTCTGAAGCTGGCTGTGAGCTGATGGCGTCGGACGGAAATTCAGCCGCGCGTCCCGCTTCCCACGGCCCGCGCCCTCGGCTAGTTCAGCGCTCACGGGGCCCCGTAGCTCAGCTGCATAGAGCAAGGCTTTCCTAAAGCCGAGGTCGGAGGTTGGAGTCCTCCCGGGGTCGCCACCTACTCACAAGCGAACCGCAGACTGCCGTCAAAGGTAGCGCTTGATTTACCGGTGCAGCCATATCATCCCCGTCGTGGGGGGCTCGCATCACCGGAGGTGAGGTATGGCCCGGGTTCTGATCGCCGACGATGATCCGCTACTCCGTGCGCTTCTGGAGCACAAGCTCGCGGCTGACGGTCATATCGTCATCTCTGCCGAGGATGGTGGAGAGGTGCTGGAACTGGTCAGCGAGCACAGGCCTGACCTGATCGTCATGGATGCGATGATGCCGGTCATGGATGGCTTCGAGGTCCTGCGCCGACTCAAGGTCGGCGTCGAATATTCGGACATACCGGTCATCATGCTTACCGCCTTGCGCCGCGAGGCCGACATTGTGGGAGCGCTGCAGCTTGGCGCTGCCGACTACCTGGTGAAGCCGTTTATTCCGGACGAACTGCTGCAGCGCGTTCGTCGGCTGGCAGACTCCCCGAAAGTGCAAACCGATGATCGTGCAAGACGTCCCGGCTGAGGTCCGGGAGGACCCATCGGCGCTTTACGCGGCGGCCCTGTCGGATCGTCGGGCGGGGCGCGCCGCTGCGGCGGAGGCACGGCTGCGTCGTGTCCTGCAAATCCGACCCGACGACGTCGATGCACGACTGTTACTCGGGCTCTCGCTGATCGATCTGGAGCGGCTCGACGAGGCCGAGGACGAACTCCTGCGAGTGGTGGAGGCGGCGCCGAACTACGTCGATGCGCAGATCGGCTTGGCGCGTATCTCGCAGCGCAGGGGAGATCGGCACGGGTTCGCGATGCGTGCGGCAGAGGCCGTGCGATTGGCCCCGGAGCGCGCCGACGTGCGTGACCTTGTCCAGAGCAAGCGCGACGTCCCGCGCTGGCGCCTTGACGTCGATGTTGAGCGCAGCCGCCTCGGCGCTGGACTGTCCGACTGGAACGAGACGCGCCTGTCCGCGACCCATCTTGCAAACGCCCCCTGGAGCTTCGCTGCCTCGGTCGAACGCACAGATCGGTTCGACCGGGTCGATATCTTCACAGAGCTGAGGATCGCGCGCAGCTTCGCAGGCGGGGAAGGCTGGATCGCGGTCGGCGGCGCGGCGGAGGCGGACCATCGTGCTGAACTCTCGCTGCGGGCGGGGGGCGTATGGACCGTAGCTCCGGCGATCACAGCCACCCTTGAGGGCTCGATCGCCCGCTTCCCTGCGGGCGAGGTGAAATCGTTGCAGCCCGGCCTTGGCGTTGACCTCTTCGGTGGCCGCGCCAGTGTCTCCGGACGGTGGATCAATCTCTGGGACGAAAGAGGAGACCGGGTCGACGGGTATGCCGTCTCGGCGCGCTGGGCCGTGAGCGACCGGTTCCGTCTGCGTCTGGATCACGCCGATGCGCCGGAGACAAGCGAAGGCGTCGTCGCGGATGTTTCGTCCGTCGCACTGTCGGGCGAATGGGATCTCACGGAACGCCTGTCTTTGCGAGCCGGCCTGGTCGACGAGCAGAGGACTTTCTACGACCGTCAGGCCGTGTCGGTTGGTGTGGGCTGGCGGTTCTGGTGAGTCTGCTCGGCCTTCTCTGGTGGGCCTCTCTCGCAATGGGGGCCGCCTCACTGCTCTGGATGACGTGGCTGATCGCCGCGCGGATGGTCCGTGCGAGAGCAGACCGAAGGCTGGCCAAGGATCAGGCGTTCGTACGGCGCTGCTTTCTCGAGATCATGGAAGGGCGCCGCGAGGCTGCACGGCTGTTGCGCGCTCCTGCACGGCGCGCGAGACTGATTGCGGAAGCAATACTGGACATTGCGGGCCTCGTTCGCGGCCAGGAGCGCGATCGGCTGATAGCGGCGCTTTCGGACCTCGGTGTCGAAAGCCGACTGCAACGTCGTCTCACACGCGGGAGCAGATCGGGTCGGGTCGCTGCGGCCGAGGCGCTGGCCATCTTCGGCGCTCCGCAAGGCGCTGTCATCCTCAAGCAGGCGATGGCCGCATCCCGTGATCCCGACTTCAGGGTCGCGGCGCTCAACGCCCTGCTGTCGTTCGACGAGGCTCCGACGTTGCGGGAGCTTCTCTCCGAGGTGGCGGCCGGCGGGCTGCAGCAATCCCTGCTGTACGAGTCCGTTATCAGGACAATTGTCGCCAGAGATCCGGCAGGCGCGATCGAATTGTTCGGTGACCCGCAGACTCCCCTCGTCAGCCGGACACTGATCGCGGAGGCCCTCGGGCGCGCCGGCGACTATCGCGCTGTACCTGTCCTGATGCACGCGGTAGTTGACGCTGATCTGGAACTGAGGATCGCCTGCATTCGCGCCCTGGGCCTACTGGCCCATCCCGTTGGCGCTCCGGCAATCGCAACCGCGCTGGGCGACGAGGCTTGGGAGGTGCGCGCGGCGGCCGCCGAAGCGGCCGGGCGTATAGGTCTGATTGAACTGGCTCCGAGCCTGGTCGAGGCGCTCGCCGACGATGCCTGGTGGGTGCGCTTTCGTGCCGGCGAGGCGCTGGCTGCGTGCGGCGAGAAAGGGATGGCGGTTCTCCGCCTCGCAGCCGGCGTGAACCAGGACGTGGTTCGCCGAGCGGCCTCTCTCGTCCTCGCAGAGCGGGGCGTCGCACCATGACGGACCTGCTGGCCGCCCTTGTCGGATATGCCGAAGCCATCGCGTGGTTTGTGATCGGCGCAGGCCTCCTCCAGAACCTTCTCTATCTCGTCCAGCTGTGTCTGGCCGGCGTTGCCCTGGCCAGCCGCCCGCCTATCCCGCAGTCGACGGTGTTATGGCGGCGCTACGCCGACGCCTCTCCGCCCATCGCGCTCCTAGCGCCAGCGTACAACGAGGCCCTGACGATCGTTCAGAGCGTACGGTCGCTGTTATCCCTTCGCTATCCGACGTTCGAGGTCATCGTCGTCAACGATGGCTCCAGTGACGCCACCCTCGATGCCCTGGTAAAGGCCTATCGGCTGAAACCCATCGAACGCAATTTCGACCTCCGTCTCACGCACGAGACGATCCGCGGGATTTACGGGGCCGAACATCAGCCGAAGCTGATCGTCGTCGACAAGGTCAATGGTGGGAAAGCCGATGCGCTGAACGCGGGCATCAATGTTTCGCGCGCGCCGATCTTCTGTTCGATGGACGCCGACTCACTCCTGGAGCCGGACGCCCTGTTGCGGGCGGTGCAGCCGTTCGTCGAGGACCCTGAGCGGACGGTCGCCGTCGGAGGCACTGTCCGGATCGCCAATGGCTGTGTGATCCGCGATGGGCAGGTGATCTCGGTGGGACTGCCGCGTAGCTTCCTCGCCCTGCTTCAAACGGTCGAGTACCTGAGAGCCTTCCTCATGGCGCGCCTCGCCTGGAGCCGCATCAACACCCTGACGATCATCTCCGGCGCTTTCGGCCTCTTCCGGCGAGCCCGTGTCATTGAGGCGGGAGGCTATACACGCGGTACTGTCGGCGAAGACATGGAGCTGGTCGTCAAACTGCACCGGCTCATGCGGGACCGACGTCTGCCGTACCGGATCGGCTTCGTGCCCGAACCTGTGTGCTGGACCGAGGCGCCGGAGAGTCTGCGCGTTCTCGGTCGTCAAAGATCCCGTTGGCATCGAGGCGCACTCGAAACGTTCGAGCGGCATTGGGACGTCATGTTCAAACCGCGATACGGCAGGCTGGGCTCGCTCGGGTTCACCTACATCTTGCTGGTCGACATCCTCGGACCGGTGATCGAGTTGCTGGGGTATCTTCTTATTCCCGCTTTCTGGGGATTGGGTCTGTTGTCGGTCGAGTATCTTCTCGCCTTCCTCGCCGTCAGCTTCACCTTTGGCGTCGTTATCTCCGTCGGGGCCTTGGCGCTGGAAGAAACGGAGCTACGTCGGTTCCCACGGGCCCGTCACCTGATGGTGCTCACCGCCATCGCGATCATCGAGAACTTCGGCTACCGGCAGCTCAACAATCTCTGGAGGCTGCGGGGGCTCTGGCAACGGATGCGGCGCAGCCAGTCATGGGGAACGATGACGCGCAAAGGCTTCGGGTCCGGGGTCTGAAACCTCCGAAGACGCGGCCTGCATCGCTTCTGCATGGTCCCTGATCCAAGGCTCCTTGAAGCACCCAGCGTGAATGGACGTGCGCGGGCGACAACGACCGGTGACCTCGCCACCCCGTTGACCAACGCCCCCGGAGTCTGAACATGGCCATCATGCAGCGCACCGTTCTGGTGGTCGACGACGACCCGCATATCCGCGACCTGCTCGTCTTCGCCCTGGGCAAGGCGGGGCTGGCCACGCGCGAGGCCGCCGATGGCGAGGCCGCGCTGGCGGATCTGGAGGCGCATCCGTCCGATCTGGTGATCCTCGACATCAACATGCCCCGTATGGACGGGCTGGAGACCTGCCGCCGCATCCGCAGCCAGGGCGATCTGCCGGTGCTGTTCCTGTCGTCACGCGACGACGAGATCGACCGGGTGCTGGGCATCGAGCTGGGCGCCGACGACTATGTCGTGAAGCCGTTCAGCCCGCGTGAGGTCGTGGCCCGCGTCGCCGCCATCCTGCGCCGCAGCGCCCGAACGCCCGCACCTCTGCCGTCCGGCGCGGTGACCCACGGCCGGCTGGCGCTGGACGCCGAGGGCTGGCGCGCCTCGTGGGACGGCGCCGAGGTGCCGCTGACGGTGACCGAGTTCTCCATCGTCCGCGTGCTGGCCGCCCAGCCGCGCATGGTCTTCACCCGCGACGCCATCATCGACCGCGTCCACGGTCCCGGCTTCGCCATGACCGACCGCACCATCGACAGCCACGTCCGCAACCTGCGCGGCAAGTTCGCGGCGGTCGGGGGCGGCGACGTGATCGAGACCCGCGCCGGCCTCGGCTACCAGCTCGGGCCCTGCCAAGGCATCGCCGGGTGAGCGAGCGCCCGCCGGGCCGGTTCCGCCTGTTCGTGCGCCGGCATTGGCCGGCGCTGCGGCTGCGCACCATCCTGCTGTCGGTGCTGATTTTCGCGGGCATCCTGCCGGGGCTCAGCGCGATCTTTCTGCGGGTCTACGAGAACACACTGGTCCGCCAGACCGAGGCCGAACTGGTCGCCCAGACCGCCGTGCTGGCTGCCGCCGCCGAGACGATGTGGCCGGGCTCGCGGATGCCCTCTGCTCCCCCGCCCGAGACCCGTGACGCGCCCGGCTACTACCAGCCCGAGCCGGCGACGATCGATCTGGGCTCCACGCCGGTCCTGCCGGCGCGGCCCGAGGCGCGGCCGACGACCACAGCCGCCGACCCGGACGCCGTCGCCGTGGCCGCGCGGGTCGAGCCTATCGCGGCGGAGGCTTCGCGCACTACCTTGGCCTCCATCATCCTGCTGGACCGGCAGGGCATCGCCCTGAACGGCTATGCCAGGGGCGGGGCCTGGGGCGATCTGCCGGAGGTGCAGACGGCGCTGTCGGGACGGCCGGAGACGGTGCTGAGGCGCAACGCCTCCTACCGCCAGCGCTATTCGATGGAGTGGGTCAGCCGGGCCTCGGCCCTGCGCATCCATCACGCCCGGCCCATCGTCGTGAACGGACAGGTCGAGGGGGTGGTGCTGACGTCGCGGTCGCCCCGCGCCCTGTTCCGGGGCATGTATCAGGACCGGATCAAGATCGGTCTGGGCATAGTCGGCACGCTGGGCTTCCTGGCTTTCCTTGCCGTGCTGGTCTCACGCGGCATCGCCGGGCCGATCGAGGCGCTCAGCCGGGCGACGCGCGAGGTCGCTTCGGGCGGCGGGCGGGTGCCGCTGCCGTCCTCGACGGCGGCCGTCGAGATCCGCACCCTGTACGAGGACTTCAACCGCATGGCCGAGGCGGTGGATCGCCGCTCGCGCTACCTGCGCGACTTCGCCGCCGCCGTCAGCCACGAATTCAAGACGCCGCTGGCCGGCATCCAAGGCGCGGTCGAGCTGCTGCAGGACCACGACGACATGGAGCCGGAACGCCGCCGGCGCTTCCTCGACAACATCGCCGCCGACGGACGTCGGCTGTCGGCTCTCGTCACCCGGCTGATGGATCTGGCGCGCGCCGACATGGCGCGGCCCGAGGCCGGGGTCTCGGTCGATCTGCGCTCGGCCGTCCTCAAGGCCATCGACGCCCGCTCGCCCTCGCTGGAGGTGACAACGCATTGGGCCGACGCCCTGCCCGCCGTCGCCGTGCCCGAGGCCACGCTGGAGATGGTCGTCTCGACCTTGCTGGAGAACAGCCGTCAGGCCGGGGCGCAGCGGGTCGTCGCATCTGCTCGTGAGGACGGCGACTGCGTGGTTCTGAGCCTGTCGGACGACGGACCGGGCATCCCCGAGGCCGACCGCCTGCGCATCTTCGAGCCCTTCTTCACCACGCGTCGCGAGCAGGGAGGGGCCGGGCTGGGCCTGTCCATCGCCCGCGCCCTTCTGGCCGCCAGCAAGGCGTCACTGGAACTGGGGGCGGCCGAGCGGGGGACGGTATTCGAGATGCGGTTGCCGGTCGCCGAGGGCTAGCGCCACTTCGATCCGTCGCCGTGCTTGCCGATGCTCTCCCACTCGGGCGGGGCGGCCTTGTGCACGAATTGCTCCGAAACCAGCCAGCCTTTCAGGGGACGCAGCACGGCGAGGCAGGCGAGGGTCAGCAGGGGCATGGTCACGACGAAATGCACCCAGACCGGCGGGTGGACGCCGAACTCGAACCACATGAACAGGGCCATGCCGACCACGCCGACCAGGCTCATGCCGAAGAAGGCCGGGCCGTCGGCCGGGTCGGCGAAGCCGTAGTCGAGGCCGCATTCCGGGCAGTTGTCACGGATCTTGAGGAAGCCGCGCAGCAGCGGGCCTTCCCCGCATCGCGGGCAGCGGCAGCGCAGGCCGGTCTTCAGGGTGCTCAGCGGCGGATAGACGGGCTCGGTCATCGAACGTCCATTGGCGAATGATCAGCGGCATGTCGGCCCCGCCGACCCTGACCGCAACTGGACGTTTTGTCCCGCCTGCGACAAGGTCACCAACCGTTAACCGCGTTTAAAGGCCGTCGCGCGAGTGTGCGCGCGTATGTCCGGGGCCCGCCACAGCAAACGCATCCTCAGAACGACCGTGGCCGCAGCCGCGGCCGGCGCTGTCGTGCTGGCTCCGATGGCCCCGCTGGCGCAGGAGGGCGCGGGTCCGGTCGATCCGGTCACGATCCGCATCGGCGCCAATCCGACCTTCACTCGCGTCGAGTTCGCCGGCGTTATCGGCGCCCGTTCGCAGGTCCGTCGCGCAGGGCAGGACGTCGTCATCCGCATCGGCACGACGGCCGCGCCGGACGTCTCGCGTCTGCGGGTGGACCCGCCCCCGGGCGTGACCAATGTGGAGACCCGCTCGGTTCGCGGCGGCACCGAACTGGTCCTCACCCTGGCCGAGGGCGCGGATGCCCAGACCGGGTCGGCGGACGGCGCGGTCTATGTAAATCTCTACGCCCAGGCGCCGAAGGCGGCTGAACCGGCCGCGCCGGCGATCACCCAGGCCGTCGCCGTAACCTCTCAGGCGACCAGTGATCGCGTCGCCCTCAGCTTCCGCTGGCCGACCGCCGTGGGGGCCGCGGTCTTCCGGCGCGGCGAGGCCGTCTGGGTCGTGTTCGACACCAAGGCGCGACTGGACATGTCGGGCGCCACCGCGCTCGGTCCCGCATCGCAGGCGCATTGGACCGCCGGCGCCGACCACGTCGCCGTCCGCCTGTCGGCCCCTGAGAACCTGCCGGTCTCGGCGGCCAATGACGGCGCGACCTGGACGGTCACCATTGGTGGGCCGGCCGCCTCGGCCGGCGGCGTCAGCGTCAATCGCGACGACTCCGGCGAGCCGACGCTCGTCGCCAATATGGCCGGCGCGACCAAGGCGATCTGGCTGACCGATCCGCTGGCCGGCGACCGGTTCGCGGCCGTCACGGCCCTGGCCCCGGGCAAGGGCTTCGCGGATCGTCGCCAGACGCTGGACATGACGTTGCTGCCGTCGGCGCATGGGCTGGTCATCGAAACACCCGTCACCGATCTGGCCGTAAAGGCCGACGGCGATCTGGTCACCATTACGCGGCCGGGCGGTCTTCTGCTCTCGCCGCCTTCGGCCCTTCTGGACGCCGCGCCAGCCGAGACGGGCGCGCCGACCAGGGCGCGCTTCCCGTCCCTGATCCTCGCCAGCTGGGCGGATGTCGGCCATTCGGGCTTCCCCGCGCGGTATCGCCAGCTTCAGGATGCGGCCGCCGCTGAAGCCGCCGCCGCCACCGGCAATCCGCGCGCGCCGGTCGAGGCGCGCCTTGCCCTGGCCCGGTTCCTGATCGGCTCGGGTCTGGGCTACGAGGCGGTGGGAGTCCTGAACGCCATCGTCGCGGTGGCTCCGAACATGTCGGGCGAACCCGAGGTACGCGGCCTGCGCGGTGCGGCGCGCGCCAGCATCGGACGTTTCGACGAGGCCTCCGCAGACCTCGCGTCCGGCGCTCTGGCCGGCGATCCGTCGGCCGCGGTCTGGCGCGGCTATATCGCGGCGAAGCAGGGGGACTGGGCCGCTGCCCGTCAGGCCTTCTCGGCCGGCGCCGGCGCTGTTGACGACTTCCCGCCCGAATGGCGCGCCCGCTTCGGCGCCGCTCATGCCGAGGCGGCGCTGGAGAGCGGCGATCCGGCCGCGGCGCGCGCCCTTCTGACCTATGTGTTCAGCCAGAACGCCCCGGCAGCCGACCAACTGGCGGCGCGCACGGTGCAGGCCAAGCTGTTCGAGATGGACGGCATGAGTGATCGCGCCCTGGCCGTCTATACGGCTGTCGGTCGCGCGCCTCTGGACGGCGTGGCCGTGCCGGGCCGTCTGGGCGCCATTCGCCTCGCCCTCGCCAAGGGCACGATGAAGCCGGATGCGGCCGCGCAGGAGCTCGAAGGATTGCGATTCCGCTGGCGGGGAGACAAGACCGAGCTGGCCGTCGTTCGGCAGCTTGCTTCCCTCTACCAGTCGCAGGGCCTGTACCGCGAGGCTCTGACGGCGCTGGCGGCGTCGGAGAATCTGAACCGTCTTCCGGGCGCTTCGGATCTGGTGGCGGATCGTGACGCCATCTTCCGGATGCTGTTCCTCGAGGGCGGAGCCGACGGACTGCAGCCGGTGCAGGCGCTGGCCCTGTTCTATGATTTCCGCGAACTGACCCCCATCGGCGCCGACGGCGACGAGATGGTCCGCCGCATGTCCCGGCGCCTGGTGGACGTGGACCTGCTGAGCCAGGCGGCCGAACTGCTGAAGTATCAGGTCGACAATCGCCTCGAGGGCGTCGCCAAGGCGCAGATCGCGACCGATCTGGCGACGATCTATCTGATGAACCGTCAGCCCGAGCAGGCGCTGCAGGCTCTCTGGAGCTCGCGCAGCACCCTGCTGCCGACCGCCATGAACGCCGAGCGCCGGGCGCTGGAGGCGCGGGCGCTGATGAACCTCACCCGCTACGATCACGCGCTCGAGGTTCTGGCGAGCGACGCGTCCGCCGACGCCCGCGAAGTGCGCGCGGAAATCTTCTGGAAGCAGGAGAACTGGGCCAGCGCAGCGCCCCTGTACGAGGGCCTGCTCGGCGACCGCTATCGCAACAGCGCGGCTCTGTCGGCGGCGGAAGAAGCCAACGTGATCCGCGCGGGCATCGCCTATTCGCTGGCGCGCGACGCGGTCGGACTGGGGCGGATGTCGCGCAACTATCGTCCGTTCATCGCCAACGCCCGTTCGAGGACGGTCATGTCCATCGCGCTGGACGACGGCACGGGCGGCGCGGCGACGGTTGGCGACTTCGCGGCCCTGTCGGCTTCGGCGGACACCTTCGCCGGCTGGGTCGGGGCCATGAAGACCGAGTTCAGACAGAAAACGGGCGGGAACCGCCCAGCGGCTCCCGCCCGTCCACAAGCTCCGGCGGCGGCCCCTGCAGCGAGGCCGGCCGCCTGATCTTTCAGGGATTAGCCGTTGACGGCGTCCTTGAGCGGCTTCGACACGCGGAAGCGCACGGCCTTCGAGGCGGCGATCTTGATGGTCGCGCCGGTGGCCGGGTTGCGGCCTTCACGGGCGGCGCGAGCGGCGGTGTCGAACACGCCGAGGTTCGAGATGCGGACGTCGCCACCGGCGGTCAGCGACTTGTGGATGTTCTCGACGATCGCGGTCAGAACGCGGCCGGCGTCGGCTTGGCTGACACCCGCGTCCTTGGCGACGGCGGCGATGAGTTCGGCTTGAGTGGTCATTGTGGGTCGTTTCCCGATTGAAGTTCGCTCCGAGACTCAGGAGCGATGACTTGGGGATCAACGCCGCTTTTTTTGCGGATGGCAAGCGGCTTTGGCGCTGAAAGCCCCACGGGGTGGGGATTTATCCCGTTCCGGAGGCGCGCTGGAAGCTCTCGACGAGGCTTCCCGCGACCAGTCTCCAGCCGTCCACGAGCACGAAGAAGATGAGTTTGAAGGGCAGGGAAACAACCACCGGGGGAAGCATCATCATGCCCATGGACATGAGCACGCTGGCGACCACCAGATCGATCACAAGGAACGGAACGAAAAGGAGAAATCCGATTTCAAAGGCCCGCTTCAGCTCGCTGATCATGAAGGCTGGAGTCACCACCCGCAGGGGCAGGTCGATGGCCTGCTGCGGGGCCTCGATGTTGGACAGGCGAGTGAACAGGGCCAGGTCGTCCTGGTCGACCTGGCCGAGCATGAAAGTCTTCACAGGTTCCGACGCCGCATCGAAGGCCTGCGGCAGCTCCATCTGCTGATCCATCAACGGTCGGATGCCCGAATCATAGGCGTCCTGCCACGTCGGAGCCATGACGATGGCGCTCAGGAACAGGGCGAGGGACACCAGAACGGCGTTGGGCGGCGACTGCTGCATGCCCAAGGCGGTCCGGAGCAGGGACAGCACCACCACGATCCGCACGAAGCTGGTCGTCATGATCACGATCGACGGCGCCAGCGACAGCACGGTCATCAGGCCGACCAGCTGGACGACCCGTTCGGTGAGCCCCGCGCCGGTGCCCAGATCGATATTGATGGCCGAACCCGCGCCGCCCGCGGCGACTTCCTGCGCCAGGGCCGCGAGCGGCCAGATCAGGCTGAGAGCTGTCACCAGCAGCGACAGCAAGGCCGCACGCTTCAGCTCGGCGCGCGAGGGCAGGGCGAAGACGCCTTTCAGGCTCACTTGCCGGCTCCGGGTCCGCGCGGCTCGATCAGTTCACGGCCCTCGCCGAGGATCAGCAGGCGCTCCTCGTCGTCGATCTTCACCAGAACCAGCCGGCGTGCCGGGTCCAGCACCAGGGTTTCGACCACCTGCATGCGGCGTTCGCCGCGCTCCGCGCTCAGCTTGGCCAGCAGTTGCGGCGCATAGCGACGCGCAGCCCAGGCGGCCAGGCCGATGATGCCGAGGGTGAAGGCCAGGGCGAACATCGCCCTGAGCAGGTCGAGGAAATTCATGCGCGGGCCCCGCCGGCGGACTGATTCCGGCGGGTCACCCTCGGACGTTCATGGTTAACGCCGCGTTGAGATAACCTCTGATTAACCATGGAGGCGGCATTTTCTGCCCATCGATTTTGGGCGATCCGCGCCCGGAGTATCGGACCCGTGGGCTTCAACGACCTGCCGCTGCTGGGCCAGATCAAGGGCCGCCTGTCCTGGCTGGACGAACGTCAGCGCGTCATCGCGCAGAACGTGGCCAATGCCGATACGCCCGGCTACGTCGGTCGCGACCTGAACCAGCCGACCGATTTCGCCGCCGCGCTCCGCGCCGGGTCAGGTGATGTGCGGATGACGCGGACCAGCGCCATGCACATCGCGCCGACGGGACAGTCGACCGCCCGGTTCGAGACCTCGGCCGCCCCGGATTCGGAAACCACGCTCGACGGCAATGCGGTCGTGGTCGAGGAACAGATGCTCAAGATGGCCGAGAGCCGCATGGCCTATGACGCCGCCATCGGCTTCTACCAGAAGTCCATGGCCATGCTCCGGCTGGCGGCCAAGGTCCCCGGTCGCTGATCGATGAAGGAAAACGTCGATGCCTGATCCCGTCCCGCCCCGGAACAGCGCCATGGCCGTCGCGGCCAGCGCCCTGAAGGCCCAGCAGTCGCGCATGCGCGTGATCGCCGAGAACATCGCCAACGCGCAATCCACCGCTGAGGTGGCGGGCGGCGAACCCTATCGCCGCCAGATCCCGGTGTTTCAGGCGCGCGAGATCGATGGCGCGACCGGGGTGACCCTGGCGCAGGTGCGCCCTGACGCCTCGCCCTTCCGGTCCGAGTACGATCCGTCCCACCCCGCGGCCAATGCCGAGGGCTATGTGATGCGGCCGAACGTGGACACCCTGGTCGAGGCCATGGACATGCGCGAGGCGCAGCGCGCCTACGAGGCCAATCTGAACGTCATCGAGACCGCGCGGACCATGGAGACGCGCACCCTCGACCTGCTGAAGCGATAGGGACTGACCGATGAACCCCTTGATGGCGGCCAAGGCCTATGCGGCGACCCAGGGCGTGTCCCTGCCCACCGCCCCTGCGGCCAGCGTGGGCCAGTCGGGCTTCGCCGAGATGTTGTCCGGCGTCATGAACGACATGACGACCCAGTCGCGCGCCGCCGAAACCCAGATGGCCGCCTCGGTGCAGGGGCAGGGCAGCCTGATCGACGTCGTCACCGCCGTGTCGTCCGCCGAGGCCTCGCTGGAAACCGTCATGGCGGTCCGCGATCAGGTGATCCAGGCCTACCAGGAAATCATGCGGATGCCGATCTGATCGGGATCAGCCCGCCGGCGCCCGGCCCCTGAGCCACTGCGACAGCACCCATTTCTCCCCCACCGTCGGCGGCAGTCCGGCGTGGCGCGTGCGCGGATCGACCCCGCCCTGCGGCAGGGTGTTGGCCCACATCAGCGCATCGCCCTTCTTCCCGCGATGGCGCAGCCCGCCGGCCTCGAACGCGGTCTCGCCGCCCTCGTAGTCGTCGTTCAGATAGACCAGCAGGGTCGCGATCCGCTGGCCGCGGGCCGCCAGATCGGGGGCATGGCCGGGCTCGTCGGGGTTCAGCCAGTCGACGTGCCAGTCGAAGGTCTGGCCGATGCCGTAGTGCAGGACTTGCGTCCACTCGAGGCCCGGCACAGGCAGGCCCGCGACCCGCGCGATCCGCTCGCGGACCAGCGCCAGCGTCATTGTCATTCGCTCCAGCCCGATCTGGCTGGCCGAATTGGTGCGAATGCCGTCGCGCAATCCTTGGCCGGTGTCCGGGTCGTAGACGAGGGCAGGAAGGGTCTCTTCGCGCGCCTGATCGATCAGCCAGTCGCACAGGGCCGGCGGCAGGAAGTCGGGGACCGCGAGAATGACGGGTCCGGTCATCAGGGATTGGGGCGGGGGCGGCGTCAGCCACTGGCCGAGGTCGGGAAGGGCGGTTAGCGCGGCGCGATCGTCAGCCGCCGGCCCGTGCCCTTGCGCCGCCGACAGGTCCAGTAGCCGCAGCGCCTCCGGCCAGCTCTGGGCAACCCAGAGCCCCATGCTGGTCAGCACCGCCAGCCGGTGCGTCGCCGCGCCGTCGCCCCGCGCGGAGGCGTCGCGGAGTGCGGCTGGATCGAAGGTCAGGGCGTCAGTGATCACCGCCAACTTCTAGGCCCGCGCTGCGGCCCACGCCAAGCTTACGGCGAATTCACGGTTCGGCGAGCATCCGCAGGAGCCATAAGAAGCCTCTGAGCGGAACAGATCGTCCGGAGCTCTCATGACATCCCGCCTCGCCACAACCGCCGCCCTCGCCCTGCTGGCCGCGGCCTTGCCGACTCTGGCTGAAGCCCAGGGCGCGCCGCGGCCCGTCGTGCTGGTTCGCGCCGGAAATCTGTTCGACTCCGAGGCGGGGCGAATGGTCGGCGCGCGCGACATCCTGATCCGGGGCGAGCGCATCGCCGAGGTGGGCGAGGGGCTGACCGTGCCGGAGGGGGCGACGGTGATCGACCTGAGGCGCTGTTCAGTGATCCCCGGCCTGATCGACGCCCACACCCACCTGCTGCTGGAGCAGAGGACCGGCGAGGGCCTGTCCGATGTCGCCGCGCGAGATCAGGCGGTGCAGGGCGATGTCTATCGCGCCCTGACAGCGGCGGGGCGCGCGCAGGAATATCTGGACGCCGGCTTCACCACCGTGCGCGACCTCGGCAACTCGGGCCGGTTCCTCGATCTGATGCTGGAGCGGGCGGTCAACGACGGTCATGTCGCCGGACCGCGCATCTATGGTTCGGGTCCCGGACTGGCGCCGGCCGGCGGGCAGATGGAGCCGATGCCCGGCGATCCGCACGATCTGGTCAATGGCGAGTACCGCATCGTCACCGGCGTCGAGGACGCCCGCGCTGCCGTGCGGGAGACGATCGCCCGGGGCGCTGACGTGATCAAGATGTACCCGGAGGCCACGCCCCAGCGCACCCGCCTGTCGGTCGAGGAAATCGCCGCCATCGTCGGCGAGGCGAAGCGCCACAACATTCCGGTCGCCGCCCACGCCACCAGCGACGCCTCGATCCGCGAGGCGGTGGAGGCCGGGGTGACGTCCATCGAACATGCCTACGAGATCTCGGACGAAACGCTGCGCCTGATGGCGCGCAAGGGCGTGTGGCTGGTCCCGACCGATCCCTCTCTTGAGATGGCGCTGGAGTTCACCCGAAGCTGGCCGCAGCAGCCCCCGCGCGAGGAGGTGGATCGCCATCTTCAAGGCGGGCGCGACCGTCTGATGCGCGCCCATCGGGCCGGCGTCCGCATCGCCATGGGATCGGACCTCTACTTCCCCTATGGGCCCGGCCGCGGCGCCGGTTCGCGCGGGACCATGGACGGCTACGTCGAGGCCGGGCTGACGCCGACCCAGGCGCTGCAGTCCGCGACCTGGGAGGCGGGCCGGATGCTGGGTGACGACGGTCTGGGTGTCGTCCGCCAGCGCGCCTTCGCCGATCTGGTGGCGGTCGAGGGCGACCCGACCCAGGGCCTGGCGCCGCTGCGGACGCCGCGCACGGTGATCAAGGGCGGGCGGATCGTGGCCGGCTCGCCGGAGGCGTGCGGGGGCTGACGGGAACCCGACCGCCCTGCGGCGCGCTGGCTGTCCAACCGAGGGAGATCGCCATGCTGAAGACCCACAGCTCGTCCGCCATCGTCGCCGTTCGCGACATCGCCCGTGCGCGGAAATTCTACGAGGAGACGCTCGGTCTCGAACTCGCCGACGGCGGTGTCGACGGCCCCTTGGTGTTCAGGACGGGCGACACCCACCTCGTCGTCTATCCGTCGGAGTTTGCCGGGACCAATCAGGCCAACGCGGTCGTCTGGGCGGTCGGTGACGAGATCGAGAGCATCGCCGCCGAACTGAAGGGCAGGGGCGTGACCTTCGAGCGATACGACATGGATGGCGCGACCTTCGCCGACGGCGTCCATCGCATGGGCGACTTCCGGATGGTCTGGTTCAGGGATCCGGACGGCAACATCCTGCACCTGAACAGCGACGGCTAGCCTTCCAGCGACACCACCGGCTGACGCACCTCGAGCCGGCGACCGCGCCGCGACTTCAGCCAGTCGCGAATGCGGTTCTGGATCGGCGTGTCGATGATGTGGTGAAACAGCCAGGCGAAGACGAAGGCCGCCGCCACGCCTGCGAACCAGAGCGCCCATTGCACGGGTGATGGCAAGGCGAACCTGGCGATCAGCACATTCACCACGCCGAACCAGGCGATGCGCACGACCTCGTTGGAGATGAACATCGAGAACGAGACCTGCGCGGCCTTCTCGACCCACCTGGACGGGCGCGGCGTCGGCGTCGCGCCGGCGGCCAGAATGATGGTCGAGATGCAGATCAGCGAGATCAGGGCGTGCTTGTCGAAATATTGCACGAAGGCCAGCAGCAGGGCGGCGCCGATACCGGCCCAGCCGGCGAGGCGCGGCGAGATCCAGACCTTCTGGGCGAACCAGGCCAGCGCCATGCCCAGGAAGAACAGCGGCAGGGCGCGGAAGAAGCCGAAGCCCATCGGCATCTGATAGACGGGATAGCCCAGCAGGCCCCAGGTCAGTTGGTTGGCCAGCAGGTAGACGCCGACGCCCAGCGCCAGCACGGTCCACGGGCCCAGACGGATCAGGCCGCGCAGGATCCACGGGAACGCAAGGTAGCAGCCGATCAGGGCCGAGATCGACCAGCTCGGCGCGTTCCAGCCATAGCCGCCGGGAATGCCGAAGGCCTGTGTCAGCGAGATCTGGGCCCAGAACTGATCCCAGGCGAACCACTCCGGCGCGCGGGGTGCAAAGCCCAGCATCCCGCCGCCGACGACCAGCGCCACCAGTGACAGGCCCATGATCAGGTGCGCCGGCACGACCCGCAGATAGCGCTTGAGGAAGAAGTCTCCGGCCGACATCCGTCCGCCCGCGACCGACGCGCCATAGACGCGCATCAGGACGTAGCCGCTGTCGATCAGGAAGAAGTTGGTCAGAAGGAAGCCGCCGCGCTCGAACACCGGGTGCAGGCCTTCGGCCAGCGGCACGGGCGCCGACATCTGGAAGTGATGCAGGATGATCAGCCCGGCCACGATGAAACGCAGCGCGTCGAGCCAGCCGCCGCGGACGATGGGAAGTGTCTCGTTTCGGGTCGAAATTGCAGTCCAGGCCACGGCGAAGGCTCCTTTCGGGGCCATCGCCGCAAGGAGTGGGCCGTTGAGAGCCTCAGATCACGACAGCATTCGTTTCTGCGCTGCCGGTGCGTAGCAATCGGGCAACCCGCAGGAGCAACTGATTGTCCTTGAACGGCTTGGACAGGAAATCCCGTGCTCCCAGCGAAATAGCTCTTTGCACATCCTGGGTCTGGTTTCGCGCCGTCAGGACAAGGACCGGCCAACGCGACGTGTTAAGCTGCTCAAGAACGCCGAAACCGTCGAGACGGGGCATGTTGATATCGAGGATGAGGGCCTGAGGGCGGCATTCATGCACCCGGCGAAGCGCCTCAAGTCCATCGCGAGCCGTCGAGACCGCATACCCGGCCAGTTCCAGCCGCGTGACAAGCAGCTCAAGCATCATCGGGTCGTCATCGACGACCAGCAAGCGCGGCTTCATTTCCCGCCTCCCACGCTGCGAATGCTGCTGGCTGGATATCCGTCGGCGATGACGCCGTGAAGAACAGCTACCAGTTCGGTGGCGTTGACCGGTTTCGAGACCGAGCCATCGAAATCCGGAGAAGGCCGCGCACCGGCCGAGATGTCCGCGGAGAATGCCAGTACGGGAATGGCCTGGTTCGGCCCGGGCGTCGCCCGGATCAGTCTCGCGACGTCTACGCCGCCCATGTCGGGCATCCGCAGATCCAGAAGCACCACGTCGTAGGGAGCCAAGGAGGACAGGTCCAGCAACGCCGCGCCCGAAGACGCTGTCGTGACTTCGATATCGAGCGGGGCCAGCAGTGCCTGGATGATTTCGAGGTTGGCCGCATGATCATCCGCCACCAGAACGCGCAGACCGGCGAGCCCGTCACCCAACTCCTGTGTGATGGTTCGGGCGGCAGCGGCGACACTCTCGACCGGCGGGGCATGGACCCGGAAACTGAACACCGAGCCCTTCCCGAGCGTCGAACTCACCCCCACGTCACCGCCCATTGCCTCGGTCAGGCCCTTGCAGATGGCCAGCCCCAGGCCCGTCCCGCCATGACGCCGCGTCGAGGTGCTGTCCACCTGTGAAAACCGCTGGAACAACCTGCTGCACTGATCCGGGTCCATGCCCGGTCCGGTGTCCGAAATCCGGACATCAAGCATGGCGCTGGCCGGATCATACCCGACCGATACGGTGACCGATCCGGCGCTTGTGAATTTGACCGCATTGCCGATGAGGTTGAGCAGGACCTGTCGAAGCTTGTTCGGATCCAGCGATACGTGAGCGGGCAAATCCGAGTCCTGGAGGAACTCCAGGGAGATCCCTTTGGTCTGCGCGGCCGGCGAGAACATCAGCAAGGCTTCATGGCAGATGTGGATCGCATCGGAAGGCTCGGGGACCACTTCGTAACGACCGGCCTCGATCTTCGAGAAGTCGAGAACGTCATTGACGATACTGAGCAGCGTCTCGCTCGCCGCACGAATGCGGCCGAGGTGAGCCAAGGCGCTCTCCGGCAAGTCCGCCCGTGCGTTCAGCAGGGTCGAGAAGCCGAGGATCGCGGTCAACGGTGTCCGGATTTCATGGCTCATGTTCGCCAGGAATTCGGTCTTCGCGTCGGTCGCGGCTTCCGCCTCCTCCCGCGCGCGCTTGAGCTCTGCCTCGATGGCCTTTGCAGACGAGATGTCCCGAACGAGGTCCTGGATTTCGACGACATGACCGTTGTGGTCGAGCAGGGCGCGGGGATGAGCTTCCAGCCACCTTATCTCGCCGGACTTCGCACGGGCGCGATAGGCGATGCGTGGCGGGCCCGCGTCTGCTCCTCCGGAAAGGTAGGATGAGAAAGCGGCCCACGTCGGCTCGATATCGTCCGGATGGATGATCCGGTTGACGGATTGTCCGACCAGTTCTTCCGGGCGGTAGCCAAGCGCCTGCTCTACGGCCGGTGAGACGTAGGTGAAGATTCCGTCCAGACCGTAGGTCGCGATGATGTCCGAGGCGTTCTCCGCCATGAGACGGTAGCGGGCCTCGCTTGCGGCGAGGCGCCGGGCTGCGAGGTCTTCCTCGGTCACGTCCTGGAAGACGCCGAAGAGCACCTCCGGCACGCCATCGGCACCGAGAAGGCACTGGCCGCTGGATCGGGTCAGGCGCACCGCTCCGTCCGGGCGTTCGATGCGAAGGTGGCAATCATATCCTTCGCCGGTCAGTCGTGCGGTTTCGACCAGACGCAGGATCTGGTCCCGGTCTTCAGGATGGTATGCCGCCAGCGCGTTGTCGAGATTGGGATCGAACTTCAGCGGGTCCAGTCCGTGGATGCGGTACACCTGATCGGACCAGGTAATCTCGCCGGTCCCGAAGTCGAGGCGCCAGTGGCCCAGACCCCTGACGGACTCTGCCAGGCGCAGCAGTTCGGCACGCTCGCTCTGGATTCTTGCCAGTTGCATCTGGTGAACGACAGATGCGACCTGTCGGGCGAGCATCTGGAGCAGTCCAAGTGCACGGGCCGACGGCGTCTCACGCGGCACGGTGTCGAGGACGCAGAGCGACCCCAAGGTTTCGCCGGATTCTGTGACAACCCGGACGGCGGCGTAGAACCGGCATCTGGCCGGGCCCGTAACAAACGGGTTTTGCGCCGTATGAGGGTCGGCGCTCAGGTCCGTCACGACAGCGACCCCTGATTCATCGAACGCGACCGTTACGTCCTCGCAATCGTCTGCGCGCTCGGTGACAATTCCATTCGATTTGGACCGGCAGATGCGGATCGGCCCCGCGGTTACCGAGACTGCAGCGATCGGCGCGTCAAGTAGCGCGGCGGCCATGGCCATGATCCGGTCTATCGGGTCTTTCTCTACGAGCGGGCGTGACTCTCGAAGCATGTCGTCGATCTAGAACACGGAGTTCCCAAGAAAACTTTACCGTTAACGGAGGTCGCGCAGGACCCCGCTTCTGCGGAGACCTTGGCGGGATCGGTCGTTTCAATGGTTAACGGACGCCATTAGGCTGGCTGCAGCCCTCCTGCGTCGCGATTCGCCATGCCTCAGCCGATCCTTCTCGTTGATGACGAACCGGATGTCCGGGAGCTGTTCAGCTTGGTGCTGTCTGGCGCGGGATACGAGGTGACGACGGCGCCGGATGGCGTCGCGGCCCTGACGCGCCTGGCCTACGCGCCGCCGTCGCTGGTAATCCTCGACCTCGCTATGCCGAACGTCGGCGGCATCCGGGTGCTGGAGGAGATCAAGTCCGTGCCGGCGTGGGCCGATGTGCCCGTACTGATGCTGACGGCCTCGGGTGCCGGCGACAATCTGGTCAAGGTGCGCCGGCTGGGCGCGCGCGGCTATCTGCTCAAGCCGATCACCCCGGCGAGGCTCATCGAGCAGGTGGCCCTGATCCTGAACGACCCGACCCTGATCTGGCTCGATGACATGACCCGCTCGCGCGCGGGCTGATCAGCGTCGCGTCAGGCGCAGGAACTCTTCGCGTGTCCGCGGATCGTCGCGGATCACGCCGCTCAGGTGGCTGGTCGTCAGACTGGCGCCCGGCGCATTGACGCCGCGCAGGGTCATGCAGCTGTGCTCGGCCTCGATCACCACGCCCACGCCCTGTGGGCGCAGAACCTCCTCGATCGCCAGGGCGATCTCGGACGTCATCTTCTCCTGGATCTGCAGGCGGCGGGCGAAGCCGCGCACCACTCGGGCCAGCTTGGAAATGCCGACGACCCGGTCGGTCGGCAGGTAACCGACGTGGGCCACGCCCACGACCGGCAGCATGTGGTGCTCGCAGGCGCTGACGAAGCGGATGTCCTTCAGCACGACCATCTGGTTGTAGCCGCCGACCTCCTCGAAGGTCTTTTCCAGATACTGGCGCGGATCGACCTCATAGCCTTCGTAGAGTTCGCGATAGCTGCGCGCCACGCGCGCCGGCGTCTCCAGCAGGCCCTCGCGATCGGGGTTGTCGCCCGCCCATTCGATCAGGGTGCGGACAGCGGCCTCGGCGTCGGCCTGGGTGATGCTCGGCTTGGTCATGGCCCCCCTCTAACCCGTCAGACCGGGAAAAGGGAACAGTCACGCCCGGTCGTGCGATCATCACTAACGCCCTGTTAACCACACCCCCGGCATTTCTTGCCCAGTATCCCGGGAGCGTATGGATGAACGGCACGGAAGTTCTGGATGTGGGTCGCGACGCCCTGTGGCTGACGATCCAGTTGTGCGCTCCTGTGCTGCTGGTCGGGCTGGTGGTCGGCGTGGTCATCGGCCTGTTTCAGGCCCTGACCCAGATCCAGGAGCAGAGCCTGGTCTATGCGCCCAAGATCATCGCCATCTTCGTGTCGCTGCTGCTGTTCCTGCCCCTGATGGGCGCACTGCTGGGCGGGTTCATGAGGACCATCGCGGCCCGCATCGCCGGCATGTAGGCGCGTGGAGGCTTACGCCACATCAGACCAGATCTGGCAGGGCGCGCTGATCTTCGCACGGATCGGCGCGGTACTGCTGATGCTGCCCGGCGTCGGCGAAAGCTATGTCCCGCCGCGCATCCGCCTGTCGCTGGCGCTGGTGGTGTCGCTCGCCCTGTGGCCGGTGGTCGCCGGCGGCCTGCCGGCCCTGCCGGAGAGCCTCGGCTTGATGGTGGGCTGGATCATCCGCGAGGTGATCGTCGGCCTGATGATCGGCGCCCTGCTGCGCAGCTTCCTGACCGCCCTGTCGACGGCCGGCGAGATCGTCTCGCTGCAGACCACGCTCGGTTTCGCCCAGACCGCCAACCCGATGCAGGCCCAACCAGGTACGACGATCTCGGCCTTCCTGATGCTGCTGGGCACGACCCTGATCTTCGCCACCAACACCCATCACCTGTTCATCGCCGGATTGGTGGGATCGTACGAACTGATCGCACCGGCGCGTCCGCTGGTGACGGGTGACTTCACGGCCATGGCTGTGAAGACCCTCGGCGACAGCTTCATGCTGGGCGTGCAACTGTCGGCGCCGGTGCTGGTCTTCGCCCTGATCTTCAACCTCGCTTCGGGACTGGTCGGCAGGGTCATGCCGTCGTTCCAGATCTTCTTCGCCGCCGCCCCGCTCAGCGTGATCCTGGGGCTGTCGGTCTTTGCTCTCAGCCTCGGCGTGCTGGGTACGGTCTTCATCGACCGCTACCGCGCCCTGGCCCAGGTCTTCGCGGGAGGCGCCGGTGGCTGAAGGCGCCGATCCCGAGTCGAAGACAGAAGAAGCCACCCCGCGAAAATTAGAGGACGCGCGGAAAAAGGGTGATGTCGCCAAGTCCATGGATGTCGGCTCGGCCGCGTCCCTGATGGGGGCGGCGGCCGTGGTGCTGGGCGGCGGCGGCTTCTTCGCCACCTCGATGGCCGAACAGCTTCTGCCCTTCATCGCCGCCCCCCACACCATGCTGGGAGGTCTGGAGGCCGGCGCAGGCGTCGAGATCGGGGCCCAGGCCATCTGGACCGTGGCTCCCTTTCTGGGCGCCGTCGCGCTGGCGACCATCATCGGCGGGGCGGGGGGCAACCTTGCCCAGTCGGGCCTGATGTTCACACCCGACAAGCTGAAGCCTCAGTGGGAGCGCGTCAGCCCGATGGCGGGCTTCAAGCGCATCTTCGGCCCGGACGGCCTGTTCCAGTTCGGCAAGACCTTCCTGAAGCTGATCGCCGTCGGCGTGATTTGCTGGTTCGTTCTGAAGCCTCACACCCGCGAGTTCGAGAACCTCGTCGCCATGTCGCCGGCGTCGATCCTGCCGTTCTCGCGCGACCTCGCCATCGCCCTGATGAGTGCGGCCATCATCTTCCTGGGGTTCACCGCCGGCGCGGATTTCATCTGGCAGAAGATGCGCTTCGCCAAGCGGATGCGGATGACCAAGGAAGAGGTCAAGGAGGACTACAAGCAGTCCGAAGGCGATCCGCACGTAAAGGCCAAACTGAAGCAGATCCGGGCCCAGCGCAGCCGCAAACGGATGATGCAGGCGGTTCCGACGGCCACCGTGATCGTCACCAACCCGACCCACTATTCGGTCGCCCTGCGCTACGAGAAGGACGATCCTGCGCCGGTCTGCGTGGCCAAGGGCGTCGACGTCCTCGCCCTTAAGATCCGGGAGGTCGCACGCGAGCATTCGGTGCCGATCGTCGAGAACGTCCCGCTGGCGCGGGCACTCTATGCCACCGTCGAGATCGACGACGTGATCCCTCGCGAACATTTCGAGGCCGCCGCCAAGGTGATCGGCTTCGTCATGCAAAGTCGCAAGAAACGCTGATCTTCCAAGCCCCTTAACGGGTCGTTTACCACGCGCCCGGCATTTTCTGCCCAGCGGGCCCTTGTCAGTTCCCGCATGTATCAGGGCGGGGACGCGTGGGCGGCTTCACGGCGGCGTTGCAGAGGTTCGGGATCGGTCGGCTGACCGTGGTGCTGGGCGTTGCCGCCGGCGTCGCGGCCGTGCTGGTCGCGGTCATGCTGCGTATCGGCCAGGCGCCCGACGCCCTGCTGTATTCCAACCTCGACCTGCGCGAAGCCTCTGAAGTCACCACCGCGCTGGACAGCGCCGGGATCAAATACAGCTCGCGCGGCGACGGCTCGACGATCTTCGTCAGCCGCGACCAGGTGGGCGAGGCCCGTATGCTGGTCGCCGGCAAGGGGCTCGTGACCTCGGGCAGCGTCGGCTACGAGATCTTCGACAACCAGTCGGTGCTGGGTCAGACCGAGTTCCAGCAGAACCTGAACGAGAAGCGTGCGCTCGAGGGCGAGCTGGCGCGCACCATCCAGACCATGCGCGGCATCCAGTCGGCACGCGTGATGATCGCCCTGCCGCGGCGCGAGCTGTTCCAGTCCCAGGCCGCCGAGCCGACCGCCTCGGTCGTCGTCGGCGTCACTGGCGGCCAGCTGACCGGCGCCCAGGTGCAGGCGATCCGCAACGTCGTCGCTTCCTCGGTGCCGAACCTGAAGCCCGAGAAGGTCACCCTGACCGACACCTCGAACCGCACCCTGGCGGCCGGCACGGACGGCGAGGGCTTCAGCGCCGCCTCGGCCGAGGAGGCGCGCGGTCAGACCGAGGCCCAGCTGCGGGCTCGTATCACCGACATCGTCGAGGGTGTCGTCGGCGTCGGCGGCGCGCGGGTTCAGGTCACAGCCGAGATCGACCATGCCCGCTCAACCACCCAGGAGCAGCGCTTCGATCCGGACGGCCAGGTCGTTCGCTCGACCTCCACCAACGGCTCGGAAAGCTCGGACACCTCGGCGATCCCGGACGGCGGCGCGACGGCGACCAACAACATTCCGGGCGGCCAGGCGCCGGGTGCTGCGGCCCAGGGTTCGCGCGACACCCAGAACACCGAGACCACCAACTACGAGATCTCGAACACGACCACGACGACGGTGAAGGAAGCCGGTGAGGTCAAGAAGCTGGCGGTGTCGGTCGCGGTCGACGGCCGCTGGACGCCGGGCGCCAACGGCGGCGAGCCGACTTATGCGGCCCGCACGCCGGAGGAGATCGCCCAGATCAAGTCGCTGGTCGAGGCCGCCGTCGGCATCAACGCCGAGCGCGGCGACCGCATCGAGGTGCTGAACGTCCGCTTCAATCGTGACGTCACCGCGGTGGGCGGGGAAGAGGCCGGCAACTCGCTGTTCAACTTCACCAAGAACGACATCATGCGCGGGGTCGAGTTGCTGGTGCTGCTGATCACCGGCGTGCTGCTGATCTTCTTCGTGCTGCGTCCGCTGCTGAAGACGGCGGCCGGCGGCGGCGCGGCGGGCCAACCCCAGCTGGCCGGCGCGGGCGGCGTTCCGGTCACTGCGCTGCAGACCACCGTGGTCGGCGGCGCGCCCGGCGCCATGGCCCAGCTGGCCGGTCCGTCGGAGATGGATCAGCGCCTGGACATCGCCCGCATCGAGGGTCAGGTGAAGGCGTCGTCGGTCAAGAAGGTCGCCGACTTCGTCGAGAAGCACCCGGAGGAGTCGACCTCGATCCTCCGCAGCTGGGTGCATGAAGGCTGATGGCCAGCCGGATCATCAACAAGAAGCCCGCGGTCGAGGATGCCCGGAAGCTGACCGGGCCCGAGAAGGCGGCCGTGATCCTGCTGTCGCTCGGTGAGGAACACACCCGCCTGTGGCAGGGCCTGGACGACGACGAGGTCAAGGAAATCTCGCAGGCCATGGCCAGCCTGGGCACGGTCAGCTCGTCGGTGGTCGAGGAACTGCTGGTCGAGTTCGTCTCGGGTATGAGCGGCTCGGGCGCGGTGATGGGCAGCTTCGAGCAGACCCAGCGCCTGCTGTCCTCCTTCATGCCCGCCGACCGCGTCGATGGTCTGATGGAGGAAATCCGCGGCCCCGCCGGCCGGACCATGTGGGACAAGCTGGGGAATGTGAACGAGGCCGTTCTCGCCAACTATCTGAAGAACGAATACCCGCAGACCGTCGCCGTCGTCCTGTCCAAGGTGAAGCCGGATCACGCCGCCCGCGTGCTGACGTCCCTGCCCGAGGACTTCGCCCTGGAGTGCGTGCAGCGGATGCTGCGCATGGAGCCGGTGCAGCGCGACATTCTCGACAAGATCGAACAGACCCTGCGCACCGAGTTCATGTCGAACCTGGCCCGCACCTCCAAGCGCGACAGCCACGAGCTGATGGCCGACATCTTCAACAGCTTCGACCGCCAGACCGAAGCCCGCTTCATCGGCGCGCTGGAAGAGCGCAACCGCGAGGCGGCCGAGCGCATCCGCGCCCTGATGTTCGTCTTCGAGGACCTGTCCAAGCTGGATCCGGGCGGCATACAGACCCTGCTGCGCGCGGTCGAGAAGGACTCCCTCGGTCTGGCGCTCAAGGGCGCGTCCGAGAGCCTGCGCGAGATGTTCTTCTCCAACATGTCCGAGCGCGCCGCCAAGATCATGCGCGAGGACATGGAGTCGATGGGCCCCGTGCGTCTCAAGGACGTCGATCAGGCCCAGATGGCCATGGTCCAGGTCGCCAAGGATCTCGCCGCCAAGGGCGAGATCATGCTGGTCGGCCAAGGCGGCGATGACGAGCTGATCTACTGATGACCAGCGCCGCTCCCTCCCGACCCTTCGCCTTCGACACCGAGTTCGACTCGGACGGCGTCGTCGTGCAGGCCTCGGCCTGGCGTCCGGCGAAGAGGTCGTACAGCCCCGACGAGGTCGAGTTGCTGGTCGCCCAGGCCCGCGCCGAGACCCGCGAACAGACCCTGGCCGAGCTCGCCGGCATCCAGAGCATGGCCTTGTCGACCATCGGTCAGGCCCTGAACGCCGCCGCGCCGGCCTTGACGCAGGTCGCCCAGCAACACCGCGAACAATCGGTCGAACTGGCGCTCGCTGCGGCCCGGGTCGTCTCCGCCGCTTCGCTGGACCGGTTCCCGCACGGCCCGCTGCAGGCGGCGCTGGAAGCTCTTGGGCAGGAAATCGACGCGTCGCCGCGACTGGTCATCCGCACGGGCGAACTGACCGACGAGACGCGCGTGCAGCTGGAACAGCTGTGCGCCGACGCTGGCTTCTCAGGCGTGGTCGCCTTCCGGGACGACCCAGGCCTGCCGACCGCCGCCTTCCGGCTGGAATGGGCTGACGGCCGCGCCGACTTCGATCCCGACAATGCCTTCGCCCGAATGGCCGAGGCGCTGAACTCCGCCCTGGCCGCCGAGGCCGGGCATGCTGAACACCTCATCGAGGGGAGGCCCTGATGGCGTCCGATACCATGGCTCTGGAAGAGTTCTCCGAGAACGGCGGTCTCGCCGCGCCGGACGAGCACACCGAGAAGAACGCGCACGATCTGGCGCCCGTCTTCGACGTGCCGGTCAACATCTCCGCCGTGCTGGGCAAGGCCCACATGTCCGTGGCCCAGCTGCTGAAGCTGAACCGCGGCAGCGTGCTGGAGCTGGACCGCAAGGTCGGCGAGGCGATCGACATCTTCGTCAACAACCGCTTGGTCGCCCGCGGCGAGGTGGTGGTCGTGGAAGACCGCCTTGGCGTGACCATGACGGAAATCATCAAGACGGAAGACAGCGGCGCCTGATCGGCGACGCGTCAGTAGGGATTAGAGGAGAAGACCCATGCGGCTTCTGGTGGTTGGCAGGCTCAGCGGACAGCTGGCGACGGCGGTGAAGATGGCCATGGCGCACGGTGCCAAGGTCCAGCACGTCGAGCGCGGCGATCAGGCGACCGAGCAGCTTCGACGGGGGCAGGGCGCCGACCTGCTGATGGTCGACTATCGCGTCGACATCGCGGCCCTGATCTCGGCCAACGAGAACGAGCGCATCCATGTGCCGGTGGTGGCTTGCGGCGTGGACGCCGACGCCCGCGACGCGGCCGACGCCATCCGCGCCGGCGCCAAGGAGTTCATCCCGCTGCCGCCGGAAGCGGACCTGATCGCCGCCGTCCTGTCGGCTGTGGCCGACGACGAACGCCCGATGATCTCGGCCGACCCGTCGATGAAGCACGTCATCCAGCTGGCCGACCAGGTCGCCCGCTCGGAAGCCTCGATCCTGATCACCGGCGAGAGCGGCGTCGGCAAGGAAGTCATGGCGCGCTACCTGCACGCCGGCTCCAAGCGTTCGGAGCGGCCGTTCATCAGCGTCAACTGTGCGGCCATCCCGGACAACCTGCTGGAATCCGAGCTGTTCGGGCACGAGAAGGGCGCCTTCACTGGCGCCATGGCTCGCCGCATCGGCAAGTTCGAGGAAGCCGACGGCGGCACCCTGCTGCTGGACGAAATCTCCGAGATGGACGTCCGCCTGCAGGCCAAGCTGCTGCGCGCCATTCAGGAGCGGGTCATCGACCGGGTGGGCGGCAACAAGCCGGTGCCGGTCAACATCCGCATCATCGCCACCTCGAACCGCGACCTGGCCAAGTCGGTCGCCGAGGGCAGCTTCCGCGAGGATCTGCTGTACCGCCTGAACGTCGTGAACCTGCGTCTGCCGGCCCTGCGCGAGCGTCCGGGCGACATCGGGGTTCTGGCCGATCACTTCGTCAAGAAATACGCCGCCGCCAACGGCGTGCCGGTCCGTCCGATCTCGGCCGAGGCCCGCCGCGCCCTGACGACCCACCGCTGGGCTGGCAACGTGCGCGAGCTGGAAAACGCCATGCACCGGGCGGTGCTGCTGGCGATCGGTCCGGAGATCGACGTCGACGCCATCCGCCTGCCAGACGGCCAGCCCCTGACCGCCGGCGGTGGAGCTCCGGCCTATGACGCCGGCCCGGCCGGTCGAGCCGCCCATGTGGCCGACGTCGTCACCCGCTCGCACGTCGGCCAGACCGTCGCACAGATGGAAAAGGCGCTGATCCTCGACACCCTGTCGCACTGCCTGGGCAACCGCACCCACGCGGCCAACATCCTGGGCATCTCGATCCGCACCCTGCGCAACAAGCTGAACGAATACGCCGACGAGGGCGCGGCCATCCCGGCTCCGCAATCGGGCATCGCCGCGTCCGGCTACGCGGCCTGAGCATGAGCCTGCCGATGGACCGCAGAAGCGTCCTGACCGGCCTTGGCGCGATCGGCGTCATGGGCTGCTCGCCGCAAGCCGCCACGCCGCCGGCGGAACAGCCGTCGCGTCCTTCCGCCGTCGCCGCGGTTCGTCCGCTCGACCTGTCCGCGCTCGAGGCCCGCCACGGCGGCCGCATCGGCCTTGCGGTGCTGGACACCGCCGACGCTGCCGCGCTGGGCTGGAGGGAGCAGGAGCGGTTCGTCTATTGCTCGACCTTCAAGATGTACCTCGCCGCGGCCACCTTCCTGCGAGTGCAGGCAGGGCAGGAGCGGCTGGATCGCGCCATCCCGATCACCCGCGCGGACATGATCAATCACGCGCCGACAACTGAGCCTGCGATCGGCTCGACCCTGACCATCGAACAGCTGATGGAGGGCACCGTCGGGCTCAGCGACAATCCGGCGGCCAACATTCTGATCCGCGAGATGGGCGGCATCGACGCCCTGCGCGCCTTCTATCGCGGCATCGGCGACGACAGCACGCGCGTGGACCGCCTGGAGCCGGAGATGAACCGGCTGGACGGCGACAAGGACACCATCCTGCCGCTGCAATCGGTGCGGAACATGGAGCGCCTGCTGGTCTCGGGCGACACCCCGCTGAGCGCGGATTCGAAGGCCCTGCTGACCCGCTGGATGATCGAGACCCCGACCGGTCCGGGCCGCATCAAGGCCGGCGTTCCAGCCGGCTGGACCGTGGCCCACAAGACCGGCACTGGCGGCTATGGCCCCGTCAACGACATCGGCGTCCTGACGCCGCCGTCGGGGAAGCCGGTGGTGCTGGCGATCTACTATCACGCCACCCGGGACTCGGCGCCTGATGCGCGTGAGGCGGTGATCGCCGAGGCGACCCGCATCGCCTTGGGGGCGCTCGGCCATGACTGACGCTCCGGTCTCCTCGCCGCTGATGAAGGACGGCCTGGCCCGTCCGACCGGCTCGGACATGCGCGGCTGGCTGATGCGCGGCGAAGTCGGCATGGCCATGGGCGTGATCGGCATCATCATGCTGCTGATCGTGCCGATCCCCAGCATGCTGCTGGATCTGCTGCTGGCCATCTCGATCGTCGGCTCGGTCCTGATCCTGATGACCGCCCTGATGATGAAGAAGCCGCTGGACTTCGCCATCTTCCCGACGGTTCTGCTGGTCGCCACCCTGTATCGCCTCGGTCTGAACCTGGCGACGACCCGACTGGTGCTGAGCCACGGCCACGAGGGCCATGACGCCGCCGGTCAGGTCATTCAGGCTTTCGGCAACCTGATGATGGGCGGCAGCTTCATTATCGGCATCATCATCTTCGCCATCCTGCTGGTCGTGAACTTCGTGGTCGTGACCAAGGGTTCGACCCGTATCGCTGAAGTGTCCGCCCGCTTCACCCTGGACTCCATGCCGGGCAAGCAGATGGCCATCGACGCCGACCTGTCGGCCGGCCTGATCGACGAGGACACCGCCAAGCTGCGCCGCAAGGAGCTGGAGCAGGAATCGACCTTCTTCGGCGCCATGGACGGCGCGTCCAAATTCGTGCGTGGCGACGCCGTGGCCGGCCTGATCATCACCTTCATCAATGTGATCGGCGGCATTCTGATTGGCGTCATCCAGCACGGCCTGCCGGTCGGCGAGGCCGCCAACACCTATGTCCTGCTGACGGTCGGCGACGGCCTGGTCACCCAGGTCCCGGCCCTGATCGTCTCGATCGCCGCCGGCTTCCTGGTGTCGAAGGCGGGCGTCGAGGGCACCGCCGACAAGGCCCTGGTCTCGCAACTGGCCACCAATCCGGTCAGCCTGGGCGTCGTCTCGGGCGCCGCCGGCCTGATCGGCCTGATCCCCGGAATGCCCCTGATCCCGTTCGCGGCGCTGGCGCTCGGCGCCGGCTTCATGGCCTGGAGGCTGGGTCGCCAACGGCTGAAGCCCAAGCCTGTAGACGCCGAGGCCGTCGTGGCCGGGCCGAAGGAGGACGTCGAGGAGCCGATCGGCACCGCCCTGACCATCGACGAGGTCAAGATCGAGCTGGGATACTCCCTGCTGTCGTTGATCAACGATCTGGAGGGCCGCCGCCTGACCGATCAGGTCCGCGCCCTGCGCCGCTCGCTGGCGCAGGAGTACGGCTTCGTCATGCCGTCGGTGCGCATCCTCGACAACATGCGCCTGCCGACCCAGGGCTATGCCATCCGCATCAAGGAGATGGAGGCGGGTCTGGGCGAGGTGCGCCTCGGCTCGCTGATGGCCATGGACCCCGCCGGTCGGCAGGTCGAGCTGCCAGGCGAGCACACCCGCGAGCCGGCCTTCGGGCTCCCGGCCACCTGGATCGACGAAAGCCTGCGCGAGGAGGCGACCTTCCGCGGCTACACCATCGTCGATCCGTCGACGGTGCTGACGACCCACCTGACCGAGATCCTGAAGGAGAACATGGCGGACCTGCTCTCCTACGCCGAGGTGCAGAAGCTGCTGAAGGAACTGGGCGCCGAAGAGAAGAAGCTGGTCGACGAGCTGATCCCCTCGGTGGTCACCGTCACCACCCTGCAGCGGGTGCTGCAGTCCCTGCTGCGCGAGAAGGTGTCGATCCGCGATCTGGCCGCCATCCTCGAAGGCCTCGCCGAGGCCGCGCCGCATACCAGCTCGGTCACCACCCTGGTCGAGCATGTCCGCGCGCGTCTGGCCCGCCAGCTGTGCTGGCAACACAAGGGCGAGGACGGCGCCCTGCCGATCGTCACCCTGTCGCCCGAGTGGGAAGCGGCCTTCGCCGAAAGCCTCATCGGTCAGGGCGAGGACAAGCAGCTGGCCATGGCGCCCTCGCGCCTGCAGGACTTCATCCGTGCCGTCCGCGACGTGTTCGAGCGCGCGGCCATGGCCGGCGAGACGGCGGTCCTGCTGACCGGCCCCCAGGTGAGGCCCTATGTCCGTTCGATCATCGAACGCTTCCGCGGTCAGACGGTGGTCATGAGCCAGAACGAGGTCCACCCCCGCGCCCGCCTGCGGACTATCGGCTCGGTCTGATCTAGCGGGCGACCTGCCATCCGCCCGACGACGCATTGCGTGCGGCGTCGTTGGCGGGGCGGGCGATCAGGCCCGACTGGGTGATCCAGACCTCGTACCGGGCACCGTCCGCCATCGGCATATAGGCGGCGCCGCCATACAGGGTGTCGACCGCGTCGACGTAGCGACGATAGCGCCGCGCCGCGTCCCAGGTGCTGATCCGCCACGGCAGGGCGTAGTCGTCGCCGCCGGTCAGCGGGTGCACGCTGCGTTCGGCGTTGATCTCCTGATCCGTCGACTGATAGCGACCCGACAGACGGTCCAGCCGATACTGGGTGTGGAGGCCCAGCATGTTGGCCCACGGCTTCCACTTCAGCACCTGCGCCTCGATGCGCCATTCGTCGCCGTGCACAGGATAGAGGTCGGCCGCCGCCGGCATGTCCTCGCCGCGGCCGGGCTGGATCAACGTGACCTCATAGTATTGCGGGCCCAGCTGGCGGGTCTGCACCTGCGCCACGGGACGCTCATAGGTCAGGCGGGCCCAGGTCTGGACATCCAGGGCGATCAGGGTCGCGATCGCGGCGGCCGCCAGAAAGCCGGCCCCGCCGACTCCAACCAGAAGACCGCTGAACAGGCGTCCCCGGAACAGGGCGCCAAGGCCCTTGAAGAACAGCACCAACCCAATCAGCGCCGCCGCTGCGGGCGCGATCCACCACCACCAAACCATCTGCCGTCAGTCCCTTTTCCCGGTCCCCTGAGCGATCTTTACCCTAAATCCCGAAGATCGAGAGGGTTTCTCCCCTCGGGCGACTGGACAGCGGCAATGACGTCGCTAATGCTCCCGCTCGATGATTTCGGCGCTCCGCCCCATTCTGGAAGGCTTCGTCCAGTTCCTGCGGACGCCGACGCTGGGGCGCCGCGTCGCCGGCCTGCTCATCGTCGCCCTCGTTCTGCTTCTGACGACGAACATCGCGACGTTCGTGATGATGCAGCGGACGGCCGACTTCAACGACGACGTTGAGGAAACCCAGTTGCTTCGCCGCGCGATCCGGACTGTGTTCATCGACCTCATCGAGGCTGAAACCGGCCAGCGCGGCTTCCTGCTGACGGGCAATCCGGAACACCTCCAGGTCTACAACGACGCGATCAATCGACTTCCCACATCGCTACAGGGCATGTCTGAACAGGCCGAGGGAGATCTGGATGTCGGCGATCGCGCTGTGCATGTGCGCGAGCTCGCCGAGGAGAAGGTCGGCGAACTGCAGCGCACGATCGACCTGGCGCGGACGGGCAGGGTTGGCGAGGCCCTCGGCCTCGTGCGGTCCAACCGGGGCAAGGTGGCGATGGACCAGATCCGGTCCGAGACCCTAGCGATGGACGAGGTGCTGCAGACCCGCCTGCAGTTCCGCACCCGCCAATCGGAGTGGGCCGGGGCCGTCACCGTCATCGCCAATGCGTTCGGCGCCGTCCTGATCCTGGTCCTCGGCGCGGTGAGCGCCTGGCTGATCCATCGCTACATTGTCGAGATCCAGTCCGCGCGCGGCGCACTGGATCGTCTGAATGCCGGGCTCGAGGAGCAGGTTCGCGACCGCACCGCCGACCTGACCCGCGCCAACGAGGAGATCCAGCGCTTCGCCTATATCGTCAGCCACGACCTGCGCGCGCCGCTGGTCAACGTCATGGGCTACACCTCCGAGCTGGAGCAGGCAGGCAAGATCGTCGACGCGGCGATCACCGACGCGGAAAAGAAGCGCAAGATCGATCCCGAGGTCGTCATGGCGGTTCGCGAGGAGATGCCGGAGGCCATCGGCTTCATCCGCGCCTCGACCGAGAAGATGGACCGCCTGATCAACGCGATCCTGAAGCTTTCGCGCGAAGGCCGTCGCCATCTGGTCCCCGAACGCATCGACATGTCGGCCATGGCGCAGCACATCGCCGACAGTGTCCGCCATCAGACCGAGGCCGCCGACGCCGAGATCCGTGTCGCCGTCCTGCCGGCCATCGAGAGCGACCGCCTGTCGATGGAACAGATCCTCGGCAATCTGATCGACAACGCCGTGAAATACCTCGACCCCACGCGCCCGGGCCTGATCGAGGTCACGGGACAGGCGGCCGGGGACGGCTGGGCCACCTATCACATCACCGACAACGGCCGCGGCATTTCGGACCGCGATCACGAGCGGATCTTCGAGCTGTTCCGCCGCTCCGGACGTCAGGATCGGCCGGGCGAGGGCCTCGGCCTCGCCTTCGTGCGCAACAGCGTTCGCCGCCTCGGCGGAGAGATCAGTGTGCAGTCAGAACTCGGAAAGGGCTCGACATTCACACTCAAATTCCCCACACGCCTCATCCTTGCTGACGTCGGAGATTTCGCATGAGCACGTCCGTGAAGATCGTGATGGTCGAGGACGATCACGGCCACGCCCGATTGATCGAGAAAAACATCCGTCGCGCGAACATCGCCAACGACATCGCCCATTTCGCTGATGGCGGCTCGGCGCTGGATTATCTGTTCTCGGATGAAGTGCGCGCCAACGGCCCGCTGCTGATCCTGCTGGACCTGAACCTGCCGGACATGTCGGGCACCGACATCCTCGAGCGCGTGAAGGGCGATGAGCGCCTGCGCCGCGCGCCGGTCGTGGTCCTGACGACCACCGACGACAAGGTCGAGATCCAGCGCTGCTACGACCTGGGCTGCAACGTCTACATCACCAAGCCGGTGGACTATGAGAGCTTCGCCGGCGCCATCCGCCAGCTGGGCCTGTTCCTGTCCGTCATGCAGGCTCCGGAGATCGAGTGAGCACCACGGGGGAGCCCATCCGCCTGCTCTACATCGACGACGACCGCGGCCTGTCGCGGCTGGTCGAGAAGGAGCTGGGCCGCCACGGCTATGTGGTTACCTGCGCGCTCGACGGCGACGCGGGGCTGGATGTGCTCACCGAACGCGCCGCCGACTTCGACGTCGTCGCGCTGGATCACTACATGCCGGGCCGCGAGGGTCTGGACGTCCTGCCGGACATCATCGCCCTGAACGATCCTCCTCCGGTGGTCTATGTGACCGGGGCGCAGGAAGGCCGCATCGCTGTGGCGGCGCTGCGGGCCGGGGCCGCCGACTACGTCATCAAGGACGTGTCCGAAGACTTCACGACCTTGCTGCGTAACGCTCTCGAGGACGCGCTCCAGCGCCGCCGCCTGCACCGCGCCCACGAAGAGGCGCAGGAGGAGGTCCGCCTCGCTCGCGACCGCGCCGAGGCCATGCTGCGTGAGGTCAATCACCGGGTCGGCAACTCGCTCCAGCTGGTGTCCAGCTTCATGTCGCTGCAGCAGCGACACCTGTCCGACGAAGGCGCCCGCGTGGCGCTGAAGGAGGCGCAGGCCCGTATCGAGGCCGTCGCCCACGTGCATCGCCGGCTCTACACTTCGGGCGACATGTCCACGGTCGCGATGGATGAGTACCTCGACGGGCTGATCCAGGAGCTGGCCAAGTCGGTCGGTCCCGGCAAGGACTCGCCGGCCATTACGCTGCAGGCCGAGCCCATGGTCGTCTCGACCGATCAGGCCGTATCCCTCGGCGTCGTCGTGACCGAGCTGGTCACCAATGCCGTGAAATACGCCTATGCGCCCGGTCAGGGCGGCGAGATCCGTGTCATCCTCGCCCCCGGCGAGAACGGCCGCGCCCTGCTGACCGTCGAGGATGACGGCCCGGGCATGGGCGACGGCGGGGTCAAGGGCACGGGGCTGGGCGGCAAGATCATCTCGGCCATGGCGTCCGGCCTGCGCTCGGCGGTCGAGTTCGACCACGGCCACAAGGGCGTGCGCGCCCGGCTTGCTTTCGACCTCTAGTCCGCTCTCGCGCATTATCGTCCGCATGCTGCAGTTCGGCGCCCCCGACCCCGCTCTCGACTATCGGTTCCGCCCGACGGCCTTCGGCCTGGTGCTGCGCGACGGCCTGCTGGCCTGCGTTCGCGTGGATCGCGGCGAAGGCAGCTATTTCGACCTGCCCGGCGGCGCCATTGACGGCGACGAGATCGAGGAAGAGGCGCTGGTTCGTGAGTTCATCGAGGAGACCGGCCTGACCGTTCGCCCTCTCGAACGGATCACCGAGGCGGCCCAGTATTTCCGCAAATCCACCGGCGAGCCGCTGAACAACTCGGGCGGCTTCTGGACGGCTGAATTGGTGTCGCAGGACCCTGCCGCAAAGGTGGAATCCGACCATGAGCTGGTCTGGCTGGAGCCCGCCGCGGCGCTCGCGGCTCTCCGTCACGACGCTCACGCCTGGGCGGTCGCGACGCTGTTGCGCAGATGAGCCTGCCGACAAAGGTCATTCGGACCTCGCTGGTGAAAACGGGGCTGCTGTTCATCGCCGGGATCGCGATTGTTGCAGCGCTCGCGGGTATCCCGGTCGAAGGCGGCCGCATTCTTCCGCTGCCTTGGGCGATTGCGCTCGTCACGCTCGTCACACTGATCTGCGCGATGAACGCCCTTCGGCCGAACAAGGTGACCTTTACTCCCGACTACTTCGAGGTTCAGGGCGTTTGGGGAAAGCCGGCCAGGACGCTCTGGCTTGACATCGAGACGATCGCGATCTGGCGAAATCCCGCGCCCAGATCGTTCCAGAAGCTCGTCGCATGGAGGATGTATCCCGCCCGTGAAGCGGCCTCGAACCCCTCGGCTCTGACGATGGCCGCCCGCTCGATCCTCCGGGTGTCGGGAACATTGCCGCCCTATCTGACGGTTTCGATAGCCGAGCTTGAGACGCTGATGCGCACCTATCTGGATGCGGCGAGAAAGCATCGGGCTGACACGCCGGATCAGCCGGCCAGCTAGTGGAACGATCGCTACTCCGGAAGGTTGTCCTCCCGAAGCGGCGCCATCCCGGCGACGCCACCCGCAGGAGCACATCATGCCCGACCAGGATCGTATCGAAGGCGCCGCCAAGAACATGGGCGGCAAGATCAAGGAAGCCGCCGGCAAGGTCACCGGCGATGAAAAGCTGAAAGCCGAAGGCAAGGCCGATCAGGTCGAGGGCAAGGTCCAGAACGCTGTCGGCGGCCTGAAAGACACCTTGCGCGGCGACAAGCGCAACTAGTCCAGGAGGGCGTCCAGCGCGTCACGGGCCCGGTCGCGGTTCTCACGGGACCCGCACACCAGGGTCCAGCGCACGCCCTGATCGGTCGGCTCGGGCCGCCGGATGCAGTCGCGTTCGGCGGCCTGTTGCTGTGCGGCGTCTCGCGCCCGCATCTCCTCCAGCAGGCGCGGCCCCTCCGGTTCGCCATCGCCGCAGACCCGGCTGAAGGATCCGCCGAAGCCGCTCTCGGCGCGCTGGAAGACGTTGCGGCAGCGAGGCTGGGCGGGCGCCGGATTGGTCGCGGGCGCACGCGCAGGCTCCGCCGCCGCCAACTCGATGTCGAAGAGGTCCCCCGGCTCATCCCACTGCTCCGAGTAGGCCTCGGCTTCGAGCCTTGCGGCCTCCGCCCTTCGAGCCCTCGCTGCGGCTTCGGCCGGTGTCTCGGACGGCCCCATTCTCCGGAACCGCATGATGCAGCCGCCTTCACTCTCTCCCTCGGCCCGGTTCGCGGGATTGGCGCAGTCGGCCTCGGCATACAGGGGCGGCGCGTTTGTGGGCTGCCCGGCCGCCCAGCGAGCCGCGTCCGGCCCCGGCTGGGCGCGCAGTCGATCCTGTCCTCCGACAAGCAGCGTCATCACTGCAATCGTGGTCACGAGCATGTCCGTATCCTCCCCAGCCTGCGCAGGCTGGAGGAGATGTCGGCCGGCGTCGCCTTACGGCTTCTGACGCGGCTCAGTCGCGGCCGCCCAGCCGGATGCGCAGACCCTCGCCCTCACTGTCGGATTGGGCACCGGTGGGGCGACAGTCCTGCTGCCAGGCGATGCCGCCCTGCGCGCGGGCCTGCGGTCGGGTTTCGCACGACCGCTCCTGCAGAACGGGTCCGGTCGGCGCAGTCCGCGATGGCGCGCCGCACTGCATGGCGTAACGGTCGCCGGCGGCTTCCTGCCGGCACTGGTCGGCGGCGTTCGCCGGCATCAGTCCGCGAGGCAGGGCGTCGCCGAGGTTGGCTGCCAGAACGGTGCGCACACGGGCCTGACAGGCCTCCATCGTCTCCTCGGCCTTGCGGATCAGAGGGCTGCATTCGGAGCGCTCATAGCCGAACGGGTCGGCACGCGCCCAGTCGGGAATGGGCGTGGCGGCGACGGCCGGCGTTTCCGGCTGGGCTGGCGCGGGAGCGTTCCAGACGACCTGCCCGGCGGCGGCCTGCTGCATCATCAGAACCGAGGCGAAGACGGCGGCGAGCATGGCGTTCCCTCCCGAATGCAACGCCAGCGTAATCTATTTCGCCAGCGCCCGCATCGCCTTCTCAAGCCCCTCCAGCGTCAGCGGATACATCCGCTCGTCCATCAGTTCGCGGATCAGGCCGACAGAGGCGGAATAGCCCCAGTATCTCTCGGGCGAGGGGTTCAGCCAGGCGACCTTGTCCCACTGCTGCGTGGCGCGCTTCACCCAGACAGCGCCGGCTTCTTCGTTCCAGTGCTCGACCGAACCGCCCGGCATGGTGATCTCATAGGGGCTCATGGTGGCATCGCCCACGAAGATGGCCCGCCAGTCGCCGGGGTATTTGTTCAACACCTCCCAGGTGTCGATCTTCTCGGTGCGCCGACGCCGGTTGTCCTTCCAGACGCCCTCGTAGAGGCAGTTGTGGAAGTAGAAGAATTCCAGGTGTTTGAACTCGGTCTTCGCGGCCGAGAACAGCTCCTCGCACATCTTCACATGGGCATCCATCGAGCCGCCGATGTCGAGGAACAGCAGCACCTTGATGGTGTTGCGCCGCTCGGGCCGCATGTGGATGTCCAGCCAGCCCTGACGCGCGGTGCCGTCGATGGTGGCGTCCATGTCCAGCTCGTCCGGGGCGCCCTGCCGGGCGAAGCGGCGCAGACGGCGCAGGGCCACCTTGATGTTGCGTGTGCCCAGCTCGACCTGGTCGTCCAGGTTCCGGTACTCGCGCTTCTCCCAGACCTTCACGGCCCGGCCGTGCCTGCCCTGACCGCCGATGCGCACGCCCTCGGGATTGTAGCCGCCGTTGCCGAACGGGCTGGTCCCGCCGGTGCCGATCCACTTGTTCCCGCCCTGATGGCGGTCGTGCTGCTCCTCCAGACGCTGCTTCAGCGTCTCCATCAGCTTGTCGAAGCCACCGAGCGCCTCGATCTGGGCCTTCTCCTCCTCGGACAGGTATTTCTCGTTCAGCAGCCGTAGCCAGTCCTCGGGAATGTCGGTGGTCAGGTCCTCGCCCGCGCCGACCGTCTCGATCCCCTTGAACACCTTGCCGAAGACCAGATCGAACCGGTCGTAGTGCTTCTCGTCCTTGACCAGAACCGCCCGCGACAGGTGGTAGAAGTCCTCGACCTTCCCGGCGGCCACGCCCTTGTCCATGGCTTCCATCAGATGGAGCCATTCCTTCATCGAGACAGGGACCTTCGCGTCGCGAAGGGCGGTGAAGAAGGGGAGGAGCATGGCGTTCAGACTGATCCTCGATCAGCCCCGCCGCAAGATGAACTCGTCGTCCATCCAGCTGCCGACCGGGTACTGATACTCGCCGGCCTTTTCGAAGCCGTAGGCGGCGTACAGCTTCTGGGCCTTCAGATTGCCGCTCCAGACGCCAATCCACAGCGGGCCGTCGGTGTTGGCCTCCATCCACTCCAGCGACACGGCCAGCAGCTTCGTTCCGAGGCCCAGCCCCTGCGCGGCTTTCGATACATACAGACGACGCAGCTCCGCATGTCCGGGGCGGCCGTCGGGGTGGGGCAGGGTGTTGGGTCCTGTGTTGGCGAAGGCCAGCAGTTCGCCGTCCCGCTCGGCCACCCACCAGGCGGCGCCCGGCTCCTGAAGTTTGGTCCGGATGGCGTCGGCGTTGAAGCTGGCGTCGAGGAAGGCGGTCAGGTCGGCTTCCGGATAGGGAATGCCGAAGCCGGTGACGAAGGTGTCGATGAAGGTCTCGCGTCCGATCTCCGCCAGGGCGGCGGCGTCGTCGAGGCGGGCGGGGCGGATCGCGGCGTCGGTCATGCCTCGCGCTTACGACCCCGATCAGGGCGCGACAAGGCCGGAACGGACGCCTAGTCTCGCCGAATGAGCGTGACCCTGTTCACCCACCCGGACATGCTGGCCCACCAGCCCGGCGTCGGACACCCCGAACGACCCGAACGCCTGCAGGCGGTGCTGGACGCCCTTTCCGACGCCGGGCTGGGCCGCGACCGCCATGCGGCGACCGAGGCGACTGTCGCCGATCTGGAGCGGCTGCATCCGGCAGAGTACGTCGCCCGCCTGCTGGCCGCGTCGCCGCAGAGCGGCGTCAACCAGCTGGACGCCGACACCATCCTGTCGCCCGGCAGCGTCCGCGCCGCCCGGCTGTCGGCCGGAGCGGTCATCGACGCGGTGCGCGCCGTCGCACGCGGCGAGACCGCCCGCGCCTTCGCCGCCGTCCGCCCGCCGGGCCACCACGCCGAGCCGGCGAAGGCCATGGGCTTCTGCCTGTTCTCCAACGTCGCCGTGGCCGCCCGTGTGGCCCAGGCCGAGGGCATGGCCCGCGTCGCCGTCATCGACTTCGATGTCCACCACGGCAACGGCACCCAGGCGGCCTTCGAGAACGACGACAGCCTGTTCCTCGGCTCCATCCACCAGATGCCCCTCTATCCCGGCACGGGCGCAGCGTCGGAGACGGGCGTCGGGAACATCGTGAACGTCCCCGTCGAGCCCCACGCCGCCCGCGAGGCGTGGCGCGCGACCTTCGCCGGCGGCCTGATGCCCGCGCTCCAGTCCTTCCGACCGGACCTGATCCTCATTTCCGCAGGCTTCGACGCCCATCGTCGCGACCCGCTGGCGCATCAAAGTCTGGAGGCGGAAGATTTCGCCTGGGCGACTCGCGCCGTCGTGGAAGTCGCGAGAACGTGCTGTTCAGGCAAGGTTGTTTCCTCGCTCGAGGGCGGCTACGACCTAGAAGGGCTCGGCCGCTCCGCGGCTGCCCATGTCCAGGCTCTGGGGGAGGACTAAAGGCCGGATCGTTCAGAACTTTCCGCCTGTAATTCATGTCAGCCCCCGCCCGCGAACCCGAGCTCGATTCCATCGATCCCGCGCCGATTCCCCGGCCCGCGGCCCTCGTTGCCGTCCGCTCCGGCGCCATCATCCTGACCCGTCACGGCGAACCGGCCCTGTCGCGCAAATGCATGCTGACGTCCGACGAGTACCGGGCGTGGTGGGCGAAGTACGAGGTCGGCGGCCTGCGCGCCGGCCAGACCCCGCCGCCCGAGCTGCTGGCCACTGCCGAGGGCGCGGCCGTCATCTATTCCTCGACCCGTCCCCGCGCGCTTGAAACAGCTGCGGCCGCCGCCGGTGGAAAGGACGTCACCGTCGACGCCCTGTTCATCGAGGCGCCCCTGCCGCCGCCGCACTTCCCGAGCTGGTTCAAGCTGCCGCCGAAATACTGGGGCGGCGTCGCCCGCTTCTGGTGGCACGCCTTCAATCACCATGAGGGGCAGGAGACCCGTCGTGAGGCCGAGGTCCGCGCCGAACAGGCCGCGCAGACCCTGATCGCCAAGGCGGAGTCCGGTCAGGACGTGCTGGTCTTCGCCCATGGCTACTTCAATCACATGGTCGGCAAGCGCCTGAAGGCCGCCGGCTGGAAGCTCGTCCACAACCAGGGCTTTCGCTACTGGTCCCAGCGCCGGTACGAGAAGGCCTGATGCGCGCCCTGCTGGCCGGGCTGCTCTGCCTCGCCGCCGCGGCCCTGCCGCTGTCCGCCGTCGCGCAGGACGCCCCCGTCCGTGTCGAGATCCGCACCTCCGAGGGCGTCATCCTCGCCGAGACCGACCCGCGGGCGCCGATCACCTCGGCCAATTTCCTGCGCTATGTCGATGCCGGCCGCCTCGACGGCATGACCTTCTATCGCGGGCTTGAACTCGCGCCCGGCCACGGCCTGATCCAGGGCGGCACGCGAAACCTCAGCGATCGCACCTTCCCACCGATCGCCCACGAGCCGACCAGCGAGACGGGCCTGACCCACACCGACGGCGCCCTGTCGATGGCGCGCTTCGCCCCCGGCACGGCCACCGGCGATTTCTTCATCATCGTCGGCGACGTGACCTCCCTCGATGCCGGCAAGGTCCGGCCCGACGATCCCGGATTCGCTGTCTTCGGCCGGGTGATCGAGGGCATGGATGTCGCTCGCCGCATCCTTGCCGCGCCCAGGTCGGCTACGGAGGGGGAGGGCGACATGCGCGGCCAGATGCTGGAGCCGCGGGTGCAGATCCTGTCCGCCACCAGGGTGATAAGCTCGTCCACCCCGGAATGACGTCGCACCCCCGGTGTGTGCTTGAGGCGCGCGCCGGCCGCCTCTAGGGTCCCCGGCCATGACTGAAGCCGCCTCCATTCCCGCCGACCTCAGCTTCGAGGACGCCCTGCAGCGCCTCGAACAGATCGTCCAGAAGCTCGAATCCGGCCAGGCCCCGCTGGAGGAGTCGATCGCGCTCTATGAGGAAGGCGCGCGCCTGAAGGCCCATTGCGAGGCCCGGTTGAAGGCCGCCCAGCTGCGCGTGGAGAAGATCGTGGTCGGCCCCGACGGCCAGGCCCGCGGCGCCGAGTCGGCGTCGTTCGACTGATGTCCGCGCCTGCCGAAACCATCGGCTTCGACGACTTCATGAAGGTCGACATCCGTGTCGGTCAGGTCGTGAAGGCCGAGCCTTTTCCCGAGGCCCGCAAGCCCGCCTATAAGCTGACCATCGACTTCGGCCCGGACATCGGGGTGAAGAAGTCCTCGGCCCAGATCACCGTCCACTACACGCTGGAACAGCTGGAAGGCCGCAAGGTCGCCGCCGTGGTCAACTTCCCGCCGCGCCAGATCGGCCCGGTCATGTCCGAGGTCCTGACCCTCGGCTTCCCCGACGAGGACGGCGAAGTCGTGCTGGTCGGCGTTGATCGCGAGATCCCCGTCGGCGGGAGGCTGTTTTGACCTTGCCGCACGCCGCCAATTCGCCCGAGCAGGGCGTCATCGACCGCGTCGCCGAGATCGCCGATCTGGTCACCGTGGCGCTGGACGAGCTGCTGCCCCGGGCCGACGGCCCCGAGTCCCGCCTGACCGAGGCCATGCGCTATGCGGCGCTCGGCCCCGGCAAGCGCCTGCGCCCCTTCTTCGCGCTGGAAGCGGCGACCCTGTTTGACATCGAGGAACGCCCCGTCCTGCGCGCCGCCTGCGCGCTGGAGTGCGTCCACGCCTACAGCCTGGTCCACGACGACCTGCCGGCGATGGACAACGACGACATGCGTCGCGGCCGCCCAACCCTGCACCGGGCCTATGACGAGGCCACCGCTATCCTCGCCGGCGACGCCCTGCAGACCGCCGCCTTCGACATCGTCCTGCACGAGGACACTCACGAGGACCCGGCCGTCCGCTGCGAGCTGGCGGCCCGTCTGTCGCTGGCGTCCGGCGCGCGCGGCATGGCCGGCGGCCAGATGATCGACCTGCTGGGCGTTCGCGACGACCTCGGCGGCGTCGCCCGCATGCAGCGGCTCAAGACCGGCGCCCTGTTCACCTACGCCTTCGAGATCCCGCTGATTATCGCCGGCGCGCGTGAGATGCACCGTCAGGCCCTCACGAGCTTCGCCCACGACATCGGCCTGGCCTACCAGATCGTCGACGACCTGCTCGACGCCGAGGGTGATCAGGACATTCTGGGCAAGGCGGCCGGCAAGGATGCGGCCCAGGGCAAGACCAATTTCGTCACCCTGCTGGGCGTCGATGCGGCGCGACAGAGGGTCGCGCACCTGTCCGACCAGGCCCGCGCTCATCTGGACGTCTTCGGCCCCGACGCGGATATCCTCAAGGCCAGCGTGGACTTTGTGCTTCAGCGGCGGAGCTGACCCCTTGGCCCTGAACGTCACCATCCCGGCCCGAATCCTGAGGGTCAATCATGGTGGCGAGCACGGCGCGATCAGCATCTACAGCGTCCAGATTTTCGTCGCCCGCCTGCGAGCACCCGATCTCCTGCCCTTTCTGCAGGAGGCTCTGGAGCACGAATGCAGCCATAGACGCCGTTTCCGCGAGTTGATGCCTGACCGGGCCTCGAAGCCCTGCCGGATGATGTGGATCTGGGGCATGGGCGGGGCGGTCCTCGGACTGGTCACCGGTGTTCTCGGTCGGGAAGCCATTCTCGCCTGCACGGAGGCGGTCGAAACGACTGTGCATCACCATCTGGATGATCAGATCCGCTGGGCGGCCGGTCGCGACGCCGAGATGCACAGGGTGATTTCCGATATTCAGCGTGAGGAAGTCGCGCACATCGACTGGGCGGCGGGCCATCGTCGTGGCCGTGGATTCCGCTGGCTCGAGCGTCTGATCGGCGCGGCGACGGAAGGTCTGATCTGGTTGTCCACGCGGGGAGATTCCGTCCGTCTGGCGCGCGAACTTGCCGTCGCGTGAGGCTCGCAGTGACAACATGGGCTCTCGCCGCAGAGCCCTTCGCACGCTAGATGCACGGTTCCTGCACTGATTTTTCAGGCAGCATCGACCCGCCACGCAGCGAAATGCTCTAATGCGGGTTGGAATACCAAAGGCCCAGGTAGCACTTCCCGAATGCCCGACACCCCACTTCTCGATCAGGTGAAGATCCCCGCCGACATGCGGGACTTCGACATCGCCCAGCTGAAGCAGCTGGCGGACGAAGTTCGCACCGAGACCATCGACGCCGTCTCCGTGACCGGCGGGCACCTCGGCGCCGGTCTGGGCGTGGTCGAGCTGACCGTGGCGCTGCACCATGTCTTCGAGACGCCGAAAGACATCCTGATCTGGGACGTCGGGCACCAGTGCTATCCGCACAAGATCCTGACCGGGCGCCGCGACCGCATCCGCACCCTTCGCATGGGCGGAGGGCTATCGGGCTTCACCAAGCGGGCCGAGAGCGAGTACGACCCGTTCGGCGCGGCCCACGCCTCGACCTCCATCAGCGCCGCCCTCGGCTTCGCCGCCGCCCGCGACCAGAAGGGCGAGAGCAATCGCGTCGTGGCCGTGATCGGCGACGGCTCGATCTCGGCCGGCATGGCCTATGAGGCGATGAACAACGCCGCCGAGGCCACCAATGGCCAGCTGATGGTCATCCTGAACGACAACGACATGTCGATCGCCCCGCCGGTGGGTGGCATGAGCGCCTATCTGGCCCGTCAGGTCTCGGGCGGCGCCTATCGTCAGGTCCGCAACATCGGCAAGAAGTTCGTCGAACACCTGCCGCGCCCGTTCAAAAATGCCGCTCGCAAGGCCGAGGAATACGCTCGCGGCATGGTCGTCGGCGGCACCTTCTTCGAGGAACTCGGCTTCTACTACGTCGGCCCAATCGACGGGCACGACATGGACAACCTGGTCCCCATCCTGAAGAACGCCGCGGCCATCACCGATCGCCCGGTGCTGGTCCATGTCGTCACGCAGAAGGGCAAGGGCTACGCCCCGGCCGAGAGCAGCGCCGACAAGCTGCACGCCGTGGTCAAGTTCGACGTCGTCTCGGGCAAGCAGTCCAAGCCGGTGTCCAACGCTCCCAGCTACACCAAGGTCTTCGGGACCGAGCTGATCAAACGGGCCGAGCGCGATCCGTCCATCGTCGCCATCACCGCCGCCATGCCGTCCGGCACCGGTCTGGACCTGTTCGGCGCCGCCTTCCCGGATCGCACCTACGACGTCGGCATCGCCGAGCAGCACGCCGTCACCTTCGCCGCCGGCCTCGCCGCCGATGGCATGAAGCCGGTCTGCGCCATCTATTCGACCTTCCTGCAGCGCGGCTACGACCAGGTCGTCCACGACGTGGCGATCCAGAGCCTTCCCGTGCGCTTCGCCATGGATCGCGCCGGTCTGGTCGGGGCCGACGGCTCGACCCACGCCGGCAGTTTCGACATCGGCTTCATGGGCGCCCTGCCGGGCATGGTGCTGATGGCCGCCTCGGACGAGGCCGAACTGGCCGCCATGATCGCCACCAGCCTCGAGATCGACGACCGCCCGTCCGCCTTCCGCTATCCGCGTGGCGACGGCGTCGGCGTGGACATTCCCGAGCTGTCGGCTCCGCTGGAGATCGGCAAGGGCCGGGTGGTGCGCGAGGGCACGGCCGTCGCCCTGCTGTCGTTCGGCACTCGCCTTCAGGAAACGCTCAAGGCCGCCGATGCGCTGGCGGCCAAGGGCGTGTCGGCCACCGTCGTCGACGCCCGCTTCGCCAAGCCGCTGGACGAGGAACTGATCCTGCGTCTGGCCCGCGAGCACGAGGCACTGATCACCATCGAGGAAGGCGCCATGGGCGGCTTCGGCGGCTTCGTGCTGCAGATGCTGGCGTCGAAGGGCGCGCTGGATTCGGGTCTGAAGATCCGCACCCTGCATCTGCCGGACGTCTTCCAGGATCAGGACTCGCCGGTGGCCCAATACGCCGCCGCCGGTCTGAACGCGGAACACATCGCCGCCGCCGCCCTTCAGGCTCTGGGCGTCGAGGCCAGCCGCGCCGTCCGCGCGTAGGACGCCACGCAACCCGAACCCCCCGGCGGCCGTTTCCTGACGGTCCGGGGGCGGTTCGGAGAGTAGTTGTGAAATCCATCCCTTACGCCCTCGGCCTCGCGCTGCTGGTCGCCGCGCCTTCCGCGCTGGCGCAGGACAATGCGCCGCCCGAGCTACAGGTCTTTCGGACCAGTGATTCTGCGATGACCTGTGTCCAGATCGCGGATGAGGCCGCCGAACTCAGCCAGACCTTCGGCAGCGACCGCCCCAACGTCTTCGGCCGTTTCATGGGAGTCGCCCGCACCGGCGTCGCCATGGTCGTGCCGGGAGCGGGGCTGGCGATGGCGGGCGCCGACGCCCTCACCGCCGAGGAGCGCGAACGCAAGGCGGCCCGCGAAGCCGCCGTCGAACAGCGCTGGTATTACCTCAACGGCCTCTACACCGGCCAACGCTGTGAGCAGCAGGCGGAGGCGGCCGAAGTGCCCGCAGTCGCGGTGACGCCGCAGTAGGAGGCGCGCGCGTTCGCCTCTCCATTCCCCCAGGAATGGAGAGGACAGATCGGCGCGCAGCGACGATCAGGTGAGGGCAATGCCGGCCGTAGTTGTCGGAGCTCCGATCCCGTCTTCCACCGCCGCCCTCACCTGACCGCTGCGCGGTCTGTCCTCTCCATCGCCTTGAAGGGGGCGATGGAGAGGTGAACCTCATAATCCAGGAAGGGCGAAATCTCCCGAATCCGCCGCCAGGCCAGCGACCGTTCGCCACGTCCACCAGACGGCGAAACAAACGTGCGCATTTTCAACGTGATAGCGCAATCCTGCGCCGCCTTGACCAACCGGGGTCGCGTCTATAGGTTCCGCGCCGAATTCAGACCCCCTCCGGCGTTCGCGTCGGAGCGCTGAGGCCGCCATGTCCCTGCCAAAGGAATCGCGCGAAGAGGCGATCGCTCGTCTCAACAAGAGCGCATCCGAACTGGAGGCGCGCCACGCCCCGCCGACCCCGCAAGAGGTCGCAGGCATGGCGGCGGCCAATCAGGCCTGGAAGATCATCGCCGACCTGCTCGGTGGCGTTCTTGTGGGCCTGGCGCTGGGCTACGGCGTGGACAGGCTGTTCGCGACGAACCCCTGGGGGCTGATCGGCGGGGTCCTTCTGGGCTTCGCCCTGTCGATTTACATGGCGCGCCGCACGGCCAACCGGCTGATGGCGCAGGCGAAGGCGGACGGGGTCGAACCGAAATCGATTCCGTTCGACGACCCGGAAGACGAGGAGCGATAGGCCCGTGGCCGATCCGATCGAACAGTTCGAGATCCACCCCCTCCCGGGCCTGGACTTCGGTGAAGTGGTGCTGCCGGTCGTCGGCAAGGTGCACCTCGCCGTGACCAATTCGCATGTCGCCATGACGATCGCCTTCGCGCTGGTCGTCCTGTTCCTGACGCTGGTCACCTCGAACGCCAAGGTCGTTCCGGGCCGTCTGCAGGCCGCAGGCGAGCAGCTGTTCGGCATGATCAACGGGGTCACCGACTCGATCATCGGTCACGAGGGCCGGAAGTATTTCCCCTTCGTCTTCACCCTGTTCTCGCTGATCCTGGCCATGAACCTGCTCGGCATGTTCCTGACCTTCACCGCCACCTCGCAACTGGCCGTGACCATCACCTTCGCCGCGCTGACCATCCTGCTGGTCATCGGCATCGGCTTCGCCAAGCATGGCCTGAAGTTCTTCGGCCTGTTCTGGCCGACCGCCGCACCGCTGGTCCTGCGCCCCGTCGTCGGCGCCATCGAGTTCCTGTCGTTCCTCCTGCGTCCGGTGACCCTCGCCCTTCGTCTGTTCGGCAACATGCTGGGCGGTCACGTGGCGCTGAAGATCTTCGCCGGCTTTGTGGTCACCCTGGGCGCCTCGGCCTTCGCCGCTGACGGCATGGGCCTGTTCGCCCTGCCGATCGCCGGTCTCTCGATGGCCATGGTCGTCGCCCTGACCGCCCTGGAGTTCCTCGTGGCCTTCCTGCAGGCCTTCGTCTTCGCCGTTCTGGCCAGCATCTATCTCAATGATGTGGTCAACCTGGGCCATGGCCACTAAGGCTTCGGACCAGTTTCTAACCTCAACCCTGACTTCAAACTAAGGATACACAGCAATGGAAGCTGAAGCCGCCAAATACATCGGCGCCGGCCTGGCCACCCTCGGCATGATCGGTTCGGCCATCGGCGTGGGCAACATCTTCGCCAACTTCCTGAACGGCGCCCTGCGCAACCCGTCGGCCGCCGGCTCGCAAGTCGGTAACCTGTTCGTGGGCGCCGCTCTGGCCGAAGCCCTGGGCATCCTGGCCTTCGTTCTGGGCATCCTGATCCTGAACGCCTAAGACCGCGTACCCGACGGCGGCGTCCTCCCCATCGGAGGACGCCGCTGTTCTGCTAATTTCTCCGTAGAACGGACGCTATGGCCGCTCCCACTCCCATCGATCCGCACACCGACGCTCACGCGACGACCGAGGCCGCCGGCCACGGCGGTGAGAGCGGCGGCCTGCCGCAGTTCGAGACCCAGCACTGGTTCGGGCAGATCGCCTACCTGCTGGTCCTGTTCTTCGTCCTGTACCTGCTGATCAGCAAGGTCTTCGCGCCGCGCATCCGCCGCGTGATGGACGAACGCGCAGACACCATTTCCGCCGCCGTCACGACCGCCCGTCAGGTGCAGGCCGAGGCCGCCGGCCAGGCTGAAGCCGCCAAGGCAGAAGTCGCCGCTGCCCGTTCCAGCGCCCGCGCCACGGCCACGGCCGCTGCGACCCGCATCGCCGAAGAGGCCGCCGCCCGCAAGGCCGCTGACGAAGCCGCCGTCTCGGCCCGTATCGCCGAGGCCGAAGCCGCCATCGGCAAGACCCGTGACGCGGCCATGGCCAACGTCGGCGCCATCGCCGGCGACGCCACCGCCGCCATCGTCGAGCGCCTGACCGGCAAGGCGCCGACCGCCGCCGAAGTCGCCGCCGCCGTCAAGGGAGCCGCGTAATGCCCCACTTCCTCGACCCGCACATGTACAGCCTCGACAACCCGGAGCTCTGGGTTCTCGTCGGTCTGATCATCTTCTTCGCTATTGTGATCATGGCCGGTGTTCCGAAACTGGTCGCCGGCAAGCTCGACGAGCAGGCCGCCAAGATCCAGTCGGAGCTGGATGAGGCCGCCCGCCTGCGCACCGAAGCCGAAGCCCTGCTGGCCCAGATCCGCGCCGAGAAGGCCGAGGCCGAAGCCCAGGCCGCCGAGATGCTCCGCGCCGCCGAGGCCGACGCCCGTCGCCTCGAGGCCGAAGCCAAGGTGAAGTTGGAAGAGTCGATGGCTCGCCGTCAGGCTCTGGCCGAGCGTCGTATCGAACAGGCCGAGGCTCAGGCCATGGCCGAGGTGAAGGCCTCCGCCACCGATCTGGCCGCCAAGGCTGCGGAGCAGATCCTCGCCGAGCGTCTGGCCGGCCAGAAGTCGGATCCGCTGCTCGAGTCCGCCATCGCCCAGCTGAGCACGCGCCTGAACTAGGCCGCGGTAGCGACTGAACGATCAAGGCCCGCCGGTCCGCCGGCGGGCCTTTTCGTTTCTCCCGCACCTGCGAAGCACAGCAACGTGAACCCGGTCTCGCCCAACAGGCGTATGCTTCCCTTGCGTTATCAGAACCAGAAGAAGGCGTTGGGAGGCGCTATCGGTCATGATGTCACGCGTACAGAAGGGTTTGGTCGCCGGTTTCGCGGCCACTCTGGCGGTCTCGATTATTGAAGCCGCCAACATGATGTTCGGCCACTGGGCCGTCGCCTTTCCACAGTTGCTCGCCTATGTCGTCCAGATGCCCGGCAATCACGTCGTCGGCTGGGTGGCGCACTTCGCCGCCGGCACACTGGTGCTGGGGCCGCTGTTCGCCATCCTGTGTCCACGGCTGCCTACGGACACGCCCGAGACCAAGGGCATCCTCTTCGCCGTGGCCGCCTTCGTAGTCATGGGCCTGACCGTGGCTCCGGCCGCGGGCGTTGGCATGTTCTTCATGCGCGCCGGCTTCGGCACCCTGGCCTGGATGATCGTCAGCCACGCCATCTTCGGCATCGTGCTGGGCAACGTCTATGCCCGGCTGGTCGCCCGCGAGAAGCGTCTGGGCTCCATGGTCGGCGCAGCGCCGGCCCACTGAGGAAAGCAAAAGGCCCGCCGGTGAACCGGCGGGCCTGATTTTAGGTCCGGATCGCGGGCCTATTCGGCCGCGATGTTCGAGCCCTCCGGGGCCGACCAGCGCAGCACCGGCGAGCGGGCCGCACGGGTCTCGTCCAGACGCCGCATCGGCGCGTGGAACGGCGCGCCCTTGAAGCGCTCGACGTCGCCGGCCTTGGCGGCTTCCGCCAGCAGACGCATCGCCTCGATAAAGCGATCCAGTTCCTGCTTCGATTCCGTCTCGGTCGGCTCGATCAGCATGGCCCCATGGACGACCAGCGGGAAATACATGGTCATCGGATGGAAGCCCTCGTCGATCATCGCCTTGGCGAAGTCGAGCGTGGTGATGTCCGTGCCTTTCAGCCACTCGTCGTCGAACAGGGCCTCGTGCATGCACGGACCTTCCGGGAACGCGGGGCTCATCAGGTCCGACAGGCGGGCCTTGATGTAGTTGGCGTTGAGGACAGCGTCCTCGGCCACCTGACGCAGGCCGTCCGAGCCGTGGCTCATCATGTAGCTCAGCGCGCGGACATACATGCCCATCTGGCCCTGGAAGGCGCACAGACGGCCGAAGGCCTGGGCGGCCTCGTCTTCCTCACGCTCGACCAGACGATAGCCGTTGGCGTCGCTGACGACCCACGGAGCCGGGGCGAACGGGGCGAGGGCGGCCGACAGCACCACCGGACCCGCGCCCGGCCCGCCGCCGCCGTGTGGCGTCGAGAAGGTCTTGTGCAGGTTGATGTGCATCGCATCGACGCCCAGATCGCCCGGGCGCACCCGGCCGACGATGGCGTTGAAGTTGGCGCCGTCGCAGTAGAAGTACGCGCCCGCCTCGTGGGTCAGGCGGCTGATCTCCAGGATGTCGCGCTCGAACAGGCCGCAGGTGTTCGGATTGGTGACCATGATGGCCGCCACGTCCGGACCCAGCTTGGAGGCCAGATCGGCCACATCGACGCGGCCGTCATCGGTCTGGGCCACCTCGACCACCGAATAGCCGACGAAGGCGGCGGTGGCCGGGTTGGTGCCGTGCGCCGAGGTCGGAACCAGCACCTTCTTGCGGACATCGCCCTGGCCCGCGGCCTCGTGGGCGGCGCGGATGGCCATCAGACCGCACAGCTCGCCGTGCGCGCCGGCCTTGGGCGACAGGGCCACGGCAGGCATGCCGGTCAGGGTCGTCAGCCAGTGCGACAGCTGATCCATCAGCTCCAGCGCGCCCTGCACCGTCGACATGGGCTGCAGCGGGTGGATGTCCGAGAAGCCCGGCAGGCGCGCCATCTTTTCGTTCAGGCGCGGGTTGTGCTTCATCGTGCACGATCCCAGCGGATAGATGGCCAGGTCGATGGCGTGGTTCTTCTGGCTCAGGCGCACATAGTGCCGCATCGCCTCGGGCTCACTCAGGCCCGGCAGGCCGATCGGGTCCTTGCGGACCAGGTCGCCGAGGTCCGAGCCGTTGGTGGCCGGCTCCGGCAGGTCGACGCCGGTCTTGCCCCAGCCGTCGCTCTCGAAGATCAGGTGCTCGTCCTGCAGCAGGCCGCGGGCGCCGGTCAGGGTGGCGGGCTTCGAGGAAACCTGGTTCGGGGTGGTCGGGCGGCCGACGGTGTTCATGGTGCTCATCGTTCGATCTTCCGTCAGGCGGCCAGGACCTTGCCGAGCGAGGCGGCAAGCAGCTTGATGTCGGCGTCCAGGGTGGTCTCGGTGGCGGCGACCAGCAGGACATCATCCATGCCGGCATCCGGGGCCAGACGGCTGTAGGGCACGCCCGCGAGGATGTGGTGGGCAGCGAGGGTGTCGACCACCTCGGCGGCGCTCTTGCCCTTCGGCAGTTTGATCGCGAACTCGTTGAAGAAACGCGGGGTCAGGATCTCGACGCCCGGAACGGCGGCGAGGGCGTCACGCGTCGCCACGGCCTTCTCGTGGTTCAGCAGCGCGAGCTTCCGCAGACCCGTCTCGCCCAGCAGGCTCATGTGGATCGTGAAGGCGAGGGTGCACAGGCCCGAGTTGGTGCAGATGTTCGAGGTCGCCTTGTCGCGACGGATGTGCTGCTCGCGGGTGGACAGGGTCAGCACGAAGCCGCGCTGGCCGTCGGCGTCGACGGTCTCGCCGGTCAGGCGGCCGGGCATCTGGCGGATCAGCTTGTCGCGGGTGGCGAACAGGCCGACGTACGGCCCGCCGAAGTTCAGGGCGTTGCCGATCGACTGGCCCTCGGCAGCGACGATGTCCGCGCCCATCTCGCCGGGCGACTTCAGCAGGCCCATGGATACGGCCTCGGTGACCACGACGATCAGCAGGGCGCCGGCGGCCTGGGCGGCCTCGGCGATCTTCGTCACGTCGGTGGCGGTGCCGAAGACGTTCGGGGTCTGGACGACGACGCAGGCGGTGTCCGGCCCGATCTTCGCGATGACGTCGGCCTCGGCGTCGACCGCGGCCGGCAGGACCTCGGTCTCGACGCCGACGGCGTGGACGACGGTCTCGGTGGCGCGGACATAGTGCGGGTGCACGCCGCCCGAGATCACCGCCTTGTTGCGGCGCGTGGCGCGGGTCGCCATCAGCACGCCCTCGGCCATCGCGGTCGAACCGTCATACAGCGAGGCGTTGGCCACCGGCATGCCGGTCAGGTTCGCGACCTGGGTCTGGAACTCGTACAGATACTGCAGCGTGCCCTGCGCGATTTCCGGCTGGTAGGGCGTGTAGCTGGTCAGGAACTCCGACCGCTGGATGATGTGGTCCACGGTGGCCGGCACGTGGTGCTTGTAGGCCCCGGCGCCGCAGAAGAAGGGCACGGAGCCGGCCGAGGCGTTCTTGGCCGCCATGGCGCCGAGCGCCCTCTCGACTTCCAGCTCACCCGCCACCCGGGGCAGGTCCACGAAGCCGTCGCGGCGCGCGGGCTGCGGCACGTCAACGAACAGGTCGTCGACGGACTTGGCGCCGATCGCGGCGAGCATCGCCGAACGGTCGTCGGGCGTGAGGGGGAGGTAGCGCATGGCGTTGATCACCTTGTCATCCCGGCCAAGCGAAGCGCTGAGCCGGGACGGAGCGGTCGGATTTCAGTTCGTCCCGGTCGGCCCGAAGGGCTGAACCGGGACACGGGCGAGGACTTCGGCATTGCCCCGGATGAGCTGTGCTCTCCGGGGCGGAATCTTCAAACTGGCGTCACGTCCCGGCTCACAGCTGCGCTTCGGCCGGGATGACAAAAGTCACTGCGTCGCGAGGTAGGCGTCGTAGGCGGCGCGATCCATCAGTGCGTCGAGCTGCGAGGCGTCCGAGACCTTGATCTTCGCGAACCATCCGTCGCCTTCCGGATCGGCGTTGACAGTTTCCGGCGCACCGGCGAGGGCGGCATTGCCTTCGACGACTTCGCCCGAGACCGGGGCGTAGACGTCCGACGCGGCCTTGACCGATTCCACGACGGCGAAGCTGTCGCCCTGGCTGACCGACTTGCCGGCCTCCGGGGTTTCGACGAACACCACGTCGCCCAGGGCGTCAGCGGCGTGCTTGGAGATGCCGACGGTGGCGACGTCGCCGTCGAGGCGAACCCACTCGTGATCCTTGGTGAACTTCATGACTGATCCCTCTCAGGCCCCAAATCAGGCTTTAGGTTTGCGGTAGTAGCGTTGCGCCACGAACGGCATGGCGATGACTTCAGCGGCCGCGGCCTTGCCGCGCACGATCACTTTCAGGTCCGTGCCCAGGTCGGCGAAAGCCGGCGGCACATAGCCCATGGCGATGTTGCGGCCGAGCGTCGGCGACGGGCCGCCCGAGGTGATCTTGCCGATGACGTTGCCGTCGGCGTCAGCGATCTCGGCGCCCTCGCGGGCCGGGGCGCCTTCCTTGACGCTCAGACCGACGCGAACGCGCGACGGGCCGTCGGCCAGTTGTTTGAGGATACGGTCGGCGCCGTTGAAGTCGGCGCGCTCCTTGCGCGACTTCGACAGGGCGAAGGTCAGGGCGCCCTCGACCGGGCTGGTCGCCGGATCGATGTCGTGGCCGTGCAGGGGCAGGCCCGCCTCAAGGCGCAGGCTGTCGCGGGCGCCCAGGCCGATCGGCTTGACGCGGGCGTCCTTCAGGATCTCGTTCCAGACGCGCTCGGCCTGATCAGCCGGCACCGAGATCTCGTAGCCATCCTCGCCGGTGTAGCCCGACCGGGAGACGTAGCAGTCGACGCCGAACACCATCAGGCGGGCGCAGTCCATGAAGCCCATCTCGGCCAGAACCGGCTCGTGGGCTTCCATGACGGCCGCGGCCTCGGGGCCCTGGATCGCGATCAGGGCGCGATCATCCAGAATCTGCAGGGTCGCGTCACCCTCGAGGTTGGCCGACCAGAAGGCGAAGTCCTCGTCCTTGTTGCCGGCATTGACGACGACGAACAGGCCGTCGTGGTCGGGCTTGCCGGCCATCAGGTCGTCGATAATGCCGCCGTCCTTGTTCAGCAGCAGCGAGTACTTCTGCTTGCCGGCCTTCAGGATTGCATAGTCGCCGGGCACGAAGCGCTCGAACTGGGCGATGGCGTCGGCGCCGGTGATCTTGCACTGGCCCATGTGGGAGACGTCGAACAGGCCGGCGTGTTCGCGGGTCCAGCGGTGCTCGGCCAGCACGCCTTCGTACTGGACCGGCATGTCGTAGCCGCCGAAGCCGACCATGCGGGCGCCGGCCGCGCGGTGCGCGGCGTTCAGCGGGGTGACCTTCAGGGTTTCGTCGCTCATTCAGACTCTCGCGGTCGCGTGTTGTGGCGGAAGCTCCGCCGTCCTCGCGCCCCCGCTGTCCTGAAGCCTGAGAGATTCCGGCGTCCTCATGAGGCGCCTTGCTCCGTCGGCGAGGCCATAGGCCTGCTTTCCAGCGTCCTTGCGCCCTCGCGGTCCTTTTGCCTGAGCGTTTCCGGGGCGGTTGCGCCTTCGGCTCCGGGCCCGCCTGAACGGTCCCGATCTCTCCCGCGAGAGCGCCGCGACCTAGGCCCCGACTCCGGTGTGAAGTCAAGCGAGGCGGCGCGTGGACGGCCTGTCCAGCGCACAATTTGAAAGGGCCTCCCGGACGAGACCGGGAGGCCCTCCCATTCGGAGAGGCGTTTCGCCCTACGGCGTCTCGGTGATCAGCAGCTGCGCCCGTCCGGGCGTCGAGCCATAGGTGCCGACCCAGACGTCATAGACGCCGCTCTGCGGGTTGTTGAAACGGACCTCTGCGTCGCCGTCGCCGTAGCTGTCGTCGTCACAGCGCCACGAGCCGTTCGGGCCGTTGATGACCAGGGTCGTGTCTTCACCCGAGCGGGTGCGGAAAACGAGCGGCAGGCCGCCGGCGGTGTAGGTGACCTGATAGTCGGGCGCGTTGCTGATCTTTCCCACGCAGCCGTTGCCCAGACGCGAGGCGTCGATGGTGCCGCCGGCCACCATGGTCACCGCATGCGGATCCGGCGTGAAACCGGCCGAAAGGCGAACTTCCCCGAAATTGGCCGTCTGGCTGGCGTCCTGCGCAAGGGCAGGCGCGGCGACAGCGGTCAGGACGCAGGCGAGCGCCAGCGCATTCAGGCGATTGATCATTTCAGTACCCCCAACAAGAGCGCGACGACGTCGCGGCGCAAACCCGGAACAGCCCGGTGACGGGGCCAGTTCTGCGGGTCGAACGTGAACCGGTCATGAATGGTCAAGCTTGGTGCGTCAGCCCGCCGCGTAGGCCCTCACTTCCGCGATCCGGGCGGCCTTGTCTGCATCCGGGAGGAAGCTCCCCTCGAAGCTGTTGATCGCCATCTGCGTCACCTGCTCCCGGGTCAGGTCGACGGCGCGGGCGAGCTGGCTGTAGTTCTCGTTCACATAGCCGCCGAAGTAGGCCGGGTCGTCCGAGTTCAGGGTCACGTGCAGGCCGCGGCGGAGCATCTCGGGGACCGGATGGTCCTTGAGGTCGTGAACCACGCAGAGCTTCAGGTTCGACAGAGGGCAGACCGTCAGGGTCATCTGTTCGGCGGCCAGGCGCTCGATCAGGGCCTCGTCCTCCATCGAACGGTTGCCGTGGTCCATGCGGTCGATGTGCAGCAGGTCCAGAGCCTCATGGACATAGGCCGGCGGTCCTTCCTCTCCGGCATGGGCGCACAGCTTCAGGCCCAGTTCGCGCGAGGCGGCGAAGACGCGCTCGAACTTCGACGGCGGGTGTCCGACCTCGGAGGAATCGAGCCCGACGCCGATAAAATGGTGCAGATACGGCTTCGCCATCTCCAGTGTGGCGAAGGCCTCGTCCTCGGTCAGATGGCGCAGGAAGCTGAGGATCAGGCCGGAGGTGACGCCCAGTTCGGCCTTCGCCCGGTCCATGCCGGCGCTCAGCCCCTCGACGACCACGCCGAAGGGCACGCCCCGGTCGGTGTGGGTCTGCGGATCGAAGAAGATTTCGGCGTGACGCACATTGTCGGCTGCCGCACGCCGGAAATAGGCGAAGGCGAGGTCCTCGAAATCCTGTCGCGTCAGCAGAACCTTGGCCCCCGCGTAATAGATGTCGAGGAAGTCCTGCAGGTTCGAGAAGTCATAGGCCGCGCGCACGGCCTCGACGCTGTCGAACGGGATGGAAATGCCGTTGCGCTGCGCCAGCGCGAACATCAGCTCGGGCTCCAGCGAGCCCTCGATGTGCAGGTGCAGTTCGGCCTTGGGCAGGCCGGCGATATAGGCGTCGAGCGACATGGGCTTCTCCTTGCCGGGGAAGCTTAGCCTACATCCTCTCCGGCGTGTCGATTCCCAGAAGGTTCAGCGCCTTCTCGAGCTGGTCGAGCGCGGCTTTCGACAGCGCCAGGCGCGAGCCCCTGGTCGCCTCGTCCGGCGCGATCAGCACCGGGCAGGCCGCGTAGAATTTCGAGAACGACTGGGCCAGCCGGTAGGCGTGCTCGGCGATGACGTGCGGCATCCGCTTGTCGTAGGCCTCGACCGTCGCCTGCGAGAAGGCGTCCAGCGTCAGGGCCAGATCGCGTTCCGCCGGCTCGACGACGGCGATGGGGCCCGGCTTCGCGCCCTGGTCCGCCGCCTTGCGCAGCAGGGATTTGATGCGGACGGCCTGGTACAGCAGGTACGGCCCGGTCTTGCCCTCGAAGCTCATGAAGCGGTCGAGGTCGAAGACGTAGCTGGTGGTCCGACTGTTCGACAGATCGGCGAACTTCAGCGCCGCGACGGCGACCTTGTGCGCGATGTCCTCGAACTCGGTCTCGGGCAGATCATCGCCCAGCTTCGCTTCCTTCAGACGCTCGCGCGCCTTGTCGGTGGCCTGGGTGATCAGGTCGTGCAGTTTCAGGACGCCGCCCGCGCGGGTCTTGAAGGGCTTGCCATCCGGCCCGTTCATCGTGCCGAAGCCGAGGTGGTTCAGTTGGCCCTCGACGGCATAGCCAGCGAGACAGGCGCCGCGGAACACCTGCTCGAAATGCTCGGCCTGACGTTCGTCGACGACGTAGAGGACCAGATCGAAGTCCTGATCCCGGCGACGCTGCTTGATCGTGGCCAGGTCGGTCGTGCCGTACATGGCCGAGCCTTCCGAGGAGACGACCAGCAGGGGCGGAGGGCTAGGCGCCTCGATCACACTGCCGTCGGCCAGCTTCTTCTTGCGGGTCTCGCCGGGACGGGCGACGTGCACCACCTGGGCGCCGTCGTCCTCGACCAGCAGGCCCTTCTGGCGCAGTTCGTCGACCATGCCGGGGATCAGCGGATCCGCATCGGACTCGCCGTTCCACAGGTCGAAGGTGACGCCCAGAGCCGAGAACTCGCGCTGCAGGGCCGCCATCGAGACGTCGTGCATGTGCTTCCACAGGGCGCGGTAGCCGGCGCGGCCGCCCTGCAGTTCCGCCGTCGCCTTGCGGGCGCGGTCGCGGAAGGCCGGGTCTTCTTTCGCCTTGGCCGCGGCCTGCGGATACAGCCGCTCGAGATCCTCCAGCGTGACCGGGCTCTCGGCCGGGAAGGGGCCTTCGCCATCGGCCATAAAGGCGTCGACCTTGCCCTCGTCGCTCGTGGCGACAATCAGCAGGCCCATCTGGAAGCCCCAGTCGCCGAAGTGGGCGTCGCCCCAGACGGTGTCGCCCCGGAAGCGGTACAGGCGCTTCAGGCTCTCGCCGATGATCGACGAGCGCAGGTGGCCGACGTGCATCGGCTTGGCCACGTTCGGGCCGGCGTAGTCTATGACGACCTTGCGCGGCTCGGCGACGAGGGCGGCGCCGGAATGATCGGCGTCGGCGGCGACCTCGGCCGCGCGCTTCGCCAGCGCCGCGTCGGAGAGCTTCAGGTTGATGAAGCCCGGCCCGGCGATCTCGATGGAGGACAGGCGTGCATCGCCTTCCAGATGGGCGGCGACCTTCGCGGCCAGCTCACGCGGGTTGGCCTTCAACGCCTTGGCGGCGGCCAGCGCCCCGTTGGACTGGAAGTCGGCCAGGTCGGGACGGTCGGATGCGGTGACGCGGGCCAGCGCCGTGTCCACGCCTTCGGCGGCGAAGGCGGCTGCGACCGCTTCGCCCAGCTCAGTCCTGAGGTCGGTCATTACTGTTCCGTGGTCGGTGCGGCTGGAGCCGTGCCCGCGTTCACGCGGAAGCGGCTGCCCGAGCGGTTGAACTCGGCCATCTCCGGGGTGACGTCGAAGCCGACGAGGATCTCGAAGTTGCTACCGCTTGTCTCGATCGAGGCTCGCGGGATGACGATGGTGTTGTCCTGGGTGATCTCGGTGCGGTTCGAGCCAGGCTCGAAGGTGACCGGAAGGTCGAAGTAGACCTTGTCCAGAACAGCGCGGTTCCGCTCGGTCACTGCGATCCAGTAGCGGTAGGTGCGACCATTGCCCTCGGCCTGCGGACCGCGGCCGAGGCTGAACAGCACGCGGGTCTGCACCTCGATCGGTTCGTCGGCCTGATAGGCGCAGTCCGAAACCAGACCTTCGATCTCGCCGGTGTAGCCGATGTTGGAGGCGCTCACGCGACCGCCCGGCATTTCGACATAGCGAGCGGCGTCGTAGAGAATCTTCACATAGGGGCAGGGGCCCGCGGCGGCGCGCCGCTGCAGCGGCGCAATGCGGGGCGCGCGGGTGCTGCGCTGGGGTTGCTCGCCGGCCTGTTGTCCGCTGCCGCCCGGTCGCTGGGACTGGGCCTCGGCAATGGAGGGGGCCATGCCGACCGAGAGGGTGGCGGCGGCCATCAGCGAGGCCAGGGAAACCTTCAGGACGCGACGCATCAATGCTCTTCCAGAAACGAGGAGGCGGCGACAGCCCGACGCCGACCGCACGCTTGCCGCTGATAGCGGCTAAAGCGAGGCGCGGCAAACCCGCGCGAGCGGAAAGGGCGGTGGCGAACCGGGCAGCGAGAGACTAGGTTCCGCGCCATGACCGTGCACCAGCCGATCCATCCGGCCGAAAAGCGTCCCCTCACCGTCCGCCTCGCCACGCCGAGAGGCTTCTGCGCGGGCGTTGACCGGGCCATCCAGATCGTCGAACGCGCCATCGAGAAGTATGGCGCGCCGGTCTATGTGCGGCACGAGATCGTCCATAACCGCCATGTCGTCGAGCGCCTGAAAGCGATGGGCGCGGTCTTCGTCAAGGAACTGGACGACTGCCCCGACGACCGGCCGGTGGTCTTCTCCGCCCACGGCGTGCCCAAGTCGGTGCCGGAGACGGCGAGGAAGCGCGAGATGCTCTATCTCGACGCCACCTGTCCGCTGGTGTCCAAGGTCCACGTCGAGGCCGAGCGGCATTTCGCGGCGGGGCGCCACATCATCCTGATCGGCCACGCCGGCCACCCAGAGGTCGTCGGCACCATGGGGCAGCTTCCGGCGGGCGCCATCAGCCTGATCGAGACGGTCGAGGACGCCGAGGCCTTCGAGCGCCCCGGCGATCAGCCTCTTGCCTATGCCACCCAGACGACGCTGTCGGTGGACGACACCGCCGAGATTCTCGCCGCGCTCAAGCGCCGGTTCCCGGAGTTGCCGGACCCTCACAAGGAAGACATCTGCTACGCCACCACCAATCGTCAGGAGGCCGTGAAGCGGCTGGGCGAGGGTTGCGAGCTGGTGCTGGTCGTGGGCTCCAAGAACTCGTCCAACTCGGTCCGTCTGGTCGAGGTGGCCATGAAGGCTGGCGCTCGTGACGCCCGGCTGGTCGATGACGCCAGTCATGTCGACTGGCGCTGGCTGGACGGGGTCTCCACCCTTGGCATCACAGCCGGGGCTTCCGCACCCGAGAAGCTGATCGTCGAGCTGATCGAGGCGGTGGGCGAACGCTTCGCCGCCGAGGTCATCGAGGACAACGGCGCACGCGAGACCGTCACCTTCAAGCTGCCGCGGGTCCTGACCGCCTGATCGGAAGGCAAGCGGAGCCTTTGCTGTTTCCTCGCGTTAACGCCGTTGTCCGAAACCGGGAACCGTCCATGCGCCGTCTGACTCCTACCATTGCCGCCGTCTCCGCCCTGGCCCTGACCGTGGCTGCCTGCTCGCAGGAGGCGGCCGAGCCGCCCGCGCCGGTCACGCCCTCGCCGACGGCGACGACACCGGCCGCGCCTCCGGTCAGCTATGCCTGCGAGAGCGGCCAGTCGGTTACGGTCGCCTATCCGGATACCTCGACGGCCCAGCTGACCTATCAGGGCCAGACCTACACTCTGCGCACGGTGCAGGCGGCCTCGGGCGCCCGGTACACCGGCTCGGGCATTGAATGGTGGACGGCCACGCGTGACGGGACCGAGAGCGCGACCCTCAGCCGCCTCGGCCCGAACGAGGAGGTCGGTTCGGCGGTACTGGAGCGCTGCAGCCGGCCTTCATCCGGGCCGATCGCGCCGCGGCCGCAGCCGACGCCGCAACCTGCGCCCGGCGGGGTCCTGCCGACGGCGACTGCCCAGCCCTGCCGCGGACCCCAGCTGAAGCTCTCCAGCGAAGGCGGAGACGCCGGCGCGGGCAATCGTGTCATCAACATCGGCGTTCAGAATATCGGCAGCGCCGCCTGCACCCTGACCGGCTATCCGGGCGTGGTGCTGCAGGACCGTCAGGGCCGCAACCTGACCGCCATCCGCAGCGAGCAGAGCCCGGGCAGCTACTTCACACAGGGGCAGGCGCCCGCGCCAGTCACCCTCGCTCCCCAGGCCAAGGCGGCGTTCGAACTGGCCTGGTCGGTGGTGCCGAACGAGGGCGCGGGCGAGCGCAACTGTCCGGCCGCGACCCGCATTCGGGTGACCGCGCCGGGCGATACGGCGGCGGTGTCGCTGGACACGCCGATCACGCCCTGTGGCGGCCGTATCCGCGTCAGCCCGATCCGCTCGCTGACCGGCGCGCCGCACCCCGCGCCCGAGCCGACTGCTTAAGGGGGTTCAATCCGTCACGGATTCGGCGTAGCGAGCGCGCATGACAGCGACCTTCCATGACCGCGTCTCCGCGGAACTCGCCGATATCGACGCGCAGGGCCTGACCAAGCCCGAGCGGGTCATCGCCTCGCGCCAGGGGCCCGTCATCAAGGTGGGCGGGCGCGATGTGCTGAACTTCTGCGCCAACAACTACCTCGGTCTCGCCGGCGACGAACGGGTCACCCAGGCGGGAATCAGGGCGCAGGAACAGTGGGGCGCCGGCACCGCCTCGGTCCGCTTCATCTGCGGCACGCTTGAGATCCACAAGGAGCTGGAGCGGGCGATCGCCGACTACCTCGGCTTCGAGGACACGATCCTGTTCGCCGCGGCCTTCGACGCCAACGGCGGCATCTTCGAGCCCCTGTTCACCGACGCCGACGCCATCGTGTCGGATAGCCTGAACCACGCCTCGATCATCGACGGCGTGCGGCTGTGCAAGGCGAAGCGCTACCGCTTCGCCACGTCGGACATGGACGATCTGGAAGCCCAGCTGAAGCAGGCCCGCGCCGATGGCGCCCGCGAGATCGTCATCGCGACCGACGGCGCCTTCTCGATGGACGGCTATATCGCGAAGCTGAAGGACATCCGGGCGCTGGCCGACAAATACAACGCCCTGATCATGGTCGACGACTGCCACGCCACGGGCTTCCTTGGCCCTCAGGGCCGCGGCTCCTATGCACACCACGGCGTCGAGGTCGACTTCGTCACCGGCACCTTCGGCAAGGCGCTGGGCGGGGCCATGGGCGGCTTCATCTGCGCCAAGGCGAACGTCGTCGCCCTGCTGAAGCAGCGCGCTCGCCCCTACCTGTTCTCGAACGCCCTCTCGCCGGCCGTCTGCGGCTCGTCGCTGGAGGCCATCCGCATCGCCGCCGGCAGCGAGGGCGACGCCCTGCGCACCCAGCTGTTCTCCAACGCCGCCCGCTATCGCGCGGCGATGACCGAGACCGGCTTCAACCTGCTGCCGGGCGAGCACCCGATCATCCCGGTGATGCTGGGCGACGCCAAGCTGGCGCAGGAGATGGCGGCCCGCATGCTGGAGCTGGGCGTCTACGTCATCGGCTTCAGCTTCCCGGTGGTTCCGCGCGGCCAGGCCCGCATCCGCACGCAGATGTCGGCCGCGCACACCTTTGAACAGATTGATCAAACGGTCGCGGCATTCACGACGGCCGGCAAGGAACTGGGAGTGATCTGATGACCGACACCATGAAGGCCCTCGCCAAGACAAAACCCGAGGTCGGCCTTGAGTTGATCGACGCCCCGATCCCGACGCCGGGCGACGAGGACGTGCTGATCAAGGTCAAGCGCACCGCTGTCTGCGGCACCGATATCCACATCTGGAACTGGGACGAGTGGTCCCAGAAGAACGTCCCGGTGCCGATGATCACCGGCCACGAATTCTCGGGCGAGATCGTCGCCATCGGCAAGGACGTCGACCGTCGGCTGAAGCTGGGCCAGCGCGTGTCGGCCGAGGGGCATGTCATCGACCTGAACTCGGAAGCCGCCCGCGCCGGCCACTTCCATCTGGATCCGGACACCCGCGGCATCGGCGTGAACCGCCAGGGCGCCTTCGCCGAGTACGTTGTGGCGCCGGCCTTCAACGTCATCGAGCTGCCGGACGACGTGCCCTATGAGATCGGTTCGATCCTCGATCCGTTCGGCAACGCCGTGCACACCGCACAGCAGTTCGACCTGCTGGGCGAGGATGTCATCGTCACCGGCGCCGGACCGATCGGCATGATGGCCGCCGCGGTCGCGCGCCACGCCGGCGCGCGGACGGTGGTCCTGACCGACATCAACGACTTCCGCCTCGAGTTGGCCCAGAAGGTCGCCCCGGGCGTGCGCACGGTGAACACCACCAAGGAAGACCTGCGCGACGTCATGCACGAGCTGGGCCTCAAGGTCGGCTTCGACGTGGCGCTGGAGATGTCCGGCTCGCCCATCGCGTTCAAACAGTGCGTCGACACCCTGATCATGGGCGGCGGCATGGCCTTGCTGGGCATCCCGTCCAAGCCGATGGAAACCGACTGGGGCCAGATCATCCTCAAGGCGCTGACCATCAAGGGCGTCTACGGCCGCGAGATGTTCACCACCTGGCGCAAGATGCTGGGCCTGCTGAAGGCCGGTCTGGACCTGCAGCCGCTGATCACCCACCAGATGGGCTACGAACAGTACCGCGAGGGCTTCGAGGCCATGCGGTCGGGCCAGTCGGGCAAGGTCGTGCTCAACTGGGACAAGGCGGCCTGACAGGAACACACTGATGGTGGCGTCAGGGGAAGCGGTCCTCGCCTTTCTGCAAGGTGTGGGAGCGGACGCACGGGGGCGGACGCTGTTCGACGTGTTGGGCTTCAGCGATGACACGCTGGAGCGCACCCACGACTACATCCAGTGGCTGTTCCCGCTGACGGAGCCGTCGCAGGCTGTGCCGGATGCCCCGGTGCTGACCGCGGCGGACGTCGAGGCGATCCAAAGGTCGAGCATGGCCATGGTCGCGCTGTCGGCGGCGGCCGACCGCATGATGGCCTTCTACAACCGGACCAATCACTGGATGGGGCCGGCGGATCACAACCACCTGAGGATCACCCGGATCATCAAATCCCTGCGCCTGCTGCGTGGCGAGGCGGACGCGGATCAGTTCCGCGACCTGATCCTCCAGCGGGTCAAGGACCGGCGCGCTCCGGTCAGCGCTCGCGCCAGAGGCTACTGGATGACCGCCTGAGGATCAGGCCAGCGCCTTGATCAGGGTCGGCTCGAACCGGTCGGCGTCCGGCCCCGGAAAGTCGGTGGCCAGGGCGCCGCTCTCATAAAGCTCGAACACCTTCGGATGGACATAGGACGACCGGCAGACGGTCGGTGTATTGCCCAGAAGTCCCGCGACCGCCTTCACGCAGACGGTGATCTTGCGCTTCGCATCCGTCGACGACGTCGGTGGTTCGACTTCCCGCAGCGCGCGCGCCGCCGAGACCGTACCGGCCCAGGTGCGGAAATCCTTGGCCGAGAAATCCTCGCCCATGGCCTCGCGGATGTAGGCGTTCACGTCATCCGAGCCGATGGCGCACAGGTCGCCGTCGGCGTCGCGATATTTGAACAGCTGCTGGCCCGGCAGTTCGCGCAGCGAGCGGATCACCGTGGCGAGGCGACGGTCGCGGATGCGCACCTCATGCTCGACCCCGCTCTTGCCCTTGAAGGCGAAGGTCAGGGAAGTCCCGTCAACGTCCAGATGCCGCTTGTTCAGGGTGGTCAGGCCATAGGAGCGGTTCTGCCGGGCGTACTGCGCATTGCCGACACGGATCAGGGTGATCTCCAGCAGCCGGACGGCCGTGGCCAGCACCTTGTCACGGCTCACGCCGCGCTTGTTCAGATCCGCATCAATCCGCTTGCGCAGCTTCGGGAGTCCCTTCGCAAAGGCAGGCAGGCGCTCGAACTTGGTCTCGGACGCGTGGCGGCTCCAGTCAGCGTGATAGCGGTACTGCTTGCGGCCTTTCGCATCCCGTCCGGTCGCCTGGATGTGGCCGGTGGCGCGGGGGCAGATCCAGACGTCGGTCCAGGCGGGCGGAATGGCCAGCATGCGGATGCGGGCCAGCACCTTCTCGTCCCTGATCAGGTCGCCCTTGCGGTCGTGATAGCTGAACCCCTTGCCCGACGCCGTGCGGGTCAGGCCGGGCGACTCATCGCTGCAGTAGGTCAGTCCCTCGGGCACGATGTCGGTGGAAGTCATGGTCGTCCTGCACAGCGCGCAGGGCCAACACCCGTCGTTGGTCGCCGGTTCCTCTTGACCGCGGGCGCGTGGAGGGGGAGGCAGGCGCATGAACTACCGCCACAGCTTCCACGCCGGCAATTTCGCCGATCTGGTCAAGCACGCTTTCGTGCTCTGGCTTCTGGAACGGCGTCAGGCCGCAGGTCCGGTGACCGTGATCGACACCCACGCCGGAGCCGGGGTCTATGACCTGACCGGCGATGCGGCGCGGTCGAAGGAGGCCGAGGCCGGCATCGCGCGCCTGATGGCAGCCGAGACCCGTCCGCCATTGATCGAGGCGCTGGCGGTGGAGGTCGCGAGCCTGAACCCTCACGGCGGAGTGACCCTGTATCCCGGCTCGCCGCTGCTGGTCTCCGGACGGCTGCGAAAGGACGACCGCTACATCGGTTTCGAGCTGAACCCGCCGGTGCTGGAGCTGCTCACGGGCGCCCTTGAGCCCTTCGCCCAATCCACGGGACGCGGCGGCGACGGTTATGATCAGGCGAAAGCGGAAGCGGCCCGCTCATCGGCCGCCTTTGTGCTGATCGACCCGCCGTTCGAGAAGCCGGACGACTATCTGCGCGCCGCCGATACCGCCGCGGCGATCGTGAAAGCCGACCCGCGCGCCATGGTCGCGATCTGGACTCCGCTCAAGGACTTGGAGACGTTTGACGGCTTCCTGCGCCGCCTGCAGCAGTCAGGCGCGCAGAATGTGCTGGTCGCCGAAGCGCGACTGCGACCGCTGACCAATCCGATGAAGATGAACGGTTGCGCGATGGTGGTGCTGCAGCCGCCTGCCGGGGCGGAGACGGCCGCGCGCGAGATATGCGGCTGGGTGGCGGAGACCCTGGGCGACTCCGGCGCGAAGGCCGAGGTCTGGACCGCTTAATCGATCACTTCGCCGGGTTCGTACAGGTGAGGCTCGAAGGTCGCGATGGCCAGGATCGGCTCCATCGCGCCGGCGACCGAGGGATGGCGCGCCATGGCCTTCCATTCCTCCTTCGAGCGCCAGACGGCGTGAACGGCGGCGACCCGACCATTCAGTCCCCGATGGACGTTGGCGGAAATGAAGCCGTCCAGCTCGCGCTGGGCCCGCACCATGGCGGTCAGATGATCCATCAGCGTCGCCTGTCGCTCCGGCTCGCAGCGATAGACGTTGATCAGAACCACGGGATCGGCGTCGTCGGACATGGCCCGGCGTCTAGCCCAACGGTCTTCCGTTGTCTTGCGCCGAGCGCCATATCGGTAACGAAGGAGACAAGATGACCCACGTTGCCATTCTGAAGACCGGCGCGCCGCCGCCTGCGCTGGAATCCCACCATGGCGACTATCCCGCCATGTTCCGGGCGATCCTCGGCGACGGGGTTGAGGCGACGACATTCGATTTCCAGTCGGGCGAGTGGCCTGATCCCGATGCGTTCGACGCCGCGATCATTACCGGGTCCGCCGCGGGCGTCTATGAAGGTGATCCGTGGATCAGTGACCTGCTGGACTGGATCCGGGCGGCGAAGGGACGATTGAAACTGGTGGGCATCTGCTTCGGCCATCAGGCGATGGCCCAGGCGCTCGGCGGTCTGGTCGAGAAGTCAGACAAGGGCTGGGGCGTCGGGCTTCACGCGTACGAAATGCAATCGACCGAGTCGTGGATGACGCCGACCGCCCGAACAATCTCGATCCCTGTCTCGCATCAGGACCAGGTCGTCGTGCCTCCTCCGGGCAGCCGGATCCTCGCCGGCAGCGCCTTCGCTCCCAATGGTGCGCTGGCATGGGACGACGACGCCATCAGCTTCCAGTGCCATCCGGAGTTCACGCCGGAGTATGCCGCTGATCTGACGGCCGGGCGACGCGGAAGGATTGACGGAGAACTGGTCGATCAGGCGCTGGCCAGTCTGAAGCAAACGAACGATCGGGCGCTTGTTTCGCAATGGATCAGAAATTTCATTTCCTCCTAGAGTTCAGGTCGCTGCGTTCGACGAGCGTCGCTAAGCCTTGTGCAACTTCTGGCGTGTAGGGATCGAATCCTCACGTCGGGTTCTGCATGACACTCAGCCGTTTTGTTCTGGCGCTTACCGCCGTCGTTGCATTGCTTGCCTCGTCGTCGTTCGTCGTCGCCCAACCCCTGATCAACGCCCGCGACGGCGAGGCCGACAGCCTGGCGCGTTTCGTCGAGCGCCGTGCCGGGCACACCAGCTTTGCGGCCCTCGACGCCTTCGGTCGGGATGCGATGACCCGTCAGGACCGCGAAGGCCTGAACCGGCTGTATCACGTCACCTGGACCATCCTGAACCAGGGCGAGTTCGAGCAGGCGGAGGTCTGGAACCGGCGTCTGGAGACGGCCGCCCGCCGTCAGGGTGACACCCGGTATATCGATATCGCGCATCTGAATGCGCTGACCATTCGGTACGACCGGGGCGAGGCCGGCGTCGCCGGCGAAATGGACCGCATGGCCCGGAGCGGCCGCGACTGGTTCGTGCGCGCCCATGCGACGCGCCTGACGGCCCTGACCCTGATGGATGCCGGAAGCGTGGGCGAGGGGCTGGAGCGCCTCGCCGTGGCCGAGGCTGACATCCCGGTCGACGATCCATTCGCCAACACTGCCCAGGCCGGCATCTGGGAGGTCGTCGGCATGGGTCTGAAGGACCTGAACGACGTTGAGGGCGCCGCCGCTGCGTTCCGAAAATTCGAGGTCGAGTACTCCAACCCGGCCTACCCCCGTCCGGATTTCGACAGCCTGTACAACATGACGAAGATGGCGGCGGAGGTCGGCGACCTGGATCGCGCGGCGCGTTTCGCCGCTGCCCACCACCGTCTCGCCATCCGCGCGGACCTGCCGACGCTGCGCATCTACGACGCCAGCCTGTGCGCCATGGTCGCGAGCGCCCGCAGCGCGCCCCGCGACGTCCTGGCCTGTCTGGCTCCCTATGGTGAAGACCTTGGCGAGGCCGCCTTCCTGTCGCTCGACGCCCTGCCGCTGCGCGCGATCGCGCGCGCCCAGACCGGCGATGCGGTCGGTGCGCGTCGGGACCTGAACAAGCTTCGCGCCATCGCGACGGACACCGGGGTCGGATCGGATGTCGCCCATGTCGAGGCGGAAGTTCTGTTCGCTGAAGGCCGCACCGCCGAGGGCTATCGTCTCCTGCGGTCCTATATGCAGAGCAGCGAAACCGCGGCGGCCCTGAGCTTCAGCTCGGGCATCCACCAGGTGACCGGGAACATGCAGCAGCAACTGGCCGAGCGCCGCGAGCAGCTGGAAACCGCCCGCTCCAATACACACCTTCAGCAACTGGTGCTGGCGATCGCCATCGTCTTCCTGTCGTCCGCGATCGGCGTGATGATCTGGCAGTGGCGCCAGGCCGGCCAGCTCCGTATCGCCCGTCGCCGCGCCGAGGACGCCAACCGCGCCAAGAGCGAGTTTCTCGCCAATATGAGTCATGAGATCCGCACGCCGCTGAACGGCGTGGTCTCCATGGCCGACGCGCTCGCCCGCCGCGATCTCGACCCGCAAGAGCGGGAGATGGTCGAGCTGATCTGCTCGTCCGGCGAGACGCTGGAACGCCTTCTGTCCGACATTCTGGACAGTGCGAAGATCGAGTCCGGTCAGGTGACGATCGAGCCGACGGTCTTTGATCTGAAGCATGGGGTCGGTGACGTCGCCCTGCTCTGGCGCGCCAAGGCCGAGGACAAGGGCGTCGCCCTGACCTTCGATTTCGACGCCAGTCTGCCGAAGTTCGTCGAGGGCGATGCGGTGCGCCTGCGGCAGGTCCTGACGAATCTCGTCAGCAACGCCCTGAAGTTCACGGCCGAGGGCACCGTCGCGATCAGCGTCGGCGCCGCGGGCGAAGACCGCGTCGCCTTCCGTGTCACGGACACAGGCGTCGGCTTCGACGGAGATCAGAAGTCGCGCATCTTCCACCGCTTCCAGCAGGCCGACGGGTCAATCACCCGACGCTACGGCGGCACAGGACTGGGGTTGGCGATTTCCAGTGCGCTGGTCGAGCTGATGGGGGGCACGCTTGAATGCGAGAGCGTGCCGGGCGAGGGCTCCAGCTTCTGGTTCGATATTCCGCTCCCGAGAGCTGAATCCCCGGTGGCGATCCAGCCGGAAGCGGAGACCTCGGTCGAGGTCGGCGAAGCGCCGCTGCGCATCCTGCTGGCCGACGATCACCCCGCCAATCGCAAGGTTGTCGAGATCATGCTGGCCGCCACACCTATGGAGCTTGTCACCGTCGAGGACGGCCAGCAGGCGCTGGACGCCTTTGCCGGCGGCGGCTTCGACCTGGTGCTGATGGACATGCAGATGCCCGTCATGGACGGCCTGACCGCCACACGCGAGATCCGGGCGCTGGAAGAGGCGAGGGGGCTGGCCCGCACGCCGGTCCTGATGCTGACCGCCAACGCCATGGCCGAACATGTCGAGGCCGGCCGCCTGGCGGGCTCGGATGGTCACCTGACCAAGCCGATCACCTTGCAGGCCCTGTTCGACGCCATCGGCGCCGCTCTGGAACCGGCCGGAAGGCTGGATCAGGCGGCCTGAAGCCTCAGGGCCATTTCACCACGGGCGGCATCGAGCTGAGGATCGAGTCGACGTTGCCGCCGGTCTTCAGGCCGAACATCGTCCCGCGATCATACAGCAGGTTGAACTCGACGTAGCGGCCGCGGCGCACCAGTTGCTCCTCGCGCTCTTCCGCCGTCCAGGGTTCGCCCATCCGACCGCGCACGATCCGGGAGTAGACGTCGAGGAAGGTCTCGCCGACGCCGCGGGTGAAGGCGAAGTCGCGATCCCAGTCGCCGCTGTCGTGATGGTCGTAGAAGATGCCGCCGGTGCCGCGCGGTTCGTTCCGGTGCGGCAGGAAGAAGTACTCGTCGCACCACGCCTTGTATTTCGCATGCCAGGCCGGATCGAAGGCGTCGCAAGCCGCTTTCATCGCCGCGTGGAAGGCGAGGGTGTCCGGATGGTCGTCCCGGCGATCTGCGTCGAGAACAGGCGTCAGGTCGCCGCCGCCGCCGAACCAGCTCTTCGTCGTGGCGATGAAGCGGGTGTTCATGTGCACCGCCGGCACGCGCGGACTGACCGGGTGGCAGATCAGGCTGATCCCGGTGGCGAAGAAGCGCGGGTCTTCCTCCGCGCCGGGCACGTTCTTCGCATAGTCGGCCGGGAAGCTGCCGTGGACGGTCGAGACGTGCACGCCGACCTTCTCGAACAGCCGGCCGTGCATCATGCCCATGACGCCGCCGCCGCCTTCCTTGCGATCCCACGGCGTACGCACGAAGCGGCCGGCATCGCCGGGGAACAGGTCGGGCGATGCCTCGTCCTCCAGCGCCTCGAAGCCGGCGTGGATGCGATCGCGCAGTTCCTCGAACCAGGCGCGGGCCTGCTGTTTCTTCAGGGCGAGGGGATCGGTCTCGGCGGTCATGGCCTGCTCCTACCGCGTCCGTCGGTTCGCGAGAAGCGGACGAACGGTCCAAGGGGACAGGCGGTCCTTGACCCCCGGTCTGTGCGTGCCAGTGTTCGCGCCGAACCGAGGGAGCCGTCATGATCCGAGCTATCGTCCTGTCCGCCGTCGCCGTCGCACTGACTGCAGGCGCCGCAGCAGCCCAGAGCACGGACGGAGAGGCGAGGGCGCGCCGCATTCTCGAGCGCACGCCCCTGATCGACGGCCACAATGACCTGCCATGGGCCCTGCGCGAGAACCATGCCCGCGATCCGTTCGCGGTGGATCTCGAGACCAACCTCAAGACCTCGACCCGGCTTCACACCGATATTCCGCGCCTGCGCGCCGGTGGTGTCGGCGGCCAGTTCTGGTCCGTCTATGTGCCCGCCAGCCTGTCGCCGCCGGATGCGGCGGTCGCGACCTGGGAGCAGATCGACATCGTCCGCCGGATGGTCGCCGCCTATCCGGAGACATTCGAGCTGGCCACGACGGCCGATGACATCGCCCGTATCCATCGCCGCGGCCGGATCGCCAGCCTGATGGGCATCGAGGGCGGCTATTCGATCGACGACTCGCTGGGTCTGCTGCGCGAGTTCCACGAGGCGGGTGTCCGCTACATGACCCTGACCCACTCGCGCACCACTACCTGGGCTGACAGCGCGACCGACGCGCCGAAGTGGGGCGGCCTGTCACCGTTCGGAGAGCAGGTGGTCAAGGAGATGAACCGCCTCGGCATGATGGTCGACCTCAGCCACGTCTCGGAAGAGACGATGCTGGACGCCATGCGGGTCTCGGATGCGCCGGTGATCTTCTCGCACTCCTCGGCGCGGGGCGTGACGGACCATCCGCGCAACGTGCCGGATACCGTGTTGCGCATGATGCCGGAGGACGGCGGGGTGGTGATGGTCACCTTCGTCCCCGGCTTCGTCAGCGAGACGGTCCGCGCCTGGAGCGCCGCCCGCGCCGCCGAGGACGCCCGACTGAAGTCGCTGCATCCCGGCAGCCCGCAGGCGGTGACTGACGGCCTCGCCGCCTGGAGCGCCGCCAACCCGACCCCGCGCGCCGGCATTTCCGACGTCGTCGCCCACATCCAGCACGTCCGCGACGTGGCCGGGATCGACCATGTCGGCCTCGGCGGCGACTTCGACGGGGTCAACGCCCTGCCGGACGACGTCGATGGCGTCGACGCCTATCCCCGCATCCTCGCTGCGCTGATGGCCAATGGCTGGACCGAGGCGGACATCCGCAAGCTGGCGGGCGAGAACGTCCTTCGCGTGATGCGATCGGTTGAGGCGGTCGCGGCCAGCAAGCGCGCCGAGCGTCCCTCACTGGCGACCCTGCCCGGGGATGGCGCGCCTGAGTAGGTCTAGCGGCCCGCTTTCAGCGCCTCCCAGACCGCGATCCCGGCGCTGACCGACAGGTTCAGCGACCGGGCGCCTGGCTCGAGCGGAATCACCACCCGGGCATCAGCGGCCTCGTGGACATGGTCCGGCGCGCCGGTCGGTTCGGAGCCGAACAGCAGGACGTCGTCCGGCCGGAAGTCGAATTCCTGCAACGGCGTGGCGCCTTTTGTTGTGAACAGCACCAGCCGGCCGGGGCCGCGATCCCGCTGGAACGCCTCCCAGTCGGCGTGGCGGGTCATATGGCCCAGAGGCCCGTAATCCAACGCCGCGCGCTTCATCGCCCGGTCGTCGAAACGGAAGCCGGTGGGTTCGATCACGTGCAGTTCGACGCCGAAACAGGCGCTCAGTCGGATGCAGGCCCCGACGTTCTGCGGAATGGCTGGTTGAAAAAGGGCGAGACGCATTCTAAGGCCCTCATACGCGCGGCCCGGGGGCTTGTCGCGGTCTGATTTGCGAACGTTTCGCAAGAAACGTCAGCGGGTTGCGGGAAACCGTGGCGAGATCGGGCCGGACGGGAGGTTCGGGTTTTCGCACAGCATCCATGCCGTATCGCCATGCTCCTTCCCGGGCGTGGAATCCGGCGTACGACGGAGTGACACGTGGCCGAATCGGTCGTTGAAGGTGAAGGCGGCGACGCCACCCGCCGGGACTTCATTCACATTGCGGCCGGCGCGGCCGCTGTGGGCGCCGGCGCGATGGCCGCCTGGCCGCTGATCAACCAGATGAATCCGGCGGCCGACACGCTGGCCCTGGCCTCGATCGAATTCGACATGACCAAGGTCCAGGAAGGACAGCAGGTCGTGATCAAATGGCAGGGCAAGCCGGTCTTCGTGCGCTACCGCACCCCGGCCGAACTGCAGACCCTGGCCGGCGAGCCGAACGTCGGCAGCCCGCCGGAAAGCGACACCGCCCGCACCAAGGACGGCCACCACCAGTATCTGGTCGTGCTGGGCAACTGCACCCACCTGGGCTGCGTGCCGACCTTCGGCACCGGCGACTTCGGCGGCTGGTTCTGCCCGTGCCACGGTTCGCACTACGACGCCTCGGGCCGCATCCGTAAGGGTCCGGCTCCGCTCAACCTGCCGGTGCCGACCTACGAGTTCGTGTCCGACACCCGCATCAAGATCGGCTGAGGACGTACGAGAGAACGATGAGCGCTCACGAATCCACCTACGTCCCGAAGACCGCCGTCGAGAAATGGCTCGACACCCGTCTTCCGATCGTCCGCTTCGGCGCCGACTACATGTCGCTGCCGACCCCGAAGAACCTCAACTACTGGTGGACCTTCGGCGGCATTCTGGCCCTGTGCCTGGTCACGCAGATCGCGACCGGCATCGTGCTGGCCATGCACTATGTGCCGAACACCGAACTGGCCTTCGCCTCGGTCGAGCGCATCATGCGTGACGTCAACGGCGGCGACCTGATCCGCTACACCCACGCCAACGGCGCCTCGATGTTCTTCATCGCTGTGTACCTGCACATGCTGCGTGGCCTGTACTACGGCTCCTACAAGGCGCCGCGCGAGATGATCTGGATCGTCGGCTGCCTGATCTTCTTCCTGATGATCGCCACCGCCTTCCTCGGCTACGTCCTGCCGTGGGGCCAGATGTCCTACTGGGGCGCCGAGGTGATCACCAACCTGATCGGGGCGATCCCGGTCGTCGGCGAGCCGATCCTGATCTGGCTGCGCGGCGGCCCGGCGATCGACAACGCGACGCTGAACCGGTTCTTCTCGCTGCACTACCTGCTGCCGTTCGTGATCGCTGGCTGCGTGGTTCTCCACCTGTGGGCCCTGCACCACGCAGGCCAGAACAACCCGGTCGGCATCCTGATCCCGAAGGACCGCGAGAAGAAGGACACCGTTCCGTTCCACCCGTACTTCACGGTCAAGGACGGCTTCGCGATCATCCTCTTCCTGATGCTGTTCGCCCTGTTCGTCTTCTTCATGCCGAACGCCCTGGGTCACGCCGACAACTACATCCCGGCCAACCCGCTGCAGACGCCGGCGCACATCGTGCCCGAGTGGTACATGCTGCCCTTCTACGCGATCCTTCGCGCCGTGCCGGACAAGTTCGGCGGCGTGGTGGCCATGTTCGCGGCGATCGGCGTGCTGTTCGTCCTGCCGTGGCTGGACACCTCGAAGGTCCGTTCGATGCGCTACCGCCCGACGATGCGCACCTTCTTCATCGTGTTCGTCTTCGTCGGCCTGCTGCTCGGCTGGTGCGGCGCCCAGCTGCCGGACGCTCCGGTCATCGGCAGCTTCAAGACCTTCACCCTGATCGACGGCGACCTGAACAGCTACCTGTGGCTGACCCGCTTCGCGACGCTGTACTACTTCGCCTTCTTCCTCGTGATCATGCCGCTGGTGGGTCTCAAGGAGAAGCCGCTGCCGATCCCGGCCACGATCTCCGAGCCCGTCCTGGGCGGCGAAGAGCACAAGGGCTGATGGCGACCATGACCCTCAAGACTTCGATGATCTCCATGAAGAAGACCCTGGTCCTGATCGCCGCTGCGGCCGGCCTGGCCCTGTCCACCCCCGCCATGGCGGCCGGTGGTGAAGGCCACGCCCTGCGCGACGGCGGCTTCAGCTTCGACGGTCCGTTCGGCGCCTTCCACCAGGGCCAGCTGCAACGCGGCTACAAGGTCTATCGCGAGGTCTGCGCCTCGTGCCACAGCATGGACCTGATGCACTTCCGCACCCTGGCCGAGCCGGGCGGTCCGTTCTATGATTCGCACCAGGCAAGCCCGGCGGAAAACCGCTTCGTCCGCGCGCTGTCGAAAGAGTTCCAGATCGCCGACATCGACACCGAGACCGGCGAGCCGGTGATGCGCGACGGCACGCCTGCCGACCGCTTCCCCAACCCGTACCCGAACGCCACGGCCGCGGCCGCGGCCAACGGCGGCGCGGCTCCGCCCGATCTTTCGGTCATGGCCAAGGCCCGTCACGGCGGCGCCAACTACATCTACTCGCTGCTGGTGGGCTACAAGCCTGCGCCGGCCGGCCTGCAGATGCGCCCGGGCCAGAACTACAACGAGTACATGGCCGGCGACCTGTCGCCGTTCTGGACCGGCGATGCGGGCCACGTGCCTCCGGGCGGCTTCATCGCCATGCCGAACCCGCTGCGCGCAGGTCAGGTGACCTATGACGACGGCACCACGGCCTCGGTCGACCAGATGGCCAAGGACGTCGCCGCCTACATCGCCTGGGCCTCGGATCCCAAGCAGGTCCAGCGCAAGCAGACCGGCGTGGGTGTGCTGATCTTCCTCTTCCTGTTCGCCGGCGTGACCTACATGTCGTACCGCCGCATCTGGAAGGGCGTCGCCCACTAGGGCCGCCTGACAGGCTGGCACGATCAAACCGCCGGAGCCTCGCTCCGGCGGGTTTTTCGTCGCCCGGGTCGCATCGACAGGCCGGGAGCGGCGCCCTAACGTCCGCCCCCTGTTCAAAGGCTGAGGGTGTTTCCGTTCATGCGTCTGATCGCTTCCGCCGCCGTGCTCGCCGCCGGCGCCCTGCTGACCGCCTGCGCCACGATGGGCGCCGGGGGCGGCTCCGCTCCGTCGTTCGACGCGGCCCGACTGTCGGAGCACGTCCGGGTCCTGTCGGACGACAGCTTCGAGGGACGCGGCATCGCCACGCCGGCGGAGGACAAGGTCGTCCGCTATCTGAGCGAGCAGTACGCCGCGGCCGGCTTCCAGCCCGGCGGCGAGAACGGCGGCTGGACCCAGGCGGTGACCCTCAACCGCTTTACGGCCTCGAACATCCGGGCCGGCTTTTCCGCCGGCGGTGAAACCATTCCGGTCACCCAAGGCCAGCAGATGGTGATCTCCACCCGCCTGCCGGGCCGGCACGTCCACCTGATGAACAAGCCGCTGGTCTTCGTCGGCTATGGCATCGATGCGCCTGAGCGCCAGTGGAACGACTTCAAGGACGTCGACGTCCGCGGCAAGATCATCGTCGTTCTCGTCAACGACGCCGACTTCGAGCAGCCCGAGCTGAACACCTTCGGCGGCCGCGCCATGACCTACTACGGCCGCTGGACCTACAAGTACGAGGAGGCGGCCCGAAAGGGCGCCGCTGGCGTGATCATCGTCCACGAGACTGCGCCGGCCTCCTACGGCTGGGCGACGGTCAACAACAGCTGGTCGGGACCGCAGTTCGATATCGTCCGCCAGAACGCCGCTGCCGAGCGGGTGGCGATGGAGTCGTGGATCCAGCGTGATCTCGCCGTCGACCTGTTCCGCCGTGCGGGGCAGGACTTCGATGCGCTGAAGGTGGCGGCCCGCAGCCGCGACTTCCGCCCGGTGGAGCTGACCGGCGTGACCTTCAACGGCATGTTCGACGTCGCCACAAACCAGGTCACGACCCACAACGTCATCGCTCGCCTGCCGGGCACGACCCATCCGGACGAGACCATTCTCTACACCGGCCACTGGGACCATATCGGCATGGGTGAGCCGGACGCCGAGGGCGATCGCATCTTCAACGGCGCCGTCGACAACGCCACCGGCACCGCCGGCCTGATCGAGCTGGCCCGCGCCTTTGGCGCAGCGCCCCGCCCGGAGCGTTCGATCGTGATGATCAGCTTCACCGCCGAGGAAAGCGGCCTGTTGGGTTCGGAATACTACGCCGCCAATCCGATCTATCCGCTCGAGACGACGGTCGGCGGGTTCAACATCGACTCGATGAACGTCTACGGCCGCGTCACCCGCTACGGCATCACGGGCTATGGTCAGTCCGATCTGGATGAGCGGATCGGCGCTCTGGTCGAGGGCCAGGGTCGGACGATCCAGCCGGACGCCAATCCGGCGTCGGGTGGCTACTTCCGGTCGGACCACTTCCCGCTGGCCAAGCGCGGCGTGCCGATGACCTATGGCGGCAGCACCGGCGACTTCCGGGACGAGCCGATCGCCGCGCGCGAGGCGAACCGTTCCGAATACGGTCGCAGCCGCTACCACCAGGCGGCCGACGAGTGGTCGCCCGACTGGGATCTGTCCGGCCAGATCGAGGATCTGCAGGTGCTCTACGGAGCCGGCAGCGCCCTGGCGAACAGCCGCGACTGGCCCCAGTGGAAGCCGGGTTCGGAGTTCGGCGCGGCCCGTGCGACCAGCGCCGCACAACGTCGTTAGTTCATGACGAAAAGGTAATGGGTCGCGTCCGCGCGGACCGTCCTAGAATGGGCTCCATCTGATCCGGGATGGAGCCCATTTTCATGTTCCGCAAACTGACCGGCGGTGTCGCCATGGCCGCCGTGCTTCTCGCCGCGGGCGTCGCCTCCGCCCAGGACTTCACAGCCCAGGCGCTGAGCGATGGCATCCGCGCCATCAGCACTGACGAGTTCCAAGGACGCTATCCCGGCACGGAAGGCGAGCGCCTGACGCTGGAGTGGCTGCAGGCGCAGTACGAGGCCATGGGGCTGCAGCCCGGTGGTCCGAACGGCCAGTGGCTCCAGCGCGTCGAGCTGCGGCGCTACAGCCCGGTTGCGGGGGCGACGGCCAGCTGGACCGGCCCGGACGGCGCTGCGCACCCGCTGACGGCGGGAACGGACATCATTCTGCGCGCGGTGACGAACGATGGCCGCGCCTCGATCCGTGATGCGGGCGTGGTCTTCGCCGGATACGGCATCACCGCGCCGGAGCGGAACTGGGACGACTACGGCGACCTCGATGTCCGCGGCAAGGTCGTGATCGTCATCACGGGCGAGCCGGACGGCGAGCTCTTCAACGGCGCCTACGCCACCAACTATCAGTCAGGCGCCTACAAGGCAGATGAAGCCTTCCGCCGCGGCGCGGTCGGAATCATCACCCTGGTGACCCAACCGGCGTCGTCGCCGGCCTGGCAGGGCGCTGTTCGCGCGAGCAGCCGCACGCGCACCTTGACTCCCGGCGCGGCTGACCTGGAGTTTTCCGGCATCATCAACCACGACACCGCCCACGCCTGGGCGATGGCCGCAGGCCTGTCGATGGACACCCTGGCCAATACCGCCAGCGGCCAGTTCAAGGCGGTCGAGCTGACCGGCGTAAAGCTGTCGGTCGACGCGTCGGAGACCATCGACACCCTGACCACCCATAACCTGCTGGCGAAGATCGAGGGTTCGGCCCGTCCGAACGAGACGATCATCTATTCGGCCCACTGGGATCACGTCGGCGGCGAGGCCCAGCATCCGGGCGTCGAGGGCGACCAGATCTGGAACGGCGCCTGGGACAATGCTTCGGGCACCATTGGCGTGCTGGAGATGGCCCGCCAGCTGAGCCACGCCCCGCGTCCGCAACGCACGATCGTCTTCGCCCACATGGCGGCCGAGGAAATGGGCCTGCTGGGCGCCTACGCCTATGCGGCTGATCCGGTCTATCCGCTGGAGACGACCGTCGCCGACATCAACATCGACATGCTGCCCCTGTCGCCGTCGACCCGCGACATCGCCATCTTCGGCAAGGGGCAGAACGATCTGGAAGACCGGCTGGGCGCGCTGGCAGAGCCGCTGGGCCGCTACATCTCTGACGACGGCATGCCCGAGCAGGGCTTCTACTACCGCTCGGACCACTTCCCGTTCGCCCGCGCCGGCGTGCCGGCCCTGATGCCCTGGCATGGCTGGGACTGGGTCGAGGGCGGTCGCGAAGCCGGCGAGGCGGCGTGGCGCGCCAAGTTCGCGGCCGACTATCACAAGCCGTCGGACGAATGGTCGGCGGACCTGAACTTCACCTCGGCGGTGGAAAACCTGACCCTGCTGTATCGTCTGGGCCTCGACCTCGCCAACAGCACCGACTGGCCGGGCTGGAAGCCGAGCTCGGAGTTCGGTCAGGTCCGCGCCCGCTCGGCGGCCGCGCGCCAGTGACCCTGAGCATCCGCCCTCTGACCGGCGACGGCTCGCCGCCGGCGGAGGGCGAGTACGCACAGGCCTGTGAGGTCAGCGGGGCGACCCGCTGGCTCTATCTGTCCGGCCAGATCCCGGTCGCGCCGGATGGCTCGCTCGCGCCTGACTTCGTCGGCCAATGCGAGCAGGTCTGGGATAATCTGGAGACCCAGCTGCGCGCCGCAGGCATGACGCTGGACAATCTCGTGAAGGTCACGACCTTCCTGTCTGATCGGAAGTACGCCCTTGAGAACCGCGAGGTGCGGATTCGCCGTCTCGGCGGCCGTCAGACGGCCCTGACGGTGATCGTCACCGGCATCTTCGACGAGGCCTGGCTGGTCGAGATCGAAGCCGTCGCGGCGGCCTGAGGTCCAAAAGAAAAGGGGGACGCCATCCCGGCATCCCCCTCTCCCCACGACCCGTTGCGTGCGTGCGACTACGCAGCGGGCTCCACGGTGGCGCGGGCGATCAGCTCGCGAGCCTGTGCAATGCCGGCCTCGGTCGTCAGGGTTCCGGCCTGAATCTCGTCGGCCCAGTCCATCAGCGGTTTGCCGGTGACGGCCCCGCGGTTGGCTTCTTCCTCGAGATAGATTCCGCCGTTGCGGGTCGCGACCTCGTCCCAGGCGGCGCGGACGCCGGCCCAGTAGTCCTTCGTCGCCGCCCAGTAGGCGTCGCCGGGGGCGGGGTCGTAGTTGTCGACGTGGCGATAGGTGTTGATCACGTCTTCCTGGACGATGGCCGTGAGCTCGGCCGCGTCACCTTCGGCCGGGCCCATCTTCATATTGTCCTGGATGTGCACCCAGCCCGCCGGCGTCAGGGCGTGGCGATTGGTGCCAAGGTACCGATCATAGATCGGGTTCCGCACCGCGTCGCGACGGGCAAGCGGGCGCCAGGTGGCGTTGCTGGTCCATTCGGCGATGCCATGGGTGTAGTCCCAGCGGCCGACGCCGCCGTAGCGCGGGCTGTCGTCGGTCTGCCAGACGGTCTGCGACCATGCGCCCCGCCGCTGTTCCGGGGACACCGGCGTCAGAGTCCAGTGGTTCGGCCCGGCATAGGTCAGCACGGTTTCGGGCTGGTAGACCCAGTCCTGACGCCAGTGCTTGATCACCATGTGGTTGCCGGCGTCATCGCTCATGACAAGGATGTGCTGCAGGCTGATGCGCTCGCCGTCGTCGTAAACGACGCGAACGATCTCATTGCCGGCCGACAGCTTCTCTTCCAGCGGCTCGTAGCCGGCCCGGAAGCTGACGTTCTCGCGCATGTCGAAGCGCACCCGCATCGTGCCGGCCTGGGCCAGGATCGACTGGCGATCCCGCTCGAACTGGCTGGCGGGCGCCTCCGCCCCGGCCGCAACAGGCGCGGTCTGGGCGAGAGCCGGGGCGGCCGCAGCGACGGCAGCAAGGATGGAAGTCAGGAGCAGCGCGCGGCGCATGTTCGGACCCTTCGATTGAGAATTAGTCGCGTTATCGGACTTGCGGCTCAGTACCGCAAGGCCAGCGAGACGCCGAAGTTGCGGCCCGGCTGGGTATAGGCGTCCAGCACGGCCGAGGTGCCCGACACGCCGCGCACGTCGCTCCACCAGCTGTATTTCTCGTCGAACACGTTGAAGACGCCTGCACGGGCTGTGACCTGCTCGTTGACGTTCCAGTAGGCGGTCAGATCCAGCAGGGCGAAGTCGTCACCGACGGCGCAGAACACGGCCGGGTTGGTGGCGCTGTAGCAGCCGAGGCCGTCGGTATCCTCGCGATCCTTGGCCTGGGACCAGGTCGCGATCGCCTGACCGCCGAAACGCCCCGCCGGATCGTCGTAGCCGAGGCCGAACACCACTTTGATCGGGTCGATCGACGGCAGTTGGCGAGTCACACCGGCGCTGGTCGTCTCGCCATCGGCATAGGCGAAGGCGAAGCGGGCGTTGACCCCGTATTCCCACCAGGCGTTGGCCTTGGCCTCGACACCCGAGATCTCGACGCCTGTGAAGTTCACCCACTGATAGACCATCGGATCGGCGGGAGTTCCGGCCCCCGACACCACTTGCTGGCTGATGAAATCCTCATATTCGGACTGGAAGACCACGGCCTGAGCCGACAACTCGCCGCCGAACAGCGGCACATTGCGGACGCGCGCGCCCAGCTCGATGCTCTGGCTGGTTTCCGGACGGAGGTTCGGGTTCGGCACCGAGGTGTAGCCGAAGGCCAGGTTGGCGAAATAGTTGTTCACCTGGCTGGGCGTCGGCGCCTTGAACCCTTCGCCCCAGTTGCCGAACAGGCCGAAGGTGTTGGTGGCCCACCACACCACACCAAGCTTTGGCGAGAAGTGATCGTCCGACTGGTCGGCGGTAGCGCCCGGATACAGCGGATCGTTGGCGGCGGTCAGCTCGTAGCTGTCCCAGCGCACGGCCGGGATGATGCGCAGGTCGCCGTTCAGCAGGCTGATCTCGTCCTGCACGAACACGCCGGCCAGGGTGAAGTCGGTTTTCGGGAAGGCGCTGGTCGGGAAGGTTTCGCCGGCCGGGGGCAGGGTGCCAGAGCGCACGCCTTCCTGGGTCATCTCCGACCAGTCGGCGCCGACGGTCAGACGGTGTGCGCCCCATAGGGTGGTGGCGTCCGCCGAGAAGCCGAGAACCTCATTGTCGAAGGTGTTGTCGCGGGTCCGGTCGGTCCCGACACGATCTTCCAGCGTGAACTGGCGCGTGGTGGCGTCCTGCCGGTAGGCCGTGATCTGCGCGCTCTCCAGGCCGAAGACGTCCTTCAGGCGGTAGGACAGCTGGAGCGCCTCGCGCTCGGTGGCGTCGTGGGCGGTCAGGTTCAGCACGGCGGTGGCGGACGTCGGCGGGGCCGAGACGGGACGGATCGCACGGCCGCTCAGGATCCGGGCGTCCATCTCGCTTTCGTAGCGGTCATAGGTCAGGCGCAGGCTCTGCCCCGGCGCGAAGTCCCAGACGCCTTTGGCCAGCAAGCCGTTCGACGAGATGTCCATCGGATTGGCGATGGTGCGGAGGCTGTAGTTGTAGCCCGGCACAGTCGTCGCGCCCGCCGGAATCTGCACGGTCTCCTCGCCGGTGACCGTCCCCTGGGTCTCGGTCTCCGAACTGTCCCGGCCGGTCCACGCCAGCATGCCCGAGAAGGCGCCGCTGCGGCCGGCGATCACGCCCGACTTGGTCAGCCCCTCGTCCGAGGAGTTGTAGCCGACGCGAGCGCGGGCACCGAAGCTCTCGCCCGGACGCAGCAGGTCGGCCGGATCACGGGTGGTGAAGGCCACGGCGCCGGCGACGCCGTCCGAGCCGTAGAGGGCCGAGGCCGGACCGCGCAGGATCTCGACCGAGCGCATCAGGTCGAGGTCGGCATAGCCGCCGCGGCCGACGCTCTGGGCGCCGAAGACGAAGCCGTCCGGAACGCGGACGCCGTCGACGACCATCAGCACGCGATCGCCGCCGAGGCCGCGGATGGTGAAGCCCTCGTTCCCCGCGCGCCCGGCGGTGCCCAGGGCGGCGCCGAAGCGCTGGGGCTGGCTGACGACGCTGACGCCCGGCTCGAAGCGGATCAGGTCCTTGATGTCCGTAGCCAGCTCGGCCTCGATCTGCTCCGCCGTGATCACCGTGACGGTGGCGGGAGCCTCATCGGTCCGCGTCTCGGTGCGGGTCGCCAGCACGCTGACGGGGGCCAGTTGGCTCGGGTCATCATTGGCGACGGCCGCGGAAGCGACGACGGTTTGGGCGATCGCGGCCGGAGCGGCGGCGACGGTCAGGGCGGCTAGCCCTGCGGAGAGGAGGAGAGTGCGCATCAAAGGCCCCGCTTGAATGAAGTGGGGCGCAATTAGTGCGAACAGTTCGCAGAATCAATCGCAACAACCGGCTTGGGGCGATTTTGTTGCGATTCAATCGCAGATATCGTCAGCCGAACGGAGGCGCCGTCAGCCCCGGGCGTTCGTTGTCCCAGATCATGTGCAGGATCGACCACAGGCCGTCGGGGCCCCTGGCCAGCTGGATCGAGTTGATTCCCCGACGCTCGGGCTCGACGTCCGCCGGGTCGTTGCGCGCCTCGTACAGGCTCCAGACGTGGGCCATGTTGCCGAACACATCGATCCGCCGCGCGATCTCGACCTCGAAGAAGCCGGTCGTGTCGAAGAAGGGCGTGACGTTGGCCTGATACTCCTCGCGCCCCAACACGATCATGGTCGGCCGGCCGTCGGGGTCCAGCCCTCTGCGGGCCTGACGGCTGTCCGGATGGAAGAACTCGCGCTGGGTGTCCCAGTCGCGCGGGCCGGCCGGACCAGAGATGCAGGCGTACATGGCGTCCACGACGGCGCCGATGTCGCTGCGGTCGACCATCAGGCGCGCTTGCGCACGAAGACGGTGCCGGCCGAATAGCCCGCCCCGAAGCTGCAGATCAGGCCGGTGTCGCCAGCCTCGAAGCCATCGTTGTGCAGGTGGAAGGCGATGATCGATCCGGCGGACGAGGTGTTGGCGTACTCGTCCAGGATGATGACGTTCTCGTGCGGCTCAGGCTCGCGGCCCAGCACCTTGCGGCCGATGAACTGGTTCATGTTGATGTTCGCTTGGTGCAGCCACATCCGCTTCAGGCCGGTCGGATCGAGGCCCAGCTCGCCCGCGTGGTCCACGATCATGTCCGAGACCATCGGCACGACATCCTTGAACACCTTGCGGCCCTGCTGGACGAACAGCTTGTCCGGCGCGCCGATTCCCTCCGGCGCGGCGTTGTTCAGGAAGCCGAAATTGTTGCGGATGTTGTTCGAGAAGCTGGTCTTCAGTCGGGTCCCGAGGATTTCCCAGCCGCCGGACGCCGCCTGATCCTCGGCCTCGACGATCACTGCGGTCGCCACGTCGCCGAAGATGAAGTGGCTGTCGCGGTCCTTGAAGTTGAGGTGGGCCGAGCAGACCTCGGGGTTCACCATCAACACCGCCTTGACCGAGCCCGAGCCGATGAAGTCCGCGGCGGTCTTCAGGCCGAAGGTGGCCGAAGAGCACGCCACGTTCATGTCGAAGGCGAAGCCCTCGATGCCCAGCGCCTGCTGGATCTCGATGGCCATGGCCGGATAGGCGCGCTGCATGTTCGAGGCGGCGCACAGGACCGCGCCGATTTCACTGGCCGGCTTGCCCCAGGCGGCGATGGCCTGTTGTGCGGCCTTCACCGCCATCTCGGCCAGCACCGACAACTCTTCGTTGGAGCGCTCGGGAATGTTCGGCGCCATCCGCTCGGGATCCAGCACGCCGGCCTTGTCCAGCACGAAGCGTGACTTGATGCCGGACGCCTTCTCGATGAACTCGACCGACGATGGCGTCAGCGCCTCCACCTCGCCTTCGGCGATCTCGGCGCTGTGGCGTTCGTTGAAGCGGTCGGCGTATGCGTTGTAGGCAGCGACCAGTTCCTCGTTCGAGATGGACTGGTCCGGGGTGAACAACCCCGTGGCGGCGATGACGGCTTTGGTCACTCGATGCGTTCCCTGCGGCGCCGCGACAGGGCGTCCGTTCTTATTCAGAACGCATAGATAGGCCCGTCAGGCGCGCGGGTCGAGACGCGCGAGAAGTCGCTCGGCCGCGGCCAGATGCAACCGCTCCACCATTTGCCCGTCGACCCGGATGGCCCCCTTGCCGTTGGCCTCCGGCGTCGCGAAGGCGGCGACGATGGCGCGGGCTTTTGCGACCTCGTCCTCCGACGGCGAGAAGGCGGCGTTGGCCCCCTCGATCTGGCTCGGGTGGATCAGGCTCTTGCCGTCGAAACCGTACAGTCGGCCCTGCGCGCACTCCGCCGCAAAGCCCTCCGCGTCCGTGAACCGGTTGAACACGCCGTCGATCGCCAGCAGGCCATAGGCCCGGGCCGTCGCCACCATGTTCGCCATCCACGGCTTGAACGGCGCCCGGTCCGGCGAAGGCCCGGTGCCCAGTGCGGCCGCCAGATCGTTGACGCCCAGCATCAGCGCCTCGACGCGCGGCATGGCGGCGATATCCTTCATGTGCAGCAGGCCCCTGGGGGTCTCGATCATCGCCCAGAGCCGGGTGGTGTCCGGAAGGTTTTCCAGAACGACCCGCGCGTCTCCGGCGTCATTGACCTTGGGCGCGACGACGAACCCGACGTTTGCCTGGGCCATGGCGTCGACGTCGTCCCCACCCCATTCGCTGTCCAGACCGTTGATCCGCACGCCGATGCGCGGGCCGAAGCCGCCGGCTTGGATCGCCTCAACGGCGGCGGCGCGCGCCTCGACCTTGGCCTCCGGCGCTACGGCGTCCTCGAGATCCAGCACAACCGCGTCGCAAGGCAGGGTCAGCGCCTTTTCGATGGCCCGGGCGTTGCTGGCGGGGAGGTACAGGACCGAGCGGGCCATCAGACCTTGCCCGTGACCGGGATCAGCGCGCCCGTGATCGCCCGGCTGTCCGGCGAGGCGAGGAACAGCATGACCCGCGCCAGATCGGCCGGGGCCACCCACTTCGCCGGATCGGCGTCGGGCATGTCCTTGCGGTTCTGCTCGGTGTCGAGGATCGAGGGCAGGACGGCGTTGACCGTCACCGACGTCGACTTCAGTTCCTCGGCGAGGCTTTCGGTCAGGCGGTGCACGCCCGACTTCGACGCCGCATAGGCGCCCATGCCTGCGGCGCTCTTCAGCGCGGCGTTGGCGCCGACGTTGACGATCCGGCCTTCGCCCGAAGTCTTCAGATGGGGCAGGGCGGCACGGCTGGCGTTCAGGGTGGTGGTGACGTTCAGCGCGAACATCCTGCCCCAGGCCGGATCGGCGTCGTCGGTGGTCTGCCAGACGAAGCCGCCGGCGATGTTCAACAGCGCATCCAGGCGTCCGAAGCGGGCGACGACCGCCTCGATCGCCTTCGACGCGGATGCCGGGTCGGTCAGGTCGACGCCGCCGAGCTCCAGCACGCCCTCGGGCGCGCTCTGCCCCGACGCATGGTCGATGACAGCCACCTTCAGGCCATCGGCCAGCGCCGCTGCAACGACCGCGCTTCCGAGCACGCCGTGCCCGCCCGTGATTGCGATGACCCGTTCCGACATGCCGTCCTCCTGTTCGCCGGACGGCTTAGCAGATGATCAGGCCGCGAACACCTTGCCCAGCAGCCGTTCCAGCGCGCCGGCGTCCACGGCGTCGAAGGCGGCCTTCTCGGTGGCGTCGATGTCGAAAACGGCGATCAGGGCGCCCGAGGCGTCCACGACCGGCACGACAATCTCGCTGGCCGAGCGCGGGTCGCAGGCGATGTGGCCGGGGAAGGCGTGTACGTCCTCGACGATCTGGGTCTGGCGGGTCGCCGCCGCCGTCCCGCAGACGCCGCGGCCGAACGCGATCCGCAGACAGCCGAGAGTGCCCTGATAGGGGCCGACCACCAGTTCGTCGGTCCTCGAATCATCGACCACGTAGAAACCGGTCCAGAAGAAGACAGGGAAGGCGTCCGCCAGCATCGAGGACACCGTCGCCATCTTCGCGATCCGGTTCGGTTCGCCGTCCAGGACCGCCAGGATTTCCTGCTCGACCTCGTCATAGCGGGCGGCCTTGTCGGCGGGGCGGTCGTCACGTGCGACGTAGGACATTCGGCGGCTCCGGATCAGGGTTGATCGCATATAGGCGCGCCTTCGCCCGGGGGCGAGGGGGTGACTGACTCGCCTTTCAGGCGAAAAGCAGGTCGTTGAATTCGGTGGAAAACTGCCGATTCGCCACAAAAGGGCCGTTGTGCGGCAACGCTTTGTCGCGAAACGGCGTTAACCTTGACAGGACCTTAACTGGAACGGACTGTCCGGGTCGCGCAAAGGTTAACGGGCTGGGGCGCCGGACGCCCGTTCAGGGCGTGGTGAGGGGATCGATGGCCGACGGTGAAGGCAAGCACGAAGGTCGCGCAGGGGCCGGCAGGTCGCGGGGCCCGATCGCAATCGCCGCCGTAGCCGGCGTGCTTGCGGTGGCCGCCCTTACGGTTGCGTCCTGCGGCGACCAGCGCGGCGTGCGTTTCTGGCAGGGCTCGGACGCGCGGGGCAACAGCTGTCCCCGTCCGGCGTCGATGACGGGCTCGGAGTTCAATGCCCAGGAGACCGGCCTGCGCGCCCTGCGTCGCGCGGCCTTCCAGAACGACTTCTTCGCCCAGATCGAGCTGGGCTCGCGCTACGCAGCCGTCCGCGCGACCGACAAGAACATCGAGGATCCGATCGAGAGCGCCACCTGGTACGCCATGGCGCTGGCAAACGACGAGGGCTACGCCCCGATCAACCGCGTCGATCGTGGCGGCTGGGGCGGCTGGCGTCCTCTGTCGCGCTATGACGACTGTCGCGCCTGGGAGCGTCACGACGCCTATTCGCGTCTGGATCGTCTGCTGTCGGGCATGACCCGCGAGGAGCAGGAATCGGTCCGGGATCGCGTCATCTATGTCCTCTCGACGCAGGACGCCGAGGGCTATCGCACCCTGGCTCGTCTGCACGACGGCCTCTACGGCCCGTTCGGCGAGCCCGAGGACAACCGTCAGGCCCGCGAGGCCTGGGGCCGCAACGCCAACCAGAACGGCAACGACCGGGAGCGCCGCCACCGCCGCGGCTATCCGGCCGCCACGGCCCTGTTCCAGCGCAATGACGTCGACGCCTATCTCTACAACTATCTTGCGGTGCAGACCGGCGACGTCGGCGCCTATGTGCTGATGCGCGACTTCGAGCGTTCGGCCCCGAGCCGCGCCCAGTACCAGCGCTTCGTCGAGGTGAAGGCGCGTCAGTGGACGCCGCCTTTCGAGTTTTACCCGAACACCGCCCCGCAGTCGGGCGTGCCCTTCTCGGACGAAAGCCGTCCGCGCGGCGACGCCTATGAGTACGCCCTGTCGCGCATGGCCGGCGAACTGCCGTTCATCCACGTCGGTCGGGCGCTTCGCTATCTGGGCGTGATCGACACGGCGGCCCAGCGGCCGGAAGACCTGTCCAAACGTCAGGTCGAGACGCTGGAGGCCATGCTCGGCCATCCGATGGAGGGCCGCCTGTCCTACATCGAGCGCGTCCGGGCCATCCAGCTGGCGGCGGTGAACGGCTCGTCCGAGGCCCAGCTGGTGCTGGCGGTGATGTACGCCGAGGGCATCGGCCTGCCGGCCGACTACGCCCGCGCCTTCAAATGGTTCGAGGAGGCCGCGCGTCAGGGCAGCCCCGAGGCCAAGTTCGCCATGTCCAGCTACTTCGCCCTGGGCGTGGCCGGCGTGGCCGATCAGGACAAGGCGCAGGCGGTGGCCCTGCGCATAGACTCCGCACTGTCGGGCTTCGGTCCGTCGGCCGGGCGCCTGCAGGCCGTTCTGGCCCAGGTCTCCCGTTCGCAGCGCCGCTAAGGAGGGCGTGATCCCATGACGACCCGGTCTCCGTTCGGTTTCGGCAAGATCATCGGCGGCGCGGTCGCCATCGCGGGCGCCGTCGGCCTGTTCGCCCTGCTCGACGCCCCCGGCGCCAGCGCCCAGGTCGCGGCAAAGGTCGAGAGCCAGACACGCCCCAACTTCGGCGTGCTGCTGGACCCGCCGACCCGCAGTTACCGGCAACGTCGCCCGCAGCGTCGCTACGACTACGGCACGCACCGTCCCGACTGGCGCCCCGGCTATCATCCGGGTCGTCCCGGCGGCGAGGAAGTGGTTCTGGTCGATTGCGGCGGCAATCCGGGCACCGGTGCGGTCGAGGATGCTGTCCGGCGCGTCCGCCCGGGCGGCACCCTGATCATCCGCGCCCGCGGCGGCGCCTGCGTCGGCTGGCTGAACATCGACAAGCCGTTGACCATCATCGGCGAGGGCGGCTTCGATCCGCGCGACTGGGCCCGCAACTCCGAGCCGACCCTGCAGGCCCCGGACGGCCTGCCCTGCATGACCGTCGCCTCGGGTGTCCGCGTCGAGATCCGCGACATGGTCTTCGGCTCGCCTCGTGCCGGCGACGCAGCTTGCATCGTCGGCTATGGCGCAGACATCGTCATGAACCGCGTCGGCTTCCACCATGCCGGTGACGAGGCCGCCATCTATGTCGACGGCGGCCTGCTGGACATCCGCAATGCCGTGCTGGACGCCCAGACCATCGCCCCCGCCATCGTCGCCGACGGCGCCGTCCTGAACGCCTGGGAACTGACGGTGACCGGCGCCCACTCCGGCATGGAAATCGTCCCGACCGGCGGCCAGACTTCGCGCATCTCCGCGACCACGCTGAAGGGCACGAATTCGCCGAACAATTTCGGTCCGCGCTCCATCGGTCTGGCGGTCCGCTCGGGCCGCGACTACGGCCGGGTCGAGGTCGACAACACCGCCATCTGCGGTTTCATCGAGGGCGTCGTGGTCGAAGGCGCGTCCCTGACCGTCAACAACAGCCGCATCTGCCGCTCCGACAAGGGCGCGGTCCTCTACAGCGGCGAACTGCGCCTGACCGACAGCCGGATCCGCGCCAACGGCATCGGCGTCGCCGCGGCGGCCGGCCATGCAGTGGTGGTCAACAACGTCTTCGCCGGCGTCCGCGACGTCATCTATGCCGAGCCTCGCGCCAGCGTCGAAGCCCGTGGCAATCGGGTCTGGTCCCAGCACGTCTGTCGCCCGCAGTTCCGTGATCGCTACCGTGGCCGTTACGAGCCCTACTGGCGCGAAGGCGACGGCTGGACCTGCTCCTACGGCTCCTATCCCCGCGACTGGTGGAGCCAGGAGGACGGCATGCTGGGCTTCGAGTACTACGACGACGGCCACCGGCTGGAAGGCTACGACGAGTACCGCGAAGGCCAGGGCTGGTATGACCGGAACGGCCGCTACATCCCGGACGACCGCTATCGCGGCGACGACCGCTGGAACCGGGGCGGCAATGGCTGGTGGGGGCGGTAGAACCGCCTTCGCCGCCGAGTAGGCCTGGAGGGACTCGAACCCCCAACCAGACCGTTATGAGCGGTCGGCTCTAACCATTGAGCTACAGGCCCCCGGTGCGCAGTGCGTCGGCGGACGATCCGCCTAGCAGGCGTCACGCCGCCTTGCCAAGGGTTCCGCGCTGGCGTCATGCGACGGCCGCGGACCTGTCGGCGATTTCACGCCGATGAACGGATCCTGCCAATGGCGCCTGACCACGCGTTCAGGCGTTTCCGGTCAAGGTTCAGCCACGGACGCCGATGAAGGTGTCCAAAGGATCAGTCCGTTTCTCAAGGAGCCTCCCATGCCCCGCGCCGCCGCCGTTTCCCTGTCCGCCGTTTCCAATCGCGCCCTGATGATCGGCGGCGCCCTGATGGCGACGGCCGCCCTGCTGGTCGCGGCCCCGGCCGCCCACGCCCAGTCACAGCCGCAAGGAGGCTCTCCCCTGACCATCCAGGCCGTCACCGAACGTCCGTCGCTCAACCTGTCCGCCTACGGTGAGGTCAAGGCCGCGCCGGACATGGCCACCATCAACTTCGCCGTGGTCACCGAAGCGACCACCGCCGCGGAGGCGATGAGCCAGAACGCCACGCGGATGAACCAGGTCATGGCCGCCCTGCGCCGCGCCGGCATCTCCGAGCGCGATATCCAGACGTCCGGCCTGAACCTGTCGGCCCAGTACGACTACGTCCAGAATGAGCCGCCGCGCCTGCGCGGCTATCAGGCGACCAATCAGGTCACGGTCATCATCAACGACCTGACCAAGGTCGGCTCGACCGCGGACGCCGTCGTCGCCGCCGGGGTCAACCAGATCAACGGCATCAGCTTCGGTCTGAAGGATCCGACGGCCGCCGAGAACCAGGCGCGTCAGATCGCCGTGCGCAACCTGCAGGCCAAGGCGGCCCTGTACTCCCAGGCCCTCGGCGTCGAACTGGGCGGCATCCGCTCGCTGTCGGAAGGCGGCGGCTATGCGCCCCAGCCGCCGCGCCCGATGATGTACGCCCGCGCCGAGATGGCGATGGACTCCGGCGGCACTGCGGTTTCGGCCGGCGAGCTGACGGTTCGGATCGACATCACCGGCATCTACGACCTGAACCGCTGATCCGGTCGGGCTGAAATGAAGAGGGCCCCGGCGTTCGCGCCGGGGCCCTTTTTCAATCGTCGCCCCAATTCAATCGTCGCCCCGGGCCAGCATCAGTCCCAGTGGGATGTTCAGCAGGTGAGCCACGAAAATGATGGCCAGGTTGGTCACGGAGTCGAGCTGAAGGAACGGCAGCGGCAGGGTCCATGGCGCGCCGGTGATCATCGCCGGGCCGAAGTTCACCCAGTTCGGCGGCAGGCCCAGCGCCGATAGGGCGGGCGCGAGGGAGAAGGTGAGGGCGATCAGGGCTGCGACCAGCCAGACGCCGAACACCGTCCAGCGGAGAGATTTCAGCGAGCGTGTCCGGGCCTGTTCCATGATGGCAGGGAATGCCCGGTGCGGCTCGCCGTCAAGCTCCGTTGCGCTTGATCTCGTTGTGGTCGTCCAGCAGCACGACGTTGGGCGACCACTGGCGGGCTTCCTCCTGCGGAAGCTGGCCGTAGGTGACGACGATCACCTTGTCGTTCTTCTGCACCAGACGGGCCGCGGCGCCGTTGACCCCGATCACCTTCGAGCCGCGCGGGGCCTCGATGGCGTAGGTGGTGAAGCGGGCGCCGTTGGTAATGTTCAGCACATCGACCTGCTCGTGCGGAAAGATGCCGGCGGCATCCAGCAGGTCCATGTCGATAGCGATAGAGCCCTCGTAGTCGAGGTCGGCCTGCGTCACCGTCGCGCGGTGCAGCTTGGACTTCATCAGCGTGACCAGCATGGGGAGTGCGGTCCGATACAACGCGGGGCGATAGGCCCCCGCTCGCAGACGGCTCATATAGTTATTTGCGACCGCCGCATCAATCGTGCGTTCGGCAGCGCAACATCGTCATGCTGCGACGCATTCCCCCGTTAAGAGACGTTCATTTGACGGAAGGGGATGCCACTCTATGGTCGAAATGTGGCCATCACCCGGCCCGGCCTCTGGATGACGTCCCTCCCCATGAAGCAGTTCTTCCTGACGATGGGCGGCGTCTTCGCCGGTCTGTTGCTCTTCTTCGTCGTGATCCCGTTCTTCCTGATCGCCATTGCGATCGGAGCGGCGTCCTCGAAGGAGCCGACGCCCTCCAACACCGTGCTGGAACTGGACCTGCGGGACGGCATCACCGATCAGACGCCCACCAACCCGTTCGCTGTGTTCGGCGGCGGAGGCCTGTCGACGATGCAGGTCGTGGATACCCTCGCCCAGGCCCAGGACGACCGGAAGGTGAAGGCCCTGCTCGTTCGACTGCCGGAGGGTGGCCTGACCCCCGCCGCCGCTGACGAGATCCGTCAGGCGATCCGCCGCTTCCGCGCCTCGGGCAAGATCGTCATCGCTCACAGCCAGGGCTTCATGCCCGTCGGCACGGCGGTGTCCAGCTATATGGTGGGATCGTCGGCTTCCGAACTCTGGATGCAGAACACCGCATCCTTCCAGCTGGCCGGTTTCTCGGCTGACTCCATCTTCCTGGCGCGCGCTTTCGAGCGATACGGCGTCAACGCCCAGTTCGAGCAGCGCTACGAGTACAAGAACGCCGTCAACGAATACACCGAGAGCGATTTCACGCCCGCTCACCGCGAGGCGATGGCTGCCTGGATGACCTCCATCTACGACAACGCCCTGGCCAATGTGGCGCGGGACCGTCGCCTGACCCTGCCGTCGCTGAAGGCCGCCATCGAGGCCGGCCCGTGGTCGGCCGAACAGGCCCGCCAGCGCCGCCTGATCGACCGCGTCGGTCACGTCGAGGAGGCCGAGGCCGAGGTGAAGCGTCGCGCCGGCGACGGGGCGGAGATCATGGAGTTCGGCGACTACGCGTCCAGCATCGGCGAACGCACCGGCTCGGGGAACTCCAGCATCGCTATCGTCGGCGGCGAGGGCGCGATCATGACCGGTCGTGGCGGCGGCGCCGATCCGTTCGGCAGCGGTTCGTCGATCCTGTCCGACGACACCGCCCGGGCGATCTACGACGCGATCGAGGACGACTCGGTCAAGGCCATCGTGTTCCGTGTGTCCTCGCCGGGCGGCTCGCCCGAAGCGTCGGAGCAGATCCTCGCGGCCGTCCGCGCCGCCAAGGCGGCCGGAAAGCCGGTCGTGGTCTCGATGGGTGAGTATGCCGCCTCGGGCGGGTACTGGATCAGCTCGGAAGCCAACTGGATCGTGGCCCAGCCCTCGACCCTGACCGGTTCGATCGGCGTCTATGGCGGCAAGTTCGTTCTCGCCGATGCCCTGGGCCGCTTCGGGATCGACATGCGCAATCTGTCCGTCGGCGGGCAGTACGCCGACGCCTTCTCGCCCTCGCAGCCCTTCACGCCCGAGCAGCGATCGGCCTTCGCGGCCCAGATCGACCGGACGTATGAGGAGTTCATCGCCCGCGTCTCGACCGGCCGTCGCTTGCCGGCCGCCCGCGTTCGCGAAATCGCGCGCGGACGGGTCTGGACCGGCGCCCAGGCCCATCAGATCGGTCTCGTCGATCAGTTGGGCGGACTGGAGGAGGCCATCGCGAAAGCGAAGGAACTGGCCCGAATCCCGGCCGATGAATCGGTGCGCTACAAGCGCTATCCGGAGCCGGAATCGGCCTGGGAGGCCCTGTCCAGCGCCTTCGGCGTCTCCAGCGAGGCGGCGCGCGTTCTGGTCGGCATCGGTGGCGTCATGGACGATCCGCAGGCCGAGGCGACGGTTCGCCGCATCCAGACCGAACGGGCCCGCGCTTCGGGCGCTTCGGTGCTCGCGGACCAGCCGTACTGATCGTCGGACACTCGCCTGTGAAGGCTGCGCTCATTGACGGTTCACGGGTATGGACCGACATTGCGGGTTCGGCGTTGTTCGCAGCGCCCTGTAAGGTAACGCCATGACCCAGCCTGATCGTCTGATCTTCGCCACCAATGCCGGCGCCCGCCGTCCGACCGGTGGTCTGCTTGCGCCCGTGATGTGGCTCGCCGGCATGATCGCGACGCTTGTCGCCATGACGGTCGGCGCTATCCTCGCTGTGTTCACGGCTGCCGCCGTGGCGGTGATCGCCCTGTTCGCGGCGGTGCTGGTCTTCTTCGCCGGCTTCGCCCTGCGCGCCCGCCGCGCCATGACCCGTCGCAATCGTCGCGCGGGCGATGACGATGTGATCGAGGCTCGCAAGGTTGACGGCGCCTGGGTCGCCTACGGCTGGGAGCGGACGGGCCGCTGATCCCAGTGCTGATCGTCCGGGACGCGCCTTCCCCCAATTTTGACAGCCGTCGGGCCCCGCCCGACATGCTCGTGCTTCACTACACCGGCATGCAGACTGCGGAGGTGGCGGTCGCTCGCCTGTCTGATCCCGAAGCCAAGGTCTCGGCTCACTATGTGGTCGACGAGGATGGGTCCATCCTCCGTCTCGTGCCCGAGGAACGAAGGGCCTGGCACGCCGGTCGGGGCGCCTGGCAGGGCGAGACCGACTGCAACGCCGCCTCCATCGGCATCGAGATCGTCAACCCGGGTCACGAGTTCGGCTATCGCGATTTTCCCGAGGCCCAGATCGCCTCGGTAATCAGCCTGATCAGCGACATCCGCACGCGCTGGACGATCCCCGACGCCCGCATCATCGGCCATTCGGACCTCGCGCCGGACCGCAAGCAGGATCCGGGCGAGCGCTTTCCGTGGAAGCGGCTGGCCTCAGTCGGTCATGGGCTGTGGTTCGAGCCGGCGCCGGAACGGATCGCCGCCCTGGGCGCGCCTCTGGGCGTCGGCGACGAGGGGCTCGGCGTCATCGTCCTGCGCGCCGGCCTGCATCGGTTGGGGTATGGCCTGCAGCCCGGCGGCGACTATGACGACCAGACCCGTCTGACCGTCGAGGCCTTCCAGCGCCACTGGCGTCCGTCCCGCGTCGACGGCATCGCCGATGGCGAGACCCGCGCAACCCTGATGGGCGTGCTGCAACTGGCGACCGCCGAGAGTACGACGGGCGTCCTGAACTAGTCGTCGTCAGGAGGCCGCACCGTCACGGTGGTCGTGCAGGTCACGCTGAAGCGCACGCCATTTCCCTGCTCGTTCTGACCGGACTCCCGTCTGCATTCCTCGGCGGGCGGCGTGTTGCCGACAGGCAGGGGGCGCGACAGGGCGTCGGTCTCGATCAGTCGGGCGATGCAGTCGGGGCGGCTCTCGCCCGGCCGGCGCCACGTCGCGCCGCGACAGGCGCGGTCGGCCGCCTCGCGCGTGGTCCCGCTGACCGGCGCCGGCGCCGGATCCGGCGGTGTCTGTTGCGATGCGTCGGCGACCTGCCACAGCGACGCGAGGATGAGCAGAATGCCTTGCATGACGGGTCCCTCCGATCCCTGCCTACGATCCCGGCGTGGTCCTGACGACTGACGGCATCTGACCTGCGCGAGTTGACCTTCGTCCGGTCAGCGCGCATCTGTCCGCGCGTCAGACGGCCGGGCGGTCGCGGCGCGGGCTACGCCCGTGTCGAGGAAAGTCCGGGCTCCACGGTGAAAAGGCGGCGGATAACCTCCGCCCGGGGCGACCCGAGGGATAGCGCCACAGAAAGCAAACCGCCTGCCTCTCGGGGCAGGGAAGGGTGAAAGGGTGGGGTAAGAGCCCACCGCGTAGGCGGCAACGTCGACGGCATGGCAAGCCCCGCCTGGAGCAAGACCGAATAGGGATGTCGCGCAGGCCTCGGCCCGCAGGGTTCACCGCCCGAGACGTCCGGGTAGGTCGCGAGAACCGGTTAGCAATGGCCGGTCCAGAGGAATGATCGTCGCCCGCCTCGGCGGGAACAGAACCCGGCTTACAGGCCGTCTGACATTTTTCTTCGATCAGGGTCGATCCAATGGGACGGCGCCGCGGCGACTGCGCGAGCGCAGCGATTCACGCCTTAACTCCTTGCTTGCAAAGGCGTGAGAGCATCTGCCCACACCCTGTAGATAGCTCTGCCGTTCTGTGTATGTTCCTGTTTCTCAAGGATTTGCGCCAGCTTCACGGTTAACGATCGTCAACTAATCCCATTGAGCCCCATTTGATCCCATGCTATCCCAAATCGCAGTAGGGCTGTGGTTGCGCCGCATGGCGCGCGTCGGGATTTCAAAGGGGGCGGATCGAAGGGTCCGATCAGGCAGGGCGTGTTTCTCTCGACATTTGAGAAACAATTGGACGGCAAGCGCCGCCTGCTGATCCCGCAGGAGTTCCGGACGGCTGCCAACGGCGCCGAGCACGGCGTGTTCTGCTTCTTCTCGATCGAGTCCGATTGCCTCGAGGCTGGCGGCGACAGGCTCATGGCCGAGTACGTCTCGATGATCGAGGAGCTGCCCTTCGGCGACGACCTGCGTACGGCCCTGGAAGAGACCTTCTATGCCGGGCAGCGCCCGTTGGCCTACGACGGCGGCGGCCGCATCACCCTGCCCGAGCATCTGTGTCAGGAAGCCGGTCTGGGCGAGGACGTGGTCATCGTCGGCCTTGGTTCCCGCTTCCAGATCTGGGATCGCGCCCGCTGGAACGCCCGTCGCGACGAACGCCGTGCGCTGGCGCGTCAGGCGGTGCGCGAGCGCGGCGAGGCCGGTCGCAAGGCCCTGCTGGCCGGCCGTCGTCCGGCTGGGGAGGGCGCATGACCTCTCCGCACGCTCCTGTCCTGCTGGATGAAGTGATCGAGGCTCTGGCCCCGCAGCCCGGCGACGTCATCATCGACGCCACCTTCGGCGCCGGCGGCTACACCCGCGCCATCCTGAAGACCGGCGCCACGGTCATCGCCCTCGATCGCGATCCGACGGTGCAGGTCCATGCCGACGCCGTCGCCAACGATTATCCCGAGACCTTCCGCCTGATCCGCACGCCCTTCTCGGGTCTGGCTGACGCCTTCGCGCAGTCGGGCGAAGCGAAGCTGAACGGCGTCGTGTTCGATATCGGCGTCTCGTCCATGCAACTGGATCAGGCCGAGCGCGGCTTCTCCTTCATGCGCGACGGGCCGCTGGACATGCGCATGTCGGACGAGGGCGTCACCGCCGCCGACATCGTCAACACCTGGGACCACGGCCCGCTGGCCCATATCTTCAAGCTGTACGGCGACGAGCGTCAGTCAGGGCGGGTGGCGACCGCCATCCTGCGCCGCCGCGTCGAACAGCCGTTCAGCCGCACTCTGGATCTGGCCGAGGTCGTCGAGAAGGCGCTGGGCGGCCGCCGCGGCGCCGCCATCCACCCCGCCACCCGCGTGTTCCAGGCCCTGCGCATCGCCGTCAACGACGAGCTCGGCGAGCTGCGCGCCGGGCTGGAGGCCGCCGAGGCCACGCTGGCGCCGGGCGGGCGTCTGGTCGTCGTGACTTTCCACTCGCTGGAAGACCGCATCGTGAAGGCCTTCCTGACCGAGCGCACCGGCAATGCGCCGGGCGGTTCGCGTCATGCTCCGGTCGCCGTCGATACCCGCAAGCCCAGCTTCACCCTGTCGTTCAAGGGTGCGCGCGAGGCGGGCGAGGTCGAGCTGGCCGGCAATCCGCGCTCGCGCTCGGCCAAGCTGCGCGCCGCCGTCCGCACCGACGCCGCGGCATGGGGGAGGATCGCCGCATGAGCGTCGCCGCCCTCGCCATCCGCCCGCTGCAGCGCCTGTTTTCGTGGAAGGTCCGCGGGATCCGCTGGGTCGAGATCATCGGCGTCATCCTCGTCGGCGTGATGATCCTGTCCGTCTACGTCGCCAAGGCCGGCGCGGCCCGCGAGAGCGCACGCATCAGCGATCTGGAGCGCCAGATCAGCGAGAACGGCGAGCGCGTCCGCCTGCTACGCGCCGAGGTCGCCCGTCTCGAGCGGCCCGGCCGTCTCGAGGCCCTGTCGCGCAGCGCAGGCCTCGGCCCGGTCGAGATGAAGCGGCAGGAGACCGAGGCCAACCTGCCCAATCTCGCGCCCATCCCGGAGCCCCGCCCGGTGGTGATCGCTCCGACGCCTGCCGCGCCTGCTCCCGCCGCCGCCCCCGCCTCGGAGGCTGCGCAATGAGCATTCACGATCCGCACGCCTGGGACCGCCCTGCGCCGCGCGCGCCCGGCTCGGGAATGGACGCTCGCCGTCTGGTGCCGTCCTGGCGCTGGCTGACCGAGGCCATGTGGTGGGTCGAGCACTCGTTCGGCCGCGCCCGCGCCGACGCTCGTCCGGAAGAGGACACGCGCGTCCGTATCTTCCTGATCCTGTGCGTCTTCTCGGCTATCTTCGTCTGTCTGGCGCTCGGCGCAATGAACGCGGCCCTGCTGGCGCCCAAGGGCGGCGTCGGCGCCGCCTCGCATCCGAATGCCGTGGTCCGCGCCGACATCGTCGACCGCAACGGCGCCCTGCTGGCCACCAACATCACCCACTACGGCCTCTACATCGACCCGCGCGAGGTCTGGGACCGTCGTCTGGCCGCCGAGCAGATCAAGCGCGCCCTGCCGCGCGTCTCCTCGGCCAAGCTGCAGCGCGTCCTGTCGGGTCAGCGTCGCCTGATCGTCCTGCCCGGCCTGACCCCGCAGGAGAAGGCCGCCATCCATGCCCTCGCCCTCGGCGGCGTGACGTTCGAGCCGGAAGACCGCCGCGTCTATCCGCTGGGCGATTCCGCCACCCACGTCCTCGGCGCCGCCGACACAGGCGGGCAGGGCATCTCGGGCTCCGAGCTGGCGTTCAACGCCGACATCCGCGCCGCCGGTCAGAAGGGGGAGAGCTTCCCCCTGTCCATCGATTTGCGCGTCCAGGGCATTCTGGAGAATGAGCTGGGCATGGCCGCCGCCGCCGCCGAGGCCAAGGGCGCCGTCGGCGTCGTCGCCAACGCCGCCACCGGCGAAATCCTCGGCATGGCCAGCTGGCCGACGACGGACAGCCTGAACCGCGTCACCTCGGCCCACTACGAGATGGGTTCGGTGTTCAAGACCTTCACCGTCGCCATCAGCCTCGATACCGGCCGCGCGGACATGAACACCCTGTACGACGCCTCGCAGCCGTACATGATCGGCAACCGCCGCATCACCGACTTCCACGCCACCAACCAGATCCTGACGCTGGAAGAGGTCTATCTGCACTCGTCCAACATCGGCACCTCGCGCATGGCGGTCGAGATGGGCGCGGACACCATGCGGGAGTATTTCACCCGCTTTGGCCTGCTGGACGCCGCTCCGATCGAGCTGCACGAGTCGGCCCGGCCGCGCCGCCCGCAGAACTGGGTCGACTCGACCCGCGCCTCGATGTCCTTCGGCTACGGCATCATGATCACCCCGCTGCAGATGACGGCGGCGACGGTGTCGCTGGTCAATGGTGGCGTCTATCGCCCGCTGACCCTGCGTCGCGGCGGCACGAACGCCGAGGGCCGTCGCGTCGTCAGCGTCGAGACCTCGCGCGATATCCGCAACCTGATGCGCGCCAACGTCCTGCGCGGCTCGGGCAAGCGCGCTGACGCCGCCGGCCTGCGCGTCGGGGGCAAGACGGGCTCGGCCAACAAGCTGGTCAATGGGCGCTATGACGCCAGCCGCGGCATCGGCTCCTTCGCTTCGGTCTTCCCGGCCGACGGCCCGGACGACGCCCAGCGCTACGTCATCTTCGTTCTCGTGGATGAACCCGGCGTGGGCTCGCGGCAGGGCGGTGGCGTGGCAGCGCCGGTCGTCGGTCGCGTGGCCGACCGCATCGCCGGCTTCCTGAACGTTCAGCGCCGGATCGATCCGCCCGCGCCTGCGCCGGTTCCGGCCGCATGAGCGCGCTTCGTCTCTCCGATCTGCTGCGCCGGGACGTCCCGTCCGATCCGCTGATCACCGGCGTGACGGCCGACAGCCGCAAGGTGGCGCCAGGGTCGCTGTTCGTGGCCCTGCCGGGCAATGCCGCCGACGGCCGCGCCTTCATCCCGCAGGCCCTGTCGCAGGGCGCCGCCGCCGTCCTGGCTCCGTCCGACACGGACGCAGGTCTGGCGCCTCTGCTGGTGACCTCGGGCGACGTTCGCCGCGCCTACGCCATCGCCGCCCGCAGCTTCTACGGCGCCCAGCCGAAGACCTGCGTCGCCGTCACCGGCACCAATGGCAAGACCTCGGTCGCCGCCTTCTGCCGCCAGATCTGGGCCGCCATGGGACTGACCTCCGCAAGCATGGGCACGCTGGGGGTTTTGAAACAGTCAGGTAACGTTAATCAGGCGTTGACCGGCCCAGGCCTGACCAGCCCCGATGCCGCCGACGCCGCCCGCATGCTGGCCCAGCTGGCGGAGGAGGGCGTCACCCACCTCGCGCTCGAGGCCTCGTCCCACGGCATCGACCAGCGCCGCATCGACGGCGTGACGCTGAAGGCCGCCGCCTTCACCAACCTGACCCAGGATCATCTCGACTATCACGGGACGATGGACGAGTACCGTGCGGCCAAGCTGCGGCTGTTCGAGACCCTGCTGCCGCGCGGCCGCACCGCCGTTCTGAACGCCGATAGCGACGCCTACTCCAGCTTCGCCGCCGCCAGCATCATGTCCGGCCTCGGCATCATGGGTGTCGGCGAGCGCGGCCGCGACCTGACCCTCGTCGCCCGCCGCGCGGTGCCGGAAGGCCAGCGCCTGACCATCGATGTGCGCGGCGAGACCCATGAGGTCCTGCTGCCGCTGGCGGGCGCCTTCCAGGCCTCCAACGCCCTCGTCGCCGCCGGCCTCTGCATCGCCGCGGGCGAGGATGCGGGACGCGTTCTGGCGGCGATGGAGAAGATCGAGGGCGCGCAGGGTCGCCTGCAACGCATCGGCGGCGCGTCGAAGGGCGAGGTCTATGTCGACTACGCCCACACGCCCGATGGTCTGGAGACCGTGCTCAAGGCCCTGCGCCCGCACGCCACGGGCCGCCTGATCGTGGTCTTCGGCGCCGGCGGCGACCGTGACCGCGCCAAGCGCCCGCTGATGGGCGAGGTGGCGGGCCGTCTGGCCGACGTCGCGATCGTTACCGACGACAACCCCCGCTCGGAAGATCCCGCCTCGATCCGCAAGGCCGTCCGCGAGGGCTGCCCGGATGCGCTGGAGATCGGTGACCGTCGCGCAGCCATCCGCCATGCGATCGGCGAAATGCGCGACGGGGATGTGGTGGTCATCGCCGGAAAAGGGCATGAACAGGGTCAGATCGTCGGCGGTGTGACTCACCCGTTCGACGATGCGTCCGAAGCCGCCGAAGCTCTGCGTACCCATGCCTGAAAACACCCCCCTCTGGACGTCCGCCGAGATCGAGGCCGCGACCGGGGGACATCTGTCCGGTGCCCCGTTCGAGGCGCATGGCCTGACCTACAATAGCCGCGAGATCGTCCCCGGCGACCTGTTCCTGGCCCTGAAGGGCGCGCGGGACGGGCATGAGTTCGCCGCCTCCGCCTTCGCCGCCGGCGCGGCGGGCGCCCTGACCGAGCGCGAGGTCGAGGGCGGATCGTCGGTGGTCGTGCCTGACACCCTGCGCGGGCTGGAGGCCATGGGCGTCTTTTCCCGCGAGCGCGCGCCCCACGTCCGCCGCGGCGCGGTGACCGGCTCGGTCGGCAAGACCAGCGTGACCCAGGCGATCAAGGCCGGCCTCGACCTCGCCGGTCCGGCCCACGCCTCGATCAAGAGCTACAACAACCACATCGGCGTGCCTCTGACGCTGGCCCGGATGTCGAAGTCGACTGAGCGCGCCGTGTTCGAGATCGGCATGAACGCGCCGGGCGAGATCGCGCCCCTGTCGAAGTTCGTCCGCCCCCACGCCGCCTGCGTGACCACGGTCGGCCCGGTCCATATCGAGGCCTTCGCCGATGGCGAGGCCGGGGTGGCCGCTGAAAAGGCCGCCATCTTCGAGGGACTGGCCGAGGGTGGGACCGCGGTCCTGAACGGCGACATCGCCTTCGCCCATGTGCTGGACGAGGCCGCCCGCCGGGCCGGCGCGCGCCGCGTCACTTTCGGCACGAAGGCCGGCCACGATGCCCGCCTGCTGGCGTTCGAGCCGGCCCTCGGCGGCGCCGTCGTTCGCTCCGAGCTGTTCGGCAAGCCGCTGGACTTCCCGCTCAGCCAGTCGGGCTTCCATTGGGGCCTGAACAGCCTCTGCGTCCTGTTGATGCTCGATGCGCTGGACGTCTCGCTCGACACCGCGCTCAAGGCGCTGGCCGATTTCCAGCCGCTGGCGGGCCGGGGGCAGGTGGCCATCGTCTCGGCCCCCGGCGGAAGCTTCACCCTGATCGACGAGAGCTACAACGCCAATCCGCTGTCGATGGCGGCCGGCTTCCGCAGCCTCGGCGCGCGACCGGCGCCGTCGGGCGGTCGCCGTATCGTCGTCCTGACCGACATGTTGGAACTGGGCGACCAGTCCCGCGCCCTGCACGAGGGCCTCGCCGGACCGATCGACGCCGCGGGCCTGGATCTGGTTCACGCAGCGGGGCCGGAGATGAAACAGCTGTACGACGTCCTGCCCGTCGCCCGTCGCGGCGAGTGGCGCGAGACCGCCGCCGAGCTGGCCGCTGATGCGGCCACGCTTGCGGGTCCGGGGGACATCGTGATGGTCAAGGGATCGAACGGGTCGAAGGCTTCGCTGGTCGCGAAGGCTCTGGCGGCGCTGGGAGGCTAACCGCATGTTTTATTTGCTGTATCTCTATTACGCGGACGTCGCGCAGGACTACCCCCTGCTCAATCTCGTCCAGTACCAGACCGTCCGCGTCGCCCTCGCCATGGCCACGGCCATGATCGTCGCGGTGGCCATGGGCAGCCGGTTCATCGCCTGGATGCGGGTCAAGCAAGGCAAGGGCCAGCCGATCCGCGAGGACGGCCCGGTCACCCACCTGTCCAAGGTCGGCACCCCGACCATGGGCGGCCTGATGATCCTCGCCGGCATCGCGGTGGCGGTGCTGCTGTGGGGCGATCTGACCAACCCCTACATCTGGATCGTCTCGTTCGTGACCGCCGCCTTCGGCGTGCTCGGCTTCATCGATGACTACGCCAAGGTGACGAAGCAGACCTCGGCCGGTTTGACCTCGAAACAGAAGCTTCTGGCCCAGACCGTGGTCGCCATCATCGCCGGCGTCATGACGGTGCTCTGGATGACCCAGTCGCCGACCTCGCCCAACCTCGAGACCTCGATCGCCTTCCCGTTCTTCAAGGCCGTGCTGCTGAATGTCGGCTGGTTCTACGTCGCCTTCGCCGCCTTCACGATCATCGGCTTCTCGAACGCAGTGAACCTGACGGACGGCCTCGACGGTCTGGCCATCGTGCCGGTGATGATGGCCTCGGCCGCCTTCGGCATCATCGCCTATCTGGTCGGCAACTACATCTTCTCCAACTACCTCGGCGTCCACCATGTCCCGGGCGCGGGCGAGCTGGCGGTGTTCACCGCGGCCATTATCGGTGGCGGTACGGGCTTCCTCTGGTACAATGCTCCGCCGGCCAAGATCTTCATGGGCGACACGGGTTCGCTGGCCCTCGGCGGCGCGCTGGGCGCCATCGCCGTCGCGACCAAGCACGAGCTGGTGCTGGGCATCGTCGGCGGCCTGTTCGTCGCCGAAGCCGCCTCGGTCATGATCCAGGTCGCCTACTTCAAGGCCACCAAGAAGCGCATCTTCCTGATGGCGCCGATCCACCACCATTTCGAGAAGATGGGCTGGCCGGAATCGACCGTCGTGATCCGCTTCTGGATCGTCTCGGCCATGCTGGCTCTGGCCGGCCTCGCCACGCTGAAACTGCGCTAGAGCCATGATCCCGGTCCCCGGCTTCGAAGGGCGGAGGATCGCGGTCTTCGGCCTCGGCAGGTCGGGACTGACGGCCGCGCGCGCCCTCAAGGCCGGCGGCGCCCTGCCGGTGCTGTGGGACGACAGTGTCTCCAGCCGGATGCAGGCCGAGGCCGAAGGCTTCGCCGTCGAGGACCTGACCACCGCCGACTGGTCCGGCTTCGCGGCTCTGGTCCTGTCGCCCGGCGCGCCCCTGACCCATCCCAAGCCGCACTGGACGGTGGAGAAGGCGAAGGCCGCCGGCATCGAGGTCATCGGCGACATCGAACTGTTCGCCCGTGGGCTGGAAGCCCTGCCGGCCGACCAGCGTCCCCGCGTCGTCGCCATCACCGGCACCAACGGCAAGTCGACGACCACGGCCCTGATTGGCTGGGTGCTGAAACAGGCCGGTCTGACCGTCCACGTCGGCGGCAACATCGGCATTGGCGTGCTGGCCCTGCCGGCCCCGACGCCTGAGGCCGTCTATGTGATTGAGGTCTCCAGCTACCAGCTCGACCTGACCACCCGCTTCGCGCCGGATGTCGCCATCCTGACCAACATCTCGCCGGACCATCTGGATCGTCACGGTGGGATGGAGGGCTATGTCGCCGCCAAGGCGCGGATCTTCACCCACGCCGAAGTGCAACTGGTGGGGACGGACGAAAGCTGGGGCCGGAAGATTTTCGGCAGCCTGTCGAACGCGACCCCGATCTCGACAACGGAGTCCGCTTCACCGACCGGTGGCGTCTTCGCCCGTGCCGGTTGGATTGAGGCCAACGGCGAGACCGTCGACCTGACTGCCGCCCGCTCGCTGCCGGGTCGCCACAACGCCCAGAACGCCGCCTTCGCCTGGGCGACCGCCCGCGCGCTCGGCATGCCTCACGAGATCGCTGCACAGGGCCTGCTCACCTTCCCCGGCCTCGCCCACCGCATGGAGACCGTCGGCCAGCTCGGCCGCGTCCGTTTCGTCAACGACTCCAAGGCCACCAACGCCGACGCCGCCAGGCAGGCGCTGCTGTCCTATGACCGCAGCTTCTGGATCGCCGGCGGGCGGGCCAAGGCGGGCGGGATCGACGATCTGCACGACCTCTATCCCCGGGTCGTCGAGGCCTTCCTCATCGGCGAGGCCGCCGGCCCCTTCGCTGCGGCGCTGGGCGAGACGCCCCATCGCCTCAGCGGCGACATGCAGACCGCGGTGAAGGCCGCGTACGAGGCCGCGGCCGCCACGGGACGCGACGAGGTGGTGCTGCTCAGTCCCGCCGCTGCCAGCTTCGACCAATATCCGGACTTTGAGGCGAGGGGAGAGGCCTTCCGCGCCGCCGTCCTCGCCCTCGGCGCAACAATTGCGAGCGCGTCATGACGCACAGCTATACGCCCGCCTTCTCCCGCAACGACCAGAGCCCGCTGGCCAAGTGGTTCTGGACCATCGACCGCGGCCTGCTCGCGGCCGCCCTGACCCTGATGGGCCTCGGCGTCGCGCTCAGCTTCGCCTCGTCGCCGGCCGCCATCCTCGCCGACCAGTCGATCAGCGATCCCTTCCACTATTCGTGGCGGATGATGGTCTGGGCCTCGGGCGGTCTGGTGCTGATGCTGACGACCTCGCTGCTGTCGCCCCGCGGTGTGCGCCGCATCGCCGTGCTCGGGCTCCTGGGCGCCATCGTCGTCATGGCCGCCCTGCCGTTCATCGGCAATGAGGTGAAGGGCGCCGCGCGCTGGATCAACCTTGGGCCGTTCAGCCTCCAGCCGTCCGAGTTCGCCAAGCCCAGCCTGATCGTCTTCGCCGCCTGGATGTTCTCCGAGGCGCAGAAGGGGCAGGGCGTGCCCGGCGTCAGCATCGCCTTCGGCGCCTGGGCCCTGACGATCGGCCTGCTGCTGATCCAGCCGGACATCGGCCAGACCCTGCTGATCACCACCACTTTCATGGCCGTCTTCTTCATGGCCGGGGTGCCGCTGAAGTGGGTCATGGCGCTGGGCGCGGCCGGCGCGGCGGGCGTCGTGGGCCTGTACTTCGCCTTCAGCCACATGCGCGATCGCCTCAGCCGCTTCTTCTCGCCAGAGACCACCGACACCCACCAGATCGACCGCGCCTCCGAGGCCATCCGCGCGGGCGGACTGGTCGGCCGCGGCGTCGGCGAGGGCGTGATGAAGCGTCACGTGCCCGACCTCCATACCGACTTCATCTATTCGGTCGGCGCCGAGGAGTTCGGCCTGGTCCTGTCCCTGACCATGATCGGCCTGTACGCCTTCATCGTCCTGCGCGGCATGCGCAAGGCGATGAAGCTGAACGACAGCTTCGAGCAGACCGCCGCCGCCGGCCTGTTCATGCTGGTCGGTCTGCAGGCCTGCATCAATGTGGCCGTGAACCTGAACCTGATCCCGACCAAGGGCATGACCCTGCCGTTCATCAGCTACGGCGGCTCCTCCATGATGGCGATGGGCCTCACCATGGGCTTCGCGCTCGCCCTGACCCGCCGTCGTCCGGGGGCTTACGAGCCTGGGGCGTCGCTGGCGGATCGGCGGAGGATTCTTCCCTGAGCGGGTCGGTCCGGGACGGTCTCATCGCAATCGTTCACCGTGTCATCGAGGGCGGCGAAGTCGAGTATTCGGAACTGCTTGCGATAACAGCTGAGCCGATGACGCTTCCGACTGCCGAGCGTGAGGCTTGGTTCGGTCTGAGTTACTGGGCGGATGACGCCGACATCAGAAGCAAGGATCCGGCTTACGCGCCGATGCGGCTGGAGCAGCTTTCCAGACACTTACAGCAGTTGCTGACGCAGGCTACACAGCCCGGATTGTCGAGTTGAGGATGCGATGAACAAGGTTTGCGTGGTCGCCGCCGGGGGCACCGGCGGGCACATGTTCCCCGCCGAGGCCCTGTCTCGCGAACTGGCCGCGCGCGGCTGGCGGATCGTGCTGGCGACCGATCGGCGCGGCGAGGCCTACGCCCACAACTTCCCGGCCGAGGAGCGGCTGGCGCTGGATGCCGCCACCGGCCGCGGTCCGATCGGCATGGCCAAGGCGGGCGTCGCCATCCTCAAGGGCGTGGTGCAGGCTCGCTCGGCCCTGAAGCGGCTGGACCCCTCGGTCGTCGTCGGCTTCGGCGGCTACCCGTCCGCGCCCGCCCTGCTGGCCGCTCTCAGTCAGAAGCGGCCGACCCTGCTTCACGAACAGAACGCCGTGCTGGGCCGCACCAACCGCTGGCTGGCGCCCTACGTCGGCCAGATCGCCTCGTCCTTCCCTAACCTGCAAAAGGTGCCGCAAGGCATGGGCGCGCGCGTCAGCCTGATCGGCAATCCTGTGCGACCGGACATCCGCGCCCTGTTCGACCGCCCGTTCGTCGCCCCCATCGACACCGGCCCGATCCACGTCCTTGTCACCGGCGGCAGCCAGGGCGCCCGCATTCTGTCCGAGGCCGTGCCCCAGGCGCTCGCCGCCCTGCCGGAACCGCTGAAGGCCCGCCTGAAGGTGCAGCAGCAGTCCCGCCCCGAAACCCTCGAGGCCGCCCGTCAGATCTATCTGGAGGCCGGCATCGACGCCGAGGTCGCGCCCTTCTTCCGCGACATGGCGCAGCGGCTGTCGCAGGCGCATCTGGTCATCGGCCGCGCCGGCGCCTCGACCTGTTCGGAACTGGCCGTCACCGGCGTGCCGTCCCTGCTGATCCCGCTCGGCATCGCCATGGACGACCACCAGCGCTTCAACGCCGCCAGCCTCGCCGACGCCGACGGCGCCGAAGTGATGCTGGAAGGCGCCGTCACGGTCGAGACCCTGACCACGGCCCTGAACGGCCTGCTGTCTGACCCCGCCCGCCTCGCCGCCATGAGCGCCGGCGCCCGCTCCGCCGCCCTGCCGGACGCCACCCAACGCCTCGCCGACATGGTCGAGGCTGCGGCGCGCTGACCCGCCAGAGAGCGCGACCGGGACCCCGACAGGCCGACTCGCGTTAGAGCTTGGCCATGCCGAGCTTCGTCACCGATCTGACCCGCGAGGTCTTCCGCCTCTGGCGCGAGTTCTACTGGCTGCCCGAATGGGTGGTCATCAGCGTCATCGTCGCCGTTTGCGTGGTGATCGGCTGGGCGGCCAACCAGATCGTCTTCGCCCTGCTGCAATTCATCGTGCGCAAGCGGGACCTGTTCTGGCGCGGCCTTGTCGGCCGGGCGCGGCTGAAGGTTCGGGTCGCGGTGATGATCGCGGCGCTGGCCTTTGCGGTCACCATCTCGCCGCTGGACCCCGAGCCGTCGCTGGCGATCCGGCAGGCTCTGCTGTTCCTCTTCATCCTGACGCTGGGCTGGATGGCCATCGGCGCCAGCGACATGTGGGCCGTCGTCTATCTGCGCCGCTTCAACATGGCGGCCGAGGACAATCTGGTCGCCCGCAAGCATGTGACGCAGGCGCGGATCCTCCAACGCGTGTCAGCCCTGCTGATCGGCATCGTCACGCTCGGTCTGGCCCTGATGACCATCGGCGCCGTGCGTCAGTGGGGGATGAGCCTGCTGGCCTCGGCCGGCGTGGTCGGCATCATCGCCGGTCTGGCGCTGCAGCCCCTGCTGACCAACATGATCGCGGGCATCCAGATCGCCACCGACCAGCCCATCCGGCTGGACGACGCCGTCATCGTCGAGGGCGAGTGGGGGCAGATCGAGGAGATCACCTCCACCTATGTCGTGGTGAAGCTCTGGGACTGGCGGCGCATGATCCTGCCGCTCAGCTACTTCATCTCGAAGCCCTTCCAGAACTGGACCCGTGAGACGGCCCGGCTGATCGGCACGGCCTTCCTCTACGTCGACTACGAGGCCCCGATCGACCGCCTGCGGGCCGAGCTCGAGCGCATCTGCAAGGAAAGCCCGCTGTGGGACGGCGACGTGGTCAACCTGCAGGTCACCGACATTAGCGACCGCACGGCCCAAATCCGCTGCCTGGCCAGCGCCCGCAACGCGCCGACCGCCTTCGACCTGCGCTGCGAGATCCGCGAGAAAATGCTGGCCTTCATGCGCGACCAGTGCCCCGAGGCCCTGCCGAGGCAGCGTCAGCTGAACGCCGGGCTGTCACACCCGGCCGACGGCCTGATCACTCAGCCAGCGCAGCCCGACCGGCCCTGACGGCGGCCTCCAGCGTCGTGTGCCCATCGCGCTGAATCGCCGGCGACTGGCAGGCCAGCTCCAGGAGCTCCGCTGCGTCGCCGCCCTCTGCAGCCTCGTATGCCGGCGCGTCGTCCGAAATCGCAGGTCCCTCAGCGCCGCCCGCCTTGACCGCCGCAAAATCCAGTCGATCCACGGTCCGGGCGTCGCAGTCGAAACGCCACCATGACCAGCCGCCCCAATAGGCCTGTCCCGCCACTTCAAAGTCAGCTTCGGCAACCTGGAATGCCCGCATGCGGAGCCCGTCCCAGTGCGCCTCGGCAGAGCTCAGATCAGCGAACACCGCGAACCGCCCCACCCCCGTGAGCACCAGTTGATGGGGCCCTTCATCCTGCGTCGCCGTTGGAGAGGAGAGCAGACCGGCCAGCGATACAGCGAGCAACGTTTTCATGTCCCCATCGTAACCGGCCGTTGACCGCCGTTCGAGTAGGCTTGCGTCATGACGCGCTTCATGACCCTCGATTTCGCCGATGGCGACCGCGCTGCCCTGCTGGCCGAGGTCGCGGACATGGCGCGCAGGCCCTACGGCTATGTCGTCACGCCCAATGTGGATCACGTCATCAAGCTGATGGACGGCCGGGTGGCTGAGGACGTCTATCGCGGCGCCGCCCTGATGATCTGCGACAGCCGCATCCTCGCTCATCTGGCCCGCCTGCGCGGAAAGCGCCTGTCGGTCTACCCGGGCTCGGACATGACAGCCGACCTGCTGGCGTCGGGCCACGACCTGACCTTCGGCGTCTTCGGCCCCGACCGCGCGGCCTTTGACGATCTGGTCGCCCGCTATCCGGGTCGGCGCTTCACATATATCGAGGCCCCGATGCTGACGCCCGGCTCTCCCGAATGGGACGCCACGGTGAAGGCCGCCTGCAAGGCTGACTGGGATGTGCTGCTGACCTGCGTTTCCTTCCCCAAACAGGAACGCTTCGCCCACGCCCTGCGCGCCTCCGGCCGCCCCTTCGGCGTCGCCCTGTGCGTCGGCGCCTCCATCGACTTCCTCACCGGCCGCCAGCACCGTGCGCCCAAGGTCTTCCAGCAACTCTCGCTGGAATGGCTCCACCGCCTGCTCAGCCAGCCGAAACGCATGTTCCGCCGCTATGTGATCGAAGGGCCGGCGATCTTCGGCTGGTTCGTGAAGACGGAAGTGCTGCGGTAGTCGGCGGACTCAAGCCACCAGCGTTTCCGCCTGGCTCAGGTCCACGCTCACCAGCTGGCTGACGCCGCGTTCGGGCATGGTGACGCCATACAGGCGGTCCATCCGGCTCATGGTCACCGGGTTGTGGGTGATGACGATGAAGCGGGTGTCGGTGCGATTGCGCATCTCGTCCAGCATGCGGCAGTAGCGGTCGACGTTGGCGTCATCCAGCGGCGCGTCCACCTCGTCCAGCACGCAGACCGGCGCCGGGTTGGCGAGGAAGACGGCGAAGATCAGGGCCGCCGCCGTCAGGGCCTGCTCGCCGCCGGACATCAGGCTCATGACCGACAGGCGCTTGCCGGGCGGACAGGCGAAGATTTCCAGCCCGGCCTCAAGCGGATCGTCGCTCTCGACCAGCTTCAGCTCGGCCTGGCCGCCGCCGAACAGGGCCTCGAACAGGGTGCGGAAATTTTCGTTGATGATGTCGAAGGCGGCGATCAGCCGCTCGCGCCCCTCGGCGTTCAGCTCGTCGATGCCGTCGCGCAGCTTGGCGATGGCGCTGGTCAGGTCCGACCGCTCGACCTTCATCGTCTGCAGGCGGTCGCCGTATTCGTTCGCCTCTTCCTCGGCCAGCAGATTCACCGCGCCCAGCATCTCGCGCTCGCGCTCCAGACCCATGAGCAGGCTCTCGGCGCCGGCCGCATCCGGCGGGCGGGCGATGGCGTCGTCCATCAGTTTCTGGCCCAGCTCCTCGGGCGACATCTGCGCCGTCTCGCGGACCATGTTGGTCGCGTCCAGCAGGCGTTCGGCGGCGGCCTCCTCGCGGGCGGCCAGACCGGCGCGGGCTTCGCGGGCCTGAGACGCGGCGCTTTCGGCCGCGCGCGCGGCGCGGTCGGCCTCGCCGGCCTGCCCCTCGGCGACCGACAGGGCGTCGGCGGCGGCCTTGCGGCGGGTCTCGGCCACGGTCAGCGCATCCAGCAGGGTCGAACGCTGGGCCGCCAGCTGTTCCGGCGCCTCCTCCGACGCCTTCAGCCGTGCGGCCGTCTTCTCGGCATCCTTCTCCAGCGCGCCCACGCGGGCTCTGGCGTCCTTCGCCCGGCCGGCCCAGCCGTCCTTCTCGCGCGCCAGACCCTCGACGCGGGATTGCCGGCCGGCGACCTCCCGGGCCTCGGCGTCACGCTCGACACGGGCCGTCGCCGACGCGCCGCGCGCCGCATCCGCAGCCGTGCGAGCGGCCGTCAGTTCGTCGCGTAGTGCGGCCAGAGTTTCGGACGGGGCCTCGGTCCCCTGCGCCTCCGCCAGCGCCGCTTCGGCCGCTTCGACCTCGCCGGTCAGGCGGGTCAGGGTTTCGTCCAGCGCCTGCGCCCGCGCCTCCTTGCGCGCCTGCTCGCGGCCCAGTGCCTCGACACGGTCGCGGGCGGCGGTCACGGCCTTGTCCAGCGCGAACGGCGCGGCGCGAGCGGTCTTCACCGCCTCCTCGGCCGCGCGGAAGGCGTCGGTGGCGGACTTCAGGGCGGCCTGCGCCGCTTCCAGCGCCGGCTTGCCCTCGTCGATCTCAGCTTCCAGTTCGGACAGGCGGGTGCGTTGGGCCAGCCGCACGGCGGCCGGACGCGGGGCCTCGGCGCGCTGTACAAAGCCGTCCCAGCGCCACAGGTCGCCGTCGGTGGTCACCAGACGCGCGCCGACCGGCAGGGTCTTGGCAAGAGCCGCGATCTCGCCCTTGGGCGCGACGCCGCACAGGGCGAGACGGGCCTTCAGCTGGTCCGGCGCCGAGACGTGGTCCGCCAGCGGTTCGACCCCCTTGGGCCAGGACGGGGAGGGGGCGTCCGCCCCTGCCCAGTGCGCCGCTGCCCGGGCGTCCAGAGCCGCATCCAGATCGTCGCCCAGAGCCGCCGCCAGCGCGGCCTCATAGCCTTTGTCGGCATGAACCTTGTCCAGCGCCGGCGGATGCTCGCGTTTGCCCTGCACCAGTAGCTGCGCGAGGCCGCGGGCCTCGGTCTGCAGGCGGCCAAGCCGGTCCTCCGCCGCACGGGCGGCCTGACGCGCCTCCTGTTCGGCGCGGGCCCTGTCACCCCGGTCGGTCTCGGCGACCTCGACGGCGGCGCGGGCGGTCGCCAGTTCGGCCTGGGCGGCCTCCAGCGCCGTGCGCGCCGCCTCGATCTCGGGCGTCTCCAGCGGACCCAGCGCCTCGCGCTCCCGCCTGGCCGTGGCCAGCTGGGCCTGCGCGCGTTCGACTCGCGCCTCGGCGTCCCGCTTGCGGGCGTTCTCCGCCGAGACGCGCGCCTCGACGGCGGCCACGGCGCCTGCCACCCGCTCGACCTCGGCGTCGGCCGCCTTGCGGGCGTCCTCGGCGGCGGTCAGGGCGGCGTCCAGTTGCGGCCCGCGCGAGGGCGCCGCGGCGATCTCGGCGGTCAGGGTCTCGAAGGCCTCGGTCAGGCGCGCCAGTTCGCTCTCGGCGTCGCCGGCCATGCCGGTCTCGCGATCGATGTCGGCGGCGATGCGCTGGCCGTCGGCCTTCAGCCGGTCGACCTCGGCCCGCGCCTGCTGCTCGGCCATGTCCAGCCGGTCGCGCTCCAGTGAGGCCCGGTGCAGCAGGGCGCCGGCGACTGCGTCTTCCTCGCGCGCGGGCTTGAGGGCTTCCTGCGCATTCAGCGCCGCCGTCTGCGCCCGCCCCGAGGCCGTGGTCGTCTCCAGCACCGCGCGGTCGGCCTCGGCCAGTTCGGCCTTCGCTGTTTCCGCCGCCATGCGCGCGTCGTTCCAGCGCACATAGACCAGCGAGGCCTGGAGGGCCCGGATCTCTGCCGAGATCTTCTTGTACTTCTCCGCCTGCCGCGCCTCGCGCTTCAGCCGGGCCAGGGTGGTCTCGAGTTCGCGCCCGATGTCGTCGAGGCGCTCAAGATTGGTCTCGGCCGCCTTCAGCCTCAGCTCGGCCTCGTGCCGCCGGGTGTGCAGGCCCGCGACACCGCCGGCCTCTTCCAGAATGCGGCGGCGGTTCTGCGGCTTGGCGGCGATCAGTTCGCTGATCTGGCCCTGCCGGACAAGGGCGGGGGAGTTGGCGCCGGTCGAGGCGTCGGCGAACAGCAGCTGCACGTCGCGCGCCCGGACCTCCTTGCCGTTGATCCGGTAGGTCGAGCCCTGACCCCGGTCGATCCGGCGGCTGACCTCGATCACGGCGCTGTCGGTGAACGGCTGGGGAGCGCGACGCTGGGCGTTGTCGATCGTCAGCAGGACTTCGGCGTGGCTACGCGGCGGGCGGTTGGCGGCGCCGGCAAAGATGACGTCGTCCATGCCCTGGCCGCGCATGGCCTTGGCGGAGTTGGCGCCCATGACCCAGCGCAGGCTCTCCAGCACGTTCGACTTGCCGCAGCCGTTCGGCCCCACGATCCCGGTCAGGCCCGGCTCGATGTGGAACTCCGACGGATCGACGAAGGACTTGAAGCCGACGAGCCTGAGCCGCTGGAACTGCACCGGGGCGGCGCCTCTACCGTCCGGCCCGGGCCGCGCGGACCGCGACCTCCAGTCCGCCCAGGCTACGATCGGTCACCCGCCGGCCGTTGACGAAGAAGGCCGGGGTGCTGTTGGCGCCCGCCGCGTGCGCGGACTCGATGTCGCGGTTGATCGCGGCTCGCGTGGCGGGGGTCGCGGCGCAGGCGTCAATCTGGGCTCTCGTCCGGCCGCTGGCGGCCACCGCTGGCGCCCACCAGTCGTCCAGCGTGCCGCCGCGCAGCACCGCCTCCTGTCCCCGCATAAGGGTCGAGGCCACGTCGAAGAACCGCTCGGGCGCCGCGCAGCGGGCCAGCGCGGCCGCCGGCAGGGACATCTGCTCCGGAGCGGTCGGCAGGTTGCGGAACACGAACCGGACCTGCCCGGTGTCGATCAGTCGCTGCTTGAAGACCGGGAAGACGAACTGATGCCAGTCCGCGCACAGGTGGCAGGAGAAGGAGGCGTACTCGATCACCGTCACCGGGGCGTCGGCGCGACCCAGCACTCGGTCCGCAGCAGTCACCGGCGCGACCTGCTCCACCGCCACGGCAGGCACGGAGCCGGCCGTCAGCGGCGCCAGCAGGGCCAGCGCCGCCAGGATCATCAGTGGTCGACGTCCCCCGACCATCGAGGCCTACTTGGCCAGTTCGGCGTCGATGGCGGTCGACAGGTCGGCCAGGCTCGCGCCCTCGCCGCCCGGGGTGATGACCTGGGTGCCGTTGACGTAGAAGGCGGGGGTGCCCGAAACGCCGGCCTTGAAGGCGGCCTGGGCGCGCGCATCGGCGGCCTTCAGCGCGTCCTCGTTGGTGATGCACTCCTGGATCTGCTGGTTGCTCAGGCCGGCGCCGTTGCCCACGCGGAACAGGAAGTCGCGCGGCGTGACGGAGCCCGAGCGCCACTCGTTCTGGCCGGCCATCAGGGTATGGACGACGTCGAAATACTTGTCCTCGCCGGCGCAGCGGGCGATCGCGAAGCCGGCCACGGCTACCTCGTTCGGCGGGGTCGGCAGTTCGCGGAAGACGTAGCGCACCTTGTTGGTGTCGACATACTTGGCCTTGAACGCCGACCAGACGTTCTCCTGCCAAGCGGCGCAGTGGGGGCAGGTGACCGAGGCGTATTCGACGACGGTGACCTTGGCGCCTTCCGGCGCGCCCATGCCCATGTCGCCATCGGCGGCGTTGCCGGCTCCGCCGCCTCCGCTGCAGGCGCCCAGGGTCGCCATCGCGGCCAGGGCGGCGGCGGAAAGCGCCGCACGGCGGCTCATGGCGGCGTAGTTGATCTTGGCGCTCATGGCGTCTTCCTCACAATGCGGATCAGGGCAGCTTCGCGCGATTCCTCGAAAAGCGCGCATTCCAGCATGTTCGAGAACAGGTGCGGCGAAGGTTTGTCAACGCGTCAGGTGTCGCGCTGGCCGAGAACCGCCCGTCCCAGCCGCTCCAGCGGCCCCTTGAGCGCATCTGCCGCATCCCCGATCGAGGCCTTCAGCTCCGCCTCCGCCGACGCCGACAGGGGCGCGGCCTTCGGCGTGCGCTTCACTGGCGCCTGCGCCTCGGTCAGAGGTTTTACCGGCCCCTGCGCAATCCTCAGCCTGGTCACCGAGCCGGGCCCCAGGAACAGGTTGACCCGCTGCAGGATGTCCTCGGACTGGTGCTGCACCAGCAAGGCCGCCGGCCCGGCCACCCGCAGCTCCAGCGTCCCGCCCGAACCGTCGCGGTTCTTCGTCAGCTTCTGCGGTCGCGTGACCCTGGCCAGCCGCTCGCCGACGATCTCGCGCCAGCGCGGCTCCAGCGCGCTCGCCCCGCGTCCGAACTTGCCGTCCAGCTCCTTGATCAGCCCCTGCAGCGCCCGCCCGGCGCGCGGCGCGGGTCGGGGCGCCGGCCGCGTCTTGCGACGCGACAGGATTTCGCGGGCCTCGGCATCTGTGGGCAGCGTGCGGCGCATTTCCGGTCTATAGCGCGGATCGATGCCATCCGTCCCTTCCGACGTCCCCGCCCTGCGCGCCGCCCTGCTGGACTGGTACGACGTCCATGCGCGCACGCTTGTCTGGCGGACGCCGCCCGGCACCGGGACGCGGCCCGACCCCTACCGGGTCTGGCTGTCCGAGGTGATGCTGCAACAGACCACCACCCCGCACGCCACGCCCTATTTCCTTGAGTTCACCCGCCGCTGGGCCACTGTCGGCGATCTGGCGGCGGTCGAGGATGGCGAACTGATGGCCGCCTGGGCCGGCCTCGGCTACTACGCCCGCGCCCGCAACCTGCTGGCCTGCGCCCGCGCCGTCGCCGGTGAGCACGACGGCGTCTTCCCTGACACGGAGGAGGGCTTGCTGGCCCTGCCGGGTGTTGGCGCCTACACCGCCGCCGCCGTCGCGGCCATCGCCTTTGGCCGCGCCGCGAATGTCGTGGACGGCAATGTCGAGCGGGTCATGGCCCGGCTGTTCGCCGTCGAGACGCCCGTCCCCGCCGCCCGGCCCGAACTACGCCGCCTCGCCGGCTCCCTGGTCCGCGACGAGCGGCCTGGAGACTGGGCACAGGCCCTGATGGATCTCGGCGCCACCGTCTGCCGCCCGAAGTCGCCCCTGTGCGGCGACTGCCCGCTCACCCGCTGGTGCGCCGGCCATGCCTCCGGCCAGCCCGAGCGCTATCCGCTGAAAGCGAAGAGGTCTGAACGCCCGCACCGGCACGGCTTCGCTTGGGTCCTTCGCGACGAACAGGGCCGCGTCGGCCTCGTTCGCCGCCCGGACAAGGGTCTGCTCGGCGGCATGCTGGGTCTTCCAACCTCGGACTGGAACGCCGCCCCCGACGCTGTGCCGCCCGTGCCCGCCGACTGGCGCGAGGCCGGCGCCGTCGAGCACGTCTTCACCCACTTCAGCCTGACGCTTACGGTTCGCACGGCGACGGGGCAGGGGGACTTCATCTGGACGCCGATAGAGGAAGCGCTCGCCGCCCTGCCGACGGTGTTCAGAAAGGCGCTGGAACGGGCGTTGGCGTAAGGAGGATCAGGCTGACCGGACCAGCCGATGGTGAGGATCGAGCGCGGCGATGAGCCGGTCCGCATTCTTCACCGTCAGCGCGTAGCCCTCGTCTCCTGACCAGCGGATCACGATCTCCTCGCCGCTCAGAAGCGCCGATCGTCTCTCGATCGACCGGATGTCGGACAGGCGGACGTCGCGTCGCAGCCCGTACAGATCCAACGGCATCATGACGTTGATCGGAAAGCCGAGGTCGATCTTCAGTCGGCGTTCGACGACGGTGACGTTCAGGCAGCGATTGGCGCCGCCGAGCCGCGTGTACCATGTCCGCAGGTTTCGGCCTGAGGCTCCGGATTCGTAGAACTCCGCGCGCTCAGGACGCCTGTTCAACACCGACTGCCCCGCGTTCTTGAGCCGCCAGACGCCGAAGCCGATCAGGCCTGTGATCCAGATGAACGGGAGCGCGGCGAGCCACGGAAACAGGGCGTCCGTCGACTCCATGACAGGTCTACATCCCCGCCCGGATCTCCGCCCTCAGGGCGTCGATCGGGCGCAGGCCCTGGTCGGACTTGAAGCGCCAGTAGGTCCAGCCGTTGCAGGCCGGGGCGTTCTCGAACAGGGCGCCCATCTTGTGGATAGAGCCGCTCAGCGTGCCGGCAACCAGAGAGCCGTCCGCCCGCACCCGCGCCTCGCGCTCGCCCTTGGGGCAGTACAGGCGGTCCCCCGGCTGCAGCAGACCTGCCTCGACCAGGGCGCCGAACGGCACCTTGGGCTCGGCCCGCTTCGAGCCGGTCACGATCAGGTCCTCGGGCGAGGCCGGGATCACGGCCTTGATGCGTTTCTCGGCCACCTTCACATAGCCTTCGTCGCGCTCGATGCCGATGAAGTGGCGGCCCAGACGCTTGGCGGCCGCGCCGGTGGTCCCGGTGCCGAAGAAGGGATCCAGCACCACATCGCCGGGCTTGCTGGCGGCCAGCAGCACGCGGTGCAGCAGGGCCTCGGGCTTCTGCGTCGGATGCGCCTTCTTGCCGTCGGCGTCCTTGATGCGCTCCTCGCCGGTGCACAGGGCGAAGGTCCAGTCGGACCGCATCTGCGTGTCCTCGTTGAAGGCCTTCAGGGCGTCGTAGTTGAAGGTGTACCGCTTCTGCTCGCGCGACTTCGCCGCCCAGATCAGGGTCTCGTGGGCGTTGGTGAACCGGGTGCCCTTGAAGTTCGGCATCGGGTTCGACTTGCGCCAGATGATGTCGTTCAGCACCCAGAAGCCGAGGTCCTGGATCGCCGTGCCCAGGCGGAAGACGTTGTGATAGCTGCCGATCACCCAGATCGAGCCTTCCGGCTTCAAAACCCGACGGCATTCCTTCAGCCACTCCCGGGTGAAGGCGTCATAGGCCGCGAAGCTGTCGAACTTGTCCCAGTCGTCGTCGACCGCATCGACCACGCTGTTGTCCGGACGCAGCAGGTCGCCGCCCAGCTGGAGATTATAGGGCGGATCGGCGAAGACCATGTCCACGGACGCGTCGGGCAGGGTGCGCAGCATCTCGATGCAGTCGCCCTTCAGGATGACGTCAGTCTTCAGCTCGGACATGGAAACGCGGCCCCGCACAGATGAGAGCCGACAAGGTGAATCCTTACGGTTAAGGCGGGGTTAGGAGCGAGGTATGTGTTGCCCCCTCCAATCCCGGGGTTTCGCCGGCACGACGGAAGGGTTCCACCAAGGAGCAGCAATTTCCCCGGAACGACACATCACTTCACGGTTTGTTACACGCTCAGCCTCGCCTTCGCGGTCGCAGCACGGTAAGCGGGGCCCATGCACCGCGAGGGATGCGAATCCGTCGTGACGGACAACGGCTCAGGGGCTGATCGATGACACAGTGGGTTTACGGCTTCGGCGGCGGCTCGGCCGACGGCGACGCGTCGATGAAGAACCTCCTCGGCGGCAAGGGCGCCAACCTGGCCGAGATGTCCTCGCTCGGTCTGCCGGTCCCGCCGGGCTTCACCATCACCACCGAGGCCTGCGTCCACTACTATTCCAACGGCCAGTCCTACCCGACCGATCTGGCGGAACAGGTGAAGGCCGGTCTGGCCAAGGTCGAGGGCATCGTCGGCAAGGCGTTCGGCGATCCGAAGAATCCGCTGCTGGTCTCGGTGCGCTCGGGCGCCCGCGCTTCCATGCCGGGCATGATGGACACCGTCCTGAACCTGGGTCTCAACGACGAGACGGTCGAGGGCCTCGCTGCCCTGTCGGGCGACCGCCGCTTCGCCTTCGACAGCTACCGTCGCTTCATCACCATGTACTCCAACGTCGTGCTGGGCCTCGGCCATGACGACTTCGAGGAAGTGCTGGACGACCACAAGGATCGCCTCGGCGTCACCGTCGACACCGACCTGTCCGCCAAGGATTGGGAGAAGGTGGTCGCCGACTACAAGCGCGTCGTCGAGGAGCGCCTCGGCCATGCCTTCCCGCAGGATCCGCATGACCAGCTGTGGGGCGCCGTCGGCGCCGTGTTCGCCAGCTGGATGAATGACCGGGCCAAATTCTATCGCCGTATGCACGACATCCCCGAGAGCTGGGGCACGGCGGTGAACATCCAGTCGATGGTTTTCGGCAACATGGGCGAGACCTCGGCCACTGGCGTGGCCTTCACCCGCAACCCGTCGACGGGCGAAGCCAAGCTGTACGGCGAGTTTCTGATCAATGCCCAGGGCGAGGATGTCGTCGCCGGCATCCGCACGCCGCAGTCGCTGACCAAGGCCGGCCGCGAGGAAATGGGCGAGACCGCCCCCTCGATGGAAGAGGCCATGCCGGACGTCTTCGGCCAGTTCGTCGACGTTGTGACGCGGCTGGAGACGCACTACCGCGACATGCAGGACATCGAGTTCACGGTCGAACAGGGCCGGCTCTGGATGCTGCAGACCCGCAACGGCAAGCGCACCGCCAAGTCGGCGCTGAAGATCGCCGTGGACCTCGCCAGCGAGGGCGTGATCTCGCAGGACGAGGCGGTCAGCCGCGTCGAGCCGGCCGCCCTCGACCAGCTTCTGCACCCGACGCTGGACCCCAACGCCAGCCGCACCGTGGTCGCAGCCGGCCTGCCGGCCTCGCCCGGCGCCGCCACCGGCAAGATCGTCTTCGACGCCGACGAGGCCGAGCGTCTGGCCGGTCTGGGCGAGGCGGTCATCCTGGTCCGCGAGGAAACCTCGCCAGAGGACATCCACGGCATGCACGCCGCCCGCGGCATCGTCACCGCTCGCGGCGGCATGACCAGTCACGCGGCCGTCGTCGCCCGCGGCATGGGCCGTCCGTGCGTCTGCGGCATCAACGAGCTGTCGATCAACGACAAGGCCGGGACCTTCACCGCCCGCGGTCGCACCTTCAAGGCTGGCGAGGTCATCACCATCGACGGCTCGAAGGGCGAGGTGCTTGACGGCGCCGTGCCGATGATCGAGCCCGAGCTGACCGGCGATTTCCAGACCCTGATGGGCTGGGCGGACGCCGTGCGGCGCCTCAAGGTCCGCGCCAATGCCGAGACGCCTCTGGACGCGAAGACCGCCCGCGGTTTCGGCGCCGAGGGCATCGGCCTGTGCCGCACCGAGCACATGTTCTTCGACGACACCCGGATCGCCGCCGTGCGCGAGATGATCCTGGCCGACGACGAGAAGGGCCGTCGTGCGGCGCTGGCGAAGATCGCACCGTTCCAGAAGGGCGACTTCGTTGAGCTTTTCACCATCATGTCCGGCCTGCCGGTCACGGTGCGCCTGCTCGATCCGCCGCTGCACGAGTTCATCCCCCACTCGGAAGCCGACATCGACGCCCTGGCCGCCGGCTCGGGTCTCGACGCCGGCAAGCTGAAGCGCCGGGCGAAGGAACTGCACGAGACCAACCCGATGCTCGGCCATCGCGGCTGCCGTCTGGGTGTGGCCTATCCCGAGATCTACGAGATGCAGGTCAGGGCCGTGCTGGAAGCCGCGCTCGAGGTGAAGAAGGCCTCCGGCCTCGCGCCGATCCCCGAGATCATGCACCCGCTCGTCGCCCTGGGCCTCGAGATGAAATATCTGCGCGAGCTGACCGACCGCACGGCGAAGGCCGTGTTCGATGAGGCCGGCGACAGCGTCGAGTATCTGGTCGGCACCATGATCGAGCTGCCCCGCGCCGCCCTGCGCGCCGGCGATCTGGCCGAGCACGCCCAGTTCTTCAGCTTCGGCACCAACGACCTGACCCAGACGACATTCGGCATCAGTCGCGACGACGCGGGTCGTTTCCTGCAGGCCTATCTGGACAAGGGCATCTTCGAGACCGATCCGTTCGTCCGTCTGGATCAGGACGGCGTCGGCGATCTGATCCGTATCGCGAAAGAGCGTGGCGGCGCAGCGCGTCCGGACATCAAGACCGGCATCTGCGGCGAGCACGGCGGCGACCCGTCGTCGATCGCCTTCTGCGAGGAGGTGGGCCTCGACTACGTCAGCTGCTCTCCCTACCGCGTGCCGATCGCCCGTCTGGCCGCCGCCCAAGCGGCGCTCCACGCCAAGGCCGGCACGGAGCGCGAAAAGGACCGCTAGGTTTCGCCTTGCCAGAATGAGAACACGATAAGGCCCGGATTGACGTACCGCTGTCTGTGCCTTGCCGCTCACAGTCAAAGGCAAGACGAAAATCGGGTCTGGAACTAGGAACGAGCAGGCCCATTTGTATCCCGCTGGATGGGGCCGGTGACCGAAGAAGTCACCGCATCTAGAGGATACAGAAACAATGCGTAACGTTCTTCTCGCGACTGCTGCTCTTACTCTGATCGCCGCGCCGGCAATGGCGCAGAACGTGCCGACCAACCCGGTCACGGGCTCGGTGGGTTACACCCACCTCGACACCGACGGTGGCGACCTCGGCGCGATCACCGGTCGTGTCGGCTACGACTTCACCCGCAACTTCGGCATTGAGGGCGAAGCCTCGATCGGCGTGAAGGACGACGATGTCACCTTCGGCGGCGTCGACGGCAAGGTCGAGCACGACTGGGATGCAGCCGCCTACGGTGTCGCCAAGCTGCCGATCAACGAGAACCTCGAGCTCTTCGGCCGCGTCGGCTACGGCACGACCCGCGTCTCCGCGGATGTCGCCGGTGTCAGCGCTTCGGCTGACGGCGAGAGCGTCAACTATGGCGTCGGCGCCAACTACTTCATCGACGGCCGTAACGGCATCCGCGCCGACTGGACCCGTCGCGACTTCCGCGACGACGGCGCCGGTGAAGCTGACACCTACGGCCTCAGCTTCGTTCGCCGCTTCTAAAAGCGCTCCGAGCCCGCAAATGAAGAAGGCCCGCAGCATCCGCTGCGGGCCTTTCTTTCGTCTGCGAGTCTTGGTTCAGGCCAGGCCGGGCTGCAGCGCCCACCGATGCGAGCCTTCGCCGAATGGACGGAAGAACAGGTCGCGGTAGTGTTCGAACACCTCGACGATCTTCGCCGCGAGGTCCTGCGCGACCGTCTCGCCACGCTGTCGCTTCATCGCAGCGACGCGTTCGACGACATCCTTCTGGTGAGCGGACCCGCCCATGCGCTTGAGCACGGCGGCCACATCCTCAGCCAGAGGGTCGAGCTTTCTGCCCCACGGATTGGTGTTCTGAGCCATACGGGACGCCCCCTTGTTCTCGACACTTGGCGAACGGGTCGCAAAATCTCGCAGGGGATGCAAGCGTCACCGCGAATTCGTGATCGAGGACGTAATGGAGCCTGTGGAAGAGACCGGCGTTACGGCTTGATGACCCGCACCCTGTCCGCCGCCGTCCTGCTCATCCTGCTCTCCGCGTGCAACCGCGAGGCAGTCAATCCGCCGACGGAGCCCGCCGATCCGATTACCGAGGCCGGCTCGGAGGCGCCGCCGCCCACCCCTCCGCCGGGCGTCGGAGGACTGATGTCGGGAGCCGGACCGGCGACGTTCGTCGGTCGCTGGGCTGCGCAGGCGTCGTGGTGCGCCAACACGACCGGGGCTGAGCAGCCGATCACCATCTCGACGACGCGCTTCGAGGGCTACGAGAACAGCTGCGCCATCACCTCGCTCGATCAGGCAGGTGACGGCTACGAGGCGACTCTCGCTTGCCAGGCCGAGGGCACGACCAATCGCGAACGTGTCCGCCTGTCCGCCGCCGGCGACTCCCTGCGGCTGACCTGGCTGAACCGCGAGGGCGCAGTCGTGCAACTGGTCCGCTGTCCCGCGGCGACGCCGGAGCCGACAGCCGAAGAGAAGCGGCCTAGTTGAACAGGAAGTTCATCACGTCGCCGTCCTTGACGACGTAGGCCTTGCCTTCCGCGCGCAGCTTGCCGGCTTCGCGGGCCTTGGCCTCGCCCTTGAACGCGACATAGTCGTCGTAGGCGATGGTCTCGGCGCGGATGAAGCCCTTCTCGAAATCGGTGTGGATCACGCCCGCAGCCTGCGGAGCCGTGTCGCCGATGTGGATGGTCCAGGCGCGCGCTTCCTTCGGTCCCACGGTGAAGTAGGACTGCAGGCCCAGCAGGGCGTAGGCTTCGCGGATCAGGCGGTTCAGGCCCGGCTCGGCGAGGCCGAGGGTCTCCAGGAACTCCGCCTGTTCCTCGGCGTCCAGCACGGCCAGCTCGGAGTCGATCTTCGCCGAGATCACGACCGACTTGGCGTTGTCGGCGGCGGCGCGTTTGGCGACCAGTTCCGACAGCTCATTGCCCTTGTCTGCTGAGCCTTCGTCGACGTTGGCGACGTAGAGGGCGGGCAGGGAGGTCAGAAGCTGCAGCATATGCCACGCCTTCTGGTCTTCCTTTGAAATCTCGGCGAGACGGGCCGGCTTGCCGGCGCGCAGTTGCTCCAGCGCCAGATTGATCAGACGCAGGGTGCCCTGCATCTCCTTGTCGCCGGTCTTGGCGCGCTTCTCGACGTTGGCGTAGCGCTTCTCGAGGCTCTCGAGGTCGGCGAGCATCAGCTCGGTCTCGATGATCTCCAGATCCGAAATCGGGTCGATACGGTTCTCGACGTGGGTGATGTCGTCATCGACGAAGCAGCGCGCGACGAAGGCCACGGCGTCGCAGTCGCGGATGTTGGCCAGGAACTGGTTGCCCAGACCCTCGCCCTTCGATGCGCCGCGGACCAGCCCGGCGATGTCGACGAAGGTGATGCGCGACGGAATGATTTCCTTCGAGCCTGCAATCTCGGCCAGCACGTTCAGGCGCGGCTCCGGCACGGCCACGTCGCCGGTGTTCGGCTCGATGGTGCAGAACGGGTAGTTGGCCGCCTGGGCCGCCGCCGTCTTGGTCAGGGCGTTGAACAGGGTGGACTTGCCGACGTTGGGCAGGCCGACGATCGCGACTTTCAGGGCCATGAGGCTGGGTATTCCTTGGTGAGCGCGAGCCTTTAGCGGGTCGCGGCCCGTTTGTCAGGCTCGCGCTTGCACGGCGGGCCTACTCGGCCGCGGGCTGACGCACCTCGGCCACGACCTCGATCGGATTGGCGACCTCGAACCGCAGCGTCAACGGCACGGTCTGGCCGGTGGTCAGGGGCTCGGCGACTCCCAGCAGCATGACGTGATTGCCGCCCGGCTTCAGCTCGACAGGCTGGTTCGCCGGAAGCGGCAGGCCCGACGTGAGTTCGGCCATCATCATCATGCCGCTCTCGATCCTGCTCTCGTGGATCTCGACTCGCCCCGCGATCGGAGTGCTGATCGAAACCAGCCGGTCATCGCCGGTCGTGCGAAGGGTCAGGTAACAGCCCGTCATCTGGCGACCGTTGGACGTCGGCCGGCAGAAGGCGTCAAAGGCCTGGGCGGTCGATACCCGCTCCGAGCCTCCGGATGGGCCCTGACTACAGGCGGACAGGGCGATCGGAGCGAGCATTGCGGAGACGAGAATGCGTTTCATGGAACGATCCTTTCAGGACGCAGCGGGCTTGAGCCGCATCGCCGCCCGGACTGCCTGATCCAGCAGCAGGGCGACGAGAAGACTAAGTCCCGTCAGGGGATAGAGGATGCAGAACGGGATGACGATGCCGAGAACCGCCGCTCTGACGCGCGGGCCCGGCGGGGCGGTTGGGGCGCCGACACGGCCCTTGGGTCGCCTGCGCCACCACATGACTAGCCCGCTGATCGCCAGCACCCAGACCGCGATGCAGCCCAGCAGCATGAGGATGCGGTTGATCTGGCCATACTGGGTGCCCTGGTGGGTCGCGATGCCCCACTCGATGGCCTTTGCCGCCGGGCCGAACTGCTCGTAGCCGATATCGGCCGCCACCAGCCCGTCGGGACGCACATAAAGCGTGCGGGTGTCCTGGACCCGCATGACCTGAGCGGTCGCTGTCCAGGTCGCGTTCGGATCGGACGGGATCGACAGGATGTAGGGGCGAGCGAGGGCCCGCGCGTCCACCACTGCAAGGGCGGCGGTCAGGTCTGCGGGCGCATGGGGGCGAGCGTGAAGGTTGACGCCCTCAAGGGTCCAGCCCGCTCCGGCAGGGGTGTCGTCATGATGAGCTGTCTGCCAAGCCCCGGCGACCGGAGCAGGAGGTCGACCCCAGGCCGTGTTTTTCACGGCTCCCATCACCTGTTCGCCCCAGACTGCGGACCAGGGCATGCCGGTGATGGCGAGAAAGGCGATGATGCCGCCCGCGTAAAGGCCGGTGACGGCGTGCAGGTCGCGCCAGAATGGCCGCCCCACCCTCGCCTTGACGGTCAGCACGCCCCCATCCCGTCTGCGCGGCCACCAGAGAAAGATCCCCGTCGCGACGAGGATGATCGCCCAACCAGCCACGATCTCGATCAGCAGGTTCGCCCACGGACCGACGATGGCAAGGCTGTGGATCTGCTTGACGATTTCGGTCACGCCGCCCGCAGGCGTTACGCCGGTCACGCGCGCATTATGTGGATCGACAAAGACGAACCGCTCTTCGCCGTCCGGCGAGCGGACGGTGAAGCGAACGGCCCGATCTTCACGGGCGGGTCTCAGTAGATTGATCACCGTCCCCGGCCGGGCCGCCTTCACCGAAGCAAGCCAGGCATCCGGTGACGCCTGGGTCGACGCCGGGTTAACCGCGGCGACCGGCCGCTGGAGGGCATCATCGATCTCGGGCTGGAACAGATAGATGCCGCCCGTCAGGGCCAGCAGCATCAGGAAGGGCAGGACAAGAAGTCCGGCGTAGAAATGCCAGCGCCAGACTACCCGGTATGCGCCGCTGATCGGCGCGCGTTCGATACTCGCCATCGGCTTTCCCATCAGAAGGCGAAGCGAACGTTGACGAAGACCGGGTCATCGGCATCTCGCTGCCCGGTAAAGATGACGGTGTCCGGGTCAGCGTCCTGGGCGAAGGCGGGGGCGGCCAAAGCCGCGAGCAGCAGCGCGCACGGCGCCGCACGGGTCATGAGAGACATGGGAAATCCTGAAACAGAGAAGATCGCCACGCGGCCGGATGGCGGCGTGGGGCGACGCGCGAGGCGTCAGGTCTGCTTCAGGCGAGGGGAGGGGCGGTCGAGGGCGGTCGCGGCGGCGCACGAGCCGGCGGAGGCGGGCTGACGCTTTCCGCAATCCAGACCGCGGCAGGGGCGACAGCGGGAGCGGCCGAGGGGCAAGGCGTCGGGGGGACGGGCAGCGCCGCCAGCAGCGGCATGACGCAGGCGGCGCATTTGGCGGGTTTGGCCTTGCCGCCGGGCCCGTCCACCTCGCCGCCTACCTGAACGGTCTGCGGCCCTTCGGCCGTACAGAAGATCACGGTTTCGCCCGGCCGGGCGGCCGCCATGGCCCCGAACGGAAGGAGGGTCCCGAGCACGATCGCGAACGTCGCGGCCAGGAAGACCAGCGAGCGGGACATCGACCAGTGATCAGCGGAGTTGCGGCTCACACCAGCCGCATAGCGGTCCTGTTCCCGTTCGGGAAGTGGGCGTCGTGTCACCCCGCCGATAGACAGACTTTGGCAGCCGTGACAGCCTCGCCATTCAACCGTGGAGCGTGTCGCATGATTGACCGTCTGGCCCTGCTGACCGGCGTCGCTGTTTCGGTCCTCGCGACATGCCCGGTCGCCGCTCAATCCGCGCAGGATGGATCCGGCGGCCCGGATTCCGTGTCGTTGACGGTCTATAACCAGAATATCGCCCTGGTGGAGGACACACGGTCCATGACGCTTCCCGCCGGTCGCTCGCGCCGGGAGTTCCCCGGGGTGTCGGCGAGCATTCGCCCGGAAACCGTCGGGCTGTCCGGCCGGGGTCTTTCTGTGGTCGAGCAGAATTTCGACTACGACCTGCTGACGCCGAACCGTTTGATGCAGGCGGCCGTCGGCGGGGAGATCGGCATTGTCCGCACCAATCCCGGCTCGGGCGCCCAGGAGACGGAGCGAGCCCGCGTGCTTGCCGCGAACGAGGGCGTGGTGCTTGAGGTCGATGGCCGGATCGAGGTTTTGCGCGACGACGGCGTGCCGACCCGCGTGATATTCGATGAGGTGCCGACGAACCTCCGGCCTCGTCCGACGCTCAGCGTCACCCTGGACGCAAGCAACGGTGGCCAGCGCGACGTGACGCTGACCTATCTGACGACGGGCCTTCAGTGGAAGGCGGACTATGTGGCCCGGTTCGATGAGGCGAACAATCGGCTGGATCTGACCGGCTGGGTCACCCTGACCAATGCGTCCGGAGTTACCTTCGCCAATGCGCGCACCAGCGTGGTCGCCGGTGATGTCGCCCTCGCCGATCAGAACCCGGTCAACCGGGGGCGGGGCTACCCGCAGCAACCGCCACGGGCGGTCAGGGGCGCGGGAACCGAGGCCGGCGGGGCCCAGGGCGTCGGAGACGTCTATGTCTATCCGCTGCCGGAACCGGTCACTGTCGCGAACAACCAGACCAAGCAGGTGGGATTGATCGACGTGGCCAATGTGCCCGCCTCGAAACGCTACATGTTCCGGTCGGAGTGGCTTCAGACCGAGGAGGAGCCGCGTGCGGCCGAGGTCGCAGTCGTGTTTTCCAACGGGCGCGCCTCCGGCATCGGCGCCCAACTGCCCGCGGGGATAGCGCGCGTCTACGTCAACGACGCCTCCGGTGAACCCCGGTTCGTCGGCGAGGATCGGGTACCCCATACCCCGACAGGCTCGGATATCGTCGTCACGACGGGCCAGGCCTTTGACGTCACGGTGCAGCCGAGGGTGGTCTCCAGCACCACGGTTCCGGGCTACAGCTCCCGACGCACCCGCACGCGCTATGTGATGGAATACACGGTCCGCAACGCCCGCTCGCAGGACGTCGTCGTCGAGGTTCGGCAGGGTGGATTCTGGCGTAACACCGAGCTGTCCGAGCAGTCCATCGTTGGCGAGATGCGGGACAGCCGGACGGCGGTCTGGAGCGTGCCTGTGTCCGCCAACGGCGAGACGAAGCTGACCGCCACCATCACTACCGGCTACTGATCATGAGGCGGGCCTTGCTGATTGCAGCAGGGACGACGGTGCTGGCTGTGTGGCCGGCGCTGGCGCTCGCGCAACAGCAGGTGATCTCGTCCGCTCCCGAGAGGGCGGGCGTCGTCGTCTATCGGGATCGCCCGGTGAATACCGCTGAGCTGCTCGAACGTTCGGGGCGCACCTGGGAAAGGCTGGATCGCGAAGGCCTGGCGCTGATCGTGGAGACACGCACGCTGGACCTTCCAGCGGGCGACAGCGTCGTGCAGTTCCGGGGGGTGGCGACAGGGATCGTCACCCAGACGGCGACCCTTGAGGGCCTGCCGGGGCGAGTGAGCGAGAGAAACACCGAGTTCAACCTGCTCAGTCCCGGTTCGATCCTCGAGCATTCGGTCGGCGAGGTCGTCAGCGTGGTCCGCACCAATCCGGTGACGGGAGAACAAATCAGGCGACCCGCCATCGTCCGGGCCGCAGCCGGGGGCGCTGTTCTGGAAATCGACGGTCGGCTTGAGGCGCTCGACTGTTCCGGCCTGACGGAACGCATCATCTTTGATCGCGTCCCGGAGGGATTGGGGGATCAGCCTGTGCTGTCGGTTCGGACGACCACGCCGGCCGCTGGCCGTTACACGGTCACACTGGCTTATCTTGCGACCGGCCTTCAGTGGTCGGCCGACTATGTGGCCACCATCCATCCGAATGGCCGCACCCTGTCCCTGACGGGTTGGATCACCCTGGCGAACTTCGGCGGCACCGGCTTTCCCGATGCGCCGGTGCAGGTCGTGGCGGGAAACCTGAATCGCGATGACGATACCGTCCCCGTCGATCCGGACCGACATCAGATTTCCCCTTCATGCTGGCCCCAGGACCGGACGACCGGTGTGCCCTTTGGCGGGGCAATCCCGCCCCCGCCCGCGCACCCGACGCTCTCCGTAGCGCTCCATGCGCCGATGCTGGACGAGATCGTCGTGACGGGCTCGCGCGTCCGTCGTGACAATCTGGTGGCCATCCAGGGCGACCTTGGGGACTACAAGATCTACACCCTGCCGACGCGGACCGACGTCCGGGCCCGGCAGACCAAGCAGGTCCGCTTCCTCGAACAGGATAACGTCCGGTTCACCCGGATCTACAGGGCGACGCTCAGCTCGTCAGACTCGTCGGACGATCATGCGCCGCAACGCCTGCTGCGATTGCGCAACCGGACCCGCGATGGCCTGGGGCTGCCGCTCCCCGGCGGTGGCGTCGCTCTGATGGAGAGGCACGGCGGGGCATCCCTGTTCACCGGGGAGGCGCGGTTCGATGATCGACCGGTCGATCTTCCGGTCGAACTGGAGTTCGGCCAGGCGTCGGATCTGGCAGTCAGCCATGAGACGCGCCAGCTCGAACCCACTGGCGATCGGGTTCGTTATTCGGTGACCGTGACGGTGAGGAACGACAAGCCTGAAGCGGTCGAGGTCGAACTGGCTCCTGAGGAGAGCCAGTGGCGCAACTTCCGGATCCTGCAGTCCAGCGAGCCCTCTGTCGTCACTGATGCTGGAACGCCGGCCTGGCGGCTCAGCGTTCCATCCGGGCAGGCGAGGGAACTGACCTACACCGTGGAGTTCGGCGGCTAGTCTTCGCCGCGCGCGGCTTGTCGCGGGCTGAACTTGGGCGCCGGGGCCAGCCGCATGACCTCGCCCTGATACCGCTCGTCGTCACCGGCGAGGGCGAAGGGAAGGGCGTCGGCGCAGGCGTCGAGCATGGCTTGCAGCCACGGCTGGTCGGCCTTGGCGAAGTCGCCCAGCACATGGTGATGCACAAGCTGCGGATCGCCCGGATGGCCGACGCCCATGCGCGCGCGGCGGAACTCGGCGCCCAGCTGGCTGATCATGGAGCGCACGCCGTTCTGGCCGGCGGCGCCGCCGCCCTTCTTCATGCGGAAGCGGCCCGGGGCCAGATCGATCTCGTCATGGAAGACGATGACCTCTTCCGGCTTCACCTTGTAGAAGCGCGCGGCCTCGCCGACCGCCCGACCGCTCTCGTTCATGTAGGTCTGTGGCTTCATCAGCAGGACCTTCACCGGTCCGCTCGCCGTCTGAACCTCGCCCTCGCGGATCACAGACTGGAATTTCGCCCGCTCGGGTCCGAAGTTCCAGCGGCGCGCGATCTCGTCAGCCGCCATGAAGCCGATGTTGTGGCGGTTCTTCTCGTATTTCGGGCCCGGGTTGCCGAGGCCGGCGACGATGATCATGACGTGCTCCGGACAAGGAAACGGCCCCATCCGTAACCGGAAGGGGCCGCTCCAGAAAACAGTCGATCGAAGGATTTAGCCTTCGGTCGTTTCGCCCTCGGCGGCTTCGTCGCCTTCGGCCGATTGCTCGGTGGCCGGCACTTCGTCGGCAGCAGCGGCCTCGGCAGCGGCGGTTTCCTCGGCGATTGCCTCTTCGATCTCGTCAGCAGCCTTGGCGGCCGAAGAGGTCTTGATCGAGGCGATCACGAAGTCGCGGTCGGTGATGGTCGGCTCGACGCCCTTCGGGACCTTCAGGTCCGACCAGCGGATGGTGTCGCCCAGCTTGTGGCCGGCCAGGTCGACGATCAGGTCTTCCGGGATGTGATCGGCGCGGACGGCGATCTCGACCGAGTGACGGACGATTTCCAGCGAGCCGCCCTGACGGAAGGCCTTGCACTGGTCTTCGTTGATGAAGTGCACCGGCACTTCGATCTTGATGGTTTGCTTTTCATCGACGCGCATCAGGTCGAAGTGCAGCGGACGGTCCGACACCGGGTCGAACTGCACGTCGCGGGCGATGACCGGCTGGGTCTCTTCGCCGTACTTCAGGGTCACCAGGTGGCCCAGCAGCTTGCCGGTGTACAGCGACTTGCGGAAGTCCTTCTCGTTCACCGAGATGGCGACGGGGGCCTTGTCGCCGCCGTACAGGATGCCCGGCACCATGCCGGCGCGACGCGCGGCGCGGGCGCCACCGGTGCCCACGCCTTCACGGACGTCAACGTTCAGAATGATCTCAGCCATCTGGCTCGCCTCAACAGAAACAGAAACGCCGCGCCAACCGTGGCCCGCGCGGCGGGGTGTGAACCCTCGAATTCAAGAGCGCGGGCTATTACACGCAAGCGCCGGTGGACGCAACCGCCCACCGGCGCCAATCGCGTATTAACGGACTCAGCGACCTGCGTTCAGCGCCGCGGTGCTGGAAACCGAAGCGGCCGCGGCGGCGGCGTCGGCTGCGACCGGCGACTGCGTCGGTGCATCGGCGACCGCCGTAGCGGGGATTTCAGCCGGAGTCGGCGTGATGTTCTGGGCGGTGCAGGTCGACAGGTCGCGGGCGATGTGTCGACCGATGCAGAACATGTCCTCATAGCTGGGACGCGAGGCCGCGAGGCACTGGAACAGCATCAGCTTGGACATGTTGAGGCAGAACTCGCTGTTCTGGTCGACCGTCATGGCTTCGGTGTGCGGACGCGAGTCCTCGCCGCCGGCGCCAAGAGCTGCAAGGGCGGCCAGCGCTAGCGCGCGGGTCACGGCCGGCGTGTACGGCGGACCCGAGCGACCACCGGACAGCTCCAGTCCGCCGCCCGAATGGGCCGCGGTGAACAGCCGGGTGGATTCCTCAGCCGATGGCAGCATGGCGGCCGCGGACAGGGTCTTGGCGTTCTGCAGGCGATTCTCGCGGTTCGGAATCGGGGTGACCGCCCAGCGACGACGCGGGTCACGACGTTCCTGGATCGTATAGGCGTCGGCCTCGACGCCCTCGGCGATCCGATGCATGGCCGCGACGTCGCGGCCCAGAATGTCGACGATCAGGCCGGCAGCGGCCTCGGCCCCCGGCAGGGTCGCGGCGGTCGCGGGGTCGGCGATGAGGCGGGCGACCAGTTCCTGACGAATGGCAGGGTCGACTGCGAAGGTCCGCACGCCGGCGACGAACTCCGGCGACTGCAGGGCGAGGATCGAGCCGTAGGCGATCATGCCGCGCGACAACTGGGCGGGCTCATAGGCGGCGCCCTTGCGGATGGCGGCCTGGATCGACTCGGCGTCCTGGAAGCCGCCGGCGGGAATGGTGCCGACGTCCCGCATGAACGAAACATAGATGGAGGCGGCCTGCGCAACGCCCTCGTTCAGGGTCAGGGCCGGCGGCGGCGGCGGAGGGGGCGGCGGCGGCGCGGGAGGCGGTTCGTCGGTAGCGCAACTGGCGAGCAGGGCCGCAGCGGCGACGGCGGCCAGCGCAAGGCCGCGGCGCATATGAGCTTGAAGCATTACAGAACCCCCGTCGACCGCGCCGCCAGATGGCGCAGCGCCCCCCAGATTGTTTAAGGGGCTTATATCGCGGTGAAACAGGTTCTCCGAGCGTTAATCCAAGCGTTGCCGCACGCTCGCAATCACGTGATCGCCCCTATCCGCCGGGTGTGCTGTTCAGGCGCTCGGTCGGCGTCAGCGTCCTTTGGGGCGCCGGAGCCGGGGTCGGTGTAATTGTCACCGCAGTTCGAGCAGGCGGAGTTTCGGGCGCGACCGGGGCCGGCTCAAGCGTGGAAGGTTCGATCCGGGGGGCGGGCGGAGGCGCTGCGACCGAAAGGTTGGAGACCGACACGATGGCCGCCGGCTGTGATGCCCCGCGCGTGCAGGTCGCCAGATCGCGCACGATGTGGCGCCCGACGCAGAACATGTCCTCATAGGCCGGACGAGACGCGGCGAGGCACTGATACAGGTTCAGCTTGGACTCGGTCAGGCAGGTCTGGCTGACTGTCTCCGTCTGCAAGGCGGTGGTGCGCGCGACGTCGGCATTGCCGGCCTCGCCCAGGGCCGCCAGCGCGGCCAGGGCCAGGGCGCGCTCCACGACGGGAGGGAAGGGCCCCTCGCGCCGCCTGTCGGTGCTGACGCCGAGGCCCTGTCCCGATCGAGCAGCCGAGAGCAGGCGGGCGGAATCCTCCGCAGAGGGGAGCATGACCCGGGTGGCGGCGGCCTTGACGTTGTCCAGCCGTTGCTGACGGTCCGCGACATGGGCCACCGCCCAACTGCGGCGCGGGTCCCAGCGGTTCTGGATGGTGTAGGCGTCGTTCTCGATCGAATCGGCGGCGTCGTTGAGGGCGTCGATATCCTGCCTCAGCACCGACATGACCAGGCTGGCAGCGGAATCGGCACCCGGCAGGGTCAGGACCCAGCGCGGGTCGTTGCTGATGTTGTTGGCCAGCTCTTCCCGGACGCTCGCATGGGAGGCGTACTGCCGGACGCCCGCCACGAACTCCGGCGATTGCAGGGCGATGATGGCGCCATAGGCGACCATGCCTTGCGAAAGCTGGGCGGGATCATAGGCGGCGCCACGTTGCAGGGCGGCCTGGATCGAGGCTGCATCCGCGAAGCCGCCGCGAATGGTGGCTATGTCGCGCGTGAAGCTCAGATAGATGGACGCGGACTCGGCGATGCTGTCGGCCAGGGCGACAGGCGGCGGCGTGCGCGCGGCGAGTTCCGCGGCGATGCGGGCCGCCTCGGCCTCGGCGGCCTTTTCCGCCGCGGTGGTTCCGCAGCTGACCAGCAGAAGGGCGGCGGCTGCGACGCACAGGCCGCGTACCGGAACTCTAGCCATGAACACTCCTCGATCCGCCCCCGGAAGCGCCGATGCTAGATCGACGGTTCTGGCGTGAATGAGGCGAGGCCCAAGCGGTTCCCTCGATCAGTCGAAAAGCTTCGAGACCGATTCCTCGTTTGCGATCCGGCGGATGGCCTCGCCGATCAGCGGCGCGACCGACACGCTGCGGATCTTGTCGCACTTCAGGACTTCGTGAGGCTGCTCGATCGAGTCGGTGATCACCAGTTCCTTGAGCGGGCCGTCCTGCACGCGCTGCACCGCCGGTCCCGACAGGACGCCATGGCTGATGTAGGCCGAAACCTCGGTCGCGCCCTGGTCGATCAGCGCCTTGGCGGCGTTCACCAGAGTGCCGCCCGAATCGACGATGTCGTCGAACAGGATGCAGCGGCGGCCCTCGACATCACCGATGATGTTCATGACCTCGCTCTCGCCGGCCTTCGGGCGACGCTTGTCGACGATGGCGAGATCGGCATCCAGGCGGCTGGCCAGCGAACGGGCGCGCACAACGCCGCCGACGTCGGGCGAGACGATCATCAGGTCGTCGCCGCGGGGGTAGTTTTCCTTGATGTCCTGCGCCAGCACGGGCGTGGCCACCAGATTGTCGGTCGGGATGTCGAAGAAGCCCTGGATCTGGCCGGCATGCAGATCCATCGTCAGGACCCGGTCGGCGCCCGCGCGGGTGATCAGATTGGCGACCAGCTTGGCCGAGATCGGCGTCCGGCCGCCGGTCTTCCGGTCCTGGCGGGCATAGCCGAAGTAGGGCATGACCGCTGTGATCCGCTTTGCCGACGCACGCACCAGCGCGTCGGTCATGATCAGCAGCTCCATCAGATTGTCGTTCGCCGGATAGCTGGTCGACTGCAGGATGAAGACGTCCTCGCCGCGGACGTTCTCCTCGATCACTGCAAAGACTTCATTGTCGGCGAACCGCTTCACCTGGGCCTTGGTCAGGGGCATGTCCAGGTGGTTGGCGATGGCCTGGGACAGCGTCCGGTTCGAGTTGCCAGCGAGCAGCTTCATGTCCGGTCATCCTTTCGGCGCAATCGCCCGGCTGACAATGCTGCCGCGCGTTGGCGCGCTTCATATCAGCGGATCGCCGGGCCACAAGGCATGGGGACGTCTTTTTCAGCGTCTCTTCATGCATTGGCGCAGGGTTGTTCGCTGGTGTAGAGATCGCGTCACGTTCGGGGCGTCGCGGGTCGTTGCCCACGGCATTTCATGTTCAGGGGCCTGAAAAAGGCCGGAAGGCCGCAGGGCCAAGCACAGAGGTTGTCCTTGTCCGCTACGAAGTTTCGCTCCGGCCTGATGCTTGCGGTCGCCGCCGTGTCGGTCCTGTCGATCACGGCCTGTTCCAACACCCGCCAGCGTCCCCGTCTGGCCTATGAAGAGCGTCCGGTAGAGCAGCTGTACAACACCGGCTACCAGCGTCTCGAATCGCGCCGCTGGGCGGACGCCGTCGACTACTTCCAGGAGGTCGAGCGCCAGCATCCGTATTCCGAGTGGTCGCGTCGCGCGATCCTGATGCAGATCTACGCCTACTATCAGAACAACAATTACATCGAGGCGATCCAGGCGGCCGACCGCTTCATTGCCCTGTTCCCCGGCAATCCCAGCGCGCCCTACGCGTTCTATATGAAGGCCATCTGCAACTTCGAGCAGATCACGGACGTCGGCCGCGACCAGGGCTATGCCCAAGCGGCGCTGGACGGCCTTCGCGATGTCGCGCGTCGCTATCCGGGGACGTCCTACGCCATCGACGCCACGGTCAAGATCGACATGGTCAACGATCAGCTGGCGGGCAAGGAGATGGCCATCGGCCGTTACTATCAGCGCGCCAACCAGCCGCTGGCCGCGATCAATCGGTACAAGGCCGTGATCGACAACGAGGCCTATCAGCGGACCTCGCACACGCCGGAAGCCCTCTACCGTCTGGTCGAGGTCTATACCCAGCTGGGCCTGAAGGATGAGGCGAACCGCAACGGTTCGGTTCTCGGCTACAACTATCCGGGCAGCCCATGGTACGCCGAGGCCTATGACCTGCTGACCCGCGAAGGCGAAACGCCAACGGTCCAGCCGACCGGCCAGCGCGAGAGCTGGCTGCGCCGCATAATCCCGGGCTGACGTTTTCGATATGTTCCGCTAGCTTCGGGCTTCCCCGAGGCGGCGGCGCACCGCAGTCTCGGGCTTCGTTCCCGGAGATCGATTCGTCTTGCTGACCGCGCTTTCCATCCGCGACATCGTTCTGGTCGATGCGCTGGATCTCGATGTCCGCGACGGCCTGACCGTGCTGACCGGCGAGACCGGAGCGGGGAAGTCGATCATTCTTGATGCCCTCGGACTTGCACTGGGCGCCCGCGGCGACGCCGGACTGGTGCGGGCCGGGGCCAAACAGGCCAGCGCGACGGCGGTCTTCACTGCGCCGGATGACGCCGCCCTGCTGGACCTCATCACCGAAAGGGGCTTCGACGTTGCGCCGGGCGAGGACCTGATCCTGCGTCGCGTCGTCGCCAGCGATGGCCGCAGCCGCGCCTTCGTCAACGATCAGCCCGCGGGCGTCACGGCCCTTCGCGAGATCGGTCAGGCGCTGGTCGAGGTCCATGGCCAGCACGAGACCGTTGGCCTGCTGGACTGGAAGACCCACCGCGCCCTGCTGGACAACTACGGCGGCCTGCAGCCCCAACTGGCGGGCGTGGCCCAGGCAGCGGAGCGACTGAAGACCGCCGAGCGGGAGGTCGCGGACCTGATCGCCGCCGCCGCGGACGCCGCCGCCCACGCCGAGGAACTGACAAACAACCTCGCCGACCTCGATGAACTGGACCCCCGTCCCGACGAGGAAACCGAACTGGCCGGCGAACGCGCCGTGCTGGGTGCGGCCGAAAAGGCCATGGCCGACCTGACCGACGCCCGCGCCTCGCTGGGCGGGGACAAGCTGTCTCGCAATCTCGCCGCCGCCCTGCGCGCCGTGGAGCATGCCCGGACTCGCGCAGGTCAGTCAGGTGTCGAGGCCGACCATCCGCTGATGCAGAAGTTGTCCGCCGCCGCCGAGGCTATCGACCGCACCCTGGTCGAGGCGGAAGAGGCGCTGGCCTGCGTCGACGCGGCCGCCGGGGCCTTCGACTTCGAGCCGGGCCGGTTGGACAAGACCGAGGAGCGGCTGTTCGCCCTGCGGGCCGCGGCCCGCAAGCTGAACACCTCCGTCGAACTGCTTCCGGTCCTGCGTGAGCGCTTCCGCGAGCAACTGCGGATGATCGAGAGCGGAGCGGACGCCATCGCTGAGGCCGAGCGCCGGGCCGCTGAGGCCCGCGAAGGTTACGATCTGGCAGCCACCCTGCTGAGCTCGGCCCGTGAGGCCGCCGCGGATCGCCTGACGACCTCGGTCATGGAGGAGCTGGGCCCGCTCAAGCTGGAGCGCGCGCGTTTCCGCGTCGCCTTCGAGCCGGTCGCCGATGGGCGTCGCGGTCCTCTGGGCGTCGAGACGGTCCGTTTTGAGATCGCCACCAACGCCGGCACGCCCTTCGGCCCGCTGGACGCCATTGCGTCGGGTGGTGAACTGGCCCGCTTCGCCCTGGCCATGAAGGCCGCGCTGGCGGGGCGCGAGGATCAGCGCCAGCCGGTCATGATCTTCGACGAGGTGGATCAGGGCGTCGGCGGCGCAGTGGCCGAGGCCGTCGGTACCCGGCTGGAGCGGTTGTCACGCGGGGCGCAGGTGCTGGTCGTGACCCACAGTCCGCAGGTCGCCGCCCGGGGCCATGCGCACTGGAAGGTCCGCAAGGCCGACGCCGGCGGAATGACCACCACGACGGTCGATACGCTGGACGACGATCAGCGGCGCGAGGAGATTGCCCGCATGCTGTCCGGCGCCACCGTCACGGACGAGGCCCGCGCCGCCGCCCGGGCGCTTATCGGCGCATGACTCTTACGGCCTCGACCGCGATCACCGGCTGATCGGCGAAAACGGCATCGAGGCCCAGCCTCAGGAAGCGTTCGACCATCTCGTCCATCCGGCCACGCGTGACGGGATCGTCACCGATCCGGTCAGCGTCCGCGAGGAAGGCGTTCTCCGCCCGGAAGGTCCAGGCCGCGACCTTCAGCCCGGCGGCGTGCGCATCATCGATCAGCGCCGTCGGCGCACCGGGGCGGGGCTCGATCAGCCGGGTGTTCACGCCCACCCAGTCGGCATACTCACGAATCGCCAGCAGGCCGTCGGGCGTGATCATCGCGGCATAGGTCTGTTCCGGCAGATCCGCCGGGCCGCCCGACGCGTCGATCAACTGCACCAATGGTGTCTCAATCATACCGTTCAGGGTCTTCAGCGTCCCGACCTCGAAACACTGGACGAACACCGCCGCATCCGCCCCCGTCAGACCGTGCGACTCCAGTACGGCGACCAGCGCTGTCTGCATCGGCAGTCCCCGACCGGCGAAGTAGGTCGGGTGCTTCAGTTCGGGCGCGATGCCGATCGTCCTGCCCGTCCGCTCCGTGCCCGCGCGAGCGATCGCGATGACCTCCTCGAAGGTCAGGATAGGCTCCCGCCGGTCGTAGGCGGTATTGGCCGGCCGCAACTGAGGCAACCGTTCCCGCGCCCGCAGGCTCTTCAGTTCGGCGAGGGTGAAGTCCTCGGTGAACCAGCCGCTCACTTCGCGGCCGTCGATGAAGCGGGTCGCGCGACGATCTGCAAACTCGGGCCGGTCGGCGACGTCGGTGGTTTCGCCGATCTCGTTCTCGTGGCGCACGACCAGCACGCCGTCCCGGCTCATCACCAGATCCGGCTCGATCACGTCCGCGCCCTGGTCGATGGCCAGGTCGTAGGCCATGCGCGTGTGCTCCGGGCGTTCGCCCGAGGCCCCGCGGTGGGCGATGATCAGAGGTTCGGCGACGACAGGCGAGGCGGTCATCAGGGCGAGTGCCGTCAACAGTTTCCCGAGCATGCGCCGAGGCTAGCCGCGGCGCATGACAGGACATCAACGCAGCCTTACGCCGCCTGCAATACCTTGCGCAGGGCGGTATGGATCTCGGGGTTCGCCGCGATGATCTGCTTGCCGTTCTTGGGGTCGCCATCGACGTCGATCGTCGTCACCAGACCGCCGGCCTCGGTGACGAACAGGATGCCCGCCGCAACGTCCCAGGCGTTCAGATTGCGCTCGTAATAGGCGTCGTACCGGCCGGCGGCGACCCAGGCGAAGTCCAGCGCGGCCGAGCCGAGGCGGCGGATGCCCGCCACCCGCTGGCCGACGGCGTGGATGTCCTTGATGGCCTGGGCGTGGCCGGCCTTGCCGATAAAGGGCAGGCCGGTGGCGATCAGGCTGTCGGCCAGGTCACGGCGCGCCGCAACGCGGATGCGGCCTTCGTTCAGGTAGCAGCCCTTGCCCTTTTCGGCCCAGAACATCTCGTTCATGACCGGGTTGTAGGTCACGCCGGCGACGATCTCCGACGAGCCGTCCGGCGCGAAGCGCTCCAGCCCCACGGTGATGGCGAAGTGCGGCATCGCGTGGATGAAGTTGGTCGTGCCGTCGATCGGGTCGACAATCCAGCGGTGCGACTTGTCGGTGCCCTCGACCATGCCGCGTTCCTCGCCGAGGAAGCCGTAGCCGGGACGCGCCTTCATCAGCAGCTCGAACAGGGTCTCCTCGGCCTTGATGTCGGCGGCCGTGACGAAGTCGCCCGGCCCCTTGCGCGACGTCTGCAACTGGCTGACTTCGCCGAAGTCGCGCAGCATCGGGCGGGCGGTCTTGCGGACCGCGTCCATCATGACTTGAAGCAGGGCAGAGGCGAGAGCCATCGGGAATCTCCTGGTCCGCAGGTCCTCAAAGGCGAATGCCCGGACAGGCGGAGAAGTTCAGAAAGAGACGGCCCCCGAAGGGGCCGCTGGAAATCTTAGTCCGCGCGGCGGACGTATTCACCGGTCGCGGTGTCGACGACGATCTTCTCGCCGGCCGACATGTACGGCGGGATCATGATGCGGACACCGTTCGAGGCGATGGCCGGCTTGTACGACGACGAGGCGGTCTGGCCCTTCACGGTCGGCTCGGTCTCGGCGACCTCGAGCGTGACCTGATCCGGCAGCGACAGGCCGATCGGACGATCCTCGTGCGACTCGATCACGACCTTCATGCCTTCCTGCAGGTACGGGATCCGCTCTTCGCCGACCCATTCCTTCTGCAGTTCGATCTGCTCGTAGTTCTCGTCGTTCATGAAGACGAGCGTCTCGCCGCCGTCGTACAGGTACGAGTAGTCCTTCTGCTCCAGCGTGACGCGCTCGACCTTGTCTTCCGACCGGAAGCGTTCGTTCAGCTTGTTGCCGGTCTCGAGGTTCTTGGCCTCGACGTTGGCGAAGGCGCCGCCCTTGCCGGGCTTGACGTGGCTGGCCTTGGTGACGACCCACAGGCCGCCGTTGTGCTGCAGGACCATGCCGGGCTTGATGGTGTTGCCGTTAATCTTGGCCATGATGTCTCGGAAGTGTTGAGGCGCAGCCCTTGCGGCGCGCGCGAGCGGCCGCAGTCCCTAAAGGAAGCCGGGGCTTACGGCAAGGTCAGTGCAGGGTCTGACCGGCCTCGCGGGATTTGCGACCGATCATGTTGGCGACCGCCACCTCGCCGCCGACCGGAGCGGCCAGCTTGCCCGCGCGGGCGTCCAGCTTGCGGGCCTCGTGGGCGAAGGCCGCCGCCATCCCGGCGGACGACATCGCCGCGGCGATCTGCAGGCCGCGACTGGCGGGACGCATGGCGATCCAGACAGCGTTCAGCGCCTGCGCCGCCGCCCACAGGCCCATGGCGACGTTGCGCTCCTTGGCCTTCGGGGCATTCCACACCCGCACGGCGGAAAGGGTCGTGGCGGAGAAGACCGCCGGCAGGATCAGGCTCAAAGACCCGCGCGGCCGCTCGGTGATTGGCGCGTCGTCCTTCGCCAGATGAACCGGCCGGGGCCTGATTGTCCTGCGGGCGAAGGCCGTAGCGGCCAGCGCGAACCCGACCGTCAGCGCCACGCCCAGCACCACGTGCGCGACATCGCGCCCTTCGGCGTTCAGAAAGTCGCTAGCCGCGTCCTGCACGTCGTCGAACACGTCATCGATGTCGGTCATCCCGGCTCCTCCAGCTTGCCGGAGGGGAATGAGCCGGGGAGGGGTCAGTTCCCCGTCGCGCTCTTGTCCGGAGCGATCTCGGTCATGGCGGATTGCAGGTAGTTCTGCTCGCCCAACTGCTCGACCAGCTTGTGTTGCGCTTCGAGGAAGTCGATGTGCTCTTCGGTGTCCGACAGGATGCGCATCACCAGATCGCGGCTGACGAAGTCCTTGGCGGCCTCGAACTGGGCGACGGCGGCGACCACGGTGTCGCGCGAGCCGAGTTCCAGTTGCAGGTCGGCGCCCAGGCACTCGAAGACGTTCTCGCCGATCTTCAGCTTGTGCAGGTCCTGCAGGTTGGGCAGGCCGTCCAGGAACAGGATGCGCTTGATCAGCATGTCGGCGTGACGCATCTCGCCGATCGACTCGTCATAGATGATCTGGCCGAGGTGCTTCAGGCCCCAGCTTTCGAACATGCGGGCGTGCAGGAAGTACTGGTTCACCGCCGTCAGTTCGTTGGTCAGGATCGCGTTCAGCGTCCGGATGATCGCGGGGTCGCCCTTCATGGCCGTGTTCCTTGCAGCGCCGGCGCCTCCGCTCCGGAGTCGCCCTGTTGGACGCCGTTCATAACACGCGAAAACGCCTTGTGTTCACTTGCGAACACTTATCACGACATTGATTTTGCGAGTAAAAATCGCCCGCAGCGATCGCTGCGAATGCTACTCAGCCGCCAGGGCGAAGGCCTGTTGCGACTGCTGGATCATCTCACGCATTTCGCAGACGCATTTGGCGCACTGGGCCTGGCACTGATGCCGGGCGAACACCTCGCGCGGACGCGTCGCGCCCGCCTCGATGGCCGAGGCGACGTCACGTTTGCGAAGACCGTTGCAGTTGCAGACGTACAAGGACGTGAAACCCACCGACTGAGAATGGTTCGCTATAGCAGGGTGATTAAGGCAAATGCAAGTCGTTCGCACCCTTGCGACATGTTGACGACGCGCCCTGTTCGTCGCAGGTCCGGCACATGGCCAGAGAACCTGTCGTCCCGCCGCGTCCGCCCTGTGCGCTGTATCTGATCACGCCGCCCTCGATCGCCGATCTGCCGGCGTTCGCGAAGACGCTGGCCGATGCCTTGGACGCCGGGCCGGTGGCGGCGCTGCAGATCCGGCTGAAGGATGTATCCGACGATACGATCCTCGCTGCCATCGCGGCGCTGAAGCCGGTGGCCCAGGCACGCGGGGTCGCTGTGATCCTGAACGATCGTCCGGACCTTGCCGCACGCTCGGGCTGCGACGGCGTGCACGTCGGCCAGTCTGACGCCTCCTATGCCGAGGCGCGCCGGGCGATGGGACCGAACGCCATGATCGGGGTGACCTGCCACGACAGCCGCGAGCTGGCGATGGACGCGGCCGAGGCGGGCGCCGACTACGTCGCCTTCGGCGCCTTCTTCCCGACCTCGACCAAGGAGACCACGCACAGGCCCGAAGTCGAGACTCTGACCATCTGGCAGGAGACCGTGGAGACCCCCTGTGTCGCCATCGGCGGCATCACGGCGCAGAACGCCGGCGATCTGGCGCGGGCGGGGGCGGACTTCGTCGCCGTCTCGGCTGCGGTCTGGGGGCATCCAGACGGCGCTGCCGCCGCGGTTCGCGAGTTCGATCAGGTGCTTGCGACGGCATTCTGACCTTCAGGGGATGTTAGGAAGCCGGGCGTTAGGAAACCGAAAGACATTCCGCGTTCCCGGATCCGATGATGATGATGATGAGCCGCGCGCTCGACTCCAGGCCAAACGCCCAGACGACCGGCGCCCCGATGGCGGCGGCGCGTGCGGGCGTGGCGACGCCATCCGGTTTCGGTCAGCCCTTCGCGCCGGTCTTCACCGCCATGGCGGTGATGGTTCTCGTCGTCCTGTCGCTCACCTACGCGCGTTCAGCCGACGCTGTCGCGGCTCTTTGGGGGGCGGGCGGCGTTGCCGTCGCGGTCTGGCTGAGAACCTCGCGCGGTCCGCTCTATGATCTGAGTTTCGGCGCCCTGGTTGCGCTCGGCGTCGCTGCCGGAAACCTGCTGGCCGGCAACTCGACCCAGCTGACCGCCCTGTTCACGGTTGCCAATCTCCTCGACATCTATCTGGCCGTTCTGCTGGCGCGCCGCTTCGCGCCGACGCTGAATTTGGCGACTGTCGAGGGGGCCTGTCGCTTCCTCATCAGCGCGGCGCTCGTTGCGCCCCTGCCTGCTGCCGCCTTCGTCGGCGGCTTCCTCTGGTACATGAATGGCGCCGACTTCCTTGAGACGGCCCAGACCTGGTGGTTCGGTCACGCGCTGAGCATCGCCGTTATCGGCAGCTTCGGCCTTGCGATGACCAAGCGGGATCTGATCCGGTTCAGGGCGCCCGCACGGGCGATCGAAGCCCTGGTGCTGATCGGGCTTTTGACCGCCGCATCGGCCGCCATTTTCCTGAACCAGGCGCTCCCGATCACCTTCGTCACCCTTCCGCTTCTGCTGATCGTGGCGGTCCGTCTGCGAATGCTGGGCGTCACGGCCGCGCTGGTGATCATGACCGTGCTGTCGGTGGGCGGCGCCATGGCCGACAAGGGGCCCTATTCGGCGTCATTCGACGGCCCGGACCGGGCGATGATGGCGCAGTTGCTGGTTCTGTTCGGCTACATGCCGATCATGCTGGTGGCCGCCCTTCTGGAGGAGCGCGACAGGCTTTCGGATCGCGCTCGACTGGGGCAGGTCCGCGCGGAACGGGCGTCGGAGGCGAAATCACGTCTGCTGGCCAACGTGGCGCACGAGATCAAGAGCCCGGTCGGCGGCATCATCGGGATCGGCGAGCTCTGGAAGTCCGGCCAGCTTGGGGCGATCACCGCGACGCAGACCGAGATGGCGGACATGCTGGTCAAGACCGCGCGCCAGATCGAGGCGCTGTCTCACGACCTGCTCGACGTCGCTCGTGCGGAATCCGGAGCGGTGAAGGTGGAGCTGCGCCCCACCGATGTGCCGGGTGTTCTGGAAGATGTTCGCCGCTCGACCGCCTTGCGTCCCGAGGCTGCCGGTGTGCGTCTGGACGTTGTCAGCGAAGGCGACGGCCTCGTCGCGCTCGCCGATTCCCAACGCCTGTCGCAGGTCGTCGCCAATCTGGCCTCCAACGCCGTGAAGTACGGCGCCGAAGGGGGCTCGGTGACCCTGCGCGCCTTCCGCATCCATGACGGCGTCCGCATCGAGGTCATCGACCGCGGACCGGGTCTGACGGCCGACAAGCAGGCGCAGTTGTTCGAGCCGTTCAACCGACTTGGTCTGGAGCGCTCGGCTGTCGAAGGTCACGGCATTGGCCTGGCCATCGCCAGGCGACTGGTCGAACTGCAGCGTGGCACGATCGGGGTCGAATCGACGCCGGGCGAGGGGGCGACCTTCTGGGTCGAACTTCCGGCCGCCTGACGCACAGGCCTTGCCGTCCCCGGGCCGAGAGGCGAAGGTCGCAGGCATGAAAGCCGCGCTCCTTGGTACCGCCCTCCTGCTCGCTGCAGGTTCTGCCGCCGCACAGACTGCACCGACGTCGCCACCGGCGCAGCCTGATCCGGGCTCCAGCCTGACGCGCGACCTGAACAGCGGTCCGCCGAGGCCTGCGGTCTATCTGGCTCCGGAACCCGCGCCGATCCGGACGCCTGCGCCCGTGACGGCCGCTCCGGCGGCGCCCACAGCCACGAACGCCCCCGCGCCTTCTGCACCCGCTGCGAGCACGACCCCGGCGCCGCGTCCATCCACCAGCGCCGCTCCCGCGCCCCGAGCAACGGTTACCCCGACCCCGACCCCGACGCCCGCTCCAGCTTCGGCAGCGCCGGCTCCGACCCCGCGACCGACGCCGGCGCCAGCGGCGCCAACCATGACGGCGCCGAGGCCGGCTCCCGCTCCGGCTCACACTCCGACGCCGGCTACGGTGGCTACGCCCGCTCCGGCCGCCGCACCACCACCCGCTCCGAACGTCGCCACGGCCACCGTTCTTGACGCGTCGGCGCGCGCCGCTCTGCCCTTCACCGTTGATCTGCCGCGCGGCTTCCAGATCGAGACCGGCCGTCCGGGTCCGACCTTCCGCGTCTATACGATCCGCCGCGGCGAGCGGTCGTTCGCCATGGTCTACGTGGGCTCAGGCGCGCGCTTCCCGATCTACAGCGGCGAAACGATCGAGGCAGCCGGCCGCCTGTCCCTCGTGTCCACCGAGGACGGCGAGCGTCACGCCAAGGAGCATCTGTTCCGCCGCGACGGCTCGCCCGACGTTCACGTCTGGACGATGACCCTCGACGGCGAGGATCGGGTGATCGCCGAGCGCATCGCCCAGTCGGTGGATGTTCGTCCCGCTACGCCCGCCGCACCGGCGCGTCCGTAGGTCCCAGCCGGACGCCGCGCTGGCCGGCGAAGACCAGCACCTCCTGTCCGGGGGCGGCGGCCCAGCGCCGCAGGGTCGCCTCGTAGGGCGCGCGTCGCCAGTCGTGCGGCCGCGCGGCGTCGCACTCCACGACCAGCCGCGCGCCACCCTGTTCGCTGTGTAGAACAAAGCCGGAGACGCTGGGCTTCCAGTTGTCGTCGAGGGCCTCGGTCAGCAGCCACAGGCAGTTGAAGATACGGCAGTCGTCGGGCCGCGTTTCGTAGATGGCGCAGCCCGACGTCTTGCTGAACTGGCGGCACCATTTGCCGGCGGGCTTGTCCAGGCCGGACACGCCCATCAGCTTGCAGCACAGTCCGCAATCGCCGCAGCTCTTCATCCGGCTCAGGTCCCGGACCAGACCGCCAGTTCGTTTCCGGCCGGATCCCGGAAATGGAAGCGCCGGCCGCCGGGGAAGGCGAAGATCGGCTTCACGACCGTGCCGCCCGCGGCCTCGACCTTGGCCAGCATTGCTTCCAGATCGTGGGCATAGAGGACCGGCAGGGGCGTCCGGACCGCGTCGGACTGGGCGTCGAACCCGCCATCCAGCCCCTCATTGAAGGCTGCGTACTCCGGGCCGTAGTCCTGGAACGTCCAGCCGAAGGCGGCGCCGTAGAAGCTCTTCACCTCGTCAAGCCGGCCGCCGGGCAGCTCGATGTAGTTCAGTTTTCCATCTTCAGGCATGGGATGCTCCCGTCTCGAACGCCAACCGACCCCGCCATCTGGCCTGAGCGAAGGAGGGACGGGAAGGGGCGATCTCACGACCGCGCGACTTTTCGACAGTCCCGCTTGCCACCGGCGGATTCGTGCGCAACGCTGCAAATCGTTCGCAATCGCAGGAGGTGGCCATGATCGTGCTGACCACAGGCCCGGCGTCGCTGGCCCGGCTTATGAGACGGGATGAGCCTTCACAGCACCTCGCGCCGCGTCAGGTGGGCGACCATCAGCGCAAGGGCGACCAGGCCGAGTCCGCCACCCAGCCCCAGCGCCGCCTGTAGCCGCCAGCCTTCACCCATCAGAACATTGACCGGCATCTGCCAGGGCAGGAAGGCGCCCTGCTTGGACGCCGTTGCGACGACCGAGAAAAAGGTCCCGCCGATGCCGAGAACCAGTCCCGGAACGAAGCTGGCGTAGCGCAGCGCGGTCCAGAGCTGCACCGCGACAAGCAGCAGCCCGGCCAGAAACATCTGGCCCAGAAGGATTGCGTACCGACCGACCTCGAGAACGCCGGTCGGCTCGACCTGCGGCTTGATCTCGACCGCTGCCTGAACCGCCAGCCAGGTCAGCGCCGGCGCCGCCACACTCATCAGTCCGACCACGATGACCACGCAGATCGCCTTGGCGGCATACAGTTTCCAGCGCGCGACGGGCAGGGCCCGCAGGTGATCCCAGGACTTCGGCCCGTGCTCCATATGCGCCACCAGGGCGGTCAGGGCGGTGACGCTCATGGGCAGCATGAAGAACGCCCAGATGCTGATCCCGCCGACCATCCACATCTCCCAGGGCTGGCCTGTCTTTCCGCGCAGGATGTTGAAGAAGGTGAAGACGGCGATCAGCGTGGGGGCGGCGATCGCAAGGAGGGCGGCCAGGGACCGGTTCAGCTTGCGAGCTTCGACGGAGAGAACAGCCAGCATCACGCGGCCTCCGGAATGGACTGGACAGAAGAAGGAGAGGCGACCTGCCGATAGATGCCCTCCAGAGACCGTGCCTGCGGGCCGATCAGGAACACCGCGATTCCGGCCTCGACCAGCGCGCGATTGAGGGTCGAGGCGGCGAGGTTCGCATCATCGCCGGCGTTCAGGTGAACGACGATGGCGTCGCCGCTCGCCACCGCAGAAAGGCCTCTCGAGCGAACCACCTGCGCCGCCCGTGCGGTGTCGTCGGCTTTCAGCAGGATCTCCGGCGCCAGATCGGCCTTCATCCGCTCCAGTTCGCCTTCCAGCACCAGCCGGCCCTCGTTCAGGATGCCGATGTGGGTCGCCGTCTGCTCGATTTCGCCCAGCAGGTGGCTGGACAGCAGAACTGTCGCGCCCGTCCGTTCAGGCAGGCTGCGCAGGAACTGTCTCATGTCAGCGATGCCGTCCGGATCCAGGCCGTTCGTCGGCTCGTCCAGGACCAGAACCGGAGGCGCTCCGAGCATCGCCCGCGCCAGCCCCAGCCGCTGCCGCATCCCGAGCGAATAGTCCGAGACCCGCCGACCGGCGTCGTCACTCATCTCCACGACCTCGAGAACGCGATTGATCTCGGTCTTCGGAAGCCCCAGCAGTGCCCGCGTCAGGTCCAGGTTCTCGCGCCCCGACAGGTTGCCGTAGAAGCCGTGAGCCTCCAGCAGCGCTCCGACCTTCCTTGCGGCGCCCAGCCGCTCGCGCGCCACATCGTGTCCGACGACGTGCGCCGTTCCGGAGGTCGGAGCGATCAGACCCAACAACATCTTCAACGTGGTCGTCTTGCCCGCGCCGTTCCGGCCGAGGAAGCCATAGACGGCACGTTCGGGCACGGTCATCGACACGGCGTCGACCGCGAGATGGTTCCGGAAGCGGCGCGTCAGCGCATGGGTCTGGATGGCGCTGCCCATGGCGGCCTCCTTTGTTTAAGTCATATTTAAATTTGCGAACGCTCGATCTTTAAGTCAAGATTAAAGATAAGACAGCTTCGGAGCCCGCCTTGAGCCAGACCGATCTCGCCCGCTTCCGCCTGCGGTGCCGTCAATTCAACTGGCTGGCCATCTTCATGGTCTGCAGCGTCGGGGCGCTGCTGGCGCTGACCAATCTGATTGGGCCAGCGATGCACTATCTGGGGACGGCGTCGGATTCCTATGAGCCGCGATATCTGGTCGGGCTGATCTGGGCCGTCCCCCCAATCTGCTATCTGACGGGAGTCTGGGCGATCGGCGCGGCGATGGGGCAACTGGCGAAGGGCAGGCTGATCCAGCCGACCCTGTCCGTCGCCTTGCGGCGGGTGGGTCTGGCGCTGGGAATCGGGGGGGTGTTCAGCGTCTTCGTGATGAGCAACCTGATCCGGCTGGTCGAGGGCGGACGAGGCGGCTACCTGCATTTCGACGTGGCCGGAATGACGTTGGGCATGATCGGCGGGGCGCTGTTCCTGCTGGGGCGTGTCATGGAGCAGGCGGGGCGGGTCCAGGCCGAGCTGGACGAGATGATCTGATGCCCATCCGCGTGACCCTCGACCAGCTGATCGTGAAACGGGGCATCAAGGCCCGGGATCTGGCCCAGCAGGTCGGTCTCAGCGAGACCCAGTTGTCCCTGTTCCGGTCCGGCAAGGTGAAGGGCATCCGGTTCCGGACGCTGGCGAAGCTGTGCGCGGCGCTGGAGTGCCGGCCGCGGGATCTGCTGGACTATGACTTCGAGCCCGCCGATCTGCTGGAGGCTGACGAGGGCGAGTGAGCGCACAGGCCTGAAGCCAGCCTTGGCGGCGGCCCCAGGCGAGAGCGAAGGAGGGCCAGGCCTCGGCCGGCTTGCCGACGATCAGGCGGACGCCGAAGCCGTGGCCGCCTTCCTCGAACAGGTGAGCTTCGGTCAGCGCGCCGGCCGCGCGGCGGGCCTCCAGCAGGCGCAGGCTGTTCTCGACCGGGACGGAAGCGTCGTCCATCGCGTGAAGCAGGAACATGGGCGGGTTTCCGGTCCAGTCCGCCTGCTCGAGGGAATGACGGGCGATGGCCTCCGCCGAAGGCGTCTCGCCCAGCAGGTGGAGGCGGGAGCCGGCGTGGGCGTGCGGCTCCGTCAGGGTGACGACCGGGTAAAGCAGGATGCCCAGGCAGGGCGGGACTGGCGGCCCGTCGCCGGAAACGTCGTCCCGGCGGCTGAGCAGGGTTCCGGCCAGATGGCCGCCGGCGGAGGCGCCCAGGACGGCGATGCGGTTCGGGTCGAGCCCGTCGGCGGCGGCGCGCTGGCGGATCAGGGTCATGGCCCGCTGGGCGTCCTGAAGGGGGGCGTCAGGGCCGGCGGCCCAGCCGTCGGCGGGCAGGCGGTAGCGCAGAACGAAGCAGGTCACGCCGGCCGCGGCGAAGACCCGGGCGCAGTCCAGTCCCTCCTTGTCGATCACGGCCCAGCGGTAGCCGCCGCCGGGGATCAGAAGCAGGGACGCGCCGTTCGGGCGCTGCGGGCGGACGACGCTCAGCAGCGGGTCGATCGTGTACTGGGCGTAGCGGTCGTGGAAGGCCGGGTCGGTCGAGCGCTCGACGACCCGGGGCGTGACCGTGACGCGCTCGCCGCCGGGCGCGCCGTCGGGCCACAGGCGGATGGTCTCGGTCGGATCGGGCGGGGCGAGCTGAGACACCGGTGTCAGGGCGCGGGCCGAAGCGGGCGTCGCAGCCAGGGCGGCGAGGCCCAGCGCGCCTCTGCGGTTCAGGATCATGGGAGCCTCCGGGCGGGAGGCTAGGCCGGGCAGGGGCTGGCGGCAAGAAGCCCGCCTCCGGTCGGAAGCGGGCTCCAAAGCGTAACTAAGTTACCGATCAGGCCAGTTCGACGGCCATGGCCACGGCTTCGCCGCCGCCGATGCACAGGGAGGCGACGCCCTTGGTGCCGCCGCGCGCCTTCAGGGCCGCCAGCAGGGTGGCCAGAACGCGGGCGCCCGAAGCGCCGATCGGGTGGCCCAGGGCGGTCGCGCCGCCGTTGACGTTCAGCTTCGCCCGGTCGATGCCCAGTTCGTGCATGGCGATCATGGGGACGATGGCGAAGGCCTCGTTGATCTCCCAAAGGTCGACGTCAGCGACCGACCAGCCGGCCTTCTCCAGCGTCTTCTGCATGGCCGGAACCGGGGCGGTGGTGAACTTGGCCGGCTCGTGGGCGTGAGCCGAGTGGGCGACGATGCGCGCCTCGATCTTCAGGCCCAGAGCCTTGGCGGTGCTCTCGCGGGCCACGACCACGGCGGCGGCGCCGTCCGAGATCGAGGCCGAGGAGGCGGCGGTGATGGTGCCGTCCTTCGCGAAGGCGGGCTTCAGGTTCGGGATCTTGTCCGGCATGGCGTTGCCGGGCTGCTCGTCGTTGGAGACGGTGACCGGGCCCTTGCGGGTCTGGACCTCGACCGGAACGACCTCGGCGGCGAAGGCGCCGGAGTTCACGGCCTCGACCGCGCGGGTCAGGCTCTCAATGGCGTAGGTGTCCTGCGCCTCGCGGGTGAACTGGTACTCGTTGGCGGTGTCCTGGGCGAAGGAGCCCATCGGCTTGCCGGGCTGATAGGCGTCCTCGAGGCCGTCCATCATCATCGAGTCGACGATCACGTCATGGCCGATCCGGGCGCCGCCGCGGTGCTTGTTCATCACGTAGGGCGCGCCGGTCATGGACTCCATGCCGCCGGCGACGATGACCTGGGCCGAGCCGGCCAGCAGGGCGTCAGAGGCCATCATGACCGACTGCAGGCCCGAGCCGCACATCTTGTTCACGGTGGTCGCCTCGACGTGCTGGCCGAGGCCGGCGGCGATGGCGGCCTGACGGGCCGGGGCCTGGCCGAGGCCGGCGGGCAGGACGCAGCCCATGTAGATCTGGTCGACCTTCTCGGGGGCGACGCCGGCGCGCTCGACGGCGGCCTTGACCGCGGCGGCGCCCAGATCGGTGGCCTTCACCCCGGCCAGAGCGCCCTGGAAACCGCCCATCGGCGTGCGGGCGAAGGAACAGATGACGACGGGATCAGACATTTCACCACATCCTGAATTGAACTCACGCGGCTAGATCGACCGTTTCACATTGTGGTGCAAGAGGCTTTGCCGCACCGCACAATCAGGCCTCCGTGACCAGCCAGTCGGGACGGCGTGCCTGTACGGGCCGCCCATCGACGGTCAGAACCCCGTCCAGCCGATCCAGACGAACCAGGGCCATGGCGCTTCCGTCCCGCCCGGTCAGCACTTCACCAGCGCGCAGTTCGCCGTTCAGGATCTCGGCTCCCACGGCGGGGGGAGGGCCGTCGAAGGCGATCGGCAGCATCCGGTTGCGGATCGAGCCGCGCCGCTTCATGCGCGAGGTGGTCTCCTGACCGATAAAGCAGCCCTTCCTGAAGTCGATGCCGTTCAACAGGTCGAAATTGGCCTCGATGGGATAGGTCTTGTCGTCCGGCGCATCGGCTGTCGGATCGGGAACGCCGACGGCCAGGCGGTGGGCCTGCCAGTCGTCCTCGGTCGCGTTGGTCACGACGTCTCCGCCATAGCGGCGACCGCCGAGGGCGGGCATCCGGGGGTCGGTTGCAAAGCCTTCGACCTCGCCGTCCCAGCAGACGAACACCGGCTGTTCGTCGGCCTCTACGGCGACCTGGGCCCGCAGCTTGTACATCGACAGGCGCTGGATCAGGGCGTCGCGGCGGTCGGCGGCGACGTCGAGCAGTATGATGCCATCGATGCAATTGATGCATTCGATGAAAAGATCGAACAGCAGCCGGCCGGGCGGGGACAGCAGGGCGCCGAAGCGCAGCTCGCCATCGGCCATGGATTCAACGTCCTGCGTCAGCAGATTGTGCAGGAAGGACCGCGCATCGGGGCCGGAGACCCGGACAAGGGCTCGGCTGGTCAGTTGGGCGATGCGGGCGGTCATGGACGCCAGATAGGGACCGCCCCGCCCACGGCCAAGATGGTCAGTGGAAGATGCCGACGGCGCCTTCGATCCAGACGAGCGCAACCGCCGCCAGCACGCCGAGAACCAGGGCGATCCGCACCGGCGTCGAACGCGCCTTCCAGACCGCGAGTTCGACCAGGGCGCCCGCGCCGACAAGCAGCAGGCCGGCGAACAGGAAGTCGCTGGCGGTCCAGGCGACCTCGTTGGTGAACTGCATGGCCACAGCCGGGGCCAGAAGGATCGCTGCGACGGCGCCCCAGCCGGCGATGCGCCAGCCGTTGAGTCCGCGCCGGGTCTGGTTGTTGTCGTTCGTCAGGGTCATCGTCAGCCTCCACCGTACAGACGGGACAATGCGCGCGGCGACGCCCGGCGTCACGTGGAGTTCCCAAGGTTCCGTTGTGCAGGAGTTGTGCAGAGCCTTGCGTCGCGCCGTGGGCCGTTTAGAGGTCGGGTCTCCGGGGTGGGGGATTTTCGATGCTGACGACGGCCTTGTTCGCGTTTCTGTTGCAGGCCTCTGCACCGGCCCCGGCAGATCCGCCGCCCGCGACCGAGCGGCTGCGCGCTGCGGCTCCGCTGGCGGCCGCTTTCCCCAATACGACCCTGCTGGGCTACGAGGTCACCGGGCGATCACCCCGGTCGGTCCGGGAATCGATCAATGAGTCGAAGCCGGCGGACCCGCAGGGTCAACGCCACGACGCCGTCACCCGTTGGCGCTATCAGCCGCGGTGGATGGGGCGGAACGGCCAGTGCCTCCCCGAGAGCGCGACGGTGGAGCTGCAGATCACCATCATCCTGCCGGACCTCGCGACCCGTAGCGCCCTGCCGGGCCGGGAGGGGGAGGCCTGGGACCGGTATTTCGATGCGCTGGTCGCCCATGAGGTCAATCACGCTCGCGTCGCGCAGGCCGGCGCCGAGCAGATGCAGGTGGCGATGCGTGCGGCCACGGACTGCGCCGGGATGCAGGCGGCCGTCCAGGGAGTGAACAGCGCCGTTCAGGCCGCCAATGACCAGTATGATCAGCAGACGGGCCATGGCCGCACCGAAGGCGCGGTCTATCCCCGGTCGCGCTGACGTCAGGTCTCGCCCACCGCGTAGCGCGGTTCGATCCCGTCCGGCTGCCAGTCATGCTGTTCCAGCCGGTCCAGCGACAGCAGGACCCGACGGATGAAGTCGTCCGGATCGCCGGCCTCCACCGCCGGGCGCAACCAGTCGCTGACCACCGCTCGCGCCGGGTAGGTCCCGACGGGGCCGGGCACGCTCAATGCCACCTCGACGCCCTCGGCCAGCCAGCCGGCGACGACCGCGAACATTTCCTCGGAGGCCAGAAACTCCGAGCGGCGCACGACGAACAGGGTGATGACCCCGTCCTCGATGCCGTCGGGCCGCACCACGACGCCGCTGCGGTCCGGCCGCCAGTCGTCCGACAGCTCGATGACCCGCCACAGGCAGAACCATGTCCGGCAGGTCTGCGGACGGATGGCGTGAACCGAGCAGCCCGCGCCGTCGACGCAATAGGCGCACAGCTGGCCCGTCGGCTTGGACAGCTCCGGCAGGTTCAGGGGGATCACCCGGCAGCACTCGACGCAGCCGCCGCACTCCCGGTCGGGAAGCAGGGGAATGCTCATGACAGGAGGGCGCTGACAGTCATCGCCGATGCCAGACCGGAAAGCCGCGCCCGGGTCAACAGCAGGCCGTCCACAGCTTGATTACAGGGATGCGTCATGTCCCGCTTCCGCGACGAGAATCTCTGTACAACCGGCTCATGGCGGGCCGTTTCCCCATCCTCTACCTCGCAGAGGCCGACGCCGAAGACGCAATCCTGTCGTCCGGTGTTCTGGCCTATCTCGTCGAGGCCATGCCGCAGGCGACCTTCACGATCGTCGGCTCGCCTGCCAGCGCCCCCCTGTTCGCCGATACGCCCCGCCTGGATCGCGTGATCGTTCTGGAGAAGGAAGGCCGGCTGGAATGGCTGGGCCTCTGGAACCAGGTGCGGGCGACCAAGTGGGGGCTGGTCGTCGACATGCGCGGCACCACCTTCTCGGGCAAGCTGAGCCGGCAGAAGCGCGCCGTGCGCACAAAGGATGAGCCGGGCGTGCACAAGGTCGAGCTGGCCGCTCGCGTGCTGCAGCTGGACGAGGTCCCGGCGCCGCGACTGTTCGCCTCCGACATCACCCGCACCAAGGTCGAGGCCCGCGTACCCGCCGATGGCGCGCCCCTGCTGGTGATCGCGCCGGGCGCGGACTGGATGGGCCGGCAGTGGCCCGCCGAGCGCTTTGCGAGCCTCGCCGCCAACTTGACGAACGATGGCCCCCTGGCCGGTGGTCGCGTCGTGGTGCTGGGCGACGACAAGGATCGCGACGCGGCCCACACCATCCGTCTGGCCATGCCGCGCAACCGCACGGTCGAGCTGCAGGGCAAGTTGTCGAAGCAGGAGGCTCTGGCCGTGCTGGAGCGCGCCGACCTGTATCTGGGCGGGGACTCGATCTGGACCCATCTGGCCACGGCCGCCGGCGCGCCCGTGGTCGCCGCCTTCGGTCCGTCCGACGACACAGTGCGCGGACCCTGGGGCGGGGCCGTCGTGCGCGGCCCCCGCTCGGTGGACGAGTTCCGCAAGATCGATCCGGGCCTCAACCAGGCGATCCAGCACATGAACGAGGTCCCGGCCGACCGCATGCTGAAGGCGGCGAAGAAGGTGCTCGCCGAACGCGCCGCGGCGACCTGACATCCACCTCACGCACCGTCACCCTCGGGTCAAGCCCGAGGGTGACGGCGTAGGGGGGCGGAGGGAGCGAGTGTGGGGCTCCCCGCATTTTTTCCGCGCGCCCCCTGCCATCGGCGGCGTTTCCGACTATTCAGACAGGCCATGACCTATGACCTGATCGTTCGTGGCGGCGAAGTCGCAAATCATGCGGGACGGGGGCTGGCGGATGTCGGCGTCCGGGACGGCCGCATCGTCTTCGTCGGCGACCTGTCGCAGGCTTCGGCCGGGGAGGTGTTCGACGCCACCGGCCTGACGGTTCTGCCGGGCGTGATCGACACCCAGGTCCACTTCCGCGAGCCGGGACTGGAGTGGAAGGAAGACCTCGAGACCGGCTCACGCGCCGCCGCTTTGGGCGGGGTCACCGCCGTGTTCGAGATGCCGAACACCGAGCCGAACACTACCGATCCGGCGACGCTGGAAGACAAGCTGGATCGCGCCCGCGACCGCATGTGGACCGACCACGCCTTCTACATCGGCGGCACCCACGAGAACGCCAAATACCTCGGCGAGCTGGAGCGCCTGCCGGGCTGCTGCGGCGTGAAGGTCTTCATGGGCGCCTCGACCGGCACCCTGCTGGTGGCCGACGACGACGGCGTGCGCGAGGTGCTGAGCCATGTGAAGCGCCGCGCCACCTTCCACTCCGAGGACGAATACCGTCTGGTCGAGCGCCGCCCGCTGGCGCGCACCGGCGACTGGACCAGCCACCCGGAGGTCCGCGACCCCGAGAGCGCCATCATGTCGACCCGTCGCCTCGTGCGGCTGGCCCGCGAGACCGGCGCCCGGATCCACGTCCTGCACGTCACGACGGCCGAGGAGATCGACTTCCTGGCCCACAACAAGGACGTCGCGACCGTCGAGGTCACGCCCCAGCACCTGACGCTGGACGGCGACGAGGCCTATGCGCGGCTGAAGGGTCTGGCCCAGATGAACCCGCCGATCCGCAACGCGTATCACATCGCGGGCCTGTGGCGCGGCATCGAGCACGGCGTCGCCGACGTGCTGGGCTCGGACCACGCGCCGCATACGCTGGAAGAGAAGGCGCGCCCGTATCCGGCCTCGCCGTCGGGCATGCCGGGGGTGCAGACGCTGGTGCCGGTCATGCTGACCCACGTCGCCAACGGCCGCCTGTCGCTGGACCGCTTCATCGACCTGACCAGCCACGGCGCGAACCGGGTGTTCGGCATCGCCGGCAAGGGACGCATGGCCGAGGGCTATGACGCCGATCTGACCATCGTCGATCTGAAGGCGAAACACGTCCTGAAGCACGAGGACATGGCGACCCGCTCGGCCTGGACGCCGTTCGACGGCATGGAGTGCACCGGCAAGGCGGTGGCCACCATCGTGCGCGGCCGGGTCGTGATGCGTGACGGAGAGCTGCAGGGTACGGCCCATGGGCAGGCGGTCCGCTTCCAGGAGACGCTGGCGTGAGCGCGAGCATCCTCGTCGTCGACGATGACGCCGAGCTGGCGGCCGCGGCCGTCCTGTTCCTGACGCAGGCGGGCTACGAGGCGCGGTCGGCTCCCAACGGCGCCGCGGCTCTGGTTCAGCTGGTCGATGCGCCGGTCGATCTGGTGCTGATGGACATCCGCATGCAGGGGATGGACGGGGTCGAGACCCTGCGCCGCATCCGCAAGTCGGGGAACGATGTGCCGGTGGTGATGATGACCGCCGACGGCCGGCCGGAGGTCGTGCGCGACGTTCTGGCCACCGGCGGCAACGGCTATCTGATGAAGCCGTTCGAGCCGGAAGACGTCATCGCGCGCGTCCGCAAGGCGCTGGACGCGGCGAAGATCGCGCCGCGCTAGGGTCGGCTAGATCGAGAAGCTGACGCCGCAGCCGCAGCTGGACGCGGCGTTCGGGTTGCGAACCACGAACTGGGCGCCCGACAGGTCGTCGACGAAGGCGATCTCCGAACCCTTCAGGAAGGGCAGGGAGACCGGGTCGACCACGGCGGCCTGACCGTCGGCGCGGATCACGATGTCCCCGGCGTCCGCGGCCTCGATGAGTTCGAGCCGGTACTGGAAGCCCGAGCAGCCGCCGCCGTCGACGGCGACCCGCAGCATGACCGGATGACCCTCGGCCTCGCCCAGCTTCGCCAGCCGGCGCGCGGCGCTGTCGGCCAGCGTCAGGCCGTGGCCGCCGGTCGAGGGCGACAGTTCGAAGACGGGGGAGGCCAAGGGACTACTCATTGGACGGTGCTCACGCGGCTCTATATGAGGCGCGGACGGGCGTTCGCAAAGACCCGTGATCACAGACGAGCCGCCGACGTTGTTCCCCGAACGCGCACCCTGGGCCGAATACCCCGAACACAGCCGCGGCCGGCTGTCTCCCGAGCCGATCAGCCGCACCCGCAACGCCTTCGCCCGCGACCGCGACCGCATCATCCATGCGACCGCCTTCCGTCGGCTGAAGGAGAAGACGCAGGTCTTCGTGGCGCATGAGGGCGACCACTACCGCACCCGCCTGACCCACTCGCTGGAGGTGGCGCAGATCGCGCGGTCGCTGGCGCATGCGCTGCGGCTGGATACGGACCTCGCCGAGACGGTCGCGCTCGCGCACGATTTGGGCCACCCGCCGTTCGGACACGCGGGCGAGGACGAGCTTCAGGCGCAGATGCAGCCGTGGGGCGGCTTCGACCACAACGTCCAGACCTTCCGCGTCGTGACCAAGCTGGAGGAGCGCTATCCGCAGTTCGAGGGGCTGAACCTCAGCTGGGAGACGGCCGAGGGCGTGGTCAAGCACAACGGCCCGGTCAGCCATCGGCTCGGCGAACCCGCGTGGCAGGCCATCGCCGACTATGCGAAGGACTGGGACCTGCGGCTGGGGACCTTCGCCTCGCTGGAGGCGCAGGCGGCGGCCATCGCGGACGACATCGCCTACAACAACCATGACGTGGACGACGGGGTGCAGGCGGGACTGTTCACCCTGGACGACCTCGCCGATGTGCCGCTGATCGGGCCTGTGCTGCATGGCGTGCGCAAGGACTGGCCGGGCATCGACGCCCGCATGGTGCGGATCGAGGCTGTGCGGCGGATGATCGGCGTGATGGTCGAGGACGTGCTGGCCGAGACCGAGGCCCGGATCGAGGCGGACGAGATCCGCTCGACCGAGGACGTGCGGATGGCGAAACGGACGCTGGTGTCGTTCTCGCCGGCTATGCTGGCGGACCTGGGCGTGCTGCGGAAGTTCCTGTTCGAGCGGATGTATCGCCACTACCGGGTCAACCGGACGCGCAGCCAGGCCCGGCGGATCCTCGGCGAGATGTTCCAGCTTTTCATGGCCGAGCCGGAAACCATGCCGCCGGAATGGTCGGGCAAGGCCATCAGCGGCGACGAGACCAAACGGGCTCGCGCCGTGTGCGACTACATCGCCGGCATGACCGACCGCTACGCCATTGAAGAGCATCGCAAGCTGTTCAGCCTCGACCTCGCCCTGGATCTGTGATTCGTAAGGTCGCCGGGGCGGGTTAGGATGCTGTCCGGCCGCGCCGATTCGCGCGGCCGCTCCTGAAAGGCGCGGTCATGTCCCACGAAGATCCCTATCGTCCGAACCCGGGTCGCGACCGTGGCGCCTATACGCCACCGACCGAGGACGACCTGCCCTTCAACCGGCAGGGCTACGACCCGCGCCGGGGCGGCGGCGGAGGGGGCGGCGGCAAGGCTCCGCCGATGACGCTGATCATCTCGGCCGTAGTCCTGCTGCTGCTGATCATCGCCGTGGTGGTCTATTACCGCGCCGGGCCGCGCGCCTCGGGCGATGCGCCGCCGGCCGTGGGCCGCGAGGTCGGAGCGATGAAGGCCGATGCGCCGATCGACGCCCAGCCGATCGACCCGGAAGCCGGCATCGACGTCTATTCCAACGCCCAGACCCCGACCGACGCTCCGACCTTCACTCCGCCGCCTGAGACGCCGCAGCCGCGCCCCGCGCCGCAGCCGGATCCGATCGTCGCCGCCCCGCTGCCGTCGGCGACCACGCCCGCGACCCGCCCGGCCACTCCGCCGGCCGAGAAGGCCGAGCCGCGGCCGGCCGCGCCCGCCGCCGGCGGAACCTCCGCCGTCCAGATCGGCGCCTTCTCGACCCCGGCCATCGCCGAGCGCGAGTACGCCTCGGTCGTCGGCCGCTATTCGCAGTTCACCTCGGGCGCCAGCCGCCGGGTGCAGGAAGTCACGGCCTCGAACGGCAACACCGTCTATCGCACCACGGTGACCGGCCTGAGCCGCGAGCAGGCGGCCGGCCTGTGCAGCGCCATCAAGGCGTCCGGCGGCGACTGCATCGTTCGGTGACGACGGCCGCGATCTACGGCTGCGAGGGCCATCGGCTGACCGAGGCGGAGAAGGCCTTCTTCGCCGAGGTCCGGCCGTGGGGCTTCATCCTGTTCCGGCGCAACGTCGGGAGCCCGGACCAGCTGCGCGCCCTGACCGCCGAGCTGCGGGCCTGCATCGACAACCCTGACGCCCCCATCCTGATCGATCAGGAAGGCGGCCGGGTGCAGCGGATGGGGCCGCCGCACTGGCCCAAATACCCACCGGGCGACGCCTATCTGAAGGCGACGAACGATCCGCTTGCCGCGCGCGAGCTGGCCCGGCTGGGCGCCCGGCTGATGGCGCATGACCTGAAAGAGGTCGGCATCAACGTCGACTGCGTGCCGGTGCTGGATGTGCCGGTGCCCGGCGCTCACGACATCATCGGCGACCGCGCCTATGCCCGCGATCCGGCGACGGTGGCGCAGCTGGGCCGGGCGGCCGCCGAAGGGCTGCTGGCGGGCGGCGTCCTGCCGGTGATCAAGCACATGCCCGGCCACGGCCGCGCTTTCGCCGACACGCACAAGGAGCTGCCGACGGTCCATGCGGACCTCGAGACGCTGGACGCCTGGGACTTCGCGCCATTCAAAGCGCTGTCGGACATGCCGATCGGCATGACGGCGCACATCGTCTTCACCGCCATCGACAGGAAGCGGCCGGCGACCCAGTCCCGGAAGGCGATCAGGCTGATCCGCGAACGGCTGGGCTTCGGCGGCCTGCTGCTGTCCGACGATCTGGTGATGAACGCCCTGTCCGGCACCCTGACCGAACGGGCGGAGAAGTCGCTGAAGGCAGGCTGCGATCTGGTGATCCACTGGAACGGGATCATGGAAGAGATGAAGCAGGTGGCCGCGGGCGTCGGGAAGCTGAAGGGCGGGGCCGCGCGCCGCGCCGAGGCCGCCCTTGCGCGCATCGTCCACACACCCGAGCCACTGGATGTCCACGAGGCCCGCCTCCGCTTCGGCGCGGCGATGGCCGGTCGGCTGGATGCGGCCAGGGGGCCGGATGTGGCGGAGGCCTGAGGGTGACCGAAGCCTTCCAGCCCAATCTGGATTTTCAGGCCGTCGACCAGGCGGATGAGCGCGACGCCTTTGTCGTGGATCTGGAGGGCTATGAAGGCCCGTTGCACGTGCTGCTGGCGCTGGCGCGGACGCAGAAAGTCGATTTGCTGAAGCTGTCCATCACCCGGCTGGCGGAACAGTATCTGGCCTTCGTTCACGAGGCCCGGCGGCGCAATTTCGCGCTGGCGGCCGACTATCTCGTGATGGCGTCGTGGCTGGCCTATCTGAAGTCCCGCCTGCTGCTGCCGCGCAACGAGAAGGCCAAGAGCGACGAACTGCCGGCCGAGGAAATGGCCATGGCGCTGGCCTTCCGGCTGCAGAAGCTGGAGGCCATGCGCAAGGCGGTTGAGGCGATCCAGTCGCGACCGCAGCTGAAGCGCGACGTCTTCACCCGCGGCGATCCCGAGGCTTTGGTCATCGTGCCGTCCGACCGGATCGACGCCAGCCTGTATGAGCTGATGGCCGCCTATGTCACCCAGCGCCGTCGCGAGGAGCAGCGCCGCTACAATCCCGGTCAGCGGGTCGAGGCCTTCCAGCTGGAGGCCGCGCGCGACTGGCTGCGCGAGGTGCTGCCGCGTCTGGAGCAGTGGACGCCGCTGGACCGCATCGCGCCGGAGAAGCACGGGGAGGAGGGCCCCTCGCAGGCCAGCTTTACCGCCTCGACCCTGTCGGCCAGTCTGGAGCTGGTGAAGGAGGGGGCGATGGACGTGAAACAGGCCGAGGCGTTCGCCGACATCTTCCTGAAGCGGCGCGGGCAGGGTCCGGGGCAGGCCCAGCCGCTGGAGCTGACGCCGTGAGCCTGCAGTTCGCCCCCGACCACATGGAGATCGAGCGCCGGGTCGAGGCCCTGCTGTTCGCCGCCGCCGGGCCGCTGTCGGCCGCTGAGATCGCGCGGCGTCTGCCCGAGGGCGCGGACGTGGGTGGAGCCATCTCGGCCCTGCGCGAACGCTATCAGGGGCGGGGCGTCGAGCTGGAGTGCGTCGCCGACCGTTGGCGTTTCCGCACCGCGCCGGATCTCAGCTTCATGATGACCGAAGAGCGGGAGGAGCCGCGCCGGCTGTCCAAGGCCGCGCTCGAGACCCTGTCGATCATCGCCTATCACCAGCCCTGCACCCGCGCCGAGATCGAGAGCGTGCGCGGCGTGTCCCTGTCCAAGGGCACGCTGGACCTGCTGCTGGAGATGGGGTTCGTGAAGCTGAAAGGGCGTCGCCGCACGCCCGGCCGGCCGGTCACCTACGGTACGACGGACAAGTTCCTCGAACACTTCAGCCTGGCCAGCCTCTACGACCTGCCCGGCGTGCAGGAGATGAAGGCCGCCGGCCTTCTGGACCTGTCCATCCCGGTCGGCTTCGAGGTGCCCGACCCGACGCGGGCGTCCGACGAGGACGAAACGCCGCTGCTGCCGGGCGAGGAGGACTCGCCGGAGTTTGCGCAGGATTTTGTGAGCGAGGACTGAGGGCGGGGCTCCAGCGCTCGGAGGTCCATTCCCGTGTTTGGGAAGTGATTAGTGGCTAGTGATTAGTGGCTGCGAGTTCGCTGATCGCGGTTAGCCTGGCGCCGGTGGCGACCGTATCTCCCACTAACCACTAGCCACTAATCACTTCACGCGCTCCGCAGCCGGATGATGCATTCGCGTCGAACCCCTGCTAACCCGCTTGGATGATCGCACGCCTTCGCCCCGTTCCGTTCGACCTCGGTCCCGTCCACTTCGTCGGCATCGGCGGCATCGGCATGAGCGGCATCGCCGAGATCATGCTGAAGATCGGCTATTCGGTGCAGGGCTCGGACGCCAAGGCCTCGGCCAATACCGAGCGGCTGGAGAAGCTGGGCGCGAAGATCTTCATCGGTCACGACAGCGCCAACGTCAGCGAAGGCGTCTCGGCCGTCGTCTATTCGACCGCGGTGAAAGCCTCGAACCCCGAGATGATGGCCGCCCGCGAGCGCCGCATCCCGCTGGTTCGCCGCGCCGAGATGCTGGCCGAGCTGATGCGCCTGCAGTTCTCGATCGCCGTCGGCGGCACCCATGGCAAGACGACGACGACCTCGATGGTCGCGGCCCTGCTGGACGCCGCGGGCCTCGACCCGACGGTGGTCAACGGCGGGATCATCAACGCCTATGGCACCAACGCCAAGGTCGGCGACGGCGACTGGATCGTGGTCGAGGCCGACGAGAGCGACGGCAGCTTCCTGCGCCTGAAGTCGACGGTGGCGATCGTCACCAACATCGACCCCGAGCATCTGGACCACTACGGCGACTTCGACGGCGTGCGGAAGGCGTTCGTGGACTTCGTCGAGAACATTCCCTTCTACGGCTTCGCGGCGGTCTGTCTGGACCACCCGGAGGTCCAGCGCCTGGTCGCCTCGATCGATAACCGGCGTCTGGTCACCTACGGCCTGAACCCGCAAGCCATGGTTCGCGCCGACAACTGCGACATGGGCCCCGACGGCTGCCGCTTCGACGTGGTGATCCAGCAGCAGGGCCTGGCCGCGCTGGACGAGCCGATCCGCATCTCCGGCCTGCACCTGCCGATGGCCGGCTGGCACAATGTCTCCAACGCCCTGGCCGCCATCGCCGTGGCGCGCGAGCTGGACGTGTCGGACGAAGCCATCAAGACCGGTCTGGCCGGCTTTGGCGGGGTCAAGCGCCGCTTCACCACCACGGGCGTGGCCAATGGCGTGCGGGTCATCGACGACTACGGCCACCACCCGGTCGAGATCGCCGCCGTGCTGAAGGCCGCCCGTCAGGTGGCCGAGGGGCGGGTGATCGCCGTGGTCCAGCCGCACCGCTACACCCGCTTGCGCGACCTGATGGAGGAGTTCTCGACCTGCTTCTCCGACGCTGACGCGGTCTTCGTCGCCGACGTCTATCCGGCCGGCGAAAACCCCATCGAAGGCGTCGACAAGCACGCGCTGGTCGACGGCATTCGTCGCTTCGGCCACCGTCAGGTCCAGCCGCTGGAGAACGCCGCAGTCCTGCCGCGCGCGATCAGGGAAGAGGCGAAGGCCGGCGATCTGGTCGTGCTGCTGGGCGCCGGCGACATCACCAGCTGGGCCTACGCCCTGCCGGCGCAGCTGGAGGCGCTGGGGTGAGCGAACAGAGCGCGCGCCTGCTCGCGGCGCTCTGGCCCGACAGCGTCGCCGGCCACGACCACGAGATCCGCTATCTCGGCGGCAATCTGCGCGAGGCGCTGGCCCACTACCGGGTCCTGTTTCCGGAACTGATCAGCTATCGGGGCGGCCTGTTTATCGAGAGCCATTTCGATCAGCAGACCATTGATGAAATCCTGGACGCCTCGGCCTTCGGCGGAGGGGAGGACCCGATCGCCGCGGCGGAACAGCACGTCAACGCCGTCGCGCTGTCGGCCGAGGATGATCAGGCCCATTTCGACATCGAGATCGCGAAGGCGAACGCCGCGGCCATCGGCTGGGTCTGGACGCAGTGGATCCGCGACACCTATGCGGTGGAGGTTCGCATCGAGACCTCGATCTCGGCCGCCGACGACTGCATGATCTGGTTTGAATCCAGCCCGACCGAAGAGGCACGCCTTGGCTGACACCTACCCCGAAGTCCGCGGCAAGCTGCTGCTGAACGAGCCGCTGGGGCCCTACACCTGGTTCCGGGTGGGCGGAGCGGCGGATGCGCTGTTCATCCCGGCGGACGCCGACGATCTGGCCGACTTCCTGAAGGCGCTGGACCCGGCTGTGCCGGTGACCGTGCTGGGTGTCGGTTCCAACGTCATCGTGCGCGACGGCGGGGTCGAGGGCGTGGTCGTCCGTCTGGCGGGGCGCCCCTGGGCTCAGGTGACGGCCGACGGCGAAACCATCACCGCCGGGGCGGGCGCGCTGGATTCCATGGTGGCCAAGGCCTCGGCAAAGGCCGGTCTGGCAGGGCTGGAGTTCTACGCCGGCATTCCGGGCACCATCGGCGGCGCCCTGACCATGAACGCGGGCTGCTACGGCTCGGAGACCAAGGATGTGCTGGTCTCGGCGCGCGGCGTGACGCGGGCCGGGGAGTGGGTCGAGTATGCGCTGGCCGATTTCGGCTACACCTACCGCCACAGCGTCGTGCCCGAGAACGAGATCATCTGGGTCGAGGCGACCTATCGCGGGACCGCGGACGCGCCGGAGGCCGTGCAGGCCCGGATCGACGAGATCACCAGCCGTCGCGAACAGACCCAGCCGATCCGCGACAAGACCGGCGGCTCGACCTTCAAGAACCCCGAGGGTCACTCCTCGTGGAAGCTGGTCGACGAGGCCGGCTGGCGCGGCAAGCTGCACGTGGTGAACGGCGGCGGGGCGAAGTTCAGCGAGCTGCACTCCAACTTCATGATCAACCCCGGCGAGGCGACCGCCGCTGACATCGAGGGTCTGGGCGAGGCTGTCCGCGCCGACGTGAAGGCCAAGACCGGCGTCCAGCTGGACTGGGAGATCAAGCGGATCGGCCGCAAGGGCTGATCTGCGGATAGGGGATCACCCCCAATTTATCTCGCGCGGGCGGGGTTCTGGTTAAGGCTTCTTAACCGTCCCCGCGGCAATCGGTTGAGGGGCGCTGAAGATGCCCGGAGCCGATCATGACCCGTCCTCTTGCAGAGCTTCACGTCGCCGTCCTGATGGGCGGGCTGTCGTCCGAGCGCGAGGTGTCGCTGAGCTCGGGCAAGGGCTGCGCCGATGCGCTGGAAGGGCAGGTGGCCAAGGTCAGTCGCGTCGACGCAGGGCGCGATCTGGCGCAGGTGCTGGCCGCGCTGAAGCCCGATGTGGTGCTGAACGCCCTGCATGGCGAATGGGGCGAGGACGGCTGCGTGCAGGGCATCCTCGAGACCCTGCAAATCCCTTACAGCCACTCCGGCCTGCTGGCCTCGGCCCTGACGATGGACAAGGACAAGACCAAGGCGGTGCTGCGCGCTGCTGGCGTCGAGGTGCCTGGCGGCGGCCTGTTCGACCGGCACGAGGTGGCGACGCGCCACGTCATCCCGCCGCCCTATGTGATCAAGCCGAACGCCGAGGGCTCGTCCGTCGGGGTCTATCTGGTGCCCGAGGGCGCCAACGGCCCGCAGGCCGAGGTCGGCGCGCCCGACTGGACCTATGGCGAGGAGGTGATGGTCGAGCCCTACATCCCGGGCAAGGAGCTGTGCGTGACCGTGCTGGGCGAGGTCACCGGCCCCCGCGCGCTGACCGTGACCGACATCACCCCGGTGAAGGGCTTCTACGATTACGAGGCCAAGTACGCACCGGGCGGCTCGGTCCACAAGCTGCCGGCCGAGCTGCCGCAGCACATCTTCGAGCTGGCGATGCGCGAGGCCGAGCTGGCCCACCGGGCGCTTGGTTGCCGGGGCGTTAGCCGATCCGACTTCCGTTATGACGATGTTAAGGACGTTCTGGTCCTCTTGGAAGTCAACACCCAGCCCGGCATGACGCCGACCTCGCTCGTCCCCGAGCAGGCCGCCTATTGCGGGATGGCGTACAAAGACCTGGTCCGGTGGATGGTGGAGGACGCCTCATGCCCGCGGTAGTTCGCGGCGGTCGGCGACAGAGTACGAACCCGCCCGCAAAACGCGGCGGCGCGCCCGGACAGAAGGGACGCGGCCGCGCGCCCCGCAATGCTCCGGCCACGCCCGGAAAGCTTGCTGCAATCGGACGCCTGGACCTTTCCCCCCGCGCGGTCGTGCTGTCGATCGCGGCGGGCGTCGTGCTGCTGGGCGCCGTGCTGGCGACCGGGGCGCGGGCCGAGCGGATCGGCGCCTCGATCAGCAACGGCTTCGGCGACCTGACCGCCGGGATGGGGCTGAAGCTGGAGCGGGTCTATATCGAGGGCGAGAGCGCCGAGGCGACCGCCTCGATCCAGCGCGCCGTGCAACTGAACGCCGACCAGCCGTTGCTGTCGGTCAACCTCGACGAGGTTCGCCAGCGGGTCGAGCAGGTGGGCTGGGTCAAGTCGGCCCGCGTGGTGCGCCTGCTGCCCAACACCCTGATCGTCCACGTCACCGAGCATGATCGCCTCGCCGTCTGGCAGACCGCGGGCAAGGCCTGGGTCATCGACGGCCACGGCCAGGTGATCCAGGGCGCCGACCCCGGTCGCTATCCGAACCTGCCGCTGGTCGTCGGCAAGGGCGCCGAGCAGGCGGCCTCCGAGGTGCTGCCGCTGGTCGCCCAGCGGCCGCGTCTGGCCAGCCGTCTCGATGCGCTGGTGCGCGTGGACGAGCGCCGCTGGGACCTGCGCCTGAAGGACGGCAGCCTGATCCAGCTTCCGGCCACCAACCAGGAAGCGGCCCTGATCCAGCTGGATGCGCTGGACCAGCGCGAACGCCTGCTGGAGCTGGGCTTCGCCCGGATCGATCTGAGAACCCCCGAGGAGGTCGCCGTCCGGCCCTCCGCTCGCGACGCTTGAGAGACTGAGGAACCACGGAATGGCTGGACGGGCTGGCAAGGGCGCGGTTGAGACCAAGGGCGCATCGGGACGCGCTCCGATCGTGGCTGCGCTGGATCTCGGCGCGTCGAAGGTCGGCTGCTTCATCATGAAGCCCGAGGGCGTGCGCCATGCCGACCGGACCATCCGCGTCGCCGGGGCAGGGCATGTGCAGTCGCGCGGCATTCGCGGCGGCGGCATCGTCAACATGGATGAGGCGGCCCAGGCCATCGGCCACGCGGTCGAGCGCGCCGAGCGCGCCGCCGGCACCGCGGTCTCGGGCGTCGTCGTCACCACGGCCATCGGCCAGATGGCCAGCCACCGCGTCCAGGCCCGGGTCTCGCTGAGCCAGCATCCGGTCGGCGACGCCGATCTCGCCCGCGCCATCGCCATGGCGCTGGCCCAGATCAAGCTGCCGAACCGCCGCCCGATCCACGTCCTGCCCATCGCCTGGTCGGTGGACGGCGCGCGCGGCGTGCACGATCCGCGCTCGATGCGCGGCCACTCGCTGGGCCTCGACCTGCTGGTCGTCTCCATGGCCGAGGGCGCGTTCAACGCCCTGAGCCACTGCCTGGAGCTGGCGCACCTGGACCTGCAGGGCGTGGTGGCGGCGCCGGTGGCCTCGTCGCTGGCGGCGCTGGAAGACGACGAGATGGATCTTGGCTGCGTCTGCATCGACATGGGCGGCGGCGCGACCTCCGCGGCGGTCTGGGGCGGACGCTCCCTGTTGCACATCGAATCGATCAACGTCGGCGGCGACCATGTCACCGCCGACATCGCCCGCGGCCTGTCGACCTCGCGCGCGGGCGCGGAGCGACTGAAGACCCTGCACGGCTCGGCTATGGCCAGCGCCAACGAGGACCGCGAGATGCTGGAGGCCCCGCCGCGTGGCGAGGATCCGTCCGCCGGCCCGGTCGTGGTGCCGCGCGCCATGCTGAAGACCGTTATCGCTCCGCGCGTCGAGGAGACCCTGGAACTGCTGCGCGACCGCCTGCGTAACGCCGGCGTGGGGCTGGAGCCGGGAGCGGGGCTGGTCCTGACCGGCGGCGCCAGTCAGCTGAACGGCGTGCGCGAACTGGCGGTCCGCGTGTTCGACCGCCCGGTGCGACTCGGCAAACCCCAGCGCGCCCCGCACCTGGCCGATGCCGCGTCCGGCCCGGCCTTCTGCTCGGCCGCCGGCGTGCTGCTGCGGGCTGCCTATGGCCCCCGCGAAGCCGTCTCGGCGCGCAAGCTCATGTCACGCCAAATTACGGCCGCAGATGCGCCGCGAGCGCATTCGGGCGGGCTGGTTGCTCGCGCCGCCGGATGGCTGCGCGAGAACCTCTAGGCGGCCTGAAACCCCCAAGATACGGGCTTTGCAACCGGTTGCAGGCAACCGGCGCGATGTTTCGCCTGCATGGCGAGACTGTGTCCAGATTGTAACAACCAGCGTTCGGATTGGACGCTATGCAGCCACAATCACTTGTCCGCGACGTCTTTGCTGCTAGCGTGAAATGCGAAGCAGTGTGCCGTCGGAGGGCGGGACGCTGTGCTTTGCATCATCACTGGTTGGGGCCCACCACATGCTAATCAAGCGCAAGTATCTCTTTGGAACCACGATCCTGGCCGGGATCATGGCCGTGACGGCTCCGGCCTTCGCTCAGACCGCGCCGTCGTCGCAGGAAGAGCAGACCGAGATCGGCGAAGTCGTCGTCACCGGTTCGCGTATCCGTCGTGACCCGACCACGGCTCCGACGCCGCTGATCCAGGTTCAGCGCGAGCAGCTGCTGGAAACCGGTCTGGCGACCGTGGTTGACTACCTGGCCACCATCCCGGCCCTGTCGAACTCGCTGGTTCCGTCGGACACGACCGGCTCGAACCTGAACGACGGTGGTCTGGAGTTCGCCAACCTGCGCTCGCTGGGTTCGGGCCGCACGCTGACCCTGGTCGACGGTCGTCGCCACGTGGGTTCGGCCGCCGGTAACCTGGCCGTCGACGTTTCGGTCGTTCCGCGTCTGCTGATCGAGAACATCGAAATCATCACCGGCGGTGGTTCGTCGGTTTACGGCGCCGACGCCGTGTCGGGCGTCGTCAACTACATCCTCCGCAAGGACTTTGAAGGTCTCGAAATCGACGCCAACTACGGCCAGCTCGTTCAGGGCGGCGCCGCGGACTCGCGTCGTATCTCGGTTCTGGCCGGCGCCAACCTCTTCGACGACCGCATGAACGTTTACGTCCACGGTGAATATGAGCGCACCGAGGAAGTGTACGCCGAGCACATCAACTGGCTGCGCGACGGCCGCCTCCGTCTGGGCATCGACGCCGACCCGACCAACAGCGCGTTCGGTCCGGCCTCGGACGGCTTCCTGGACACCGGCCAGTTCTACGGCGGCCGTCGTCTGGATCGCCCGCAGTGGGGTTCGACCACCCTGGCGAACATGCAGCGTCCGAGCCCGAACAACGATCCGGACGTTGGTTTCTCTGACTGCGCCGGCGGCAACACCACCAGCGCCAACTGCTTCAACGTCGATCCGAACTACACCTGGTGGTTCGATGGCACGACCGCTCGCCTGGCCAACTTCGGTCAGCGTATCGGCGTGACCGGCACCAACCGTCCGTGGAACATCGGCGGTGACGGCGAGCCGGCCAACCTGACGAGCTTCGACCAGCGTTCGCGCTCTCCGTTCCAAGAGTCGAAGCGCTTCCAGGCCGGCCTGAACTTCGACGTTTCGGACAACGTCCGTCTGAGCCTCGAAGCCAAGTACACCACCGAAGACGCCTTCGACGTGGGCCAGAAGTCGTTCTGGGATATCTACATCAACAACGGCCTGTTCGCGTGCGGTGGCCAAGCAGTTACGATCGCGTGTAACAGCGGCAACGGCCCGACCGGTTCTCCGGGTCTGATCTCGGGCACTTCGGCCTTCACCACCCGCATCGACAACGCCTTCCTGCCGGCGAACCTGCGTGCGGCCATTCTGGCCAATACGTTCCAGCGCTATTCGCAGCCGAGCACGGTCGATCCGTCGCAGCCGGGTGCTCCGAGCGCCATCGTCGCCTCGGCGGCCGCTATCCACCGCGGCTTCGGTATCGATCGTAACCAGACCAACAACCGCGAGATCTTCCGCTACGTCGCGGCCCTGGAAGGCAACTACGACCGTCTCGGCTTCATCGACAACTTCAACTGGGAAGTGTCGTACGTTTACGGCGAGATGAACAACGTCAACCGTGAAGCCGGTCCGGACGCCATCCGGTTCGCTCACGCGATGGACTCGGTTGTCGACGCCGCCGGTGTGGTCAACGGCCGTCCGGGCGAGATCGTCTGCCGCGTGCAGCTGCTGCGTGCCCAAGGCGCGACGGTCATCGAGCAGAACCCGTTCACCGCTCGCACCACCTATGGCACGGGCGCCGCGATCAACGATCCGGAAGTCAACGGCTGCGTTCCGCTGAACGTCTTCGGCGCTGGCAACCAGAGCCAGGCTGCCCTGGACTACATCTCGACCGCGATCCGCGTGTTCGAAACCAACGAGCAGGAAAGCGCTCTGGCTTCGTTCGGCGGTCAGCTGTGGGATATGTGGGGCGCCGGCCCGATCGGCTTCGCCGTCGGTGCTGAATACCGCCGCGAGTTCACCGAAGGTGTGGGCCGTAGCCGCGAAACCAACAACCGCGTGCTGCAGCTGAACACCGGCGCTGACTTCCTGGGCGCCGAGTACGAGTCGGAAGAGTTCTTCGCCGAAGTCGCCATCCCGCTGTTCCGTGACAGCTGGCTGGGCGAGTACGCCGAACTGTCGGGTTCGTACCGCTACTTCGACTACACGACTGCCGGCACCGGCGACGTGTACGGCGTGAACCTGGTCTATCGTCCGATCCAGGACATCACCTTCAAGACCAGCTTCAACACCTCGTTCCGCGCTCCGAACCTGACGGAAAACTTCCGTCCGCTGTCGCAGACCTTCGTCAACGCCTTCGTTGATCCGTGCGACACCCGTCAGATCGCCGGCTTCACCGGTGAGAACGCGGCGACGGTCAAGGCGAACCGTATCGCCAACTGCACCACCCTGGCGGCGCAGAAGGGTCTGACCTACGACTTCGCCCAGAGCACCGTCACCATCGCTGACGACTATCGTCCGACCTACTCGTCGGGCATCGCCTCGGCGCTGGGCGGCAACCCGAACCTGAAGCCGGAACAGTCGGAATCGTTCACCTTCTCGACGGTTCTGCAGCCGCGCTTCTTCCCGAACCTGTCGGTGGTTCTCGACTACTACGAGATCACCATCAGCGACGTGATCGTGACCCCGAGCGGTCAGTTCCTGGCTGACGACTGCGTCAGCTCGGGCGCTTCGCTGAACCCGGTCACCTGTGCGTTCGTCTTCCGCAACAACCCGACCACCGGCGACGTGTTCGACGTCTTCAAGGTCGGTGCGCCGGCGAGCGACGCGAACGGCGGCTTCATCCTGGCCGGCATCAACAACGCCAAGCTGGAAACCCGCGGTCTGGACTTCACGATCAACTACAGCCTGGACGCAATGGAAACGTTCGGTTGGGACATCGGTACGTTCAACTGGAGCCTCGGCGGCCTGTGGCTGATCGAGCAGAAGAACTTCACCAACCCGGCCAACCCGGCGGCGTTCACGGACTCGACCTCGAGCGTGTTCTTCCCGCGCGCCGAGTTCGTCTCGCGTCTGACCTGGCAGCCGAACGATCAGTGGTCGGTCACCTGGACCGCCGACTGGATGGCTTCGCAGGACCTGCGCAAGGCTCGCGACGTCATCGCCACGGGCAACCTGGACATCGACATGGTCGAGGAGTGGACCACCGGAAACTTCGTCCGGAACGACTTCTCGGTTCGCTACAACGTGCGTGACGACCTGTCGCTGCGCTTCGGTGTGACGAACGCCTTCGATGCAGAGCCGCCGGCATACCTCGGCTTCGCCTCGAGCTTCGACCCCTACGGTCGTCGCTTCAACATCGGCCTGAACTACCGTCCGTACTAAGGACGGCCCTACGGCCAAAGGAACGGGGGCGGCTCGCGAGAGCCGCCCCTTTTTCTGTTGCGGAGGATCTGTCGGCCGGCCGTGCCCGGAATTCTCCGGCAAAGGTTAACCTTTTTGATGGTCCGGCCTCCGACTCACCGTATCCGGTAACCTTCCATTAAGGCGTGAGCGCGATCCTTAACGCGCTCATAACCATAGGCGAATCGGCGGGGGTTCGTTTCTGGGGCTACAGGGCAGGGTCGGAAGGTCGAAATCGAATGTCTCTCTCGCTGGTGCGTCCGCAAAACACGGAACTGAAGCCTCGCATCGTCGTCTTCGGCGTAGGCGGGGCGGGCGGAAACGCCGTCAACAACATGATCGACGCCGGCCTTGAAGGGGTCGAGTTCGTCGTCGCCAACACCGACGCGCAGCACCTGTCGTTCGCCAAGACCGACCGCCGCATCCAGCTGGGCGAGACCATCACCCAAGGTCTGGGCGCCGGCGCGCATCCCGAAGTCGGCATGAACGCCGCCGAGGAGTCGGCCGAAGAGATTTACGGGCACCTGGACGGTGCCCACATGGTGTTCATCACCGCCGGCATGGGCGGCGGCACCGGCACCGGCGCTGCTCCGGTCATCGCCAAATGCGCCCGCGACCGCGGCATCCTGACCGTCGGCGTCGTGACCAAGCCCTTCACCTTTGAAGGCCGTCACCGCATGCGTCTGGCCGATGCGGGCATCGCCGAGCTGCAGCGTTACGTCGACACCCTGATCGTCATTCCGAACCAGAACCTGTTCCGCGTCGCCAACGAGCGCACGACCTTCGCGGACGCGTTCAACATGGCCGACCAGGTTCTGCACTCGGGCGTTCGCTCGATCACCGACCTGATGATCCTGCCGGGCCTGATCAACCTCGACTTCGCCGACGTCCGTGCCGTCATGTCCGAGATGGGCAAGGCGATGATGGGCACGGGCGAGGCCTCGGGCGACGACCGCGCCCTGATGGCGGCCCAGAACGCCATCGCCAACCCGCTGCTGGACGAGACGTCGCTGAAGGGCGCCAAGGCCGTGCTGGTGAACATCACCGGCGGCATGGACATGACCCTGCTGGAAGTCGACGAAGCCGCCAACGCCATTGCGGCCGAGGTGGACGGCGACGCCAACATCATCTTCGGCGCCGCCTTCGATCCGGCGCTGGAAGGCAAGATCCGCGTGTCGGTCGTCGCGACCGGCATGGAAGACCTGGCCGCCGCCAAGGCGCCGCCGTCGGCCTCGACCTCGATCTTCGAGAACCGCCGCCCGGCTGCTCCGGCCCCGCGCCCGGCCGAGCCGGCCCGCTCGGTCGAGACCCGCGCCGAGCCGGTCCGCGCCGAAGCGCCGCGCGCCCGGGTGGAAGAGGCTCCGGTCGTTCCGACCTTTCAGTCCGCCCAGCCAACCTACGGCGCTGTGGCCCGGGCTCCGGAACCGCAACCCGAGCCGGTGATCCACGTCGCCGAGGAACGTAACCTCGAGCCGATCATCGATCCGTGGGTCGAGGAGTACGAGTCGGCGCCGCGTCCGGCCGCTCGCGCGACCGCCCCGGCGGCCCAGGGCGAGCTGCATCTGGACCGCGAGGAGCCGCAGGCTGAAACCGTGCGCCCGGAACCGGCCTACGACGACTACGACGATCGCGACCACCGCAAGAGCGGCTGGAGCCTGTTTGGCAAGAAGCGCCAGCAGCCGCAGCCGACCTATCCGGCTCCGGGCTCGCGCCAGACCGAAATGCGGGCCACCACCCAGGTCCAGCCGGCCCAGGAGCCGCAACTGGGTGAGGCCGAGGACGATCTGGAAATCCCGTCCTTCCTGCGCCGACTGGCGAACTAACAAGGCGAGCGCATCGCAGATGGGGCCGCTCCGGAGAGATCCGGGGCGGTCTTGTCATGTCCGCGCGTCTGTTTCGTAACGAAACAATCCGAAACCCGACTTTCATTTCGCGCTTGCGAACCGGCCGGTACACGGACGGTCAGGCGAACTCCGCACGCAGAGGCGGGGGCGCGGTATCGAAAGTGAGTACAGTTTGTCGGTTCGCAACGACCATCTCCAGAAGACGACCATCGCCCCTGCGATCATCGCGGGCGTGGGCGTCCACACGGGCGACCGTGTGCGTCTGGCGGTGCGTCCCGCGGCGGTCGGCACGGGCATCGTCTTCGTGCGCACCGACATCAAGGACCGCGACAATGTCGTGCCGGTGCGCGGTGACGTGGTCATCGACGCCCGCCTGAACACCCGGATCGCCAACGCCGACGGCGTCGAGGTCTCGACCATCGAGCACCTGATGGCGGCTTTCGCGGCCCTGGGCGTGTCGAACGCCATCGTCGAGATCGACGGGCACGAGGTGCCGATCATGGACGGCTCGGCCCTGCCGTTCGTCCAGCTGCTGGACCGCGCCGGCTTCCGCAAGCAGGAAGCCCCGGTCCGCTACATCGAGGTTCTGGAGCCGATCCGCGTTCAGGACGGCGACAAGAGCGCGGCCCTGCTGCCGTGCGACCGCTACGAAATGCGCTTCGAGATCGATTTCGACAGCAAGGTCATCGGCAACCAGGTCGTGGACTTCGTGGTCGACGAGGACACCTTCCGTCGCGAGATCATGTCGGCCCGCACCTTCGGCTTCGCCCACGAGGTCGAGGCGCTGCGCAAGGCGGGTCTGGCCCGCGGCGGCTCGCTGGAGAACGCCGTGGTCATCGACGGCGACGAGATCCTGAACCCCGGCGGGCTGCGCATGGAGCGCGAGTTCGTGAAGCACAAGGCGCTGGACGCCATCGGCGACCTCTACGTTCTGGGCGCGCCCCTGCTGGGCCGCTACGAGGGCGTGAAGGCTGGCCACGCGATCAACAACCTGCTGGTCCGCGAACTGCTGGCCAACCCGCAGGCCTGGCGCGAGGTCGTCCGCGTGCCGGAAATGGCGATGGCGGGCTGAGAGGCCCCGAAAGTCAGCCCAGGCTGATCGCGCTCATCAGCCGGCCGAAGTCCGGCTCTCCGTTCAGATACGCACGGCGGTTCGAGTAGAAGCGGGCCGCATCGACGCGCGTGTCGTCGCCGGTCCAGGCGGCCTCGCCGACGCCGGCCTGTTCCAGACGCCACAGGACGAAGCCGGGCAGGTCGAACAGTCGCTTGTCCGGGGCGGAGCCGGGGACGAAGAACCGCTCGCTGCCCGGATCGTGGTGGGCGAAGCGTTCCTCGAAGTCGGCGCCGACCTCGTAGCTGTCCTGCGCGATGCAGGGGCCGACGACGGCCACGATGCGCGACGGCTCGGCGCCCAGCGCCTGCATGCTGGCGACAGTCGAGTGGACGATGCCGCCCAGCGCGCCCTTCCAGCCGGCGTGCGCCGCGCCGACGACGCCGGCCTCGGCGTCGGCGAACAGGACTGGCGCGCAGTCGGCGGTCAGGACGCCGCAGACGACGCCGGGCGCGGCGGTGACGACGGCGTCGCCCTCGGGCCGCTCGCCCTTCCAGCCGGCCTCGGCGACGCGGCAGACGGCCGAATGGATCTGGTAGCAGGCCGCGATGTCGTCGTGCGTTCCGCCGAACCAGCCGGCGATGCGGCTGCGGTTCTCAAGCACAGCGGCCGGATCGTCCTTCGAGCCGACGCCGGTGTTCAGGCCTTCGTAAAGGCCGGTGGAGGCGCCGCCTTCGCGCGTGAAGAAGCCGTGGCGAACGCCCGCGCGCTCCAGCAGCGGATGGGAGATCGGCGTGAGTGTCATGACGGGTCCTCGAAGCCGGGGACGACCAATGCCCTCGGAGAGAAGATCGCACAGGCCTTGAACAGGGTTCCCATCTGGTCGTCGCCGGTCAGTCGCTCCAGCTGGCGGTCGATGACGGCTGCGGCGTCCGGACGGCCGGCCTTCAGCCGTTCCGCGCGATGCTCGATGCCCAGCAGGCGCAGGAACTCGCCCTGACCCAGGCAGCCGGTGATCTCGGCCCCGGCGTGGATGGCGGCTTCCAGCACGGCGGGGAAGTCGGCCCACTGGGTCAGGTCCACCTCGCCCGGATCGGTCAGGGGGTCGACCTTCTGATGGCGACGCAGGCCTTGCAGGGTGTCGCCCGCGCCGGCCTTGGCGCGGCCGTAGTCGATCAGCAGGGCCGCGCCCGAGGCCGCCTTGACCAGTTGAGCCAGATCGCGGCCGAAGCCGGCCTGCTGGTCCGAAATCTCGATCGTCTGGCCGGGCTCGACCGAATATTCCGGTCGCTTGAAGCCACCGGTGATCTTCGTCAGTCCGAACAGCAGGTCACCGTCGTCGGACACGCCGACGCGGCGCTCGGCCCAGCCATCCCCGGTCTTCACGAACTGACGGGCGGGCAGACAGTCCAGCACCTCGTTGGCGATCAGGATGACAGGTGCATCGGTCTCCATGCGATCCAGCGCCGAGACCCAGCGCGGGTGGATGTCACTGTCGGCCAGCATGCGGGCCTGGGCTTCACGCAGGGGGGCGCTGGGCTCGATCAGGATCAGGTCGACGGCCTGCAGGAAGTCCGGCGCCAGCCGGGCGGCGCGCAGGGCGTCGGCCATCAGTGTGCCATCTCCGGGGCCGACCTCGACCAGCCGCACCCGCTCAGGCGCGCCGAGCCGTTGCCAGACCTCGACCGCCCACAGACCGATCAGTTCGCCGAACATCTGGCTGACCATCGGCGCGGTGATGAAGTCGCCCGCCGCTCCGATGGCCGGGCGCGTGGCGTAGTAGCCGTCCTGCGGGTCGTGCAGGCAGCGCGTGACGTAATCGGCGATGGTCATCGGCCCGGTGAGGGCGATCTCGCGCGCCAGCCGGTCCTGCAGGCTCATGGCGTCAGGCCGCGGCGGAGGGCGGACGGTTCCAGGCGCGCCAGATCAGCCAGGCGCCGATCAGCATCATCGGGATCGACAGGAACATGCCCATGGTCAGGCCCAACGGCAGGTTTTCCAGACCGGCGTCCGGCTGGCGCACATTCTCCAGCAGGATGCGGTTCAGACCATAGCCGACCAGGAACAGGCCGGTGACATAGCCGGGCTTGCGCAGCAGGCCGAACTTCCAGATCGCCAGCGCCAGCAGGCCGAACAGGAAGACGCCCTCCAGACCCGCTTCGTAGAGCTGGCTGGGGTGGCGCGGCACATCGCCGGCCGGGCAGAAGCCATAGAGGCTCTGGATCCGCTCGTTGCAGAAGCGGATCGCCCACGGCACGTCCGTGGGGCGCCCCCAGAGCTCGCCGTTGATGAAGTTGGCGATGCGGCCGAACATCAGGCCCATCGGCGCGGCGGCCAGAGCCACGTCGCCGACGCTCAGCACGTTCAGCTTCAGGCGGTTGGCGAAGGCCAGCACGGCGATCGTGCAGCCCAGCAGGCCGCCGTGGAAGGACATGCCGCCGTCCCACAGCCGGAACAGGGCCAGCCGCTCGCCCCAGTCGGCGCCGCTGAACAACTGGCCGTACAGACCCGGTTCGTAGAACAGGGCGAAGCCGAGACGGCCGCCCAGGATGATGCCCAGCGTGACCCACAGGATCAGGTCGTCCAGCTGCTGGGTGTTCATCGGCGGCTGGCCGGGCGACCACAGGCGGGCTGTCTTGATCAGCTTGGCGGCGTACCACCAGCCCAGCAGGATGCCGGCCACATAGGCGAGCGCGTACCAGCGGATATCCAGCGGGCCGATGCTGATGAGGACCGGATCGAACTCAGGAAATTGCACGGGCGCTCCTGCCGAGGTGACTTCGCCCCGCTTCTAGCAAGCGTCGCGGCGCCCGTCCCTGAAATTTCCGCAACGGACTGCCGCAGGGCAGGTTGGCCGGAAAGGTTTCGTTCACCATATCCGGCAACCCTTGTTAACCAGACGAACCCTTTGAGTCGGAGCGTCATTCCATGCAGACCCGCAATCCCATCCTGGACGAGTTCGCCAAGCTGACGACCGGCGCCATGGGCCTGGCCCAGGCCGCCGGCGAAGAGGCGAAGACCGCCTTCCGGGCGCAGGCCGACCGCTTTGCCGCCGAGATGGATCTGGTGCGTCGCGACGAGTTCGACGTCCTGAAAGCCGAGATCGCCGCCCTGCGCGCCGAGGTTGAAGCCCTCAAAACCGCCGCGAAGACGCCTCGAAAGGGAACGTCCACAGCGGGGGTTCCCCCCAAGGACGCAGCCGGTTGAGCCGAATCTGCGAACCCGCCTACGGTTCATTAACAGGGCGTGAGTCGCGCCCGGGGATGACTTGATGGACGCCGCACGGCCCGAAGAAATCGACACGCCACACGATCCGCTGGACGTGGTCGAGCATGTTCTGGTCGCGGAAAATCTTCCGTTCGACCGGACGGACGAGGGCGATCTGGCCTTCTCCCTGGCCGGCGACTGGAAGGACTACGAACTGTGGTTCGCCTGGCGTCCCGAGGGGGATTGCCTGCAACTGTGCTGCGCCCTCGATCTTCAGGCCAGCAAGTCGCGCCGCGCTGCGGCCTATGAGCTGGTCGGCCTGATCAACCAGCGCACATGGATGGGCCATTTCGAGGTCTGGGCCGAGGACGGCGAGATCGTCTTCCGTCACTCGCTGGCCCTGCCGATGGGCGAGCGTCCGACGCTGGCCCAGGCGGCCTCGATGATCGACGCGGCCGTCGAGGCGGCCGACCGTTACTACCCCGCGTTCGACTTCATGGTCCGTGGCGCGAAGAAGCCGCAGGAGGCGATCGACGCCTGCCTGTTCGAGACCGTCGGCACGGCCTGAGGCCATGACATCCGATACCGCAACCGGCGCCGTGGTCCTTGTGGGCTGCGGCCGTCTGGGCTCGGCCATTCTGGAAGGCTGGCTGGCGACATCGACGGTCGCCCCGGCCGACCTGATCATCCTGACGCCCTCGTCCAAACCTGTCGCCGAGCGGGCGCAGGCGCTGGGCGCCGCGGTCAATCCCGATATCTCCACGCTCGGCCGGGCGCGCGTCGTCGTGCTGGCGGTCAAGCCGGCCATGTGGCGCGCGGCTCTCGAGCCGCTTGTCGCGCATCTCGCCCCTGATGCCCTGATCGTCTCGGTCATGGCCGGGGTGAAGTCCGGGGATATCGCCGCGCTGTCGGCCCGCACGGTCGCCCGTGTCATGCCGACGACCGCGGTGGCGCAGGCCAGCGGCGTGGCCGCGGTGTGGTCCACCGACCCCGCCGCCTCCGCCGCCGCCCGCAGGTTGTTCGCGCCTCTGGCCGATGTGGTGGAGCTGGACGCCGAGGATCAGATGGACGCGGCAACAGCCGTCGCAGGCTCGGCGCCCGCCTTCATCTATGCCTTCGTCGCGGCGCTTGCGCAGGCGGGATCAGGACAGGGACTGTCGGAGGAGGCCGCGATGCGGCTGGCGCGTGGCGCGCTCAGGTCGGCCGGCTCGGGGGCGGGTACGGGCGAGGCGCTGGACGCCCTGATCGCCCGCATCGCCTCGCCTGGCGGGACGACGCGGGCCGGTCTGGATGCGATGACCGAAGACGGCGGGCTGACGCGCGCGGCCGGGGCCGCCGTCAGCGCCGCCGTGGATCGGGCGCGGAGCCTCTAGAGCCTGATCGGTTGAGGTGGAATCGCTTCGCGATTCCGCTGAGGCCTTGAATCAGGCTCTCGCGTTATGCTGGACCGAAATCTGAGCCCACTTGGACTGCGTCCAACTGAACCGATTTCGGTCTAGCGGACCTCGTAGCGGCCCGTCGCCAGATTGCGAGCGAGGCGGCTGTAGGCGCGATCTGCATCGGTCCAGGTTCCGTGACCGCGCACATCGGCGAGATTGGACGAGAACCAGTCGTAGCTGACCTCGTGGGTCGAGCCATCGGCCAGAATGACCGTCCCTTCGATCGCGGCGCCGCCGATCGAACGGCTGCGGATCGGGTCAAGGCCCGGCCGCTTGGCGATCTGCTCCATCGTCGGGCGGTTCGGCTTCAGATCGGTGAGCACCAGTTCGATACGGGCTCCGTCGAGAGCGGCCGTATCGGCCAGACGGGACTGGAGCACCCAGGTCAGGCGATCGACCTGTTCCTGGACCTCGCGTTCACCGAGGGTCTGGGCCTCGCGCTCAAGCGCATGGCTCAGCGTCACATTGACCGAAGCGGGCTGGGCGGCCGCGATGCCGGCGAAGGCCACAGCGGCGGCGAGTGGAGCGAAGAAGGCGAGTTTACGCATGTCTGTTCCTCCATGGCCCCCCGGCCACAGGGGAAAGGTGCGCCGTATGGCTCCGCTTGGCTAGAGGTGTGAGCCAAATGTGATCAGCCGGGCAGGCGGATCAGCGCCTTGAGGCCGCCCATGTCGCTGCGGCCCAGAGTGATGTCGCCGCCATGGCCGCGGGCCACGTCGCGGGCGATGGCGAGGCCCAGGCCGACGCCCTTGCGGTTCTGGTTGCGGGATTCGTCCAGGCGCGAGAAGGGCCGGAAGGCCTCCTCGTGCATGTCGTCGGGAATTCCCGGACCGTCATCCTCGATGGCGATCTCGAGCCCGCCGGAGGGCAGGGCGCGGGCGCCGAGGCGGACATGTTCCCCGTGCGAGGCGGCATTGCCTGCCAGATTGATCACCGCGCGCTTGAATGCCAGTGGACGCAGGGTGGCGGTCAGACCGTCCTCGACCTGGACCTCGACCTCCGCGCCGGCGCGCTTCGCGTCCTCGGCCGCCGTGTTCAGCAGGTCGGCGATGGAGATCGGCTGGGCTGCCTCGCCGGCTTCGCCGCGGGCGAAGGCGAGGTATTCGTCGATCATATGCTCCATCTCGTCCATGTCGCCGCGCATGGCCTCGGCGCGCTTGAACGGCGGGGCAAGGGCCAGCTCCAGCCGAAGGCGGGTGAGGGGCGTGCGCAGGTCGTGGCTGACCGAGGCCAGAAGCGCGGTCCGTTGCTCGATATGCCGCTGGATCCGGTCGCGCATGTTCAGGAACGCCTGGGCTGCGGCCCGCACTTCCTTGGCGCCGTGGGGCTTGAACCGTTCCTGCGCCTCACCACGGCCAAAGGCCTCCGCCGCCTCGGCCAGACGCTCGATGGCGCGGACCTGATTACGGATGAACAGGATGGCCACGCCCATCAGCAGCACGGTGGCGATCAGGAGCCACAGCACGAAGATATGAGCCTGGGTCGCCACCGCCCGCTCGCGTGGGGCGATGATGCGCAGCACGCCCTGCGGCTGCTGCACGCGAATGTCGACATAGGCGGGGTAGCGGGTGGTGTCGAACCAGAAGGGCTGATCCAGCCGGGTGGTCAGGGCGCGCTCAAGGGCGCGGTCGATGACCCCCAGGGCCCCGCGACGCGTCTCTTCGGGCAGGGTCTCGCCCTCGCGCAGTTGCACCGACAGGGACATCGACCGCTCTGCGCGCTCGGTGATGATCTCCATGTTCTGCAGTGACGGATCGTCCGCATAGCTCTCGACCGCCCAGGCGATGTCGCCGGCCAGGCCGTCGGACAGGCGCGCGGTCACCGTCTGCCAATGCATGTCGAAGAAGGCCCAGGTCACCGCAACCTGCATGACCAGCACTGGAAGGACGATGATCAGCAGCGACCGGCCCCACAGCGAGGACGGCAGCCGTCGCTTCAGGAACCGCGGCCAGAGGCTGGCGGGCAGAAGCCGCATTCAGGGTCAGTCCGGAGCCAGCATGTAGCCGATGCCGCGCACCGTCTGCAGGTAGCGCGGGTTCTTCGGGTCGGCTTCCAGCTTGCGGCGCAGGCGGGTGACCTGAACGTCCACGGCGCGGCCGGTGATATCGGCCGTATCCGGCGACAGGCTCATCCGCTCGACCGGGGCGTGGGCGTGGATGGCCAGCGTCTTCAGAAGCTGGGCCTCGGCCTCGGTCAGGCGTTGCAGCTTGCCGTCGCGGGTCAGCTCCAGCCGCTCCATGTCGAACACCGCCGGTCCCAGCTTGATCTCGCGCGGCGTCAGAGGCTTGCCGCCGGTGCGTCGCAGGATGGCGTCCACCCGCAGGGCCAGCTCACGCGGATCGAACGGCTTGGACATGTAGTCGTCGGCGCCGCGCGACAGGCCCTCGATCCGGTCGTCCGGATCGCCGCGGGCGGTCAGCAGCAGCACCGGTGTCTTCGAGGTCTCTGCCTTGCCGCGAATCCAGGTCGTCAGGTCGAACCCGCTTTCGCCCGGCATCATGACGTCCAGGATGATCAGATCGAACTCGATCAGCTCCACCAGACGCTTGGCCGCCGCGGCGTGGGCGGCGCCGGTGACGCGGTAGCCCTCACGGGTCAGGAATTCCTTCAGCAGCTCGCGGATGCGGTCATCGTCATCGACGACCAGCAGATGGCGACCGGCGCCAGGGCCGGCGATGGGGCCGGAGCGACCATTGGGGCGAACGTCGCTCATGCCGATGCACCCTGACGGTCGTCACAGGCGTTGACCTGAGCGATTCCGGGGGGTCTAAACCGGGGAGCTTTGCGGGAGACGTTCTTCAATGGCCTTCGTTCCTTTCGACGATCGTGACGGCTGGATCTGGATGGACGGCGATTTCGTGCCCTGGAGGGAAGCGAAAACGCACGTTCTGACCCATGCCCTGCACTACGGCTCGTCGGTGTTCGAGGGTGAGCGTATGTATGGCGGCGAAATCTTCAAGCTGACGCCCCATTCGGAACGCCTTCAGAAGTCGGCGAACCTGCTGGATTTCGACCTACCCTATAGCGTGGCCGAGATCGACGCCGCCAGCATCGAAACGTGCAGGAAGATGGGATTGTCGGACTGCTATGTCCGTCCGGTCGCCTATCGCGGGCCAGAACAGGTCTCCGTCTCGGCCGTGAACAACAGGACCCACGTCGCAATCGCCGTGTGGGAATGGCCCAGCTATTTCGATCCTGAGACCAAGGCGAAGGGGATTCGGCTCGAGTGGGCCAAGTGGCGTCGCCCCGACCCGATGACCGCCCCGTCGGCGGCCAAGGCGGCCGGCCTCTACATGATCTGCACCATGTCCAAGATGGCCGCAGAGAAGCGCGGCTATGCCGACGCCATGATGCTGGACTGGCGCGGCTATGTGGCCGAGGCCACCGGCGCCAACGTCTTCTTCGTTCAGGATGGCGTGATCCACACCCCGCCGGTCGATGCGATTCTGGACGGCATCACCCGCCAGACCGTCATCGAGATGGCCAAGGCGAAGGGTATCGAGGTGGTCGTGCGCCACATCCGTCCGGAAGAGCTGTCGACCTTCTCGGAATGCTTCCTGACCGGCACCGCCGCCGAGGTGACGCCGGTGAGCGAAGTCGGCGAATACCGCTTCACCCCCGGCGCCCTCAGCCTGGGTCTGATGGAAGACTACGGCAAACTGGTCCGCGGCCAGCTCTAGGCCGGAGTCGGCTCCTTCCGACGGCGGCGCACCGTGGCCCACCACACCGCGCCGCCGATCACGGCGATCGGCAACAGGACCGAGCCGGTGGTGATCAACACCGCCAGCATGCCCATAGACAATCCAAACGCGTTCTGCAGCGCCTTGGCGACCGGGCGCGTCGGGCTGCTGGCGGCCATGGCGCCGCCCTCGCGATAATCGATGGTCAGGGTGGCGGATTGCACCCGGCCGTTCAGTTCGCGCAGCTCGATCTGCTGTTGGTCCTGAAGCCGCTGGAGTTCGGCCAGCTGGCGCTCGATCTCCAGTCGCTGGGCGAGGGTCCCGCCCTGGCGCTGCTGCAGATCGCGAATGCGTTCGGCCAGGGTCGCGGTCGTCTTCGCACCGGTTTCCGCCTCGTCGATGCCGCGGGTGACATCCTCGCCGACGGTGGCGGCTTCTTCCAGCGCGCCGCCGACGTTGGCGGCGTCCAGCGCCAGACCGGCGCGGAATCGGTTGATCCATTCCGGCTGACCCCGCAGTTCAAGGCGGCCGCCGGGGTTGTTCGTGGTCCAGTCCGCCTGGGCGGACACCACCTGACACAGGCCCGCGCCGGCGGTGACACAGGCGAACTCGTGCCGGCTCATCAGCTCCGGCCCGCGCTCCCTGGGCAGGGCGACGGCGTAGCTGAAGGCGTAGGCGATGCGCGCGACCGGGGCGAGCGGTGCAGGTCGGGGCTCGGCGACGGGCGATGGGGTATCGGCCGCGATGCGGTCCTGAGCGGCGGCTTCGGGCGACGCCGCGACAGACTCGACGGCCTGCGGCACGCGAGCCTGAAGTTTCGGCTGGGGGATGTCGTTCGCCGAGATCGTCCGCTGTTCGGCGGGCGCCGGCTCGATGATCTCGACCTCGGTCGCGCTGTCCGAGTACGTCTGCTCGTCGGCGCGCTCGGGTGAGCAGGCGGACAGAACCAGTGCGCTGGCCGCGGCCAGCATCAGAGCCTTTCTCATCGTCATTCTCCCTGTCGCCGTGATGATCACGGTTCCGTGATGGCGCGCTCCGATAACGGCGAAGTCTGGACGCAGGCGAAGCGGAACCTTGGCCGTGGCGCGTTCAATTCGCGGCGTGGTTTCCGCCTTGCCAGACCGGCCCGGGTGGCGTTCAACGGGCGAGGGCCGGCGGTGTGTCGGCGGGGAAGTGCATTCGATGTTCAGCCTGCTGAATCTCCAGAGCCTGCTCGGGCTTCTGGTCATCGTCGCGGCCTGCTGGGGCCTGTCGGAGAACAGGCGGGCCTTCCCGTGGAAACTGGCCATCGGCGCTATCGTCGTTCAGGCGGTTCTTGTGCTGGTGCTGTTCAACCCGGCCTCGCACGGCGTGCTGCACGCGGTGAACGCCGCGGTCGACGGGCTGGCCCGGGCGACCAGCGTCGGCACCAACTTCGTGTTCGGCTATCTGGCGGGCGGCGGCTTCCAGCAGCCCTATTCGGTGCAGGAGCCGGGCGCCCTGTTCACCTTCGCCTTCCAGGTCCTGCCGCTGATCCTGGTCATCTCGGCCCTTTCGGCCCTGCTGTGGCATTGGAAGATCCTGAAGTGGATCACCTACGGCTTCGGCATCCTGTTCCAGAAGACGATGGGGCTGGGCGGCGCCTCGGCGCTGGCGGTGGCCGCCAATATCTTCCTGGGCATGATCGAGAGCCCGATCGTCATTCGCGCCTATCTCGACAAGCTGACCCGGTCGGAGCTGTTCCTGATGATGGTGGTCGGTCTGGCCACCGTCGCAGGTTCGACCATGGTGGCCTACGCCCTGATGCTGGCCCCGACCCTGACCAATGCGGCCGGTCACGTGCTGGTGGCCTCGATCATCTCGGCCCCGGCAGGCATCCTGCTGGCCCGCATCATCGTTCCGGAAAAGCCGGGCGAGGGTGGCGCCCATGCCGAGTATGACTCGCCTCTGAAGTACGACAGCGCCATTGACGCCATCGTGAAGGGCACCTCGGACGGCCTGATGGTCGTGCTGAACATCTCGGCAGTGCTGATCGTCTTCGTCGCCCTGGTGGCGCTGGTGAACATCATCGTCGGCGGCATTTTCGGCGAGGGCATCAGCGTCGAGTGGTTCCTCAGCTGGATCTTCGCCCCGGTCGCCTGGCTGACGGGCGTCCAGTGGGCCGACGCCCGCGAGGCCGGCCTGCTGCTGGGCGTCAAGCTGACCCAGACCGAGTTCAAGGCCTTCATGGACCTCGGCGCCGTTCCGGCCGACGCGATCAGCGAGCGCACCCGCATGCTGCTGACCTACGCCCTGTGCGGTTTCGCCAACATCGGCTCGGTCGGCATCACGGTCACCGGCCTGTCGGTCCTGATGCCCGAGCGTCGCGAAGAGGTCCTGAGTCTCGTCTGGAAGGCCCTGTTCGCCGGCTTCCTCGCCACCCTGATGAGCGCTGCCATTGTCGGCATCATGCCCGGCTCCATATTCGGCTGAACCGGAGATCGACGATGAAGCTCTACACCTCGCACCGCGCCCCCAACCCCCGCCGCGTCCGCTGGGTCATGGCCGAGAAGGGCATCGAGGATGTGGAGATCATCGAGATCGACATCATGGTCGGCGAGCACAAGTCGCCCGACTATCGTGCGAAGGTCGGCGTGCCCCATGTCCCGGCGCTGGAGCTGGACGACGGTACGGTCTTCTCGGAATCGCTGGCGATTGGCCGCTATCTCGAGGCCGTCTATCCCGAGCCCAACCTTTTCGGCCACGACGCGCGCGAACAGGCGGTGATCGAGATGTGGACCCGCCGCTGCGAGTTCTATCTGGCCAATCCGATCATGCTGAACGTGCGCCACTCGCACCCCGCGCTGGCCGCCCTTGAGGCGACCCAGGTCCCGCAGGTGGCCGACTACAACAAGTTGGCCGCCGAGAAATACATGCGCTCGCTGGACCGCCGTCTGGCCGAGCACGAGTTCATCGCCGAGGACCGCTTCACCATCGCCGACATCGTCGCCGTGGTCGGTCTCGATTTCGCGCGGCTGATCAAATATCGCCCGCCCGAAGAGCTGACCCATCTGGCCCGCTGGCTCGAAACCTGCCGGGCCCGCCCGGCGGCGAAGGCCGGCGCCTAGAGCTCGAAGTCAAACGGGCCTTCTCGGGCCGGCTCGATCTTCTGGCCCTGATACAGTTGCGCCACCCGGGCGCCGAGCAGGTCGCCGGGGCCCTGCAGGAAGCGCGGCGCGCCGAAGCGTTCGATGTTGTCCAGCTGGCGGGCGAGGGCGTGGCGGTCCTGCGCGACCACCTTCTCAAGGAAGAACCGGATGGCCCGCTCCTTCAGCCAGCCCGGCCCGCGCCCCTTGGGCGTGGTGAAGCAGGCGAAGGGCGCCAGAGTGGTCGGCGTCACCGGGGTGAAGAAGACCGTCACGCACAACGTCAGCCCGCGCGGTCCCTCCCATCGGGCCTGCACCAGTGTCGGCGAATGGAGCCGCGTCCGGCTGCGATCGCGCGGCGGCTCCAGCATGCGGGACATCCAGCCCATGTCCGGCTGGGGCTGTTCGATGATCGACTCGATCCAGTCTTCGCCCGCCTCGACCGACAGCCGCACCGGGATGCGCCGGTTGCTGCGGCGGATGATGCCGTCGTGGATGAAGTTGGTGTGGAACGGGTCCAGCACATTCTCAAGCGCATCCAGCGCCCGGCCGCGCCAGACGCCCTGCGACCACCAGAAATGATCGTGGTCCGCCGCGCCCCAAGGGCCCGGGTCCGGCAGCTCCGGCCCGCCGGGCTCCAGCCGCACCAGCACCGCGCCGTGGATCTCGCGCGCCTCGACGGTCTTCGCCTCCAGCCGCTGTCCCTAACCGGCATCCAGAGCACAGCCGGGCACGTCCACGCAGGCGCCGTCCGCTCCGAAGCGCCAGCCGTGGTAGGGACACTGCACCGTCCCGCCGACGATCTGGCCCTCGGACAGCGGATAGTTGCGGTGCGGACAGCGGTCGATCAGGGCGACGGCTCGGCCCGCCTCGTCCCGGAACAGCACCAGAGGCGTATCCGCCACCGTCCGCGCCAGCGGCCGATCCTTCAGCTCCCGCGACAGGGCCGCCATCTGCCAGCTTCGGGCGATGCTCTCGGGCAGGGGCGTCACGTCCGGCTCCAGCGGTCGGGCTCCAGCGGCTGCCCGTTCCACTCGATGTCCGCCGTCATCGCCTCCGTCAACGTCCGGCCGGTGCGCAAGGCGTCGCAGGCGAAGGCCGCCGCATCCACCAGCGCCCCGAGCGGGGGCAGAGGATCGCCCGGCGCCGACAGCACATCCTCGCCCAGCCCCCGCGCGCCGCGGCTCCAGACGGCAGGCCCCAGGCATCGCGATCGGTTCGACATCTGCGCTCGCCCCCGCCCCATCAGCGCCCGGCCGAAGTCCGCGCTGCGGTCGAACAGGTGCACGCCGCTGGTCGCGCGCGGATTGCACTCGATCAGCCACGGCCGACCGTCGGCGTCGATCACCGCGTCGAACGACAGCTGCCCGTCGCCGGCCCAGGCTGCCAGAGGCTCGATCATGCGCCGCAGCCGCTCCGTCTGTTCCGGCCCCAGCGGCTGGAACGCCAGCGCGGCGCCGCCACGGCTGCGCAGGGGAGAGCCGTAAGCCGACAGGGCGTCGATCCGTCCGTCGTTGCAGACGGCATAGACGCTGACGTCCTCGCCCCGGATGCGCTGCTGTACGGCCCAGGGCTCGGTCGGCGAGGGACGCAGCGCCTGCACCTGCTCCGGCGTCGGCCCCACCAGCGTTCTCGCTCCGAACCGCGACCAGACCGGCTTCAGCACCAGCGCCTCCAGCCCGTCGCGCGGCAGGGCGGCGGCCTCCCTCACCGTCCGGGTCTCGGGCGCGTCCACCCCCAGCGTCCGGCACAGGGCGGCGAACCGGTCCTTGGCGTGCAGGTCCGCCAGCCGTCCGGCCTCCGGCGCGAACAGCCGGTCGGCGAACCCGTCGACGGCGGCCAGGGCGGACAGGTGGAAGACCTCCTCGCAGGTCGGGATGATCCGCACCGGATCCAGCCGCGCGATCAGCGCCCGCACATCCTGCGCGAACCGGGCCGGCGTCTGAACCGGCGCGGCGTACCGGTGCACGGGTCCCGCCGTCCGCGACCAGCGCGCCAGCCGCGCGGGGCTGCAGTCGGCCAGATGCGGCTCGAACCCCGCCGCGCGCAGGCTGCGCGCCAGATCCAGCGCCGCCGCCGCCCGCGCCCCGGTGATCAGGACCCGCTCAGCCATCGATCCAGCGCACGCGCCGGCGTTTGACCACGATCTCCGGCGGCATGCCGTCCGGCGTCACCGGCAGCTCGAGCCCGCGCCGTCGCAGCAACTCCCGCACCGCGTCGGTCGCTGCGGTGACATCGTCGGGCGCGGCCTCGACCGTCACGCCGCCCGGCCCGGCGACCGCCCGCCATTCCGCCTCTGCGCCGATGGCCTCGCACACCGCATCGTCCACCGCGCGCGGCGGGATCGCCACCTCGCCCCAGCGCCACAGGTCCTCCAGCCGCCCCTCCACCGGCCGGATCGCCTGCAGCGGCGAGCGGCAGATGCAGGTCGTCGGCTCCAGCAGATCGCCCAGCCGCACCCGCACCATCGGCTGGGTGGTGCGTCTCAGATCGGTGATGATCGGCACGAACCGGTTCGTGCCTGGCACGACTTCGCGCTCGACCACCAGCACATCCTCGTTCAGATGCAGGGTCCCCAGCCGGCAGGGTGAGGCGAGGAAGCCTTCGGTGGCCTGATAGATCGGCGTGGGCCGGCTCTCGAGCACCGCCTCGATCCAGTCCCGCTCGGCGTCGCCCATGGGCTCGGCGCCTTGCAGCAGGCGACGCGGCGTCCACGGCGCGCCGGTCTCCACCCGCCGCGCCAGATCGGCCAGCACATGGGAAGGGGCGATCACCACGTCCGGGGCGAAAGCCGCCAGCCGCTTGATCCGCTCCTCGCCCGGCGTCTCCAGCCCGAGGAACAGGAAGTGGAACGGCCCGGCGCCGGTGACGTCGCTGTAGAGGCTGGAGGTGGCCCGCAGGCACAGGGCGATCTTCGCGCCGCGGATCAGGGCCAATCGCGGCAGCAGGCGCGCGATCAGATGGCCGAGGTACCCGGCGCGCTCCGCCCGGCTGCTCAGGAACAGACCCCGGAGTCCGCCGGACGATCCGGACGAGAAACCCGCCGACACGCCCGGCCGGACCTCGCCCGCACCGCCGGTCTCGGCATCCCGCGCCGCCGCCTCGGCCTCCGCCCGCGTCAGGCCAAGGGTGTTCCACTGTTCGAAGTCGCGCCGCACCTCGTCCGGCGACACGATCGGGAAGGCCTCAAGCGGCTGTCCCGCCAGATGCGCCACCGCCGGCGTGCGGGCGAGAACCGGCGTCATCCGCGCCCACAGCCGCGCCTGCCGCGCCTCGATATCCGCGCGCGTCCGCAGCCGCGCCGCGCTCCAGCGGGCGGCGATCCAGCTTTTCAGGACGGCCGATCGATCAACCGTCGCCACGGGGCGTGTCCGTCTGCACCTCGCCGCAATGCGACGGGGTCAGCACCAGTTCCGGATTGCGCGCCCACAGGCGATGCAGGGCGTTCAGCGTGCTGCGGTACGGGCCGGTGTCGCCCAGCAGGGCGGTGGTCAGGCGCGGCGGCGGCATGTCGTCTCGCACCTGTCCGCTGGACCAGGCCGCGTCGGCGATCAGGAAGCGCGTCCGGTCGTCCGCCTCGCGCACCACCAGCCCCCAGTGTCCCGGACAATGCCCCGGCAGATGCACCGCCAGCAGGGACCCGTCGCCCAGCAGGTCGACCCCCGTCTCGAACGGGCTCAGGTCCGGGCCCAGTGCGACCTGAGGCTGATCCTCGAAGAAGTCGGCGCGGGCATCCACATCGTCGGGCACCAGCCCGGCCAGAATGCCCTGCCGGACCCGTCCGAACCGTCCGCCGCGCCGCACCCGCTCCAGCCCGGCCCGGGCGCAGAAGACGCGGGCGTTCGGGAACCGGTGCAGGCCCGCGACATGGTCGCCGTGGAAGTGAGAGACGACGACGGCCGTCACGTTCTCAGGCTTCACCCCGAACCGGGGCAACTGGTCCACCACCGCCTGCCCGAACGGCAGTTCCACCGGCGTCGCCCAGTGGTACAGCACCTCGGGCCAGCTGCGCGTCGCGGCGAAGAAGGCCGGGTCGTAGCCCGTGTCGAACAGGATCGCGCCCTCCTCGGGGTGCAGGATCAGGGCGGCCAGAGCGGGGAAGACGACCGGCTTCAGGCTGCCGTCCCGGCGCGTCATCACCTCCGGATGCGAGCAGGCTCCTGCGCGCAGGATGTGGACGCGACAGCGCCTCATGCGCGCGCGGCCAGCGTCGGCGCCACCTCCATGGCGGTCTCCACCGCGTCGAACTCCGGCTCGTAGTCGATCAGCGCCTTCGCTCCGCTCAGATCGAACGCCTGCGACCAGGCCAGGGTCGACAGGGTGTAGGGCGTCAGCACCGGTTCGGGTTGCCCGGGCAGGATGCGGCTGACACCCTCGGAGATCACGGACAGCACCTGGCCGACGGGCAGGGGCACCGGCATGATCTTCACCTCGACACCCAGCGTCTGACCCAGCCGTTCGACCAGAGTCGCGATGGGCAGGGGTCGGCCGCTGGTGATGTTGACCGCCCGACCACCGGCCCGCTCGCGGTGCTGGTCTGCCAGCAGCAGGGCGCGCGCGGCGTCGCGGCGATCCGTCAGCTCCACCAGCGCCTCGCCACGACGGAACAGGGGGAACCGGCCCTTCGTCACCAGCCGCAGGATGCGCGGAAGCAGCACCGCATCGTCCGGCCCGACGATGGCGCGCGGGCGAAGCGACACGGTGCGGAAACCCGGCCGGTCGGCGGCGCGGACGATAGTCTCGGCCTCGCCCTTGGTGCGGGCATAGGCATTCAGCGGCTTCTCGGGCCAGGGCGTCGCCTCGGTGATCCCGGTCTGGTCCTGCCAGCGAGCATAGACCGACGGCGAGGAGACGAAGATGAAGCCGTCCGCCCCCGCTGCCTGCGCCGAGGCCAGCAGCCGCCGGGTCAGCTCGACGTTCGCCCGCTCGAAGTCCGCGTCGGGTCCCCACGGGCTGGACAGGGCCGCGGCATGGAAGATGACGTCGATATCCGAGCAGGCGGCGTCCGTCTGGTCCATAAGGTCGCCGGCGAAGATCTCGGCGCCCATGCTCTTCAGCCGCCTCAGCGCAGCCGGCTGCCGACCGGATGCCCGCACCGCGTAGCCGGCGACGATCAGGGCCGCGACGACCGCCAGACCCAGCCCGCCGGTGGCTCCGGTAACCAGCGCCCGGCGGCTCATGTCCGCACCACCATGGCGGCGGCGCTGATGCCGGCGGCGGTTCCCAGCAGAAGCACGGTCTTGCCCGGACCCAGCCGTTCCGCCGCATGGGCCTCGACCAGTGTGGTCGGCACGGAGGCAGCGATCTGGTTGCCGTGCGTGTTGAAGATATCGACCACCCGCGCCGGGTCTCCGCCCATCAGCCTGCGCAGATGTTCCAGTCCAGGGGCGCTGGCCTGATGCGGCACGATGAGATCGACGGTCTCGCGGTTCAGCCCGGCCTCGCCCAGCACCCGGTCGATCAGTACCGGCAGCGAGCGGGCGGCGGCCTTGAAGATGCCGAACGGGTCCATGTGGAAGCGCGCGCCCTCGGCCAGGGCCTCGAAGCCGTCGGCGATGCGGACACGGGTGCCGCCCGAACGCAGGGTCGCCAGATCCTTGCCATCGCCATAGGTCTCGAAGCCGCGCGCCAGCAGGCCCGGCCCGGCGGTGCCGGTTCCGGCCTCGATACAGACCGCCGCGGCCCCGTCGCCGAAGATGGCGGCCGATGGCGGATTGGCCCAGTCCAGCCCCGCCGAGGCGATGTCGCTGGACACGATCAGGGCGCGGCGGAAGCGTCCGCTCTCGAAGCCCATGGCCACGACGTCCAGCGCGGTCACGAAGGACAGGCAGGTCTGGTTCACGTCGAACGCCCAGATGCCCGACTTGCCCAGCCCCAGCGCCTCCTGGATCAGCACGGAGGTGCCGGGGATGGGCTGTTCCATCACCCCACAGGCGCCGATCAGGACGTCGAGGTCCGAGGCCTGCCAGCCGGCCATGGCCAGCGCTCGTCGCGCGGCCTCCGCGCCCATCATGGAGGTGGTCTCGTCCGGCCCGGCCACGCCCCGCGAGGCAATGCCGAACTGTTGTGCGGTCCAGCCCTCGGCCTGCCCGAAGATCGGGTCCAGCGCGCTGGAAGGCCTCTGTTCCTTCGGGGCGTACAGCCCGAAGCCGGCGAACGTCATCGGCGTCATGGACGAATACCTAGCCCTGCGCGCGAACACCGTCCATCGCGGTTCGTCGCAAGCTACCGTCTGTGCTGCGCCGGCTGGATCTGGTGCCGCGCCATCTTGTCGTAGAGAGTCTTGCGCGGCAGCCCGAGCGTCTCGGTGACCCTCCTGATGTCCCCGTTCCACGCGGTCAGGGCCTCGCGGATCAGCTCGGCCTCATAGCGGGCGACCTTGTCCGCCAGCCGCTCTCCGTCGGCCGCCTCGCCGGCCGCAGGGCCCAGGCCGACCACGACCTGATTGGCGAAGTTGGACAGCTCCCGCAGATTGCCCGGCCAGTCGTGCTCCAGCAGCCGGCGGCGCACCGCATGGTCGATCGGGGGCAGGGGACGGCCCAGCCGGTCGGCCGCCCGGCTCATGAAGCGGGCGAACAGCATGGGAATGTCGTCGCGCCGCTCGCGCAGGGGAGGGGTGCGCAGTCGCACGACGTTCAGGCGGTAGTAGAGGTCCTCTCCGAGATCGCCGCGCGTCACCGCAGCGGCCGGGTCGGCGCGGGTCGCGGCCAGCACCCGCAGGTCCAGCGCCTGCGGTTCCGAGGCGCCCAGCGGCAGGATCTCGCGCTCCTCCAGCACCCGCAGCAGCATCAGCTGGACCGCGCGCGGGGCCTGGTCGACCTCGTCAAGGAACAGGCTGCCCTGATGCGACTGGGCGATCTGTCCGTCCCGCCGACGCAGGGCGCCGGGGAAGGCGCCGGCCTCGTGGCCGAACAACTGCCCCTTGGCGTCGCTCTCGGGCAGGGCGGCGCAGGCGACGGGAACGAAGGGTTTGAGTCGACGACGGCTGGCGTTGTGGATCGCCCGCGCCACCGCCTCCTTGCCCGCTCCGGTTTCGCCCTCGATCAGGACGTCGACGTGGGCGTCGGCCAGCTGGGTGATGGCCGTGCGCAGGGCCACGATGGCGGCGCTGTCGCCGCTCAGCGGAATGGCCCAGTCGCCCTCGGCCGCCAGGGCGCTGAGGCGGCGGTTGTCCAGCACCAGCGATCGCTTCTCCAGCGCCCGGCGCAGGGTGTCGATCAGCCGTTCGGGCGCGAAGGGCTTGGTCAGGAAGTCATAGGCGCCGCGCTTCATCGCCTCGACCGCCTCGGCCACGTCGCCATGACCGGTGATGATGACGACGGGCAGATCCGGATCGTCGGCCAGCAATCGGTCGGTCAGCTGGCGGCCGTCCATGCCGGGCATGCGCAGGTCGGTGACCACTACCCCCTCGAACCCGGCGTCCAGCGCCTTCAGCGCCGCCTCGCCCGACGGGAACTGCGTCACCTTCAGGTCCTCCAGCTCCAGCCGTTCGGCCAGAGCGGTGCGGAAGGCCTCGTCGTCCTCGACCAGAGCCACGCGGTTGAGGGTCTTGAAGCTCATTTCGCCCCCGGCAGGATGATGCGGAACGTCGCGCCGGTTCCGGCGTCGTCGTGGACCAGTTCGCCGCCGAAGCCCGCAACGATGTCCCGGCTGATCACGAGGCCCAGCCCCAGCCCGTCCGCCTTGTCGGTGGTGAACGGGGTGAACAGGCGGTCGCGCACGGCCTCGGATAGGCCCGGCCCGTTGTCGACCACGCTGACCACCACCTTGCGGCCCTTCGTCTCGACCGAGACAGCAATGCGGGGCGAGGGGACGCCCTCGACCGCCTCAATGGCGTTCTGCAGCAGGTTCAGCACCACCTGCTCCAGCCGGTTTCGCTCGGCCTTCACCATCAAATCCGGCTGCTCCGGCGTCCGCTCAAGCGTCACGCCTCGCTCGCGCAGCCGCGCCCCGGCGAGCATCAGGGCGCCGTCGATGGCGGCCTCCACGCTGACCGCCACGGGGCCCGAGCGGGTCTTGCGCGAGAAGGCGCGCAGCTCGTCGGTGATCGCCCCGACCCGCTCGGTCAGTTCGCCGATCCGGTTCAGCTGACGCGCCGCGGCGTCCGCGTCGCTGCGCTGCAGATAGACGCCGGCCGTGTCCGCATGGGTGCGGATGGCGGCCACCGGCTGGTTGATCTCGTGAGCGACCCCGGCGGCGATCTGGCCCAGCGTGGCCAGCTTGTTGGCCTGGATCAGCTCGTCCTGCAGATCCTGCCGGTTCTTTTCCAGCCGCCGGCGCTCGTCGATCTCGTGACTCAGCCGGTCGTTGGCGGTGCGCAGCTCGACGGTGCGCAGATCAATCTGCCGCTCCAGCTCAGCCCGGGCTGCCTCTTCCTCCGCGGCGCGGGCGCGGGCGCGCTGGCGGCGGCGCAGCAGAACCCCGGTCAGACCGGCCAACAGGGCCACGCTCAGCAGCGCCACCACCCGCGCGCCCAGCGTCGCGCGCGTGATCGCGGCCCCGGCCGGCTGCAGCAGATGCAAGCTCCAGCCGAGTTCCGGAATGGGCGCGGACACGCGGGCGTAGGTGTCGGACGGCACGTCGCGAGACAGGCTGATCATGCCGGGCGTCAGGGCGTCGAACGGCAGCGTCGACAGATCGGCCCGGCCCGAGGTCTGGTCCACCGCAAGCCGTCGCCGACGCTCCGACCCCAGCTCGCCCGTTGTATGGAACCGCCATTTCGAGACGGTGGTGATCAGCACCACGCCGTCGCCATCCGTCACATAGGTCGGCTCGCCCGAGGCGCGCCAGTCCGCCTCCAAGGCATCGAACTCCACCTTGGCGACCATGACGCCCAGCGCTCGCCCGCTCGCGTCCGTCACCCGCCTGGCCAGATAGAGGCCGGGCCGGTTGCTGACCGTGCCGAGCGCGAAGAAGCTGGCCTGACCGTCCCGCATCGCCTCGTGGAAATAGGGACGGAAGCGATAGTCCGAGCCGACAAAGCTGATCGGCTCGCGCCAGTTGCTGGCCGCCAGCGCCAGGCCGTCGGCGTCCAGTGCATAGATGACGGCCGCGCGCGTCTCGCGGGCCAGACCCTCCAGCTTCCGGTTCAGGCGGTCGACCGTTGCGGGGTTGGTATCGCGCAGCAGGGCATGCACGTCCGGGTCCTGCGCCAGCACCATCGGCAGGGACCGGTGCCGTTCCAGCTCGCTGCGCAGCACGGCGGCGTGCAGGGCGGTGGCGGCTCTCGCCTGACGCAGGGCGTCGCCCTCCGCCTCGCGCCTGGCGACCTCGCCTGCCGCAAAAACCGCGACGAAGGCGACGACCAGCCAGACCGCGCCGAACGCGCGCCATTGTCCCCGGACTGTCTCCAGAATCCGCATCCGTTGCACAATGCGGATTTTCGCATGAATGGCCAGAGTGGATGTGCGGAAATCCGCACTCTCAATCTTCTTCCGACCCGTCCGGTCAACGAAAGTCTTTTGAAATCAACCCAAAACGCCCCGGCTGCGATCCGCTTGTCGGTGCGCCGCCCGCATCCCGATACTTGACCCAAGCCGCCGCGTCAGACGGGGTCGTTGCGTACGAAGTCGCGCCCCGCGACTTCGAGGGAGGATTCGAGTTGATCCAGATTGCTCACGGCGGAGCCGCGCCCGGCCCGCGCCGCCCCTTCTACCGCAGCCTCTATTTCCAGGTGATCGTCGCGATCGTCCTGGGCGGCACGATCGGCCACTTCTGGCCGGCCTTCGGCGAGAGCCTGAAGCCGCTGGGTGACGCCTTCATCAAGCTGGTGAAGATGATCATCGCCCCGGTGATCTTCCTGACGATCGTCACCGGCATTGCCGGCATGAGCGACCTCAAGCGGGTCGGTCGCGTCGCCGGCAAGGCCTTCGCCTACTTCCTGACCTTCTCGACCCTGGCCCTGATCGTCGGCCTGATCATCGCCAACATCGTTCAGCCCGGTCGAGGGCTGAACATCGATCCGGCCACCCTCGACGCGGGCGCGGTCGCCCAGTACGCCGACGCCGCCCACGAGAGCACCATCGTCGGCTTCCTGACGGGCATTATCCCGGACACCCTCGTCAGCGCCTTCGCCACCGGCAACATCCTGCAGGTCCTGTTCGTCTCGATCCTGTTCGGCATCGCCATGGCCATCGTCGGCGACGCCGCAGCCCCGGTGCAGCGCGCGTTCGAGTCATTGAGCACCATCGTCTTCAGGCTGGTGGCGATCCTGATGAAGGCCGCGCCCATCGGCGCCTTCGGGGCCTTCGCCTTCACCATCGGCGCCTACGGGATCGGCGCGATCGCCAATCTCGCCGCCCTGATCGCCACCTTCTACCTGACCTCGCTGGTCTTCGTGCTGGGCGTTCTGGGCGTCGTCGCCTGGGTCAACGGCTTCTCGATCTTCAAGCTGATCGCCTATCTGAAGGAAGAACTGCTGCTGGTGCTCGGCACCTCCTCGTCGGAAGCGGCCCTGCCCAGCCTGATGCAGAAGATGGAGCGCGCCGGTGCGCCCAAGTCGGTCGTCGGCCTCGTGGTCCCCACCGGCTATTCGTTCAATCTGGACGGCACCAACATCTACATGACCATGGCGGCGCTCTTCATCGCCCAGGCCATGAACATCGAACTGTCGCTGTGGCAGCAGATCACCCTGCTGCTGGTGGCCATGCTCAGCTCCAAAGGCGCTGCGGGCATCACCGGCGCGGGCTTCATCACCCTGGCCGCCACGCTGGCCGTGGTGCCGGACGTGCCGGTCGCCGGCATGGCGCTGATCCTCGGCATCGACCGCTTCATGAGCGAGTGCCGGGCCCTGACCAACTTCGTCGGCAACGCCGTCGCGACCCTGGTCGTCGCGCGCTGGGAGGGCGAGCTCGATCAGGACCAACTTCACGCCGCACTGGGTTCGCGCCCGGGCGGACTGGCCGCGCCGCCCGATCCGGCGGCCGGACCGGGGGACAAGGAACGCGTCACCGCCGACTAAACGGCGGGGCGCCACGGGAGGAGAACAGGATGACCATCACTCAACGCAGCGGACTGCTCGCGGGCACGGCGGCTCTCGCCCTGATGGCCTCGGCGGTTGGGGCCATGGCCCAGACCGCGCCGCAGGCCCAGCCGGTCGATCCGCAGGATTCGACAACCATCGACGATGTCGTCGTGGTCGGCACCCAGATCCGCGGCGCGCCGACGACCGAGGCCCTGCCGGTCGTGGTCTTCGATCAGGACCAGATCGACGCTGTCGGTGCGGTCTCCGGCGACGACCTGATGCGCTCGATCCCGCAGATGGGCGACGTCCTGTTCGATTCCGCCAACAATCCGCAGACCTCGAACTCGGCGCGTGGCGATGTGAACTCGGTCAACCTGCGCTCCCTGGGCGTCGGCAACACCCTGGTGCTGCTGAACGGCCGCCGCATGGTTCAGCACCCGACCAGTCAGGGGACCTCGGACACCGGCACCGTCCCGGTCCTGAGCTACAACTCCAACGCCATCCCGGTGGCGGGTCTCGAGCGGGTCGAGGTGCTGCTGGACGGCGCCGCCGCCATCTATGGCGCCGATGCCGTGGCGGGCGTGGTCAACACCGTGCTTCAGGACGACTTCGACGGCCTGCGCCTCGACACCCGCTACGGCGGCGCCGAGGGCACCAGCCTGCGTGAGTTCGACGCCAACCTGTTCGCCGGAAGGGATCTGGAGCGAGGCAATGTCTCCCTGTTCGTGAACTATTCGGATCGCACGGCCCTGATGGCCGACGATCAGGACTTCACCCGCAGCGACGACATGCGGCCGTTCTTCTCCAGCTTCCAGGGCTACGAGACCTCGAACGTGCCGGACGGCCGCTCGTCGCACTCGCCCTGGGCCCAGCTCAGCATTCCGGCTACGACCACGGCCCTGCGTCCCCGTCAGGGCACGACCGTCCTGACCACCGCCGCCGGCGCCTTCCACGTCCAGCCGTCCAGCTTTGGCTGCACCGGCGCGAACCTGGGCAACGGCACCTGTCTGGTCAGCGGCACGGTCGCCTACAGCGGCGTCAACCGCGACATGCGCTACGACACCCGTCACGGGACGACCGTGCGCACGGATCTGGAGCGCATCAACGTCTTCGCCACCGGCCGCTACGACCTGACGGACAACATCGAGGCCTTTGGCGAGATCGGGATCTATGCCGCCGAGAGCAACGCCATCCAGCCGCCGGTGGTGAACCTGAACGGCCTCTGGATCCCAGCCAGCAACTACTGGAATCCGTTCGGCCCGGTGACCTTCGCCAATGGGCAGGCCAACCCCAACCGTCTGCCGGGGCTGGTGAACGTGCCTGCGGCCGGGCTGCCGGTCCGCCTTGGCAACTACCGCTTCGTCGACACCGGCTTCCAGGAAGTGACGGTCAAGAACTACCAGTCCCGCATCCTCGGCGGCCTGCGCGGCGAGTGGGCAGGCTTCGACTGGGAAACGGCGCTGCTCTACTCCGAGGCCGAGGCCGAGGACATCTCGCCCAACATCAACATGACGGCCCTGCAGCAGCAGCTCGCCCTGTCGACCCCGGATGCCTACAACCCGTTCGGCGGCGGTTGCATCGCGACGCCCAGCTATGCGGACTGCTCGCCGTCGTCGCAGGCGGCCATCGACGCCATCGTCTTCGACCTGCGCCGCCTGTCGCGCACCACCCTGACGCTGGCCGACTTCAAGATGTCGCGCGGTGACCTATTCGAGCTGCCGGCCGGCCCGGTCGGCGTCGCCTTCGGCGCCGAGGTTCGCTACGAAACCCAGGAAGACGACCGCGACGAAAACCTCGACGGCACCTTCACCTTCACCGACATGGTCAGCGGCGAGCGCAACCTGTCGAACGTGTCGGCCGTCAGCCCCAACCCTGACACCGAGGGTGATCGCACCGTCGCCGGCGCTTTCGTCGAGTTCGCCATCCCGGTCGTCTCGCCCGAGATGAACATCCCGCTGGTGCGCAGCATCGACGTCCAGCTGGCCGGCCGCGCCGAGCACTATTCGGACTTCGGTTCGGTGGCCAAGCCGAAGATCGCCCTGGCCTGGGACATCGTTGACGGCCTGCGCGTCCGCGCCTCGTATTCGGAAGGCTTCCGCGCCCCGAACCTGGAGCAGGTCAACGCCACCCAGTACGCCCGCCTGGCCGGCAATCTCGACTACATCAAATGCGAGGCCGACCTGCGCGCCGGCCGGATCGCCACGATCAACGCCTGCACCCGCAACGCCAGCGCCTCCCTGCTGATTTCGGGCAACCCGGACCTGAAGCCGGAAGAGAGCACCAACCAGTCCTACGGCCTGGTCTTCCAGCCGCAGTTCCTGCCGGAAAGCTGGGGCGACTTCACCTTCACGGTCGATCGCTGGAAGATCGAACAGGAAGAGATCGTCGGCCTGCTCGGCGCCCAGAGCGCCTTGGCGCTGGATTATCTGAACCGCGTGAACGGGACCTCGAATCCGAACGTCGTGCGCGCTGCGCCGACCTCGGACGATGTGGCCCTGTTCGCCGGCACCGGCCTGACGCCGGTCGGCGATGTGATCTCGATCCAGGACCGCTTCATCAACCTGCTGCCGCAGACGGTGGAAGGGCTGGATCTCGGCTTCGCCTGGTCGAAGCGCCGCACGGCATGGGGCAGCTTCACCTTCCGCGTCGACGCCTCGCAGCTGCTGACCTTCTCGCGCGAGCCGGGCGACATTGTCGACCAGCTGTACGCCGCCCGCGAGGCCGGAACGATCAACCCGCTGACCCCGCTGCCGGACTCCAGCCAGCTGATCGCCCAGAACGGGCGACCGGAATGGAAGGTCAACAGCGCCTTCACCTGGCGTCACGGCCCGTGGCGTGTCGGCCTGTCGGCGCAGTACGTCAGCGAGGTCAATCAGACCGGCCTGCTCAGCAGCACCGGCACGCCCTGGGTGGTCGCCAGCCAGCTGATCGGCAGCGCCTACGCCCAGTACGAGTTCGACGACATCGGCGTCGCCTCGGGCACCCGCCTGCGCCTCGGCGTTCGCGACATCACCGACGAAGGCCCGTCGCTGGCCGACGGGGGCTACCTCGGCTCGGTCCAGCGTCCCTACGGTCGCTATCTGTATGTGGACGTCTCCAAGACGTTCTAAGGCTTACGACGGCGCGGGTCCTCGGGTCCCGCGCCGTTTCTGCAAGGAGTTCTCCGTGACGCGACTGGCCGGGCTCATCGCCGCTCTCGCCCTGACCGCACCGGCCGCCGCCCGCGCGGGCGGCGAGCAGCCGACCTTGGCGCCGATCGCCTGTCCGGCCTCGGTAGGGCAGGGTGTGGAGTGCCTGTCCGGCCGGGATCCGTCCGGCGCCTGGTTCGTGATCGCGAAGCCGGCGAACTGGAACCGCAAGCTGATCGTGCATTCCCACGGCGGCCCGCGCACAGGTGAGCCTGAGGCGACGGACTCGCTCGAGGATCTGGACCGCTTCTCCGTCATGGTGCGCGAGGGCTACGCCTGGATCGGCTCGACCTATCGCCGGGGCGGCTATGGCGTGCGCATGGCTGCCGAGGACACCGATAGCAGCCGGCGCATCTTCTGGGCCCGCTTCGGCCGACCGGACCGGACCATTCTTCACGGCCAGTCGTGGGGCGGCAACGTCGCCGCCAAGGCGTCAGAGCTTTACGCCCGGGGCGAGGACGGTTCGCTGAACTACGACGGCGTGCTGCTGACCAACGGCGTGCTGATGGGCGGAACGCGCGCCTATCAGTTCCGCGCCGACCTGCGGGCGGTCTATCAATTCTACTGCCGCAATCACCCGTCGCCGGCCGACGGCGCCTATCCGGTCTGGCAGGGGCTGCCCGCCGGCGTCCGCATGAGCCGCGCCGAGCTGCAACGCCGGATCGTGGCCTGCACGGGCCTGGGCCTGTCGCGGCGCGAGCGGACCTCGGTTCAGGCGCGCAAGCTGCGGAACATCCTCGCCGTCACCGGCATCCAGGAAGAGCAACTGGTCGCCCACATGAACTGGGCCACGACCCTGTTCCAGGACCTGACCGATCGCGTCGGCGGCAATCCGTTCGACAACAGCCAGACGGTCTACAGCGGCTCCACCGACGATGCGGCGCTGAACGCGGGCGTCGAGCGCTTCACCGCCGACCCCGCCGCCGTCGCCCGACTGGCGCACGACGCCGACCTGACCGGCCAGATCACCGTGCCGACCGTGACCCTGCACGCCCTGCATGACCCGACCGTCTTCTTCTCGGCCGAGGCCGTCTATCGTCAGACCGTCGCTGACGCCGGCCGCTCGGACCTGCTGGTTCAGGCTGCGACCGACGAGAGCGAGCACAGCAAGCTCGAGGACGGCGGCTATATGACCGTCCTGCGCGCGCTGGAAGGCTGGATCGACAGCGGCCAGCGTCCGGATCCCGCGGCCTTCCAGAGCCAGTGCCGGGCGGCCTTCCCCGCGACGGGGTGCCGGTTCGTCCCGGTTCCCTGATCTTCGTCAGCCCTCCCGCAGGCCGCTCTTGCCCTCGCGCGCTGCCAGCACGTCCAGCACGGCGTCCAGCCCCATGTCGCGGGCGCGCAGCAGGACCAGCAGGTGATACAGCAGGTCCGCCGCTTCCGAGGCCATTTCCTCGTCCGGTCCGGCCGCGCCGGCCAGGGCGGTCTCAACGCCTTCCTCGCCGACCTTCTGCGCCGCTCGTTTGGGGCCTTCCGCCAGCAGGCGGGCGGTCCAGCTGGTCGCCGGGTCCGCCGCAGCCCGTTCGGCGATGGTCCGCTCCAGCCGGGCCAGCCGACCGACGCCGGGCGCGTCCTCCTCGCCGAAACAGCTGGTCCGGTTCAGGTGACAGGCATTGCCCATTGGCCGGACCTTCAACACCAGGGCATCGGCGTCGCAGTCCGGGGTGATGGAGACGACATGCAGCCGGTCGCCCGAGGTCTCACCCTTGCGCCACCGTCCGCCCCGCGACCGCGAGAAGAAGGTCGCCTCGCCGCTCTCGACCGTCTCGTCAAAGGCCGCCCGGTCCATATAGGCCAGCGTCAGCACCTGCAGCGTGGCCGCATCCTGCACCACCACAGGGATCAACCCGCCGCCCTTGGCGAAGTCGAGGTCGTCAGCCGAGGGAACCGCCGCGCTCATATCCGCACCTCCAGTCCCGCCGTCGACAGTTCGCGCTTCAGGTCCGGGATCGCCAGCGCCCCTGTGTGGAACACACTGGCCGCCAGCGCGCCCGAGACATCGGCTTCGGCGAAGGCGTCGCGGAAATGCTCCGCCGCCCCGGCGCCGCCCGAGGCCACCAGCGGGATCGTCAGCCGCCCCCGCGCCGCCTTCAGCTGCGCGATGTCGTAGCCGCGTCGCACGCCGTCCTGATCCATGCAGTTCAGCACAATCTCGCCGGCGCCCAGCCTCTGGGCCTCGACGATCCAGTCCAGCGTTCGTCGCCCGGCGCCCCGGCTGGCGGTCGGGTCGCCCGTGTACTGGTGTACGACCCAGTCCTCGCCCTCGCGCCGGGAATCGACCCCGACCACCACGCACTGGGAGCCCAGCCGCTCGGCCATCTCGCCGATCAGTTCGGGCCGCTCCAGCGCCGGGGAGTTGATCGAGACCTTGTCGGCCCCGTGGTCGAGGCATCGCGCCGCCTGTTCGACCGAGCGAATGCCGCCCGCCACGCTGAAGGGGATATCGAGCAGGCGCGCGATATCGCTGATCCAGCCATAGTCCAGCGTCCGGCCCTCGGGGCTCGCTGTGATGTCGTAGAAGACCAGCTCGTCGGCGCCCTCGTCGCGGTATCGGGCAGCCAGTTCGGCGGCGTCGCCCATGTCGCGGTGCCCCTCGAACCGGACGCCCTTCACGACCCGGCCATCCTTCACGTCGAGGCAGGGAATGATACGCCGCGCGGTCATGCCCGGGCGGTCTCCAGCGCCTGCTGCAGGGTGAACCGGCCCTCGTACAGGGCCCGCCCGATGATCGCGCCCGAGGCTCCGACCGAGCGGGAGCCGGTCAGGTCGTCCAGCCCGGCCACCCCGCCCGAGGCCTGCAGCCACAGGTCCGGACGCCGGGCGTGCACCTCGGCCAGCAGGTCGAGGTTTACCCCGGTCAGGGCCCCGTCGCGCCTCACATCGGTGACCAGCAGGTGTTTGGCCGAGCCGACCGGATACCGGTCCAGCGCGGTCCACAGGTCCACGCTCGCTGCCTCGGTCCAGCCCTTCAGGGCCGGCACATAGCGGTCGCCGTCCGCCCGTACGTCGATCGCCAGCGTCAGGCAGTCGACGCCGAACTCCTCCAGCCAGCCCAGCACCGTATCGGGCTGCGAGACTGCAAGGGAGCCGATCACGACCCGGTTGACGCCCGCATCCAGCAGGCGCTGGACATCGTCCCTGCTGCGGACCCCGCCGCCGGACTGGATGCGGATATTGATCGCATCGGCCAGTTCGCCGATCAGGCCGTGCTGCATCGCCCGTCCGGCCTCGGCACCGTCCAGATCGACGATGTGCGCCCAGGTCGCGCCCGCTGCCGCGAACGCAGCCAGCCGCGCCGCCGGGGCGTCGTCATACTCGGTCGCCTGGTCGAAGCGTCCGTGCATCAGGCGCACGCAGGTTCCGCCGCGCAGGTCGATGGCCGGGTAGACGATCATGCCGCCAACTCCATGAAGTTCTTCAGGATACGCGCGCCGGCCTTTGCCGATCGCTCGGGGTGAAACTGGCAGCCCCACCGGTTGTTGCTCCGGACCACGGCCGGCACCGGCCCGCCATAGTCGGCGCTGGCCAAGGTCGCGGGCCCGTCCGGGCAGACGTAGCCGTGGACGAAGTAGGCCCACTCGCCGTCCGTCACGCCCTCCAGCAGGGGATCGGCCTCGCGGACCGACAGGCGCGACCAGCCCATGTGGGGTACCGTTCGTCCCCCGCCGGGCTCCAGCTTGGCGACCCGCCCGGGAATGAGGCCCAGCAGGGGCGTCGAGCTTTCCTCGCTGGCCTCGAACAGCAACTGTTGACCGAGGCAGATGCCCAGCAAAGGCCGCTCGAACGCCCGGATCGCCTCGACCAGCCCGAGGGCCTTCAGTCGTGCCATGGCATAGCCGGCCTGACCGACGCCCGGCAGGATGAACCGCTCCGCCTCCGCGACCTCGGCCGCCGTCGAGACTGGACGCACGCTCGCGCCCAGCCGCTCCAGCGCGAACCGCACCGAGGCCAGATTGCCGGCTCCATAGGCCAGAAGGGCGACCTCGGTCACAGCACGCCCTTGGTGCTGGGCACGGAGTCGCCCTCGATCCGGATCGCCTGCCGCAGGGCCCTGCCGAAGGCCTTGTAGACGGCCTCGGTCTTGTGGTGGTCGTCCTCGCCGGTCACCGAAACATGGACCGCGGCCCCGAGGTGCTCGGCCAGCGAGCGGAAGACGTGGGCGGTCAGGTCGGTGCGGTACTTCCCGATGAAGGGCGTCCGGAACTCGCCCTCGAACACCGGATAGGGACGGCCGGACAGGTCGATCGAGACCTTCGCCTCGGCCTCATCCATCGGCAGGACGAAGCCATAGCGGGCGATCCCCCGCCGCTCGCCCAGCGCCTGCTTCAACGCCTGCCCCAGCGCGATGGCGCTATCCTCGATCGTGTGGTGCGGGTCTGTGTGCAGATCGCCCTCGCAGGCCAGCCGCAGCGAAAAGCCGCCGTGTGCCGCCACCTGCTCCAGCATGTGGTCGAAGAAGCCCACGCCAGTCTGGATCGAGATCGGCCCGGTCACATCCAGATCGACCGCGCAGACGATCCGGGTCTCCTTCGTATCCCGCACGGCCTGCCCGGTCCGGTGCGGTCGGCCTGCCGCCGCCAATCCCAGCGCGGCCAGCAGCCTGTCGTTCTCCTCGACCTTGGCCGACACCGGCAGCCTCAGCCGGTCGCCGTCCTGAACCGCCGCCACGCCGTAGCGGCCCAAGGCCGCCAGCGTGCCATCGATCTCGCCGGGCCGGGCCACGATCACGGGACCCACGCCCGCGTCGATGCGCATCTCCCGCGACAGGGCCTTCACCAGTCGGGCCCGCTCGGTCTTCACGGTCTCGATCCGGGTTTGGGTCTCCATGACCCGGGACGGATCCAACGCCTGCATGGCCAGTCGGACCGACGTCTCCGGCAGCGCCCAGGGCTCCAGCACTGACGCTAGACGCGCTAGCGCCTCAGGCTGTCCCAGCGCTGCCCCGACCCGCGCGCCCGCCAGCCCGTAGGCCAGGGACAGGCTGCGCAGAACGATCAGGTTGGGCTGGGTCTCGATCACGGCGATGGCCGAGGCCGTCTCCGCAAACTCGGCCATGCCCTCGTCCACGACCAGCAGGGCAGGGGCGACCCGCGCCGCCATCTCGGCCACAGCTTCGGGCGCGCCCGCGGCGCGGACGATCACGGCCCCGGCAGCGGCTCCGGCCGGATAAAGCGCCGCCAGCGCACGATAAGGCTCGGCGTCGGGCGCCTCGACCCTCAGGCCGTCGCGCGCCGCCAGCCGGAAGACCAGCTCCAGCCCGTGCGTGAGCCCGCGCAAAGGCAGCACCCGATCGCTGGCCGCGCCGTAGACCTCCGCCAGCCGGGCGGCCAGAGCGCGCGGTTCGGCGGGATAGCGGTCCAGCCCCTCGCCGCCGGACACCAGCGGCGCGAAGGGTGCAGGCAGGTTCGCGGTCATGAGCTCGCCCTCAGGTCCGCCGCCCGCGCGTGAGCCTCAAGGCCCTCCATCCGCGCCAGCCGCGCCGCCACAGGCGCCAGAGCCGCGGCGCCTTCCGTCGTCACGGTCTGGATCGACATCGAGGTCATGAAGCTGGCCGTGGTGATGCCGCCCAGCGTCCGCGCGCCGCCGTCTGTCGGCAGGACGTGGCTTGGCCCGGCCGCATAGTCGCCAAGCGTCTCGGCGGCATACTGGCCGACGAAGACTGCCCCGGCTGCCGAGATCGAGGCCACCAACTTCTCGGCCTCCACCGTCTGCAGCGACAGGTGCTCGGGCGCGTAGAGGTTGGCCACGTCGCAGGCCTCGGCGACGGAGCGGACCCGGATCGCCCGGCCCTCCGCCAGCGAGGCGCGGGCGATATCGGCGCGGGGCAGGGTGTCCAACTGCTCTTCCGCGGCCTCCAGCGTCGCGTCGATCAGGCCCCGGCTCTCCGAGACCAGCAGAACCTGGGCGTCGGCATCGTGCTCGGCCTGGCTCAGCAGGTCGGCGGCCACCAGTTCCGGATCGGCGTCGCGGTCGGCGATGATCAGCAGTTCGGATGGACCCGCCGGCATGTCGGTCGAGGGACCGCCGGGCAGGGCGCCGGCCTGCTTCTTGGCCTCCGCGACCCAGGCGTTGCCCGGGCCGAACAGCTTGTCGACCGGCTCGATCTCGCCGTCGTCCAGCACCGCGCCAAAGGTCAGGGCCGCGATCGCCTGCGCCCCGCCGATCAACCACAGGGCATCCAGGCCTGCCTCTGCCGCCGCGACGATCATGGCCGGGTGAGGTTCGCCATTCTTCGACGGTGGGGTCACGGCGATCCGACGCGCCACCCCTGCGACCTCGGCCGGGATGGCCAGCATCAGAAGGGAGGAGAACAACGGCGCCGTGCCGCCGGGGACGTACAGACCCGCTGACCGGATCGGTCGCCACGCCAGCCGCGACCGCACGCCCGGCGTCGTCTCCACGAAGGGCGTATCTTCGGGCCGCGTCGCCTGATGGAAGATGCGGACATTCTCGGCCGCGACCCGCAGGGCTCGCGTTGCGGACGGGGGCAGGTCGGCGCGGGCCTGGCGTTCCAGCTCGGGCGTGATGGCCAGCCGCCGCGGCGCCGCGCCGTCCAGCTTCAGGCTCCACTCGGACACGGCCGCGCCACCACGGGCCCGGACATCCTCGAAGATGGCCCGCACGCCGTCCGCCACGGCCGCGTCCGTCCGTTGTTGTGGCCGGGCCAGCGCCTCGCGGCGGCCATCGAAGTCCAGCGTGCTCCAGTCGATCCGCCGCATCACATCATCTTCTCGATAGGGAGAACCAGGATCGCCGAGGCGCCGGCGCCCTTGAGGCTCTCGAGCGTCTCCCAGAACACGGCCTCCTGACAGACGGCGTGGACTGCCACGGCGTCGTCGCGGCCGGACAGGGGGATCACCGTCGGCGCGCCCGCTCCCGGCAGCAGAGCCGTAATCCGATCCAGCGCCGAGCGCGGGGCGTTCAGCATCACGTATTTGGCCCCCTGCGAGGACACGACGCCGGCCATCCGCTCGATGATGCTGTCAAGCAGGGACTGCAGGCCCGGCTCAGTCGCGACCGGCGAGCGGACCAGCACGGCCTGACTCTCCAGCACCGTCTCCTTGGCGGAAAGACCGTTGGCTTCGAGCGTGGCGCCGGTGGAAACCAGATCGCAGATCGCCGACGCCAGTTTCAGGCGGGGAGCCACCTCGACCGCTCCACGCATGGTCACGATGTCCGCCTGCACGCCTTCAGCTTCGAGATAGCGACGCAGGACGCGGGGATAGGACGTCGCGACCCGCAGACCCTGCAGCGACGCCGGGCCGTCGTAGGCCAGCGTCGGTGGTACGGCGATCTTGAGCGTGCAGCGGCCAAAGCCCAGAGGCATGACGACCTCGGCGACCGGCCCGCCGTTGCGGCCTTCCTCGAGCACGTTTTCGCCCACGATTCCCAGATCGCAGACGCCGTCCGCGACGAAGGTCGGGATGTCGTCATCCCGGACCCTCAGCAGGTCGATCGGATAGTTCTCGACCCGGTACAGCAGGTCGTTGTTACCCTTCACGACCCGCAGGCCCGCGTCGCGGACCAGATCGAGGCTGCGCTCGGACAGGCGGCCGGATTTCTGGACGGCGATGCGGAGCCGTCCCTGTACGGTGCTCATGACGACGCCTCAGGCCTTCAGACGATCAAGGACGAGGCGATAGCCCTGGTGGGGCATCTCCTTCAGGAAGCGCGCGACACGAACGACGGTGGTCGGGCTGGCCTGCGCTTCCGCTGCGATCTCCCGATAGGACTTGCCGCCGGCATCCAGCAGGCGCGCCACCTCCCACCGCTCGGCGAAGGCGCGGATTTCGGCGGGCGTGCAAAGGTCGGCGAGGAAGGCGTCGACCTCGTCGCGGGACTTCAAGGTCAGCAGGGCGTCGTACAGGGCGACGCGGCTGCGGCCGGGGGCGGCGGCGTTCGGGGGGAGGATGTTCGTCATCGACGTTCCACTATGCTGTAACAGTGGAACATGCAAGGGGCTGTGGTGCGGGCAAAGAAAAGGGCCGCGTCCCGGAGGACGCGGCCCTGATCACTGTTCCGGAAGGAAGACCTATTCGATGTCTTCGTTCAGCAGGCCGACCTTGAAGAAGCCGTTCTCCTGCAGGTCGTTCATGACTTCCATGAACTGGTTGTACTTCACCTCGGCTTCGGCGCGGACGAAAACGCGCTCCTGCTGGCAGGCCGGTTGGCCGCCGCCGAGAGCGGCGCAGACGTCTGCGGCCAGCGTCGGGATGCTGGTTTCCTGCTGGGCGATGAAGATCGAGCCCGATTCCTGGATGGTGATGTAGACCGGCTCTTTCTGGTCCTGCGGGTTCTCCGGCGGCTGGGCCGGCGGCAGGTCGAGACGGATCGACACGGTCGCCAGCGGCGCGGCGACCATGAAGATGATCAGCAGCACCAGCATGATGTCGACGAACGGCGTGACGTTGATTTCCGAGTTTTGCTCGATCACGTGGGCTTTGCTGCCCGGACCGGAAAGTTTGGCGCCCATAGTGGGTGTCTCCATCAGGCCCGGCGCGTCACGCGGCGAGCGTCACTGAAAGCTTCGGTTCGTCTCTTGGCGTCCCGTGGCCGCGTTGTAAAGCGGCTTCGGTGGCCTTGCGGTTCCGAAGCGCATCCTTTCGCGGGAATACGCCTGATACGCGAGCCGATTCAGCCCTTGGCGAGCTTCAGGAACCGGTCCTTGAGCGCCGCGTCGGACTTGAAGACCCCAGTGAACCGGGTGGTGATGGTCGAAACGTGGCGGTGATGCACGCCGCGAGTCGTCATGCACTGGTGTTCGGCATCGATCAGAATCGCCACACCCTGCGGCTGAAGGTTCGATTCGATGGCGTCGGCGATCTGGTTGGTCAGGACTTCCTGGGTCTGCAGACGGCGGGAATAGATCTCGACGACGCGCGCCAGCTTGGAGATGCCGACGACCTTCTCGTTGGGAATGTAGGCGACATAGGCCTTGCCGATGAACGGGGCCATGTGGTGCTCACAATGGCTCTCGACCTCGATATCCCGCAGCAGGACCATGTCGTCGTAGCCCTGCACGTCCTCGAAGGTGCGGCTCAGTTCCTTGACGGCGTCGGCGTCATAGCCCTCGAACCATTCCGCATAGGCGTCGACGACGCGCTTGGGCGTGTCGATCAGGCCGGGGCGGTCCGGATTATCGCCTGCCCAGGCCAGAAGCGTTCTGACCGCCTTCAGCGCTTCCTCGCGGCTGGGGCGCCGGGACTCATCGTTGTCACCGACCAGAACGGGCTTGGCGGGGGTAGAGCTCATCGAAGGTTCTCGCACGCGCGGCTTTGTAAGTCGCATGGGACTGTTTATCAGCTTGGCGGCGTATATGGGACCGCTCGTCCGTCCCGCAAGAAAACTCTCCCACGAAGACCCTCCGATGCCGCTGACGATCCACGACACCCTGCACCGCGAAAAGCGCGTGTTCGAGCCCCGCGATCCGGACCGGGTGACCCTCTATGTCTGCGGTCCGACGGTCTACGACTACGCGCACATCGGAAATGCCCGGCCGCCGGTCGTCTTCGACGTGCTGGTGCGGCTGCTGCGCCGGACCTACGGCGCGGACAAGGTCATCTATGCGCGCAACGTCACGGACGTGGACGACAAGATCAATGCCAAGGCCGCTCGCGAGGGCGCTCCCATCGGCGAGATCACCGCGCGGTACGAGAAGGCCTATCTGGAGGACATGGCGCGACTGAATGTCTCGCCCCCGGATCTGGCGCCGCACGTGACGGACCATATGGACGCGATCGTCGCCCAGATCGCCGCTATCATCGAAAGCGGATGCGCCTATGCGGCCGAAGGGCATGTGCTGTTCGACGTGTCCGCCTACGAGAACTATGGCCGTCTGTCCGGTCGCAATCTGGACGACATGATCGCCGGGGCCCGGGTCGAAGTCGCGCCGTACAAGAAGAATCCGCACGACTTCGTACTCTGGAAGCCGTCGAAGGAGAACGAACCCTCGTGGCCGTCGCCCTGGGGCGAGGGGCGGCCGGGCTGGCACATCGAATGCTCCGCCATGATCGAGGAAAACCTCGGCCTGCCGATCGACATCCACGGCGGCGGCATCGACTTGGTCTTCCCGCACCATGAGAACGAGATCGCCCAAGGGGTCTGCGCCCACGGCCACGCTCATTCTGCCGACGCCCATGCCGAGTACAGCCGCTACTGGATGCACAACGGCTTCCTGACGGTCGATGCGGAGAAGATGTCCAAGTCGATCGGCAACGTCCTGCTGCTGCACGATCTCGTGCAGTCGATGCCGGGCGAGGTGGTGCGCTGGGCATTGCTGAGCGCCCACTACCGTCAGCCGCTGGACTGGAACCAGGCCCTGCTGGATCAGAGCCGCAAGTCGCTGGACCGGCTGTACGGCGCCCTGCATCGCTCCTCGGCGGTCACGCCATCGACCGACGCGCCGCCAGCAGAGTTCCTGAAGGCCGTCGAGGACGACCTGAACACGCCCGGCGCCATGGCGGTGCTCTTCGGCCTGTCCAGTGAGATCGAACGGGCGATGACGGCGGGGGACGACGCTGCCGTGGCGCGGGCGCGCGGGCAGCTGATCGCCTCGGCCTCGATCCTCGGTGTTCTCCAGTCCGATCCGGCGCAATGGCTGGAAGGCGACGTCTCCGACGACCTGAGGGTCGAGGTCGAACAACTGCTGGAGCAGCGGGCCGCAGCGCGAGCCGCCAAGGACTGGCCGGAGGCGGACCGCATCCGCGACCGCCTGAACGATCTCAACGTCGTCGTGATGGACGGCCCGACCGGGGCGACCTGGCGGCTGAAGGCCTGATCGAGGTCAGGTGATCCGTTTCACGCTGACCGGATCGCTGGCCGGGAACGTTTCTTCGACGCCCTCATCGACGAGGGCCTCCTGACGGTCCTCGGAATCCCGATCCGCCAGCTGATCCGGCTTGCCCTTCTGGGGTTTGGCGCGCTTGGCGTGCGGGGTGTCCGGATCGCAGTCTTCCTGCGCCTTGTTCAGATGATGGTCGGTATGAGCGGTCATTCGGTCGCTCCTCACTGTTTCGGATGGTCTTCGTCGGCGTCGGGGCCGTAGCCGAGGTCGGCGATGTCGTCGTCTGACAGACGCTTCGCTTCCCAGTGGGCCGCGCTGGCCTGTGCTCCGCGCTCGTTCTCCATCAGGCCGCTGTAGACCAGCTCGACCTCGTCGGAGCCGCGCTGGCCGCTGCTCTCGGCATCAATCTCGTTCAGCTTCAGGCCGTCAACGCCGAGCAGCGCGTCGGCCTCGGCCTCAATGCCGGAGGCGCCGAGTTCCTCGTCGAGGTCATTGAGGTCATCCTCGTCGAACTCGTCCTCGTCCGCGTCGCCGGCGGCCTGGGTCACGTCGAGGACGGGATCGGCCTCGTCCAGCAGGAAGTCGCCATCGCCCTCGTCGTCGAGGTGGGTTTCGTCAAAGGTTTCAGACTGTTCCTGATCGTCGCCGTAGTCGTCCAGCTCGGGCATCGCTCACTCTCCCTGTCCGGGGAGAGAACGGCCGAGTTCAGGCGACGTTCCTCGTCTTCGACGACGCCCAGGCCGCGACTTCTGACGCCAGGGTCGCCATGACGCTGTCCCACTGGCCGAAGCCCTCGGCGAAGAAGGCCCGCGCGCCCCTGTAGGTCGGATATCCGTCGGTGCCGAAGCAGGTCCAGTCGTCCGGCGTTGCGAGGCCCCACCAGGGCGCGCCGGAGGCTGCGGCAATGTTGGTCGTGGCGTTCGGCTGCCCTAGGATCAGGTCGAGGGCGGCCGAAAGCGCAGCCACTTCGTCCAGGTCGTCCTTCAGGTCGATTCCCGGCGGAGACCAGATTTCGAGGCCTGCCTCGCGCGCCATCTCCAGTTCCGTGGAAACGTCGCCGTACTGCAGGTTCACGAAGGTGACACCCGGTGTTTCCAGGACGGGTTTCCAGAGGTCGAACGCCGAGAAATACCGCGCCCGCATCCCGTCCATCACGAGGCTCTTCCAGACCATGCCGACCTTGGGGCCGGGGGCGATCTGATCCAGAACCGTGCGCCAGTGGGCGACACGATCCGGGGCCGGAACGAGGTAGGGCTGAGGATTGGCGAAGTCGGCGACCCCGGTACGGAAGCGCCGGTACAGGCTGCCGACAGGAGACCAGAGCTCGAAGGCTGGTTCGTCACCCTGGAAGACGGCGCGCCGGGCCAGGCGGCCCTCGAAGCTGACCGAGTGGTGGGGAACGACTGTGACGCCCGGGAAACTCCGCTGGATCAGCGGCACGAGTCGGCGTTCGACTGCGAGAGTCAGTTCGCCGGTCGGCCCCATGGCCTCCAGAAGATCAGGGACGACACTGAAGAACATCACCTCGTCGCCAAGGCCCTGCTCCCCGAACACGATCATCCGGGCGCCGGCCAGGTCATCGTCGGGCGCCCACCGACGCCCGCTGGTGACAAAGTGCACACTCGTGCTCAGGGTGCGCGAGAAGCGAACCTCGTAGGTCTCGAAGCCCTCACGCAGGTCTCCGACAAAGATCTGCGTCATGGCCTTGGCCATGTTCACCGTGTCGATCTCCGACGGGTCCGTGATGCCCAGCAGCGCCTGCTCGATGTCCAGCAGCGCCTGGGTAGAGTCTCCGAGCGATTGTCTGGCGTTGGCCCGGTTGTACCGGGCCTTGGCGAAAGTCGGATCGAGCCTCAGCGCTTCATCGAAGAAGGTGATCGACTGGGCCATCTCGCCCTGATCCGTGAGAACGGTCCCGAGTGTGTTCCACAGCAATGCCGTCGAAGGATCGATCGCCAGCAGGGCCCGGATGGTCTCGATCGCGTCCGCATAGTCACCGCGGTCCCTCTGCAGGCAGGCGAGGTTGTTGGTGATCTCAATACTGCCGGGGTTTCGCGCCAGCGCCTTGAGCAACAGTTTCTCGGCGATCTCGATGTAGCCGAGACGCTGGGCGAGGCGGCCGAGGTCGGCGGCGATCTCCACCTCGTCCGGGAGCAGCTTGAGCGCGGCCTCATAGGCATTCAGCGCGTGGCTGAAGTTCTGGAGCTTCTCCTGCGAGATGGCCAGTACGTGCCAGGCCAGGCCACTGGACTGGTCCAGTTCCAATGCGGCCAGTGTGAGTTCGGCGCCCTTTGCGTAGTCATGCGTCCTCATGGCCGCCACAGCCGAACGCAGCAGCTGCACCGCCTTGCGTCGGGCCTTGGCGCTCGTGGCGCGATCGGCCTGGGCGAGATCGCGCGACAGGCGGCCGAGGGCAGCGGTCGAGGCGGCGTCGCCTACGACGTCCGGGAGCGGCTTGAATACGTCCGGCAGAGGGGCGGGAGGGGCGGCTGCTGGCATCGGGCCTCCATACTGACGGCCCTTCCTCGCCTTCAACTCCACAAGACATGGTTAACCACGTCTGTTTAGGTTGGGTTCGTGAGCCTGCGACTAGGTGTTGCTCGGGCCATGCTGGGAGACGCCCCCCGAAATGCCGCTGAAGTTGTCGCTAAAGCCAGGCGAGAAATTCGTCCTCAATGGCGCCGTCGTGCAGAACGGCGATCGTCGAGGGGTCCTTATCCTTCAGAACAAGGCCAGCGTTCTGCGGGAGAAGGACATCCTGCAGCCGGAGGACGTGAACTCCCCGGCCAAGCGCATCTATTTCCCGGTCATGATGATGTACCTGGACGAGAGCGCAGCGCCGAAAGTCTACGACGAGTTCGCGCTTCGCCTGACCGAGTTCATGGGCGCTACCCGGAATCCGGAGGCGCTGGCGGATTGCGTTGCGACCTCGCGCCACGTGATGGCGCGTGAATACTACAAGGCCCTGATGGCGGCCCGGAAGCTGGTGGATTACGAGGAAGGTCTGGCGAATGTCGCTTCAGGCGTACAAGACCGCAGCCACGCGGGCTGAAAACCCCCGCGAGATGGAGTACCGGCTGTTCGGGCAAGTGACCCGGGCGCTGATGCACGCCTCCACCGTTGACCGCTCCGATATCGCGACGCGGATCGACGCGCTCGACTGGAACCGCCGGCTCTGGACGGCGCTGGCCACGGATTGCTCCAGCGAGGACAATGCGATGGACAAGGCGTTGCGGGCCCAGATCATCTCGATCAGCCTGTTCGTCGGACGTCACTCCTCGGCAATCATGCGCGGCGAGGAGGATTTCGAGCCGCTGATCGACATCAATCGGATGATCATGCAGGGGCTTGCAGGTCCCGCTCCGGCCCAGGCCGCCTGACCACACCGTCCTCCCCACCGGTAGTCACAAATTGCCGGGCGGCAGGAGGAGAAATCAAAAACTTTCGAAAAATCAGGTCGCTGGTGCGGCCTGATCCTTGCGTAGGTCCTTCCGAACCAGAACCGGTTCTACGGCCAGAAGGCCGTTCACAACCGACCAGAATGGAAGGAACTGCCCGATGGTTATGTCGGTCAACACGAACGTGGGCGCCCAGGTGGCGCTCCAGAACCTGAACGCGACCAACGCCCAACTGGCGATCACGCAAAGCCGGATCAATACCGGCAAGTCCGTGTCGTCGGCCAAGGACAACGGCGCCATCTGGGCTATCGCCCAGGGGCAACGTGCCGAGATCGGTGCGCTGGGAGCGGTGAGACAGTCACTCGATCGCGGCGTCGCCGCGGTGGATGTGGCCCTGGCGGCGGGCGAGACGGTCTCTGACCTCTTGCTGCAAATGAAGGAGAAGGCTCTCGCGGCGACCGATGCGTCGCTCAAGACTGCGGCTCGCGCCGCCCTGAACGAGGACTTCAAGGCCCTTCGTGATCAGATCGCCTCGGTGACGTCCAACGCTGAGTTCAACGGGGTCAACCTGTTGGACGCCAGCGCGACAGGCTTCCAGGCTCTGGCCAACGCGAGCGGCTCGGCCTCGATCTCGGTGGCGGCGGAAGTCATGGCCCTGAGCAGCACCATCGTCACGGTCACCACTTCGGAGGTGATCGACACCATCACCACGGCGACCGACGCACTGACGGCGGTCGACGAGTCCATCGCCAACGTTTCCGGCGCGCTCGCGCGTCTGGGGACCAAGTCGAAGGCCCTGGCCACTCACATCACGTTCGTCGGCAAGCTGGCGGACGCGCTGGAAGCAGGGGTTGGTAATCTGGTGGACGCCGATCTGGCGAAGGAAAGCGCCAAGCTCCAGGCTCTGCAGACGAAGCAGCAGCTCGGGGTTCAGGCGCTGGGCATCGCCAATCAGACGCCGCAGCTGGTCCTGTCGCTGTTCCGCGGCTGATCGCAACGGGTTCTGCAAGCGCCGGAGGGGGGAACCCCTCCGGCGTTTGGCATTCTCAGCCCCCGAACAGGCCCGTGAGCCAGTTCCAGGCCTGCGAGGGAAGGGTAGACACGGTCACCCACACAGGAAGCAGGTGCGGCGACAGTTCCGCCCACAGCAGCCAGATGATCAGGCCGGCGATGCAAACCAGCGCGATCGCGGTCCAAGCGGCCAGCACGGCCAGTCCGTCCCGCTGAACAAGGCCGAATCCAAAGGCCACGATGATCAGCGACGGGATCAGATTGCCGCCCGGAATCGGCAGGACGAGGATCGAGCAGAGGATCATGCAGGCCAGGCCGATGAGAACCTCGGAAATCTCGCTCGTCATCACCGAAAGGCGGGGACGGGACCAACGTTCGACGCGGCGGAGTCGGGGCAGTACCCCCGCGATCGCATCGCGATAGCCGCCGCGATCGATGCTGCTGGCCAGCGCCCATTTCGGCAACCAGAGCTGATCCCGCCGGATCACCAGCTGGAACGCGATGATCAGGATCGGCAGGCCGAGAACGGTCGTGGATCCGGGAATGGCGCCGATGACCGCGCTGACCAGTCCGAGAAACAGCATCAGGGCGCCGAAGCCGCGCTCCCCGAAGGCGTTCACCAGCTCTCCAAGATAGAGCTTTGGATCGGCCTTCGCGCCGATGTCCTCAAGCACCTGCGAGAAGGGCCGCGCGTCGCTCTGATAGTCGTAATCGGGCATTGGCGGCCGCTGCGTCCACGGTGAAGCCCCGATCTATGCACGTCCACCGGGACGCGCCACTTAAGAAACGTCCATGCGACACGAAAGCCGACCGGGGTCAGCCTGCGAGACCGGATATCCAGCGCCAGCCGGCTTCCGCGCTGGCGACGATCAGGGTCCAGGCGAGGAAAAGAACGACAGCGGTGGCAATCGCGAGCGTCCAGCCGATCAGGACGGCGAGGCCGTCGCGCTGCATGACCCCCAGCGAGAAGAAGCCTATCGCGACAGCGGGCAGCAGATTTCCTCCCCAGACCGGGAGCACGAGGATCGCCGACAGAATCACACAGGCCAGACCGACCATTCCCTGCCCGAAAGGTCCTGTCAGAAAGTAGAGACGGGGCCGTGACACGCCCTCGGTCCAGCGGATCGGCCGGATGAAGCGTCGCGACAGGGTTCTGAAGGTGGCGCGATGGATGGACGCCCGTTCGGCCCATCCCGGCAGCCACAGGCTGTCTCGCCCCCATGCCAGCTCCATCGACAGGATGAGCAGAGGCGCACCGGTGAGGGTGGTCCCGCCGGGCGGCCAGGGCAGCATGTTGACCAGCGCGAAGAAGAACATCACCGGGCCGAAGGCACGGTCCCCGAAGGCCTCGATGATCTCGCCGAGGTAGAGCCTCTCATCTGGCCGGCTCGCGAGCCGGTCCATGACTTCGGAGAAGGCCCGGGGCCGGCCCGTCGACGTCTCGATCAGGGTCATCGAGCGACGATGTCGGTGCGGCGCGCGCGGCTCAAGGCGCCGTCAGTGCCTGACATGCTCAGGCTTGCCCTTTCGACGGGTGTGCGCGAACGCCTCGAGCTCTGCTTCGGTCATCGACTCAAGCATCTGCTTCGAGGCGCCCTTGAGCTTCGATTTCGGCGTGTCGCCCCGTTTTGCGCTGAGCGCGGCGCCGGCGGCTTTCTGTTGGGCTGCGGACCTGGCGGGCATCGGAAACTCCTTCTGTCGAAGAAGGGACGCGATGCCCGCAAGGTTCCGGCCGATCAGCCGAGGAGTTCGCGTCCAATCAGGAAGCGCCGGATCTCGTTGGTCCCGGCGCCGATGTCATAGAGCTTGGCGTCGCGAACGAGACGCTCGACGGGCCATTCCTTGGTATAGCCGGCGCCGCCGAGGGCCTGGACGGCCTCCAGCGAGACCTTCACCGCATTCTCGGAGGCCAGCAGAATGGCTCCCGCGGCGTCATAGCGGGTTGTCTTGCCGGCGTCGCAGGCGCGAGCGACGGCATAAACGTAGGCGCGTGCGCTGTTCAGGGCGACGTACATGTCGGCGACCTTGGCCTGCATCAGCTGGAAGCTGCCGATCGCCTTGCCGAATTGCTTGCGGTCGCGAACGTAGGGCAGCACCACGTCGAGAGCGGCCTGCATGATGCCGAGCGGGCCGCCCGACAGGACGGTGCGCTCATAGTCCAGCCCGCTCATCAGCACGCCGGCGCCGCCGCCGATCGGGCCCATGACGTTCTCTTCCGGGACTTCGCAGTCCTCGAACACCAGTTCGGCGGTGTCCGAACCGCGCATGCCCATCTTGTCCAGCTTCTTCGAGACGCTGAAACCCTTCATGCCCTTCTCGATCAGGAAGGTCGTCACGCCGCCGTTGCCGTCGCCGGTGCGGGCATAGACGACCAGGGTGTCGGCGGTGGGGGAATTGGTAATCCAGAATTTGGTGCCGTTCAGGACGTAACGGTCGCCCTTCTTCTCGGCGCGGGTGCGCATCGACATCACGTCCGAGCCGGAGCCGGCTTCCGACATGGCCAGCGAGCCGAGATGTTCGCCCGAAATCAGCTTCGGCAGATACTTCGCCTTCTGCTCCGGGGTGCCCCACCGGCGGATCTGATTGACGCACAGATTGGAGTGGGCGCCGTAGCTCAGGCCGATCGAGGCCGAGGCGCGGGAGACTTCCTCCATCGCCACGACGTGCTCGAGATAGCCCATGCCGAGGCCGCCGTACTCTTCCTCGACGGTGATGCCGTGCAGACCCAACTCACCCATTTCGGGCCAGAGATCGCGGGCGAACTCGTTCTTCTCGTCGATCTCGGCGGCTCGTGGCGCCAGCCGGTCGGCGGCCCAGCGGGCGGTGGTGTCGCGGATGGCGTCGGCGTTCTCGCCGAGGCCGAATTCCATGGATTGCGGGGCGAAGGGAATGCTCATGAGCGCGGGCGTAGCACCGCCCGCGCCTCTGGCAAAGTCAGTCCTGCTTGCCCCACCTCACGTAGAGGTTCCAGGACGAGACGCCGACGCAGATCGCGCCGATCAACGCCAGCGCCCATGCGATCACGGTGGTTTCGCCCATATCCGACGGTTCGGTCACCGACAGGCGGAACGCCGCCGCCGAGGCCGCGCACGCCGCCAGCCCCACGCCGCCCATGATCAGGAAGGCGCCGGTCTCGCTCCAGTCGAACCGGCGTGGCCGGTCAGGCTCCGCTTCATGACGGAGGACCGAAAGCGTGGGCTCATCGTCGAACAACGGTTCGGCCGGAGCTTCGCCCTGTCGTTGCTCCGGGGACCAGACGGGACGGTGGTTGTCGAGGAAATCGGTCTCGACGGCGGGCGTCAGAACCAGGGCGTCCAGGGGCGGAAAGGCCGAGGGCGCCGGCTCCGGGAAGGCGGCGTCCGTCGGGACGGCGGGCGCGGGCGGATTCCCGAACGAAACTTCCTCAAGCGGGGCTTCAGCCGCCGGTGCAATCGGGGCTTCCGCCTCTGGGGGGGCGGGCTGCACTTCGGGTTCGACGGCCGGCGCCGGCATGATCGGGAAGCCGGGCAGGGCTCCGACGACCGGCGCGGCATAGGCGCTGTACCGGAGGTTCTGATGCTGGGCGGTCGCGGTGACGGGTTCGGGGACGGCGACCGGGATCGGCGCCTCGACGGCTTCCGGTTCGACCTCGACCATCGCTGAAGGACCGACCACGTCGACCGGCGAGGAACCGAAACCGGAGAAGTCCGGACGAACCACGACAGGCTCGGGATCCGGAGCTGCCACGGGACGCGGCGGAGGGAGGGGCGCAGCCAGCAGATCGGCGAGCGCCACCGGGCCGGCCGGGTCGGCGACAAACAGGGCGCGTTCCGCTGCGCGGCGGCGCAGACGATCCCCTTCATCGAGCTGCTCAGGCCAGTCGATCAGGGCATCGGCAGCCTCGCCCGGATGGCCGGAGTTCAGCCTCCCAAGGACATCGGACTGCAGGAACGCCTCGACGCCGACGGAAATCGCGAAGCTGGCGAGAGCATCGAACTGGTGCTGGTTCAGCGGGGTCGTGACGCCATCGTTCAGCGCCCTGACCACCGGCATCAGGTCGTACTGGAGCAGCAGTTCGGCGTCCGGCTCTCCGATCGTAGCGCCTTCACGCGCCGACGCCGTATGCCCGTAGCCGATGACCCACGCGCCGGCCTCGTTCCGAACCGCGCGCGGTCGGAAGCCCTCGAAGCTCTTGATGAGCACGACCCCCTCGCGGGAGACTTTCAGACGTGGCCTGGACGTGTCTGACACCGGTTTGATCCAAATCGAGACGGATACGCTCGCTCGACAAGCGAACGAGCAAGGACCGCGCCGTCGCCGCTAGAGCAGGACGAGCGTGGCCAGTCCCAGGAAGATCAGGAAACCGAAGAAGTCTGTCGTCGCCGTGACAAACACGGCCGATGACACCGCCGGGTCGAACTTCAATCGCGACAGGGTCAGCGGCGTGAGGACGCCGACGGTCGCGGCGACCAGCAGGTTCAGCACCATGGCGGCGCCGATGATCAGGCCTATCCGCCAGTCCTCGTGCCGGAACCAGAACCCGGCCGCCAGGCCGATGAGCGGCGCCAGAACGAGGCCGTTGGCCAGGCCCACGGCCATTTCGCGCCAGAACGTCCGGGGCGCATTGGAGCTGTTCAGCTCACGGGTCGCCAGCGCGCGCACAGTCACGGTCAGGGCCTGGGTGCCTGCGTTTCCGCCGATGGCCGAGACGATGGGCATCAGGATCGCAAGGGCCACGATCTGCTGGATGGTCGCCTCGAACCAGCCGATGACCATGGCGCCCAGCACCGCTGTGCCCAGATTGATCGCCAGCCACGGCACCCGGCCGCGCACGATCTCCGGAACGGAAGAGCCGCGATCCTCGTCGGCCACACCGGCCAGACGCAGGATGTCCTCGCGGTTCTCCTCCTGGATGATGTTGACGATGTCATCGACGGTGATCTGGCCCACCAGACGCCCGGCCGCGTCGATGACCGGCGCCGAGATCAGGTGGTACTTCTCGAAGATGTAGGCGACCTCTTCCTGGTCCTGATCGACGGTGATCTCGTTGATCGGCTCCATGATCTCGGCCAGCGACGTCGCGCGAGGGCTGCGCAGCAGCTGGCTGATCGGCACGCCGCCGACCGGCTTGTTCATGGGATCGACGACATAGATGTCGAAGAACAGCTCGGGCAGGTCCTCGCCCTGCTTGCGGATGTGGTCGATGGTGTCGCCGACGTTCCAGAACTGCGGCGCGGCCATGACCTCGCGCTGCATCAGGCGGCCAGCGGAGTCCTCCGCATAGCCGAGCGAGCTCTCGATCGCGGCGCGGTCGACCTCCGGCATGGCCGCCAGCACCTTCTCGCGCTGGTCGTCCTCCAGATCCTCGACGACCGCGGCAGCGTCATCCGAGTCCAGTTCCTGCAGCGCCTCGGCCAGGGTGCCGTGCGGCACCCGCTCCAGCACCTCCTCCCGGATACCGTCGTCCAGCTCCGGCAGGGTCTCGGCCAGCAGGTCAGGGGGAAGCCACAGAGTGACGACGGCCCGATGCTCGGCCGTCAGGAAGCCCATCAGATCCGCGACGTCCGCCGGGTGCAGATCTTCCAGCAGCGACCGCAGGCGCATCCCGTCGCCATCGTCCGCCGCGTCGACCACCTTCTCGACGAAGGCCGGCGTCAGGACGTAATCCTCGTCGAGGGCGATGTGCTCAATATCGTCCTGATCGGACGGAGGGGTGGTTGCGGTGGTGCTCACGCGGCCCTCCCCGGTTGAGTCTCGATAGTGGTAAGCTACCGCAAACTTCAACAATTTCAAAATGGTGCGGTCGAGAAGACTCGAACTTCCACGGGTTGCCCCACAGCGACCTCAACGCTGCGCGTCTACCAATTCCGCCACGACCGCTCGCATCGGAGGGGGGCAGATAGCGGAGGTCGGGGGGAAAGGGAAGGGGAACGAGGGGGCTGGATCGACGTTTCTTTGCGCCGACGGGGACGGGACAGAGGAGCTGACGATGAAGCGCGTGATTTCTGTGACAGCCGCACTGGCCCTGGCGGCAGCCATTCCGGCCGTTGCCGAGGCCCAGAGCAACGGAAACGGCAATGGCAACGGCAATGGCAAGGGGCGGGGCGCCAGCGAGAATCGCGGCGGAGGGCCGGGCCAGGATCGCGGCAACGGCAACGGCAACGGCCGGAGCGCCGAAGCGAGGGGGCGGCCTGAGCGAATCGATGTTCCGCGCCCCGACCGTCAGGTCGAACGTGAGGTCGAGCGCCGCATGGGCCGGATCGAGCGGGACGTGCGCCGCGAGGTTGTCCGCGACCGCGACTTCGACCGCCGCCCGGTCGAGCGCATCATCGTGTCAGAGCGCGGCCTGATCGCCGGCTGCCCGCCCGGACTGGCCCGCAAGAACAACGGCTGCCTGCCGCCCGGCCAGGCCCGTCAGATTGCCCGCAGCTACAACCGCTACGACTATCTGTGGGATCGTCGCGACGACTACCGCTACACCTATGACAACGGCTACCTTTACCGCACGGACCGCAGCGGCTCGCTGCTGGGCTATCTGCCGCTGCTGGGCGGAGCCCTGATCCCGGGCGCGACCTGGCCCACGCAGTATCAGTACCAGCAGGCCCCGGCCTATTACGGCGACTATTATCGCCTGAACGACCGGTACAACTACCGCTACGCCGACGGCGTCCTGTACGGCGTGGACCCGCAGACCCAGGCCATTGGCCAGGTCGCCGCCCTGCTGACGGGCCAGACGTGGAACGTCGGTCAGGCCATGCCGGCCGGCTACGACGTCTACAACGTCCCCTACGGCTACCGTGACCGGTACTACGACACGCCCGAGCGCATGTACCGCTACAACGACGGCTATGTGTACCAGATCGACCCCACCACGCAGCTGGTGCAGGCGGTCATTCAGCTGCTGACCTGATCCGGAGCCCGATCATGAACCATCGATTGACCGCCGCTGCGGGCGGCCTCCTTGCCGCGCTCGCACTGGCCGCCTGCAACCCGGCCGGCGACAGCGACAAGGCCGGCGCAGAAGCCCCGGCGGCTTCGTCCCGCAATCTGGCCGACAGCATCGCCGCCAACGGCGATCTGGACAGTCTGGAGGCCCTGGTCGGCGCCGCCGGGCTGGAGACCGTTCTGGAAGGCGTCGGGCCCTATACCGTCTTCGCACCGGCCGATGCGGCCCTGCAGACGGCGGGGCTGACCGATCTGGCCGGAGAAGAAACCCGCGCCCAGGGCGTCGCCCTGCTGCGGGCCCACATCGTGCCGGGCGCCCTTACCCGTCGCGACATCCTGGCCGCCATCGACGCCAACAGCGCCGGCAAGGTGGAGATGCGCACAATGGCCGACGGCCTGCTGAGCTTCAGCAAGGACGGCGACACCGTTGTGGTGACGGCGCCGGGCGGCGGCACGGCGCGGCTGAGCGGCTCGGAGACGGTCGCCAGCAATGGCGTGCTTCAGCCGATCGACGGCGTTCTGGCGGCCGCCGCGCCGCCAGCCGCTGCCGCGAACTGACGTCGGGCCGGCGTCGTCGTCAGGCGGCGCCGGCCATGAAGTCGTAGACGTCGGCGGGACGGGTCACGGTGATCGCAATGCGATCCTCGCGGATCTCGATCTCGCCGCGCGCAACCGGATGGTTGTTGGCGAGGATCCAGACCTCGTCGGTTTCGGACGCATCCAGCGGGATCACGGCGCCGCGGCCCATGCGCAGCAGCTGGCTCATGGGCAGCACGGAGCGCCCCAGCACGACCGAGATCTCGACATCGACAGCTTCGATCTGGCTCATGGGGAACTCTGACGCGGACTGGGACTGGCGGAGGTGGTCTTGCATGGCGCTCCTGATCCCCACATTGGGGGCACCATGCTTTCCCAAGCCTTAAGCGAAAAACTGCATCGTCCTGACGGCCGCCCCGTCGAATGGGCCCGTTCGAGCGGCTATGTCGCCTATCCGGCGGCCGTGGAGGCCATGGAGGCCCGCGCGGCCGCGATCGCCGAGGGCGCGGCGTCCGAGCTCGTCTGGCTGCTGGAACACCCGCCGCTGTACACGGCCGGCGTCTCGGCGAAGGACGACGACCTGCTGGACGCCGGACGTTTCCCGGTCCACCGCACGGCCCGCGGCGGCCAGTTCACCTATCACGGCCCCGGCCAGCGGGTGGCCTATGTGATGCTGGACCTCCACGCCCGTGGAAAGGACGTCCGCGCCTTCGTGCGCGGGCTGGAGCAGTGGATCATCGGCGCCCTGGACCGCTTCAACGTCGAGGCCGACGTACGCGAGGGCCGCGTCGGCGTCTGGGTTGAGCGCAAGGGGCCTCAGTGGTCCCGCGACGACAAGATCGCCGCCATCGGGGTCAAGGTCCGCAAATGGGTCAGCTTCCACGGCATCAGCCTGAACGTTGAGCCGGACCTGACCCATTTCGGCGGCATCGTGCCGTGCGGCATTCAGGAGCATGGGGTCACCAGCCTGGTCGACCTGGGCGTGCCGGCGACGCTGGACGACGCCGACGAGGCGTTGAAGCAGAGTTTCCGCGAGATTTTCGGGGATGTCATTGAAGGGCGCCCGCCGCTCTAACCTCGTCATCCCGGGGCGGCGCAGCCGAACCCGGGACCCAGGACCTCACGCACTCACCTGGGTCCCGGGTTCTCCGCAGTGCGGAGCCCCGGGATGACGGCTAGAAACCGATTGTAGCGTCACGGGCGGTCCGTACGGCGTTGAATGCGCGGTGCTTTCCGATTTCGGAGCCCATTCTCGTAGGCTGACCTGAAACCGGCCTCATACTTTCCGGCATGAGCGCTGACGCGATCGATACCGGAGCGGTCCCCTACAAACAGAGCCGGTCCGGGATGTCGGAGGCGCGGTGGCGCGCGCTGCTGGAGCGGTGGCTGGCGGGGGAGGCGATGGCCGACCTGTGCGCCGAGCATGGGGTGTCGGCCTCGGCGGTGCACTGGAACGCGAAGAAGACCCGGATGCGGAAGAAGGACCGCGCCAATGCGGTGCGGGCGCCCAAGGGGCCGCCGCCGGTGGGGGTGGAGGTCGGCGCCGACGGGCGGGCCGAGGTCGCCTGCGGCGACGTGCGCGTCCGGTTCGACTTCGACGATCCGTGCGGGGCGCTGGGGGTGATCGCCGGGGAGATGGCCGAGGCGGGAGAGGTCGGCGACCTGAGGCGGGCGGATCGGCTGTACCGCTGCGGCGGCCAGCTGGTGGGCATGCGCAAATGGATGGACGACGCCGCCCGGCGCTGGGGGCCGAAGACGCCGGATGTCGAGGCGGCGCCGGCGGCCGCGAGGACGGCCCTGAGCCCGGCCCAGACGCCGCCGGACGGAGACTGGCGCACCTGGCTGTTCCTCGGCGGGCGCGGGGCGGCCAAGACGCGGGCCGGGGCCGAGTGGCTGGCGGATCAGGCGCATCTGCTGGGCCGGGGCGGGCGGCTGGCCCTGATCGGCCCGACACTGCACGACGTGCGCGAGGTGATGATCAATGGGGCGTCCGGCATCCTGGGCCTGCCGCGCTGGACCGACCGCGACCGGCCGACGTTCGAGGTGTCGCGGCGTCGGCTGAAGTTCGCCAACGGCTGCGTGGCCTATGTCTTCTCGGCCGAGGAGCCCGAACGCCTGCGCGGGCCACAGTTCAGCGCGGCCTGGGCGGACGAGTTCTGTGCGTGGAAGGGGAGCGGCGAGGAGACGCTGGCGCTGTTGCGGATGGGGCTGCGTGTGCCGCTGGCGGGAGCGGCGCCGCGCCTCGTCGTCACCACCACGCCCAAACCCACCCGTGCGCTGAAACGCCTGCGGGCCGAGGCGTCCTGCGTCGAGACCCATGCGACGACGGCGGACAATGCGGCCAACCTGTCCGAGGGCTTCGTCGACGGCCTGCGCGACCTGTACGGCGGCACCCGGCGCGAGGCGCAGGAGCTGGAGGGCCGGGTGGTCGATCCGGACGGGGCGCTGTTCACGGCGGAAATGATGATGGGGGCTCGGGCGTTTGGGGCGGCCCCCTCCACCATGCTTCGCATGGTCCCCCTCCCCCAGGGGGGAGGATCCGCGCGTCTGAAATCCTCCCCCATCGGCGGAGGGGGACCGCCGGCGCAGCCGGGGATGGAGGGGGCCTCTCCCTCTCCCTCTCCCTCAGCCTTCACCCGCATCGTCGTCGCCATCGACCCGCCGGCGACGGCCACGGGCGACGCCTGCGGGATCGTGGCCGTGGGGGCGCGGGTGCGGGCGGACGGCATCCGCGAGGCGGTGGTGCTGGCGGATCGGTCGGCGCGGGGGCTGTCGCCGGAAGGATGGGCGCGGCGGGCGCGGGATCTGGCGGCCGAGGTCGGCGCCCACGCCCTGGTGGCCGAGGTCAATCAGGGCGGGGACATGGTCAGGTCGGTGCTGAAGGCCGCCGGCGTCAGCCTGCCGCTGCGGGCGGTGCGCGCCACCCGCGGCAAGGCCCTGCGCGCCGAACCCGTCGCCGCCCTCTACGAACAGGGCCGCATCCGCCACGCCGTCCCCGTCCCCGAACTGGAGGAGGAACTGATGGCAATGGGCTCCGGGGACGAAGGCTCGCTGGACCGCGCCGACGCGCTGGTGTGGGCGGTCACGGACCTGCTGGTGGAGCGGACGGGGGAGGGGCCGAGGGCGAGGTGGGTGTGAATGCACTCCTAGATTGATTGATTGTTCCTATATTGTTCTCTACATTGGAGTATTTATCATATGAAACAATATCTTACTTCTGGTTCGCGCTATCTAGACGAGCGATGCAGTTGCGCAAACGTGAGGCGATTGAGTCACGGCAGCCTTGAGAAAGCCTACGTTGTCCACATCTATGTTGACATGGCGCGATTTGGAGACGTTATGCGACGGAGACGGCCCCTTGATCAGGTGGCCGGCGAATGGCCGTGCGCTGCCGGCCAACGGAAGGGCGCTGTACATGGACAAAGACGTGTATGTCGCGTTCACCAGCCGTCCTTGGCCTGCGTGCGCTGGAGAGGCTCCAAATCGGACCAGGGATCGGCGTTCCGCAATGCGCGCGGTTCTGGAGCGTTATGTGCGAGGTGACATGCTTCGAATTAACGCAGACATCAAAGAACTCGGAACCAAGAGGGCTGACTCTTCGATGCGAGGATACTTTTCCATACGATCTCAGGGGCCGAGTACGCAGACTCGTCTGCTCGGCTTCTTTCCGCGCCACGGAGCGTTTGTTGCAACTGCGTTTGAAGGACGAGACCGCTTCGAGAGCCAAGCTGATTGGGATGCCCAGCGGCAGTTATGCGGTGAGGTCTGGAACCGCATCACCGGCGGTGCCCCTTACCTAAGTACGCCTTGGCCCGTCATCACGCGTGACGACCTTACAAGTTACCTGAGTCCACAAGATGCCTGAACAAACCAAAATCGCAGAATTGCCCGTTCTCACAAATGACGAGATGGACGATGCCCTGTTTCGTGTGCGTGATCGGCTCTGGGCATCTCTCGGAGATCTTTTCGACCGCCAGAAAGAGGAGCAGGGCCTCACTTACGCAGAGTTGGCGCGTCGAATAAATCGAACGCGTAGCCAAGTTCAAAGATGGCTTGGTATGTCGCACAACATGACAGTCGCATCCGCGGGCCTGCTTGCTGAGGGGATGGATGCTGACTTGGAGATAGTTGTCACGCCGAGAAAGTTCTCGGCTGTAATAGTTGGCAACTATGCGCATCCCTGTGAGGACGCTAGAATGTTTGTAATGGCAACGGCGCGCGCTCCCATCCAAGCAAATGCCGTGCCCGCCTTGATGACTGCGGCTTCAACTAAGACTTCGGCTAAGCCAGCGGATGTCGCTAGTGAATGGCATTTCCATGCCAACTGATCGTGATCTTGAGCCATCTGGTCTGCAACCCAAAGAGCGCAAAGTCTGGCTCAGATGGGCAGTGTTGTGTGATGGCCAGCGTCGAGAGGATAATGGCAAGCGATTATTGCTGGGCGTGTACGATCATACTGTAGTTTCCGCTCGTAAGCCCGCTTTCTTGGTTCCGAGGCTAGTTGGGGCATTCGAGCTCCTCCGAGGCGGCGAGCACACACTTCACTTCAGGGTGGCTGGTCCGAACGGGACTGGTGTCGGGAATATAACAACAGCTTCTGAAAGCGAGCCTGGTAGCTATATTGACTTCGAGGTGCCTGTTGCAGTTCTCGCTTCTGAGCCCGGCGAAATCCGCTTGGATTGGCGTGTCGACGACGATCCTTGGGGGCCTCCAATGGTATGGCAGATCAGTTTTACCGAGTCTCCTGAGGAGATACCTGCCGAGCAGGTTCAAGTTCTGGCCAGCCAGTTTGAGGCTGCTTCGGAGATGAAAGTGAAGATTGGTGGCCACGCCGCAGTCGTTCAGGTCACAGACGAGGACTGAATACTTTCTGACTTTGAGGGCCGCGACGGGCCGACCGTCTGCTTTGGCAGGCGGCCCACTTGCTCGGGGGAACGATGCGCGGAACGCTTGCTTTCGCAGTGATCGGCGCTCTGGCTCTGGCCGGATGCGCGACCACGCCGCCGGTCGCTCCGATCCACACCTCGCTGGTGCTCTGGGCGAAGGGGGATGACGCGCGCTGTGGTTTCGAGGCGCCGGTGCGCGAAGGGTCGCACGCCACGGGTTACAGCCCGACAGCCAGAGCGACGGCTGACAGAGGTCGGCTGGCGCCGGTTCAGCGATACTCCGTGCGGAACGCCCAGATGCAGGTGCGGCCGGTCGAGGGAGAGCGGTTCTGCCTGCTGGTGAGCCGGGGACAGGCGACCGATGCGGTCGATGCCGCCTTCGGCTTCGAGGTCGTGGCGGTAACGCCCGGCGAGTTGGAGGTCCGGCCGGTCAGCGCGAGGATCAGCAGGGCGGCGATCGCGGGCGTTTCGACCGATGCGGTGCGGGTCAGCGTCGGGTTGGCGACGGGCCCCTATCGCCCTGACGGCGTGGACGTCGTGTCGTCCGCCGTCTTCGATCTGGGCCTCGTCCCGACGGATGGGCGGACGGTCGAGCGCCATGCTGCGCCCCGGCGGCTGTCATGGCCGGAGGCGAGCGGGCGGTTCGATATCCTGCGGATCGGCGCCCATGTGATCGAGGCCCGGCCGGATGCGGCCGAGGCGGTGGTTCGGGAACAGGACCTGCGCGAGGCGCTGACGCCCGGCTTGCCGAGCCTTCGCTGACCGGGGCGGGGAAAGTCGCCTAGCCGAACTCCACCAGCACATCGTCCGCCGCGACCGGGTCACCCGCCTTCGCGCTGACGGCCTTCACCACGCCGTCGCGTTCAGCCTTGAGGATGTTCTGCATCTTCATGGCTTCGATGATGGCGACGGTTTCGCCGGTCTTGACCTCCTGGCCCACGGAGACCGGGATGGCGACGACCAGGCCGGGCATGGGGGAGAGGACCAGTTTCGAGGTGTCGGCGGCCTGTTTTTCGGGCAGGCGGGCGTAGAGCTCGGCCAGGCGCGGGGTCAGGACGCGGACGCGGGCGCGGGCGGCGCGGTGGCGGATGGAGAAGCCGTCGGCGACGCGGGCGACCTCCGCGGTGAAGGGCTCTCCGTCGAGGGTGGCGCGGAACTGGGGCAGGCCGGGGCGCCAGTCGATGTCGGTCAGGCGGGCGTGGCCGCCGGCCGTGAAGGCCAGCAGCAGGGCCTCGTCCTCGTCGTAGGACAGGCTGACGCCGTGCGGGGCGCGGTCGATCAGGACGGTCCAGTCGGTGCGGTCGGACGGGTCGCCGGACTGTTCGGCGGCGATCTCGTTCATGGCCACGGCGGCGGCGATCAGGATGTGGGTCTGGCGCTCGCTGGGGGCCAGGCCGTGGAAGCCGTCGGGGAACTCGTCCTTGATGTAGCTGGTGGCGATGTTCCCGCTGCGGAAGCGGGGCTGGTCCATGACGGCGGCGAGGAAGGGCACGTTGTGGCCGAGGCCCGCCAGATGGGTGTCTTCGAGCGCGCGGGCCATGCCGTTCAGGGCCTCGTCGCGGGTGGGGGCCCAGGCGCACAGCTTGGCGATCATGGGGTCGTAGAACATGCTGATCTCGTCGCCCTCGCGGACGCCGGAATCGTTGCGGACCGTGTAGCCGTCCTCGTGAGGGCCTTCCTCGGGCTGCTCGTAGCGGACCAGGCGGCCGATGGAGGGCAGGAAGCCGCGGTAGGGGTCCTCGGCGTAGATGCGGCTCTCGATGGCCCAGCCGTTGATGCTGAGGTCGGATTGCTTGAAGGCCAGGTGGTCGCCCCAGGCGGAGCGGATCATCTGCTCGACCAGATCGACGCCGGTGATCAGCTCGGTGACCGGGTGCTCGACCTGCAGGCGGGTGTTCATCTCCAGGAAGTAGAAGGACTTGTCCTGACCGGCGACGAACTCGACCGTGCCGGCGGAGTCGTAGTTGACGGCCTGGGCCAGGGCGACGGCCTGGGCGCCCATGGCCATGCGGGTGGCCTCGTCCAGCAGGGGGGAGGGGGCCTCCTCGATGACCTTCTGGTTGCGGCGCTGGATCGAGCATTCGCGCTCGAACAGGTGGACGACGTTGCCGTGCTTGTCGCCCAGCACCTGGATCTCGATGTGGCGCGGGTCGACGATGAATTTCTCCAGGAAGACCCGGTCGTCGCCGAACGCGGCCATGGCCTCGGCCTTAACCGCCGCAAATCCTTCGGCCATGTCGGCGTCGGAGTGGGCGACGCGGATGCCCTTGCCGCCGCCGCCGGCCGAGGCCTTGATCATGACGGGGTAGCCGATGCCTGCGGCGATCCTGACGGCCTCCTCGGGCGTGTCGATCAGGCCCATGTGGCCGGGCACGGTGGAGACGCCGGCCTCGGCGGCGAACTTCTTCGAAGTAATTTTGTCGCCCATGGCGTCGATCGCCTCGGGATTCGGGCCGATGAAGGCGATGCCCTCGTCCCTGAGCCGTCTGGCGAAGCCGGCGTTCTCGGACAGGAAGCCGAAGCCGGGGTGGACGGCCTGCGCGCCGGTCTGTCGCACGGCTTCGACGATTTTATCCGCCAGCAGGTAGGACTGGGCGGCGGGGGCGGGGCCGATCAGGACGGCCTCGTCGGCCATCTCGACCGCCAGCGAGCCGGCGTCGGCTTCCGAATAGACCTGGACCGTGGCGATGCCCATGCGGCGGCAGGTCTTGATGATGCGGACGGCGATCTCGCCCCGGTTCGCGATGAGGATCTTGGAGAACATGTCGCCCCGATTATGCCGGGATCGACGGCGAGTAAACGGGCGGGAGCGTCCGGCGGGGGTTGGCAAGGCCTGCGCCGATACGCTTTAACGCTTTCGCCTTTTTATCGGACCCCGGAGCCCGAGAGTTGATGACCCGCCTACTGACCGCCGTCGCCGCCGCCGCCCTAGTGCTGGGCGCAAGCGCCGCCTCCGCCCAGGATTTCCGGGAGCTGGCCCGCCAGGATCTGCAATCCGCGCATGACCAGCTGGCCGCCAACCACCCCGCCGCCGCCGTGCAGAGCCCGGCCAGCCAGAGCTTCCGCGGCTGGATCGACACCGGCCTGCAGGAATCGCTGGGCATGGTGAACCGCGTGAACAGCGGCGACGCCCACGCCTATCTGCTGAGCTACTACGCCGCGGGCTTCCGCGACTCGAACATCTCGATGCGCCCGACCTTCGAGGGCCGCGGGCCGTTCTTCGCCACCAGCTGGCCGGGCTTCACCACCGGCTGGCGCGACGGCAAATATGTCGTGACCTACGTCAAGCCGGGCACGCGCGGCGCGCCGCCGGTGGGCGCGGCCGTGGTGTCGTGCAACCTGACCCCGATCGCCGAATACTCGATGGAGAAGCTGGACCGCTGGGAAGGCGATCTGACCACCGAGGCCGGCCGCGTGCAGTCCGCGCCCTATCTGCTGTGGAACCGCAACAACCCGTTCGTGGGCGGCCTGCCGTCGACCTGCGAGTTCTCGGTGAACAACCGCCGCGCCCGCGCCTACGACATCAAGCCGCTGCCGGTCGTGGCCGGCGATCTGGAAGCCGCCTACCGCGCCACCGTCTATACGCCGACCGCGACGCCGCTGGCGGTGGAGACGGTCAACGGCCGCGCCTGGGTGAACGTCCATTCGTTCGCCGACGACGCGGGCTGGGACGCCTTCAACGCCCAGTTGGCCAGCGAGGCCGCGACCATCCGCGGTTCGCAGGGCTTCGTCCTGGACCTGCGCGGCGCCGCCGGCACCTCGGCCTACACCTCGACCGCCCGCGGCTACGCCATGGCCAACCGCATCTGGACGCCGGAGTTCACCGTCAGCCGCCAGCCGGCCGCCGGCGAGGTCACCTACCGCGCCACCCAGGGCAACCGCGACTGGTACGCCGCGACCCTGGGCCGGATGGAAGCCGACCCGCGCTTCGTCGCCGAAGCCGCGCCGGTGATCGAGCAGACCCGCGAAATCGTCGCCGCCTTCGACGCCGCCCTGGCCGCCGGCCAGACGACCTTCACCCTGCCGGGCCGCGCCGTGGCCGAGGACACGGGCGCCGCCAACCCGGTGCAGGGCCCGGTGATCGTTCTGGTCGACGCCGGCTGCTCGGGCGGCTGCCTGGACACCCTGGACCTGCTGACGCGCCTGCCGAACGTCCGCATCGCCGGCACGACCACGGCCACCGACACGATCTTCATCGAGCCGACCGTGACCCGCCTGCCGTCGAACTATTCGGACCTCAGCTACGGCCACAAGGCCTGGACCTCGCGCACCCGCGCCAGCGGCCAGCCCTATACGCCGGAAGCCGGCCTGACCTATCGCGGCAACCCGGCTGACGAAGCCGCCGTCCGCACCTGGGTCGGCACCCTGTTCGGCGGCTGATCCGTCGAGCCCGACGAAATGATGAGGCCGGGCGAGCGATCGCCCGGCCTTTTTCATTGCCGACAGGCTGGAACGGGAATCGACCACTGTCGGTTACCCGACAGATGAACGACCAGTCCGACTATCTCAAATCGCAAGCGAAACTGGCCCGCAGGCTGATGACCGGCACCGACGATCCCATGGCGCTGGACCAGCTGGGTGAGTATGCGAAGGAGTGCGACGGCGAGGCCCGCCGGATCGAGGCCGATGAGGCGGACAGCCCCGACGGGATCAACTAGGCCCGCACTGGAACCAGCCGATCCGCGCGCCTATTTCCTCCGCATGACCGACATCCCGACCTACGACCTGACCCCGCCGACCGACGAGGAGCGCGCCCGGCTGGAGGACGCCCTGTCGCCGGAAGAGAAGCGCGTCCTGCTGGCGCACGGCACAGAGGCGCCGTTCTGCGGCACACTGCTGGGCGAGAAGCGCGCCGGGGTCTTCTGCTGCCGCCAATGCGGTTTGCCGCTGTTCCGCAGCGGGACCAAGTTCGAGAGCGGCACCGGCTGGCCCAGCTTCACCCGGCCGGTGGCCGAGGCCAATGTGAATGCCGTCCGCGACGACAGCTATGGGATGGTGCGCGTCGAGACCCGCTGCGCGCGCTGCGACAGCCATCAGGGCCACGTCTTCCCCGACGGCCCGCCGCCGACCGGCCTGCGCTACTGCATCAATTCTGTGGCGCTGGAGTTCGTGCCGGAGGGCGAGGTCCTGCCGGATCCGCTGGGGCGGGGTGACGGTCGGGCCTGATGCGGCCATAATCGCGCCCGAGGGTGTGACGGTTACGGAGTGGAATGATGCTGGCAACCGCACTGATCATGGCCGTCGCGCTGGTCGGCAGCCCGGCCGGCGGCGAACCGGACGGCGTGGTCGCCACTGCGCCGCGCACCCCCGTCGATCTGGATCCGGCCTTTGCGCCCGACGCCCCGTCGCTGGCGGGCGCGACGCAGGAGGCGGCCCCGCACGGCCTGACCACCGGCCAGCAGATCGACCGCTGGCTGGACGCCCGTAACCCGGACGTCCGCCCCTTCGACGCTTCGGCGGAGACGGGCCCCGAGCGTCGCCTCCACACCGAGTTCACCGCCGGCATAGGCACCGGCGGCTTCCGCCACTATGGCGCAGCGGTCGCCGTGCCCCTGGGCGAGCGCGGCTGGCTGGGCCTCAGCTATGAGCAGAGCGAGAACGGCTATCGCGACTGGGGCTACGGCCCCGGCGACCCGCCCCCGCACTGGTTCAACGACAGCGGCTATGTCTTCCCCGGCGGCAGCGACCGCGCCCGCGCCTGGGAACACGAACGCCGTATCCGCCGCCCGGGCGGCCCGCCGACGATCGGCACGCTCTCGACGCCGTCAGCGGTGGAGTAGCTTTCCGGACGGCTCACCTCTCCATCGCCCCTTCAAGGCGATGGAGAGGACAGACCGCGAAGCGATCAGGTGAGGGCGACGGTGGCTGTGGTTGGCGGAGCTCTGATCACATCCGGCCGCGTCGCCCTCACCTGATCGTCGCTGACGCGCCGATCTGTCCTCTCCATTCCCGGGGGGATGGAGAGGTGAAGCGGACCGCCGCGCCAAGCGCCCTATCGTCCGTTCCAGAAGACGATGCTGGATCGCACGCGGTCGCCTTCCGCCGGGCCGTCCGGGGTCATCTCGATCCGGGCGCCCCGTTGCACGGCGACGATAGCCGCGCGCGCAAAGCCGTTTCCAGGCGGGGTCTCGCTCTCCACGACGCAGTTCCGGAAACGGCCACGCGCCGTGACCGTGCAGACCATTGACACCTGGCCGCGACTGGCGCGCGCATCGACGGGGAACTCGGGGGTCGGGCGCCTCACGAAGGTGACGTCCTCACCGTCCCAGATCCGCGGAGCCTCGGCCTGTGGGTCCTGAAGGCTTGCGAGCGCAAGCCACAGCACCGGTATCGCAATCATGGCGTCTCCCTTTCCGGAAGTATGGGAGGCAGGCCCGGCGCCGAAAAAGGCGCTGGCCCGGTCAGCGCAGGCTGCGGTCGACGGCGGCGTTGCGGCGGGCGACGACGCCGACCCGGTAGTTCTGGTTCAAGGTGTTCACGCAGTCCGCGTCGCGGAAGCGGACGGTGCGCTGGCAGTCATTGGCGCTTTCAGCGCGATAGTCCGGCGTGGCGCAGGCGCTGAGGCCCACGAAGGCGATAGCGGCGATGGCGAGGGCGGTTTTCATCGGCGGTCCTTTCCTGTCGGAAGTACAACCTGAAGCGTAATTCCTTGTTCGTCGAGGGGGCCGCGCGAAAAGGCCCGGTCCTGAGACCGGGCCTCTCCTGTGAACTCGCGGCGTCGGATCAGTCGTCGCGGCGCGGGGTGGAATTGGCTCCGGCGCCGACGCCGGCGGAGACCGAGGCGCCGTTGCGGTCGGCCGAGGCCGAGCCGTTGACGCCGGCGTTGGCGTCGGTGCGGCGGCCGCGCGGGCCCTGCGCCTCGGCGCCGGCCTGACCGGAGGCCTGACCCGACAGGGAGGTGGAGGCGGCGCTGTCCACGACGCCGGCAGCCGTGCCGCGGGCGCGGTCGGCGGCCATGGCGGCGCGGTCGCGGTTGCGGGCGGCGGCGGCCTCGGCGCGGGCGCGGGCCCGTTCGGCGCGGCGTTCCGCGCGGCTCAGGGTCTGGTCAGCGGCGCCGCGGATGCGCGAGCCGTCGACGCTGGAGCCGATATTGCCGGTCAGCGAGCCTGAGCCGCCCAGTTGGCCGCCAAGCTGTCCGCCGCCGAGTTGTCCCCCGACCTGGCCGCCCAGACCGCCCGTCAGACCGCCCGAACCGCCCAGAACCTGCGCCTGCGACGCGCCGGCCAGAGCCAGGCCCGCAGCGATGGTCGCCGTCATCAGGATCTTCTTCATGGTCGTCTCTCCGAGTGTTGCGGGCGATGTCGCCCTCACACGGTCCAACGACGGGTCGTTCGGGATTCATCCCGACGAATGAGATTTTTTATCGGGCGATGCGGCCGCGGGCGGAGACGGCGGCGGGAGCGACGCGCAGGTCGGCGCCGACGAGGCCCCCGCCGAAGGTGGTGTCCGGGCCGCGGGCGCCGAGGTCCTGCGCGGTGCGGGCGACGGCCTGCACCGAGCCCTCGCGCGCGATCAGGCCGGCGACGATCGGGGCGGCGAAGGAGCTGCCGCGCACGGAGACATAGCCGCCGGAGACATTGGCGGCGGCCATGTCGGCGCCAGGAGCGACGAGGTCGATCTGCGGGCCGCGGGCGGACTCCGGCAGGATGCGATTGGCGCCGCTCACCGCCGCCACGCCGATGACGCCTTCATAGGACGCGGGGAACAGGGGCGCGGCGGCGGGGCCGTCGTTGCCGGCGGCGGCCACCAGGGTCAGGCCGCGCGCGCGCGCCGAGGCGACGGCGCGCTCGATCAGGGCGTTGCGCGGGCCGACGAGGCTGACGTTCACGACGCCGGCGCGCTGCTCGACCATCCAGGCGAGGGCGCGGGCCAGGACGGTGGCCGAGCCGCCGGCGCGGTCCTGACCATAGATGTCGGCGACCAGAAGGGCGCGGCCGGGGGCGGCGCCGCTGAAGGCTCCGGCGCGGCCGACCATCAAGGAGGCGACCGCCGTGCCGTGGGCGCCCGCGCGAGCGGGGCCGGCGAAGCCCTGCTGCACGATGCGGCTCGAGGCGAGGGCGGGGTGGGTTTCGTTCACCCCGGTGTCGATCAGGCCCAGCGCGGCGCCGGACTGGACGGCCGGCAGGGGCGGTGCGGGCGAGACAGTGGTTGGTGCGGCGACGACGACGCCCGCGGGGCCGTGGACGTGATTGAAGGTGATCTCCGCATCCGGGTCGAGCCGGCTCAGGCGCTCGACGGCGCGGTCCAGCCGCAGGCGGCGGGGCGGGGACAGGACGACGACCGAAAGGTCCAGCGCATCCAGCCGATCCTCCCTCAGAATGGTAAAGCCGGCCTCCAGCGCGGCGGCTCGGCCGCGGGCGGACAGGCCGACGGCGACGACCTCGCCCGTGACCACAGGCCAGCCCTGCGGATCGGCCTGCAGGGCGCCGTCCGAGCGCCGGATCAGGTCGCGCAGACCGGCCGGGGCCTGAAGGGCGCGGTCGAGGACCTGACCGGGCAGGCGCTCCAGCGTCCCGCGCTCGAGAGGCAGGGGCAGGTTGGGCGTCGACGGCAGGGCGATCTGCGCCGCAGCCGGACCGGCCAGCAGCGCCGGGATCGCCAGAAGCGCGATCAGCAGGGGGCGTTTGAACGACACGGCGGCGTCTCCGTTACGGACCTCTGTGGCATGGCGGACTTGTTTCTTGCCGCCAAGGGATGAAACGTCCGGGCCGGATCGTTTCATCCCGTATGACCGGGGAACGCGCTTGGACGAATTTCAGACGGGGCTGGTGGCGCTTCTGCCGCGCCTTCGCCGGCTTGCCCGGGTTCTGCGGGCCCGTGATGCGGATGCGCAGGACCTCGTCCAGCAGACGGTCGAGCGCGCGCTTGCGCAGCGGCGACAGTTCCGGACAGGGACCCGGCTCGACAGCTGGGCCTTCACCATCATGAGACGGCTGGCGATCGACGAGGGCCGCTCCTTGCAGCGATGGGCGAAGGTGGTGTCGCCCGAGAGCGAGGACGACGTGCGCGTGGCCGATCCGGCGTTTGCCGGCGAAGCCCTGAGGGCCGACGCGCTGGCCGTACAGGAGGCGATCCGGGCGCTGCCGGACGACCAGAGGCTGGCGGTGGCGCTGGTGCTGATCGACGGCCTCTCCTACGCCGAGGCGGCGGGGGTGATGGGCGTGCCGGCGGGAACATTGACGAGCCGCCTCGTGCGGGGGCGCCAGAGTCTGATCGAGACCCTGGCCGCCCAGGGAGTGACAGGATGACGGTGACGAACTGGACCGACGAGGCGCTGATGCGCCGGGTCGACGGCGAGATGACCGCCGATGAGAGCGCACGGCTGGACGCCGACGTGGCGGGCGACCTGGCGCTGGCGGGGCGGCTGGCGGCGATGCGGTCGCTGCGCGACGCGGCGCGGGCGGCCTTCCCGGCGGCCGTGGATGCGCGGGACGAGGCTCTGGCGCGGATGATCGCGGGGCAGGGCGCTGTCGAAACGAAGCCGGGCGTGCGGGCGTGGCTGGGCGAGGCGTTCGCGCCGCGCAAGGCCGGGCTGTGGGCGGGGCTGGCGGTCGCCGGCTTCGTGGCGGGCGTGGTGTTGGGGCCGGCGCTGGGCGGGAGCGGGTCGGGCGGCGATCTGGTGACGCGCGACGGCGTGGTGGCGGAGGCCGCGCTGGTGCGGGTGCTGGACACGGGACTGGCCGCCGACGGGCCGGACGGCGACGGCCGCGCGGTGGGCCTGACGTTTCGGGACGGCCAGCAGCGCTGGTGCCGGACCTTCGATCACGCGGGCGCAGGCATGGCCGGCCTCGCCTGCCGCGACGGCGGCGCCTGGCGGATCGAGGCGCTGGCCCGCAGCGGCCCGGCGGGCGGCGAGATCCGCATGGCCTCCAGCGAGACCCCGGCGGCGATTCTGGCCGCGGTCGATGGCGCCATGGCCGAGCCGGCGCTGGATCCGACGCAGGAGCGGGCCGCGCGGGAGGCGGGGTGGCGCTGATGCCGAAACGACAAAGGCCCGGTCTTTCGACCGGGCCTTTGCTTTGTGGTGGTGCCGCCGGGCAGGATTGAACTGCCGACCTCAGCCTTACCAAGGATGCGCTCTACCACTGAGCTACGGCGGCGAAAACTGAGGAAGCGGCCCTATAGCCAGTGTCGCGGCGGGGGGGAAGCCCTGATTTCCGAAAAGTTTGAAGACCATCGGAATGCGACGGTGGACAAGCCGGCGTTAACCCCGCCCGGGCCTTGCGTCGCGGCGCGGCGCGGGCTCTGATCGATTCATGGCCAAGCCCGAAATCACTGACGCCGACGCTCAAGGCCCCGCCGAGACCCCTCCGCCGGCTGCGCCGGAGACCGCTGCGGCGAAGGCCAAGGCCGAGAAGGCGCTGAGGTTGGCCCAGTCGCTGCGGGCCAACCTGCGCCGCCGCAAGGTCGCGGCCAAGCCTGCAAGACCGAGCAACTGAAAGTCATCGGGCCGACATAACGGCCGACCTTTCACAGGCGCCCCCGACCGCGCTAGATAGCCGATCCGCCTCTGCCTCTCGCAGCGGCCTGCAAGAGACGACATGGACAGCATCGCCATCACCGGCGGCGCCACCCTGAACGGTTCGATTCCGGTCAGCGGCGCCAAGAATTCCGCACTCAAGCTGATGGCGGCGTCGATCCTGACGGACCAGCCGTTGCTGCTGACCAACATGCCGCGACTGGCGGATACGAAATTCCTGGGCCGGCTGCTGCGCGAACTGGGCGTCGAGGTGACCGAGCGCGACGGGGCGGACGGACAGGAGACCCTGTTCGACGGCCGGCAGATCCGCTCGACCTTCGCGCCCTATGATCTGGTGCGGCAGATGCGGGCCAGCTTCAATGTGCTGGGGCCGCTGCTGGCCCGCACGGGCGAGGCCAAGGTCTCGCTGCCGGGCGGCTGCACCATCGGCGCGCGTCCGGTGGATCTGCACCTGCAGGCGATGACGGCGCTGGGCGCCGAGATCGAGCTGGAGGAGGGCTATGTCACCGCCCGCGCGCCCAGGGGGCTGCAGGGTGCTGAGATCGAGTTTCCGTTCGTCTCGGTCGGGGCGACCGAGCATGCCCTGCTGGCGGCGGTCATGGCCACTGGAACCACGGTGCTGAGGAAAGCCGCGCGGGAGCCGGAGATCGGCGACCTGGCCCGCTGCCTGATGGCGATGGGCGCAAAGATCGAGGGCGTGGACACCGATGTGCTGACCATCACTGGCGTGCCGACGCTGGGCGGCGCGACCTGGTCGGTGATTCCGGACCGGATCGAGATGGGCTCCTATGCCGTGGCGGCCGCGATGGCCGGGGGCGAGGTGCGGCTGACCAAGGCGCGGGCCGAACTGATGACCGCCCTGACCGAAAAAATGGTCGCGGCGGGCGTCGAGGTGACGCCGACCGACGACGGGGTGATCGTCAAGCGCGATCCGAAGCAGCGGCTGAAGGCGGTGGATCTGGAGACCGAGGTCTATCCGGGCTTCGCCACGGACCTGCAGGCGCAATTCATGACGCTGATGACGACGGCCGAGGGCGACAGCACCATCCGCGAGACCATCTTCGAGAACCGCTTCATGCACGCGCCGGAGCTGGCGCGGCTGGGGGCGGACATCCACGTCCACGCCGGCGAGGCGGTGGTGAAGGGCGTCGAATCCCTGCGCGGAGCCCAGGTGATGGCGACCGACCTGCGGGCCTCGGTCAGTCTGGTCATCGCCGGTCTTGTGGCCGAAGGTGAGACGACGGTCGGCCGGGTCTATCATCTGGATCGCGGTTTCGAGCGTTTGGAAGAGAAGCTGGGCGCGTGCGGCGCGAACATCCGGCGGATCAAGGGCGAGGCGGATGAGCACTGACGTCACGGGCGCGATGGAGGAGACGGCGGTCAAACTGCCGGTCGAACCCCTGCGCCTGCTGGCCGAGGACGCCGACGACCTGAGCATCATGTCCGCGGCGCTGCAGGACGCGATCCTGCGTCCGGTGGATATCGTCTGGGAGCCGGGCGCGCGCCGGGTGACCCTGACGCTGAGCCGGTTCTGCTGGGAATGCGGCGGGACGCGCGTGATGGCGGCGATGCAGTTCGGCGACGTCAGTGCGGTGAAGAGCCGCCACCTGCCGCGGGGGCCGGAGAATGCGCTGGAGCTGCTGGCCATGCATTTCGAGGACGGCGAGGCGCCGGGCGGGCGGGTGATCATGATGTTCGCCGGCGGCGGCGACCTGCGGATCGACGTGGAATGCCTGGACGCGGTGCTGACCGACCTGTCGGAGCGCTGGCCGGCCCGGATCGCGCCGACCCATCTGGAAGACGGGAGCACGCCCGCGTGAGCGAGCACAGGCTGACCTCGATCGAGCTGGATGCGGCCAGCCTGCCGGCGTCGTCGGCGGAGATCGAGCACGAGCGCCGGGTGGCCATCTTCGACATTGTAGAGAAGAACGCCTTCCAGCCCGCGGGGGCCGAGGGCGGGCCGTATGCGCTGAAGATGTCGTCGCAGGACGGCCGGCTGGTGTTCGACATCGCCGGGCCCGGCTTCAACAAGGCCCACGGCCTGTCGATGTCGCCGCTGAACAAGGTGATCAAGGACTACATCGATATCTGCGACAGCTATTACGAGGTGCTGCGCGGGACCGACGTGGGCAAGATCGAGGCGGTCGACATGGGCCGCCGCGGTCTGCACAACGAAGGTGCCGAACTGCTGAAGTCGCGCCTCGAGGGCAAGATCGACATCGACCACGAGACGGCGCGGCGGTTGTTCACGCTGGTGACGGCGTTGTACCGGCGCTGACGCGCCGGAGTGACTAGTGGCTAGTGGTTAGTGTCGGAGCCCCGGATTTGCTCCAGCGGGCCGCGACGGTTCGACCAGTCTCCCACCAGCCACTAATCACTAGCCACTAGCCACTTGCTGGCCGCGCAGCGGCCGACGCCTCGACTAACGGCGCGTTTTCATGCATATGGCCGCACCTTCGGCGTGCGCTGCCGCCCGGCGCGCGTCGTCTACCTGTATTCACCGGGCGTGAGAGGCCGCATGGCTAAGGAAGAACTGCTCGAGTTTCCCGGCGTCGTCAGCGAACTGCTGCCGAACGCGACGTTCCGCGTGACGCTCGAGAACGACCACGAGATCATCGCCCACACCGCGGGCAAGATGCGCAAGAACCGCATCCGCGTGCTGGCCGGCGACAAGGTGCTGGTCGAGATGACGCCGTACGATCTGACCAAGGGTCGCATCACCTACCGCTTCAAGTAAGGGCGCGCGCGTTGTCGCGTCCTGAACTTGTGCTGGCTTCGGCCAGCCCGCGCCGCGTGGAACTGCTGGCGCTGGTCGGGATCACGCCCGACCGAATCGAACCCGCCGATATCGACGAGACCCCGCTGAAGGGCGAGACGCCGCCGCGGCTGGCCGCACGGCTGGCCATCGGCAAGGCGGGTGTCGTGGCCGAACGCGCGCCGGACGCCGTAGTGCTGGCGGCCGATACGGTGGTGTCGGTGGGCCGGCGCTTCCTCGAGAAGGCCGCCGACGAGGCCGAGGCGGTGCGATTCCTCAAGCTGCTCTCGGGCCGGGGACACCGCGTCTATACCGGCGTCGCCGTGGCCGCGGGCGGTCAGGTGCGCCATCGGGTCGTGGAGACCCGGGTGACATTCAAGGTCCTGTCCGACGCCGAGATCGAAACCTACGTCGCCTCGGGCGAGTGGAAGGGCAAGGCCGGGGGCTATGGCATCCAGGGCCGGGCCGGGGCCTTCGTGACCCGGCTGGTGGGCAGTTATCCGGCCGTGATGGGCCTGCCCCTGTATGAAAGCGTGAACCTGCTGACCGGCGCGGGCTACAGGCCGTGACCGTCGAGGTCTTCCTGGACGAGACGCCGGGCGAGATTCGCGGCGTCGTCATGCGGGACGGCCGGTTCGAACATCTGCTGATCGAGCGCGAGGACGACGTGCAGCCGTACCGGCTGGGCGCGAGGTCGGTCGGGCGCGTGGCTTCGGTGGAGCCGACGCTGAAGGGGGCGTTCGTCGATCTGGCCGTCGATCCGGGCGTCGCGGGGTTCGGCTTCCTGCCGCTGAAGGGCGAGGGGAAGGCCGCGGTCGGGGACAAGATCGAGGTCGAGGTCGTCGCCGAGCCAAGGCGGGGCAAGGGGCCGGCGCTGAAGCTGGTCGGGCCCGGGCAGGGGGCGCCGCGCCTGCTGTCGCCGGGACCGGGGGTGAAGGAGATGCTGGCGATTCTGGCGCCCGGTGTGGAGCCGGTGACGGGGCTGGAGGCGATCCAGGCCAGCTGGGACGCCGAAGAGGACGCGGGCTTCCCGGGCGAAGTGTTCCGGGACACCGGGCTGGACCTGATGGTCGAGCGGACCCGGGCGATGGTGACCGTCGATCTGGACTTCGCCGCCGTTCAGGGCGTGGTCACGGGCATGAAGGCGCGGGACCGGGCGAACCGGCAGGGACTTCAGCAGGCGGCGCGGTTGATCGGGCTGAAACGCTGGGGCGGGCTGGTCGCGATCGATCTGATCGGGACGAATCTGGACGGCGCGCCGATTCTGGCGGCGGCGAAGGCGGCGTTCGGCAAGCAAGCTTCCTTCGGGCCGATCAACCGGTTCGGAGTGCTGCAACTGGCCCTGCCGTGGCGGCGGACGCCGCTGGAGGAGATTTTCACCGGCGCGGACGGGCGGCGGATGGTCGCGCATCGGGCGCAGGATGTGGTCCGCGGGCTGCGTCACGCGCTGCTTTCCGACACGGCGTCGCCGCGGATCGTGGAGCGATGCCCGGCGGACGTGGCTGCCCTGGCGGCTCCGCTGGTCGCCCGGCTGGGGCCGCGCGCGGCGATCGAGATCGAGGAATAGCCCATGGCGACCTGTCCCATCTGCCGTCAGAACGAGGCGGATCCGAAGTACAAGCCGTTCTGCTCGAAGCGTTGCGCCGATGTGGACCTGCAGCGCTGGTTCACGGGCGGCTACGTCATACCGGGCGGCAATGACGAGCCCCCGACGCCGGAGCGCGAAGAAGACTGAATTGGGCGCTGGACAGGCAAATCCGGCTCGCCTATAGACGCCGCTCCCGCGAGGCGGGGCGCTTGCCTGGGTAGCTCAGTTGGTAGAGCAGCGGATTGAAAATCCGCGTGTCGGTGGTTCGAATCCGCCCCCAGGCACCATCGCCCTCTATCCGTCACCGCAAGGTGGCGTTCGGGTATCATGAAAATGTCGCTTTCGACCGGAATCCTCGGGATTGAACGCGCTTGTTCTCCCTCGGGGGGAAAAGCGCCGTTGCGCACTTGACGCTCTGGTACGTGTTCGCCAAAGGAGCTTGACCGCTTTCTTTAACGAGCGGTCGATGTGGGTGAGGAAAACGGTTTCCTCAAGTGCATCGAACCGCCCCGGTGGCTTTGGCAACCGGAAGCGTCAGGAGGCGTTTCGCTGCACAGGGTTCCCAGAACCCCGGTGTAGCGGACGAACATTTCATCGAGGGTCGGCGCCCGACAGCTCCGGTCCTCTAGGGTTCCACTGTCAGACCAAAAAGCAGGAACTGGCGAATTATGCTCGATATCAAGAAGACCAACATCCTCCTGGCCATGGCCGGCGCTGCCGTCCTGATGGCTGGTACGCCGGTCCTTGCCCAGGATGCCGCCGCTCCGGCCGCTCCGGCTACGACCGCCGCCGCCCCGGCTGACGCCGCTGCTGCTCCGGCCCCCGCCGCTGACGCCGCCGCCCCGGCCGCCGACGCCGCTGCTGAACCCGCCCAGGTCGGCGGCGATCACCACGGCGAACTGACCGTCTCGACCATGTTCATGGACGCGGACATCGTCGTTAAGGTCGTCATGATCGGCCTGGTTCTGGCCTCGGTCTTCTCGTGGACCCTGCTGCTGATCAAGCTGTTCGAGTTCGGCTCGCTGAACCGCAAGACCGACAACTTCCTGGAAGCCTTCCGCGGCACCCGCACCATCGCGGACATGCGCAAGGTTGCGACCTCGGACGAGTTCGAAGGCAACCCGCTGGCCGACATGGCCGCTGCGGCGACCGACGAAATCGAACTGTCGCGTCAGGCTGGCCTGTCGGTGACCGGTGAGCACGCTGACTCGGCGCTGTACCGCGCCCAGACCGCCGTGGCCGCCGTTCAGTCGGGCCTGGCCAAGCGCCTCTCGGGCGGCCAGCAGTTCCTGGCCTCGGTCGGTTCGACCGGTCCGTTCATCGGTCTGTTCGGTACCGTTTACGGCATCATGCGCTCGTTCATCGGTATCGCGAACACCAACACGACCAACCTGGCCGTCGTCGCCCCGGGTATCGCCGAGGCCCTGCTGGCTACGGGTATCGGTCTGTTCGCCGCTATCCCTGCGGTTATCTTCTTCAACTACTTCAACACGCGCATCGCGGCCTACGGCACCCGTTCGGACGGCTTCAACGCCGAGCTGATGAACGCGATCTCGCGTAACCTCGACAAGGGGGCGTAACCCGGATGGCCGCCAAACTCTCGACTGGCGGCGGCGGCAAGTACGCCATCGAGCAGAACTCGGAAATCAACGTCACGCCTTTCGTTGATATCATGCTGGTTCTGCTCATCATCTTCATGGTGGCGGCTCCGCTCGCCACCGTGTCGGTGGAGGTCAAGCTTCCGCGTGCTGTCGCACCGCCGCAGGAAAACCCGCCGGTGCCGATCTATGTCTCGATCCAGAATGATGGTCGGGCCTATATCGGCGACTTCCCGGTGGACATCAGCTCGGTGGGAACGGAACTGTCGGGTCAGATCGGCCGCCGTAATCCGGCCGATGAGCGGATCTTCATCCGTGCTGACCAGCAGACCCGCTACGGTGACTTCATGCAGGTCATGAACTCGCTCCAGGACAACGGCTTCTATTCCGTGGCCCTGGTCGGCGAAGACACGTCGACGCAATAGGACGGTGAGATCATGACAGACGTTGAATATCACCGCTCACGGTACGACCCGCCCAAGACCAAGATCCCGACCGGTGTCGTGATCGCCAGTCTCGCGGTGGTGTCGCTGGTCTTCGCGATCCTGGCCTTCTACTTCATGAAGGCTCGTTTCGAGATCGAGCAGCGCACGTACTCGGACAACGCGGTCGAGGTGGAGATCATCGAGCCGATCCCGCCGCCCCCGCCGCCTCCGCCGCCTCCGCCGCCGACCGACACGCCCCCGCCGCCCAAGCTGCAGGTGCGCGTTCCGGCTCCGGTCACCACGGTCACGCCTCCGCCGCCGGTCAATATTGCGCCGACGCCGAAGGAAGAGCGTGTGGAGTATTCCGGTCCGCCGGTCGTGGTCCCCGGACCGCCGCCGCCGCCGGCTCCTCCCGCTCCGCCGCGCCCGTCGGTGATCAACAACCCGAGCTGGGCTCGCCAGGTGCCGCCGGAATATCCGGAACGCGCCCAGAGCCGCGGTATCGAGTCGGGCCGGGTTCAGGTCAGCTGCACCGTTCAGCCGAACGGCAGCCTGACGAACTGCTCGGTCGTCTCGGAAGATCCGGCCGGCGCCGGCTTCGGCCAGGCCGCTCTGGCCGCCGCTCGTCGCTCGCGGGTTTCCCCGCGGACCGTCGACGGCGCCGCCGAAGGCGCCCGGGTCGTCTACACCGTCCGCTTCGCCCTCGGCGACTGATCGGACGGACCGCAAGGAATGAGCCCCGGAGGGAAACCTCCGGGGCTTTTTCTTTGGTGCGGGTGGAAAAGTCGGGAGGTCGGGAGCGAGCGGGCGCGAGCCGCGTTATCAGCGGTCAAGCTGATCAGGAACCCGGAGCCCCATCATGAAACATTCGCTTCTCGCTGGCCTTCTGCTCGCCGGCGCCGCGCTTTCCGCCTGCGCCTACAACGAGAGCCTGGGCCGCAACCAGTTCCTGATCGTCGACGACAGCGCCCTGATCCAACAGGCGGACGCCGCCTGGGCCGAGACGCTGCGGACGCAGCGGACATCGTCGGACGCCGCCGCCAATGCCCGGATCCGGCGCGTGGGCGACCGGATTGTGCAGGCCGCGGGCCTGACCGACCGACGCTGGGAGTATGCGGTCTTCGTCAACGAGAGTCCGAACGCCTTCGTCCTGCCGTCCGGCAAGATCGGGGTGACGACGGGCCTGCTGGGCCTCGTGCGCAATGACGATCAGCTGGCGGCCGTGCTGGGTCATGAGGTCGGCCATGTGACCGCCCGCCACGCCGCCGAGCGCTATTCCACCAGCGCGGCGACCGGACTGGTTCTGAGCGGCGTGCAGGGCGCGGCCGGCGACTATGCCCAGGCGGCAGGGGCAATCGGCGGTCTGGGCGCGCAACTGGGCGTCCTGCTGCCTTTCTCGCGCCGGGACGAGCTGGAGGCCGACCGGCTGGGCGTCGACTACATGCAGCGCGCCGGCTTCGCGCCGCGGGAATCGATCGCCCTGTGGCGGCTGATGCAGGGCCAGCGTCAGGGCTCGAACCCCGAGTTCGCCTCGACCCACCCGTCGGACACGACCCGTATCGCGGCGCTGGAGCAGTATATCGAGAGCCGGGGCTGGTGATTGAGGGGCGAGGGTCGAGGGGCGAGGGGCGAGGCGTGTCCGGCGTCTGGCCTTGTCTTCGGCGACAAAGATTTCGAGGCGGACCGCGACCCTCGACCCTCGAACCTCATCCCTCGCTTTCCCGCTTGATCCTCCGATCCGACGCGGCTAAAGACGCCGCTCGCGCGGATATGTGCAGCCTTAGCTCAGCTGGTTAGAGCGCCGGTTTGTGGAGCCGGAGGTCCTCAGTTCAATCCTGAGAGGCTGTACCATCCCCGTCCACGCGAGACGCGACGTCCACAGGTCGCCTTCCTTCGATGATCGTGAGCGAACGCTTTCCGCCGGTGTGCGGGAAGTGGCTAGTGATTAGTGATTAGTGGTTGCCGGCCTGTCCGTTGGCTCCCGCCATTCGAGCTGAGGCGTGTGCGGCGCCCCAGCGAACCACGAACCACCAATCACTTGCCCCGCGCCGCCTCAGGAGGCGTAAGCTCGCTCGCATGAGCAGCACACAGCCCGTCTGGGACCCCACACAGTACAATCGGTTCGAGGCGCAGCGGGATCGGGCGGCGCTGGATCTGCTGGTGCATGTGCCGGACGATCTGGAGCCGCGGGAGATCTGGGATCTGGGATGCGGGACCGGACAGCATGCGGCGCTGCTGAAGCGGCGGCATCCGGGGGCGACGGTTCATGGGATGGATAGCAGCGCCTCCATGCTGGAGCAGGCGTGGGGGCTGGGCGCGGATGTCGACTGGGTGCTGGGCGATATCGCCAGCTGGACGCCCGAGCGGCCGGCGGACCTGATTCTGGCCAATGCCTCCCTGCAATGGCTGCCGGATCATGAGGGGCTGCTGCGGCGGCTGACGGGGACGCTGGCTCCGGGCGGGGTCATCGCCGTGCAGATGCCGCTGGCGTGGGAGACGCTGCATCATCGAACCATGCGCGCGGTGGCGGCCGAGGGGCCGTGGGCGGAGCGGCTGTCGGATCGGGAGACGATCCAGGCCCTGCTGTCGCCCGACGCCTATTACGGGGTTCTGGCCGAGGCGTGCGCCGAGGTGGATGTCTGGTCCACGACCTATCTGCACGCCCTGACGGGCGAGGATGCGGTGCTGGAATGGATGAAGGGGACGGCGCTGCGGCCCCATCTGACCGCTCTGGCGGACGATCCGGCTATGCGGACGGCGTATCTTTCGGCGCTCGGCGACGCGCTTTCTCGGGCTTTCCCGAGGCGGGCGGACGGGGTGACCCTGCTGCCGTTCCCGCGTCTGTTCCTGATGGCGCGACGTCGTTGACCGAGCGACGGCGGCGCAGGCCGGTAACGGGCCCGTCCAGCGCCTCCAGCTCGGCCTTCATGGCGCGATAGCCGGCGTCGACGGCGGGGCCGTAGGCTTTCCAGTCGCGGATATCGACGCCGTCGGGCGTGGGCTGGACGAGGATGTCGCTGACGGTGCGCGAGCGCTCGATCTCGGCGTCGGTCGTCAGGGTGGCGGCGCGCATCATGATGGAGACGATGGGTGGGCCGCGACGCCAGGCGCCGGTGGCCAGCATGCGCCAGATCGACGGCGGATGCTGGATCAGCTCGGGATCCACGCCGCGGGCCTGGGACATGTCGATGCCGATCATCGGGCCCGAGGTCATCTGGCGCATGGTCTCGGTCGGCAGGTTGTTCAGCACGGCTCCGTCCACCAGCACCTGCCGGTCGATGACGATGGGCGGCAGAAGGCCCGGAATGGCGATGGAGGCGCGCATCGCGCGGCGCATCAGGCCCCGGCGGTGCACCTCGATCCGGCCGGCGGTCAGATTGGTGGAGACGGCGAAGAAGGGGCGGACGAGGTCGGCCAGGTCCACCTCGCCATAGGCCGCCTCCAGCAGGCGCTCGACCTTCTTCGCGCGGGTCATGGCCAGCATGGGGAAGGTGATGTCGCTGAGCGGGTCGCTGTCGACGAAGGAGCGGGTAATGCGCTCTTCCAGTTCTTCCTGCGTCCAGCCCAGCGCCGGGCCTGCGGCGACCACCGCGCCCATGGAGGCGCCGCCGACGAAGTCGATGGGAACGCCGGCCTCGGTCAGGGCGCGCAGGGCGCCGATGTGGGAATAGGCGCGCGCACCGCCGCCCGACATGACCACGCCGACGGCCGAGCCGGCGATGACGCGGGCGATGCGGTCGGCGTCGGCCTGATCGCCCTCCATGGCCTGGAACCAGCGGCCCGGCTGGATGGCGTCCAGCCAGACGCCGGTGTTGGCTGGCCGGGCCATGCGCGGATCACGCAGCAGGATCAGGTCGGTGCGCCGCCGGGCGTCGAGCACGCCGGCGTGCGGCATGGGTCGGTTGGGCGGGGCCAGCAGGCACTGGCCGACCACGAACAGCCGATCCACCTGACGCGCACACAGGGTGGCCCAGGCCGGTTCGTCCATCTCGGCGACGTAGAGGACGAAATCGTGGTTGTCCTCGACGCGGCTGAACCACTCGGCGGCGGAGGAGAGGGCGGACTGGTCGATGACCTGGCAGCTGTAGCCGTCCGCCTCGATCGCCGCGGCGACGCGCTCGACGAAGGCGCGGATGGGTCGGGGCCGGGCCGAGAGGAAGCCGAAGACGCTGGGGTCGCTGCCGCCCGAGCGGCGATCGCGGGCGCGCTGGATCATCAGGCGCGACAGCTCGACCATCAGGTCCGGCTCCGTCCGGGCGGCCTCGAAGAAGGCGTCGCGGGGCAGGGCCAGCACTTCGGAATCGCGCAGGGCGACGACGTCGGCGGTGTGCGGGCTGCCGGCCAGCATGGCCATCTCGCCGGCGGGTTCTCCGGGGCGAATGACGCCGACGAACTGGGCGGGCTGATCGCCGGGCTCGCGACGGAAGACGCCCAGACGGCCCGAGCGCAGCAGATAGAGGGTGTCGGCGGGATCGTGCTCGGCGAACAGGGTCTCGCCGCCCGTCAGGGCGAACCAGCTGGCCGGCGTGTTGCGGCCGCCCTCGAAGATCCGGTGCAGCGCGTCTTCGAGGCGGTCGGAACGGGGGGGCATGGAGGGATTAGGGGCTAGGGGCTAGGTACTAGGGGCTAGGGGCTAGGTACTAGGGGCTAGGAAGTCGGGGCCGAGGATAGAGGCCAGACCTTAGCTGAGCCGCAGTTAACTGTATCAATCCCTAACACCTAGCCCCTAGAACCTAGCCCCTACCAGGCTCCCAGCTCGCGCAGTTCGCGCGCGAGGTCGTCGGGGAGGTCGGTGGGGTCGAGGGAGGTCAGGTCCGCGGGGGCGTCCTTGCCGTCGAGGTAGCGCCAGCCCTGGAACGGACGGCGGGCGAGAGGGGCGGTGCGGATGACCTCCGGGGCCAGCTTGATCTCGCAGCGGCTGGCGGCGCCTTCGCCCACGGTCGTGATGTCCAGTATGCTCTGACGACAGGCGACCGAGCCCTTGATGACCCAGTAGAGCGAACCGCCGTCCTCAAGCTCCGTCACCCGTTTGGGCGTCATGCGGGTGTGCACGACGCGCCAGTCGCTGCGGGCGGCGTTGCGCTCGAGCGTCTCGACCTCGGACACGCCGACGCAAAGCTTGATCAGGTTCAGGGTCATGGGCGGACGGTCGGCGACGGGGAGCTGGATATAGGGTAAGGACGGGGCGAAGCGAATGCGACCGGTCCCGGATGCCGGGAGGCCCGGCGCACAGACGGAACGCCTGGCGATGTACGGCCTGATCGGAAAGATGACGACCCTGCCCGGCAAGAGGGACGAACTGACGTCCATCCTGCTGGAGGGACTGGGCAGGTTGCCGGGGTGCCTCAGCTATGTCGTCGCCCACGACCCCGCGGACGCTGACACCGTCTGGGTTACTGAGGTCTGGACCGACGAGGCGGCGCATCGCGCGTCCCTGCAGGTTCCCGAGGTGAAGGCCGCCATCCATCGCGGGTTGCCGCTGGTGGTGACCTTCAGCGACCCGCAGGTCACCACCCCGATCGGCGGCGTCGGACTGGGCTGAGCCTCAGTTTCCGGTCGCCGGCGCGGCCGGCGCGTTCGCGGCCGCCATACGGGTGCTCCACTGCTGGATGCGGCCGCCGAACTCGGCGATCTCGGTCCCGCAGCGCTGGCTCTGGGCCTCCAGTTCTGCGGTCTGGGCCGACTGCAGGTACTGGCCGAGACGGTCGAGCCAGACGACGTTCGGGTTCCGGCCTTCGAGACGACCGAGATAGAACATCGAGGCGGCCATCAGGCCGGTCTTGACGCTCTCGTCGTCGGACATGCCGCCAATGACCATCGACATGGCCAGGCATTGCAGGTCGGCGGTTTCCTGGGGCGTGATGGCTGCGGGGGCGGCTTGCGGCGCGGCGAGAGTCGCGGCGGCGGCAAGGGTGGCGAGGAAGGACATCAGGCGTCTCCGGCGGGTTTGACGACGGCGAGGACAGTGCCTTCGCCGACCTGTTCGCCGACCTGAACGCCGACGCTTTCGACCACGCCGTCGAACGGGGCGGTCAGGGCATGTTCCATCTTCATCGCTTCAAGCACCACGATGGTTGCGCCCTTGGCCACGGCGTCGCCGGGCGAGGCGGGGGCGGCGACGATCTTTCCGGGCATGGGCGCGCGCAGGGAGCCGTCGGAGGCCGCGCCGCCGTCGCCGGCGCCGGGACGATGGATTACCGGCTCGAAGGACCAGGCTTCGCCGCCGAAGAAGACGACAGGTTCGTCGGTCACCCGGCCGATCTCCAGATCGCGGGCGCCGTCCTTGAAGAGGCTCACTCCGCCGGTCAGGACATAGGCGCCGCTGCGGAAATCTCCGACGTCGACGGTCCAGAAGCTGCCGTGGTCGCCGGGCGCGGCGCGGCCCTCGATGACAGCGCCGTTCAGGCGGCCACGTTGGGTCGCGGGCACGCCGCCGTTGGAGCGGAAGCCATACAGGCCGCCGACGGTCGGCGACCACGGGTCCTGGAAGCGGCGGCGCTGGTCGCTGCGCTCCCATTCCTCGGCGTGGTGGGCGTCCGAGGCGAGCACGGCGAGGGCGGCGACCTGCACCTCCGGCGCGGGCGCGGAAGCGGTCAGGACGGCCTCCTCGGCGGCGATGAAGGCGGTGTCGACATCGCCGGCGACGAAACGGGGATGTTCGAGGCAGCGCTTCAGGAAGCCGGCATTGGCGCGGACGGGCCAGACCTCGACCTCGCCGCAGGCCTCGGCCAGCTTCGCGGCCGCTTCCTCGCGGGTGTCGGCATGGACGATCAGCTTGGCGATCATCGGATCGTAGAACTGGCTGACCTCGCTGTCCCAGGTCACGCCAGTGTCGACGCGGATGTCCTCGGGCAGACGGATGTGCTCCAGCTTGCCGATGCTGGGCAGGAAGCCGTTGGCGGGGTCCTCGGCGTAGAGGCGGGCTTCCATGGCCCAGCCGCCGATGCCGATCTCGTCCTGCTTCAGCGGGATGGGCTCGCCGGCGGCGACGCGGAACTGCCATTCGACGAGATCGACGCCGGTGATGGCCTCGGTGACCGGGTGTTCGACCTGCAGCCGGGTGTTCATCTCCATGAACCAGATGCGGTCGGCCTTCAGCCCGTCGGAGGCGTCGGCGATGAACTCGATGGTGCCGGCGCCCTGATAGTTCACGGCCTTTGCGGCGCGGACGGCGGCGGCGGTGACGGCATCGCGGGTGGCCTGGTCCATGCCGGGGGCCGGGGCCTCCTCGATGACCTTCTGGTGCCGGCGCTGCAGCGAGCAGTCGCGCTCGTTCAGGTGGACCACCGTGCCGTGGCTGTCGCCGAAGACCTGCACCTCGATGTGGCGCGGGCGGGTGATGTAGCTCTCGATCAGGACGCGCGGGTCGCCGAAGGAGGACTGGCCCTCGCGCTGGGCGGAGGCGAGGCCGGCGGCGAAGTGCTCGGCCTTCTCGACCAGCTTCATGCCCTTGCCGCCGCCGCCGGCGACGGCCTTGATCAGCACCGGATAGCCGATGCGGGCGGCTTCGGCGGTGAGGGTCTCGATCGACTGGTCCTCGCCCTGATAGCCGGGCGTGACCGGCACGCCGGCCTCGATCATCAGCTTCTTGGCGGCGTCCTTCAGGCCCATGGCGCGGATCGAATCCGGCTTCGGTCCGATCCAGATGATGCCGGCGGCGGCCACGGCCTCGGCGAAGTCGGCGTTCTCGGACAGGAAGCCGTAGCCGGGGTGGATGGCCTCGGCGCCCGTATCCTTCGCGGCCTGCAGGACCTTTTCGGCGACCAGATAGGATTCGCGGGCGGCGGCGGGGCCGATCAGCACGGCCTCGTCCGCCTCGCGCACATGCAGGGCGTCGGCGTCGGCCTCGGAATAGACCGCGATCGTGCGGATGCCCATGGCGCGGGCGGTACGGAAGACGCGGCAGGCGATCTCGCCGCGATTGGCGACCAGGACGGATTTGAACATGGGGCGGTTCTAGTGCGGGGATCGGGTGTCGGAAAGGGTCCGGTTGTGGGAGGGGTGAGAGGGGTTCATCACAACGAACACAACGAGGCACAACGAACACGACGGGAGTGAGGTCGTGGCCGCTGTCAGTGTCTCGCGGGCGATGCTCTGATTGCACGCCTTAGGCGTGCGAAAGAATCTACTTGGCGGAGCGCGTTATCAGCTTCGCGCTCTGCACCCGCCGTGTCCGTTGTGCCTCGTTGTGTTCGTTGTGATGAACCGACCGAGGCCCCTACTGCGTCCAGGACGGCTTGCGCTTGTCGAGGAAGGCGCGGACGCCTTCCTGACCCTCGGCGGAGACGCGGGCGCGGGCGATGCGGCGGGCGGTGTCCTCGATCAGGCCGTTGTCGAGCTTGTGGTTGGCGATGTCGTTCACCAGCCGCTTGGCGTCGCCCATCGCGCCCGGCGCATTGGCGGTCAGGCTGTCGCTGAGCATGGAGATGAACTCGTCGACCGAACCCTCCGGCAGGACCATGTCCACCAGACCGGCGTGGGCGGCGTAGTCGGCGTCGAAGATGTTCGCGGTCAGGAACAGCTGGCGCGCGCGGCGGGCGCCGACGGCCTCGATGACATAGGGGGCGATGGTCGCCGGGATCAGGCCCAGCTTGACCTCGGAGAAGGCGAAGCGGCTGCCCTCGACCGCCACGGCCATGTCGCAGGCGGCGACGATGCCCGCGCCGCCGCCCATGGCCGAGCCCTCGACGATGGCGCAGGTCAGGGCCGGGACGTCGTGCAGGGCCTTGAGCATGCGGGCCAGACCCATGGCGTCGTCGCGGTTCTCGCTTTCGGACCAGTCGGCGGCGTCGCGCATCCACGACAGATCAGCCCCGGCGCTGAAGGTCCCGCCCGCGCCGCGGACGAAGACCACGCGCACCTTGTCGGCGCCGTGCAGGGTCTCGAACGCTTCGTACAGGGCGGCGATGGTGGCGGCGTCGAAGGCGTTGCGCTTCGCCGGACGGTTGATGGTGACGAAGACCACGCCGTCGGCGGTGGCGTCGATCTGCACCAGATCGTCATTGGCGTCCGGCGCCGGGTCGGACACCAGCGGGTGGGCGATGCTGTTGATCTCGGCCGCCTCGGCGGGGGTGATGTCGAGGGCGTCCTCGGGCTTCTTCTTGTCGGTCATGGGGGCTCCTTCAGACACTCAACGCATCAACATCACATCCGGAACACGCCGAAGGTGGTCTCGGGGATCGGGGCGTTGAGGCTGGCGCTGATGGCGAGGCCGAGGACGTCGCGGGTCTGGGCGGGGTCGATGACGCCGTCGTCCCAGAGGCGGGCGGAGGCGTAGTACGGGTTGCCCTCGTCCTCGTATTTCTGGCGCACCGGGGCCTTGAAGGCCTCGGCCTGTTCCGGGGTCCAGCTGTCGGCATCGCGGTGGACGGTGGCCAGGACGCTGGCGGCCTGTTCGCCGCCCATCACCGAGATGCGGCTGTTGGGCCAGGTGAAGAGGAAGCGCGGCGAGTAGGCCCGGCCGCACATGCCGTAGTTGCCGGCGCCGAAGCTGCCGCCGATCAGGACGGTGAATTTCGGGACCTCGGCCGAGGCGACGGCGGTGACCAGCTTGGCGCCGTTCTTGGCGATGCCCTCGGCCTCGTACTTTCCGCCGACCATGAAGCCGGAAATGTTCTGCAGGAAGACCAGCGGAATCTTCCGCTTGCAGGCCAGTTCGATGAAATGGGCGCCCTTCAGCGCGCTTTCGGAGAACAGCACGCCGTTGTTGGCCAGGATGGCGACCGGATAGCCCCAGATGCGCGCGAAGCCGCAGACCAGGGTCGTGCCGTAATCGCGCTTGAACTCGTCGAACTCGGACCCATCGACGGTGCGGGCGATGACCTCGCGCACGTCATAGGGAGCGCGGACGTCGTCGGGGATGATGCCGTACAGCTGTTCCGGATCCAGCGTCGGGGCGCGGGGCTCGCGCACGTCCATGTCGACACGCTTGACCGTGTTCAGGTTGGCGACGATCGAGCGGACGATCTCCAGCGCATGCTCGTCGTTCTCGGCGACATGATCGACGACGCCCGACTTGCGGCCGTGAGTCTCGGCCCCGCCCAGCTCCTCGGCCGAGATGACCTCGCCCGTGGCGGCCTTCACCAGCGGCGGACCGGCCAGGAAGATGGTGCCCTGGTTGCGGACGATGACGGTCTCGTCCGACATGGCCGGGACGTAGGCGCCGCCGGCGGTGCAGGAGCCCATGACGCAGGCGATCTGCGGGATCGACTTCGCCGACATGCGGGCCTGGTTGAAGAAGATGCGGCCGAAGTGGTCGCGGTCGGGGAAGACCTCGGCCTGGTGCGGCAGGTTCGCGCCGCCCGAGTCCACCAGATAGACGCAGGGCAGGTTGTTCTCGACGGCGATCTCCTGCGCGCGCAGGTGCTTCTTGACCGTCATCGGGAAGTAGGCGCCGCCCTTCACCGTGGGATCGTTGGCGACGATCATGACCTCGCGGCCCGAGACCCGGCCGACGCCGCAGATCATGCCCGCGCCGGGGGCCTCGTCATTGTACATGCCGCCGGCGGCCAGCTGGCCGACCTCGAGGAAGGGCGAGCCGGGGTCCAGCAGGCGCTCGACCCGGTCGCGGGGCAACAGCTTGCCGCGGGCGACGTGGCGGTCGCGGCTGGCGTCCGACCCGCCGCGGGCGGCAAGGGCCACCTTCGCATGGAGTTCGTCCCGCAGGGCGCGGTTGTGGGCGTCCAGGGCCTTGAAGGCGGCGGAACCGGTGTCGATGGCGGAGGTCAGCTTCGGCATGGGGCGAGGTTTAGGGCGGTTGGAGCGAACGCTCCATAGATTTCGTGCGTCATCCCGGCGAAGGCCGGGACCCAGCGGCGCGCGAGAGCGCGAAACTGTCACGCACCCGGGCTGTCGACCTATCGCCTTCGCTGTCGCTCCGGCGCCGCCGGGGCCCGGCCTTCGCCGGGATGACGACAAGGGGGGCTTATACCTCCACGCCTCAAACCCTGTTGACCGGCAACCTCGGCCGTGGCCTGTGCGGCGTCCCATGATGACGACCCAGACCCGCGACACCCTGAAGGAACTGCTGAACCTCGCCTGGCCCGTGGTGCTGGCGCGCATCGGCATCATGACCATGGGTCTGACCGACGCGATCGTGGTCGGCCACTATGCGTCGCGCGAGCTGGCCTATCACTCGCTGGCCTGGGCGCCGTCGTCGGTGGTGCTGACGACCGCCGTGGGCCTGATGATGGGGGTGCAGATCCTGACCGCCCGCCTGCGCGGCGAGGGACGGCACGGCGAGATCGGCGCGGTGCTGCGGCGGGGCATGGTCTATGCGCTGCAGATCGGCATCGCCTCCATGCTGGCCTTGGCTGTGTTCGGCCCGTGGGTGATGCAGAGCGTGCGGTTCGAGGAAGGGCTGGGCGAGGGCGCGTCCGGGCCGCTGGTGGTGTTCGCACTGTCGATGCCCTTCTATCTCGTGTCGGTGGCGGCGCAGTTCTTCCTGGAAGGTCTGTCCCGGCCCAAGCCCGGCATGTTCGCCATGTGGGTGGCCAATGGAGTCAACATCGGCCTGAACCTGCTGCTGGTGCCGGACCTGCTGGGGCTCGGCGTGGACGGGGCCATCGCATCGGCCTGGGCGACCTTCGGCGCGCGTCTGGCGCTGGCCGTATTCCTGGTGATCTACATCGTGCGGCTGCCCGACGCGAAGGCGTGGAACCTGTGGGTCAAGCCGGCCCGGGATCCCGCCACGGAACGCGAACAGATCAAGGTCGGTCTGGGCGCAGGGGCGTCGAACTTCATCGAGGTCGGAGCCTTTGCCGCCATGACCCTGATCGCCGGCATGCTGGGCGCCAACGAAACTGCGAGCTGGGCCATCGTGATCAATATGTCGGCCATCGTCTTCATGCTGCCGATGGGGCTGTCGTCCGCGACCGCCGTGCTGGTCGGGCGGGCCTATGGCGCGCAGGACCGGGCGGGCGTGGTCCGCGCCGGATTGGCCGGACTGGGCGTGGTGACGGCGCTGGCGACCGTGGTGGCGCTGGTGATCTGGCCGACCGCCGACATTCTGGTCGGCGCCTATACGGTCGATCCGGCGCTGGTGGCGATCGCCGGGCCGGCGCTGGTGCTGTCGACCCTGTTCTTCGTCGCGGACGGCATCCAGGTGGTGGCGGCGCAGGCGAACCGCGCGGCCGGCGACGTCTGGTGGCCGACGATCATGCATTTCGTGTCGTATGGCGCGATCATGATGCCGCTGGGCTGGGTGCTGGCCCACAGGATCGGCGTCGACGGCCTGGTCTGGGCGGTGATCGTCGCCAGCCTGGTCTCGGGCGCCCTGCTGACCGGCCGTTTCATCAGGGTCGCGCGACGCCTGCCGGCCTAGCGCGTGAAGACGTAGCGGCAACGGTGCGCCGGCCCGATGTGGTTCTCGGGGCCGAGGTGGAAGCCGTCGAGGATCAGCCGTCCCTCGGCGTCAATGCTGGCCTCGCCTTCCAGCTGCGCGCCCACCGGCTGCCGGTTGCCGCCATCGACGGTCAGGGTGAGCCGACGGCCGGCCGCGTCGAAGCGCGCCTTGCCCCAGTAGTCCTTGTAGGTCTCGAACGGCATCCAGGTGACCGAATACTCGCCCATGGCGTTGACGATCAGCTCGCGGACGGGCTCGGGCGGCGGCGGGCCTTCGGGGCATTCGACATCGGTTTGCTGCCAGCGGCCGGTGAGGACGATCTCGTCCCGGCCGACCAGCATGGTGGTCAGATAGGCGAACCCGCCCGGCGCATCGGCGCCCAGGGTCAGAATCTCGCCCGCCGGCGCATTGGCGGCGATCGTCAGGCGGGGCGGATCGATGGAGATTTCCGCCGATCCGGCGGGGTTCACCGTCCAGCCCCTCAGGCAGGTCAGCGGCACCTGCTTCGGCGAATAGGGGCCCTGGGGGACGTAGGCGTGCAGGGGAACGGTAGCGCCCTGACGGGCGACCTCGGCGCCGATGGTCAGCAGGACACGGTCGGCGACAAAGGCCGCGCACTCCGCCGGCAGGGGGGCGGGCTGCGCGACCTCGGGCTCCGGGGAGGTGGAGGCGCAGCCGGCGGGGAAGGCGGCGAGCAGGCAAAGCAGCGGCGGCACGATGCGCATCGGATGACCCCTTTTCCGTTTCCGGTCTCACCATCCGGGATAACGGCGATCCGCGCCACCGTTTGATCCTGACGGAGGTATTCAGGTTCGCTGGACGAACACCACGGTGTTGTCGTCGGGGTCCTCGACGGCGAAATCCTGCGTGCCCCAGGTCTGGTCGGTCGGGCCCTGATGGATGGGGGAGCCCGGCTTGTCCGGGCGCCGGTGGCCGCGGGCCATGATACCGGCGAAGACGGCGTCCACGTCCTCGACCAGCACGATCACCGACTGCCCGGGCACGCCGTCGCCTGCATGGCTGGACAGGTGCAACTCATGCCCGTCGCGGGTCAGGATCGCATAGGCCGGGTCCGTCGGCGCCGGGAAGACGCCCGCGAGGTCGAAGTCGAGCGTCCTCGTGTAGAAGTCGATGGCGGCGGCGATCCGGCTGCATTTGACGGTCGGGATAATGGCCATGGCGGGAGATTAGGCGCCGTCCCGGCGCCGGGTCGAGGGTCGAGGGTCGAGGGTCGGGAACGCAGAGGTGTTGCGAAATTGGGCTGCACTCGCCACTAACCAGTCTCACTGAACGTCGACCTTCCCCTCGACCCCCGTCCCTCGACCCTCAGGCTTCCATGTCCCGCATCCTCATCACCTCGGCGCTGCCCTACATCAACGGCATCAAGCATCTGGGGAATCTGGCGGGTTCGATGCTACCGGCGGATGTCTATGCGCGGTTCAAGCGCGGGCAGGGGCATGAGGTGCTCTATATCTGCGCCACCGACGAGCACGGCACGCCGGCCGAGCTGGCCGCCGCCGCCGCCGGGCAGGACGTGCGCACCTATTGCGACGAGCAGCACGACATCCAGAAGAGGGCCGGCGAGGCGTTCGGCCTGAGCTACGACTGGTTCGGCCGGTCCTCGGGCGAGCCGAACCGCCGCCTGACCCAGCATTTCGCCAAGGTGCTGGAGGAGCGCGGGCTGATCGAGGAGCGGGTCGACCGGATGATCTATTCCGTCGACGACGCCCGCTTCCTGCCGGACCGCTATGTCGAGGGCACCTGTCCGCACTGCGGCCACGTCGGCGCGCGGGGCGACCAGTGCGACAACTGCGGCCGCCTGCTGGACCCGACCGACCTGATCGATCCCTATTCGTCGGTCTCGGGCTCGCGGAACCTCGAGGTGCGCGACACCCGCCACCTGTACCTGCTGCAGACGAAGGTGGCCGACGACATCCGCAAATGGGTGGACTCGAAGTCCGACTGGCAGCCGCTGGCCCGCTCGATCGCGCTGAAACACCTCGATGAGGGGCTGATCGACCGGGGCATCACCCGCGACCTGAAATGGGGCGTGCCGGTGGTGGGGCCGGACGGCGGGCCGCGGCCGGGCATGGAGGGCAAGGTCTTCTACGTCTGGTTCGACGCCCCCATCGAGTACATCGGCGCGACCGAGGAGTGGGCGAAGGCCAACGGCCGGACGTGGCGCGACTGGTGGCGTCTGGACGAGGGCGCGGACGACGTCCGCTACGTCCAGTTCATGGGCAAGGACAATGTCGCCTTCCATACCGTCAGCTTCCCGGCGACGATCATCGGCTCGGGCGAGCCGTGGAAGACGGTCGACACGCTGAAGGCCTTCAACTGGCTGAACTGGTACGGCGGGAAATTCTCGACCAGCCAGAAGCGCGGCGTCTTCATGGATCAGGCGCTGGAGCTGCTGCCGGCCGACTACTGGCGCTGGTACCTGACGGCCTATGGCCCTGAGCATTCGGACGCGGCCTTCACCTGGGAACAGTTCCAGGGGGCGGTGAACAAGGACCTGGCCGATGTGCTGGGCAATTTCGTCAACCGCATCGTCAAGTTCGCGGAGAGCAAGTTCGAGGGCGTCGTGCCGGAGGCCGGCGAGCCCGGCCCGCTGGAGGCGAAGCTGGAGGCGGACATCCGCTCGCTGATCGCCGAGGCCGAAGCCCAGTTCGAGGCCATGGAGTTCCGCAAGGCCTGCGTCGCCCTGCGCGCCATCTGGGTGCTGGGCAACGAGTATCTGCAGGAAGCCGCGCCCTGGACCGCGTTCAAGACGGACGTGGACCGCGCGGCCGTCGGGGTGCGCACCGGCCTGAATCTTGTCGCCCTGTTCGCCCGTCTGGCGGCCCCGGTGATGCCGTCGTCGGCGGAAAAGATCGCCGCCTCGGTGGGAGCGACCGACCTTGGCTGGCCCGCGACCGACGCCGACTTCCTGAACGCCCTGCCGCGCGGTCAGGCCGTGGCGGCGCAGGGCGTGCTGTTCGCCAAGATCGAGGATGCCCAGGTCGCCGAATGGTCTGAGCGGTTCGGCGGGGCGGGCTGATCGCCAGCCGCAGATGGATATGAAAAAGGCCCGGATCGCTCCGGGCCTTTTGTTTATTGCGCCGGCGCTGCGGCGACCGGTTGCGGCCGCGGGGCGTCGCCCGGACGGGTCGGGGTCGCCGGGGCGGGCAGGTGGCTGGCCTCGCTGCGGACGCCCTTCAGATGCTTGGCCACCTCATCCGGTCCGATGGCCATGAAGGCCGGGACGGCGCGGTTGTGGGCGTCGACATTCTCGGTGCGGACCACGACCGAGCGATAGCCGTCCCAGATCATGTGCACGGCGACATAGAGAACGATGACCAGACCGACGTAGCCGATCCAGCGGTACTTGCTGAGCATCTTGGCGATGTAGGTGGCGGCCACGCCCATCAGGGCGATCGACAGGATCAGGCCGAAGACCATGATCCAGGGATGCTCGTGCGCAGCGCCGGCGACGGCCAGAACGTTGTCCAGCGACATCGTCACGTCGGCGATCATGATCTGGAGCAGGGCGGCGCCGAAGGTCTTGCGCTTGATGCCCAGCTGTTCCGGGGTCGCGCCGCCGCCGTGGTGGGCGGCGAGGGCGGCTTCCATCTCTTCCGTCGACTCGGCCTGGTCGTGGGTCGCCTGCTCGCGCAGCTCGCGCCACATCTTCCAGCAGACCCACAGCAGCAGCACGCCGCCCGCCAGCAGCAGGCCGATGATGGCCAGCAGCTGGACGGTGATCAGGGCGAAGCCGATGCGCAGGACGACCGCGGCGATCAGGCCGATGAGGATGGCCTTCTTGCGCTGTTCGGGCGCGAGAGCGGCGGCGGCGAGGCCCACGGCGACGGCATTGTCGCCGGCGAGGACCAGGTCGATCATCAGCACCTGACCGAGGGCGGTCAGCTGCGATGCGAGTTCAGGAGAGCTGAGGAATTCCATGAAGCGCGCTTAGGCCCGGCCCGGACGTGCGTCAATCGGTCAGCCCGCGTTCGCCCGACCTTGCGCCCGCGCCGCTTCATAAAGGGCGATGGCCGCGGCGTTGGAGACGTTGAGGCTCTCGAAGCCGCCGGGCATGGGAATCTTCGCCATGGCTTCGCAGTGCTCGGCCACGAGACGGCGGACGCCGTCGCCTTCGGAGCCCATGACGAGGACGGTGGCCTGGGTGTCCAGCGCCTGTTCCAGCGTCAGCTCGGCGGAGCCGTCGAGACCCACGGCGCGCCAGCCCATGTCGGCCAGCTTCTCCAGCGCGCGGCTGAGATTGGTGACGCGGGCGCAGGGCAGGCGTTCGGTGGCGCCGGCCGAGGCCTTGGCGAGAGCGCCGGCGAGGGCGGGGGAGTGGCGGTCCTGCACCACGATGCCCTTTGCGCCGAAGGCCAGCGCCGAGCGGAAGATGGCGCCGACGTTCTGGGGATCGGTCAACTGGTCCAGCATGACGATGACGCCCGACGCATCCCCGGCGATGTCTTCCAGCGCGACGCCTTCCAGCGGGGCGACCTTGAAGGCGAAGCCCTGGTGGACGGCGCCGGCCGGCAGGAGGCGATCGATCTGCTGCGGATCCATGATCTCGGCGCGGTGGCCGTTGGGGGCCAGGCGGTCGCGCTCGATCTCGGCGGCGCGGTCGGCGGTGACGATCAGCCGGCCCATGCCCTTGCGCGCAGGATTGGCGAGAGCGGCCAGGACCGGATGCCGGCCCCAGACGAAGTTGTCGGCGTCGACCTTGGTATTGCGGGACGGGCGCGGCGCGGAATCACTGAAGCCCTTCGTCGGCGGATTGGGGTTCCAGCCACCGCTTTTATTTCCGCCGCGGTCCTGACCGCGCGGACCCTCGAAACGCCCGCCGGGCTTGACGGAAGGGGCCGTTTTCTTGCCCGATTTCCGGTCGTTGCGTTCTGGATTTCTCGACACTATAAGACGCCCTCCGATTTGGAGCCCTGAGGGCTTTCGGGTCTGGCGCACCTCCTAAAGCAGGCGTCGCCGGATCACGAGAGGCTTTATCGCGGCGGGAACCGAAAGGCGCCCGGCACGATGGTCCATCGGTTTTGAAAAGCGCGTTTGGGGGAATGTCCCGAGCGGCAAAGGGGGGGGACTGTAAATCCCCTGCGTAAGCTTCGCAGGTTCGAGTCCTGCTTCCCCCACCACGCGCTTTCAAAACCAGGGACCGGACCCCATATCGGGTCGGCTGCGGAGGTCCTTCAGGCCCGACGCAGTCTCCGCGCGGGTATAGCACAATGGTAGTGCAGCAGCCTTCCAAGCTGAGTATGTCGGTTCGATTCCGTCTACCCGCTCCAGGTTTTTGAGATCAGCACCGCGCCCCTCCGCTGACGGACCCGGGCCACAGGAGTTTTGGCCATGGCCAAGGAAAAGTTCGAACGCACCAAGCCGCACTGCAACATCGGCACGATCGGTCACGTTGACCACGGCAAGACGACGCTGACGGCGGCGATCACGATGACGCTGGCGAAGGCCGGCGGCGCCA
>JACVCC010000002.1:0-280000 GCA_016742215.1 Brevundimonas sp.
CGCCCTTCTCCAGCCGCTCGATCTTGGACCGATCCTTGTCCACGCAGGTCACGACGTGACCGAAGTCGGCGAAACAGGCCCCCGACACCAGCCCAACATAGCCGGTTCCGATCATCGCCACGCGCATCAATCAATCCCCTGAAAGTCACCGACCCGCGACATAGCCGTCCGCCTCAAGGTTGGCCACCGACGAAGTGCGACAATGCGGAGAATCATGGCCCTGACCGCAAACAGAAGTTGAAGCCCGGGTCACGAAAAACCCCCGCCGCTTTCGCGACGGGGGTTCTTCACATCCGGGATTGCTCCCGAAGATCGTATCAGTCGCTCTCGCTGTCGTCGTCCGAAGCGACGACAACCGCGGCGGCCAGCAGGCCGGCGCCGACCAGCAGGACGGGCAGCGGCACGCCGGCGAACTCGCTCGACTCGCCGGCGGCGACGCCGACGCGGTCGCCGACGCGGGCGGCGGCGGTGTTGTTGGCGGCGGCGGCCTGACCCGCGACGAGCAGGACGCCGACGGCGGCTGCGGCAATGGCTTTCTTCATGTGATGCTCCTCACGAGTGTGAACGCTAATGAATCCGAAGGTTGCATAGGGCGGATCCGAATTCCACCCATGATCCAGTGAGTTCGCCAACATCCGGTGAATCCGTGACACTGAATCCTCACGGCCAAGCTGGAATCCGGGCGCGCTGCGGCGGCATGTCGCATCCCGGTCAGGCCGGGGTCAGCAGGGCGTGCAGGTCGGACCACACACTCTCGGTCGTGGGACGCCGTCCGGCGCCGCGCCCGCGGGCGGTGAAGGTCCGGCCGTCGCCGGTCGTCACCCGCAGCGCATTCCATTCATCCGGCAGATCGGCGAACAGGGCGTCGTCTTCCGCGGAATGGAAAGCCACCTGCGCCCGGTCCGAGCGGACATCCAGTCCGGCCAGCTGACGCGTCCGGCCAGCGGGCAGGGCGGCCTCGCCCGACAGGGTTTCGCGCGCGATGGCGTCGGGCGACAGGGCGCCGTCCAGCGCCTCGTGCGCCAGAATCGCCAGCTTGGCGGCCGCGTCCTGACCGCTGAGGTCTGCGGTCGGATCCTCCTCGGCGAATCCAGCGTCCTGTGCCGCCTTCAGGGCCTCGTCGAACGCGACGCCATCCGCGAGGCGGTTCAGGATGAAGTTGCAGGTGCCGTTCAGCACCGCCTCGATCCGCACCACCGGCCCATGGGCGCGGGCGCGGCGCACGGTCTCGATCAGCGGCGCGCCGCCGCCGACACTGGCGGAGTAGAGGAGCCGCGCACCGGTCGAGCCGGCAAGGGTGGTCAGGGCGGACAGATCGCCGCCGATCGCCTGCTTGTTGGCGCTGACCACGTCGACCCCGCGCGTCAGGGCCGCGCGGATCAGGGCCAGGCCGGTCGAGGCTTCGGAGATGGCCTCGACCAGGACATCCGGCTCGCGGGCCAGCAGAGCGGCGGGATCGGTCAGGGTGAGGCCCGCAGGAATGGTGATGTCCCGCCGACGCCCGGGCGAGCGGACCAGCACGCCGACGACCTCGAACCGCGGGTCGCGCAGCAGGCGTTCGAGCACGCCCCCGCCGACGACGCCGCAGCCGGCCAGGGCGACCCGGAGCACGCGGCCGGAGGCGGGCTTGCAGCGCGGCGTCGCATCCGGGCCGGCCACGACCGACACAGGCGCGGTCAGCAGGGCTTCGCCATGCGAGTGTGACACGGCGTCCACGCCGATGGCGTCCAGCGCGGCGATCAGCCGGTCGGGCGCGTCGGCTCCGCCGGAGGCCACGGCCACCACTCGTCGTCCGCGCCGGACCTCCCGATAGACGGCCGAGGCGGCCTCGATCGGATCGGTCGCATCGAGCTGCAGCAGGGCCACAGGCTCGTCGGCGCGGACGACGGTCTCGGGGAGAGACGCGGGTGTTCGGGGAAGGGAGAGCAGGGCGGTCATCTCGTCTCTCCTCAGGCGGCTTGTGCGGCGGGCCGGGTCGTAGCCAGCGCGGCGTCCAGGGCGACGGTCAGGTCGGCGATCAGGTCCTCCGGATGCTCGAGGCCGACGGACAGGCGGAGCAGGCCGTCAGTGATGCCGGCGACGGCGCGCGCCTCGGGCGTCATGGCGGCATGGGTCATAAGCGTCGGGTGGGCGACCAGGCTTTCGACCCCGCCAAGCGATTCCGCCAAGGTGAAGACCTGAAGGGTGTCGGCGAAGGCGCGGGCGGCATCGAGCCCGCCCTTCAGCTCGAAGCTGAGCATGGCCCCGAAGCCGGCCTGCTGGCGCGCGGCGATGGCATGACCCGGATGGCTCTTCAGGCCCGGATAGTTGACCCCGGCCACAGCCGGATGGGCATCCAGCCACTCGGCGATCCTGCCCGCGCTCGACTGCTGGCGTTCGACGCGGGCGAACAGGGTGCGCACGCCTCGCAGGGTCAGCCAGGCGTCGAACGGCGAGCCGGTCACACCCAGGCAGTTGGCCCACCAGGTCAGCTGCTCCAGATCGGCCGGATCCTTGGCCACCACACAGCCGCCGACCACGTCGGAATGGCCGTTGATGTATTTGGTGGTCGAGTGGATCACCAGATCGGCGCCCAGCGACAGGGGGCGCTGCAGGGCCGGCGACAGGAAGGTGTTGTCGACCGCCGACTTGCAGCCGACCGCGCGAGCGCGCTCGCAGATGTCGGCCACGTCAACGACGCGCATCAGCGGGTTGGACGGGGTCTCGATCAGGATCAGCTTCGGCTTGCGGGCGAAGGCTGCGTCCAGCGCATCGCGATCATTCTGGTCGACGAAGGCGACCTCGAAATGTCCCTTGCGCGCCCGGGCGCAGAGCAGGCGGTGCGTGCCGCCGTAGAGGTCGTGCGGGGCCAGCAGCAGGTCGCCGGGCTCCAGCGAGAACAGCGCCAGGTCGACAGCCGCCATGCCCGTCGCGGTCACCACCGCGCCGCAGCCGCCCTCGAGCTCCGCCAGCGTCTCGCCCAGCACGTCCCGCGTCGGATTCCCCGAGCGCGTATAGTCGTAGCGCCGCTTTCCATCGAGTCCGTCGAAGCTGTAGTTCGACGACAGGTAAAGCGGCGGGATCACCGCGCCGTGCGTGGGGTCGGCGTTCACGCCGTGACGCGCGGCGGTCGTACAGGGGTGGCAGTCGGCAGGGGCAGTCATGCGGCGAGCTCCGAGGGACGGGCGTAGAGGGGAGAAAGGGCGGTGTGCAGCGCGCGGCCGACGACCTCGCGCTCCTTGAGGAAGGCGTCGTGGCCAAAGATCGAGGGCGCTTCCTCGATGTGGCGCAGATTGGGGGCACGGCGGGCGAGTTCGCGAATGTCCTCGATCGGCACCAGGCGGTCCGAGGTGAAGCCCAGCAGCGTCAGCGGGCAGGCGATGGCTTGGGGTGCGATGGCATGGCGGTCCAGCGAGTCCGACAGGGTGATCCAGCGGCTGGCCGAGGTGACCTCGGCATAGTTGGCGCCGCGCGAGATCAGGTAGTCACAGACTGGATAGGGCTGACCGGCCACGGCGGGAGCAGCCGCGCTGAAGCGCCAGTCGAACTCGTCGGCGGTGCGATAGGTGGTCATGGCCAATTCGCGGGCCAGCGCGATCCCCTCGGCCTCGCGGCCGCAGTCGCGGGCAAAGGTTAGCAGGCGGCGCTGCACCCCACGCCAGGCGGTGGCCGACGGGTGGGCGCGGTGCGCGGCCGAGATCACGACCAGCTCGCCGATGCGCTCTGGGAAGGTCGCCGCGAAGGCCTGACCGATGCAGCCGCCGTAGGAGGCGCCGACGAAGGCGTCCACGACCGGCTCGCCCAGCGAATCCAGCAGCACGGCCAGCAGGCGGGCTTGGTCTCCAGTGGTGATTGTCACGGCCTCGTCGCGGCCCGGAGCCAGGTCGATGGCCAGGACGCGAACGCGGTTCAGGTCGATCGGGCCGCCGGCGCGGACGGCCCACGACCACCAGCGGGCGGCATCGCGTCCCGAGGAAATCCCGCCGGCGACGACGACCAGCGGCGCTCCGGCCCTGCCATGGATGCGGCCGGCCACCTCGGCAGCGGCCAGAGCTTCGCCGGACTCCAGCCGGAAGTCGGCGGGCAGGGCGGCGCGCACGTCGATGCCCGGCGCTTCGTCGACAGGCCAGTTCTGTCCGGCGGTGATGTCTTGCGTGGACGCCAAGGTCCGCTCCGATCTCGCTCAGCGAAACCGATGGGGCGAACCAACTTGTGCGGTGACAGACCCGTGAACCGGTTGCACCCGTCAGGGCGCACTCGTTTCACTCATCTCTCGCGGCTTCCGAAGACGCCCCGCAGGAGTTGGCACCATCTCCACGGATCGGGTCGATCCCTGGAAGGTTGCCCCGGCGTCAAAGGGCCTATCCCTCAGCCGGTCTTGATGAGTGCGCTTACCGTGGAGGAGTGCGGACGGGACGTCAAGTTCAAGAATTCATGCCCGGCGATGGCGTTGGCGGGACTGGCTTCCGACCAGGCAGGGTTGTTCTGCTGACGGGTTCCCGCTACCGCTCTCTGGCGATCCTCGCGACACTCGGCTAAGCGGGCCTAATGCAAGCCTTCCGCGTTCCCAGGTTCATGTCGCTCGCGTTCATGCTGAGCTTCGCAGCGCTTTGTGCGGGCAATTCCGGCGCGACGACGTTCGCCCTCAGCCAGATTAGTCCGGTGTTCGAGGGGATGTCGCCGATCCCTTACTACATTCTTGCTCTGGGTGTTTGCGCGCTCTGCATCAAACCTGTGCCGATGCATTCGCTCACCCTGTTTCTTGGGTTGGCCCTCGTGCTCAGCTACTTCCTGCTGGCGACGCTGTGGTCTCCCAGCTTCGAGTATCGGATCGACAAGGCCGCCCGGACCATTGTCGTCCCCACGACAATGGTGCTCGCGGGCTATTTCGTCGCCCGAAAGGGGGGGATCAACTGGTTCGCGGCGGCGGCTGGCGTCTATGCATTGATCATTGCAGTCGCTGTGGTTGCGACTGGCCAGGGAATTACGGCTTCGCTGGAGGCCCTGCTGGTGAGCGATGAAGCTCGTTCGCTGGACTACCAGCGGTTCAGCATCATCTGTGGAGCTGCTGCGGCGGTGTTGATTCCGCTGTTGAGATTGGATCGTCCTGTGTGGCTTGGAGTTGCGGCCGTTCTGGCGGTGTTGGCGCTTGGCTCGGGCGGCCGGACCGGAGCGCTGCTGATCGGGGTTGGCATTCTGGTGCGAATGTCCATGCAGTTTTCGCCGCGGGTCATCATTCCGGTCGCTGTTGTTGCGATCGCCCTGGGCTTCTTCGCGCTCAACCCCATCATCGAGTTCATCACGGGCATTGCGGCGGATGTCGGGGCTCCAGAGACCATTCTTCGCGCTCTGCAGGCCGCGATTGCGCCGCCGGAAATTACCCGCGTCTGGAACCGGCCCGAGTTCCTGCGAGCTGCTTTCGAGATATTCCGCGAGAACCCGCTGATCGGAGCTGGTTGGGGCGGGTTTCCGACGGCGGCCGGCTTGCCGGATGAACTCGGGTTCCATCCCCACAATATCGTTGCCGAGCTTCTAGCCGAAACCGGCCTCATCGGACTGGTGCTGTTTGCCCTCTGGTTCTCCCTCGCGATTGGCCGCCTGATCCGGTTGCGGGCCGAGCCCGCGGACCGCCCCTTTGTCGCGTCGGTGTGGGCTGCGCTCCTCTGCGGTCTGACGGTGGCAATGTTCATCGGCGATCTCCCGAGTCAGTGGTTGCTGTTCGTCAGCCTTGGTCTGGGCATCGGATGTTTCGACACAATCTGGCTGGAGAGCCGCGCGCGGAGAAACGTGGCCCCCCGGCGGTCTGTGATCGAGCTCGCCGGCACGTCCTGACGACGGGCAGCGCGTCCTGGGGGTAACCGGACCTGCGAAATCGCGTCTGAAAGCGCCGCCGCCCTCCCTGAGCGGGCGCGGCTAGCGAGGTCAGGCGGACGGACTCTTCTGCTGTCTCGCGCGGACAGGTTGCGCCGTCGCGCCGCGAGCGATGGCATTAAGACGGGCGGCATCCGGCGGCCATGGCGCGATGGTTTGGATTGCCCCGCACCTTGATGCTGCGCTTGCGAAATCACTGATCCTCACCCGTTAGGGGATTATGTATCCCCAAAAAGCCAGAAAAATGCAGGATAATGCCTACGACTCCGGCGAAAGTCCCGCCATCTCAGCAATAAAAATTCATCAAAACTCGTCCGCCCACTTGCCAGTTTCGCAGATGCGGTAAACATTTCGCAAATGCGTAACGGCATCCTTTTGGGGGATTGAGATGGTTCGACTTCGCAGCGGCCTCGTATGGGGCCTCACCCTTATCACCACCGCGCTGGCCTCCGCCGCCAGCGCCGCGCCGGTCGATCCGGCGCCCGCGCTTCTGGCGCACCAGGTTCCTCTGGAACTCGACGGAGCCGGCACCGCTTGGCTCGCCACCTCGACGGCTCTCGTGCTTCTGATGACCCTGCCGGGTCTCGCTCTCTTCTACGGCGGCATGGTTCGCCGCAAGAACGTCATCGCCACCATCACACAGTCGGTCGGCGTCTTCGCCGTGGCCACCCTGGTGTGGTTCATCGCCGGCTACACCATCGCCTTCGGCAAGGCCGGGGCGCTGGCGGGATATGACGCCGACACCGTCAATCAGGTGATCGGCAGCTTCGACGCCATCTTCCTGAACGGGGTCGGCATGGAGACGGCGCACAGCCTGCTCCCGGGCATCCCCGAGTTTGTCTGGATCTCGTTCCAGCTGACCTTCGCCATCATCACGCCCGCCCTGGTCACCGGCGCCTTCGCCGAGCGGCTGAAGTACTCGGGCCTGCTGCTGTTCACCGCCCTGTGGTCGCTGCTGATCTATGCGCCGATCGCGCACTGGGTCTGGGGCGGCGGATTCCTCGGCTCGGCCGGGGTGCTGGACTTCGCCGGCGGCGCGGTCGTGCACGTCAACTCGGGCGTCGCGGGTCTGGTCTGCGCCCTCTTCCTCGGACCGCGGAAGGGCTATGGCGTCGAGCCGATCACTGCCCACAACCCGGTCCTGACCATGATCGGCGCCAGCCTGCTGCTGGTCGGCTGGATCGGCTTCAACGCGGGCTCCGCCGGCGGCGCCAACGCCCTGGCCGGCGTGGCCCTGATCAACACCATCCTGGCCGCCGCGGCCGCCTCGATCTCGTGGAAGATCATCGAGGTCATGGAGAAGAAGAAGCCGTCGCTGATCGGCGTGCTGTCGGGCATCGTCGCCGGTCTGGTCGCCATCACTCCGGCGGCCGGCTTCGTGGATCCCAAGGGCGCGGTCATCATCGGTCTGATCGCCGGTCCGGCCTGCTATGCAGCCTCGGTCTGGATCAAGAAGCTGCTCCGCTACGACGACAGCCTGGACGCCTTCGGCATTCACGGCGCCGGTGGTCTGGTCGGCGCCCTGCTGACCGGCGTCTTCGCCTCCACCGCGATCAACAGCCTGTCCGAGGGCGCGACGGTCATGAACCAGGCCATCGGCCTGGGCTGGACCATCGCCTACAGCGCCGTCGGCACCTTCGTGATCCTGCTGATCTGCAAGTTCACGACCGGCCTGCGCGTCAGCGCCGCCGGCGAGGAAGAAGGCCTCGACACCCACCTGCACGGGGAGGCTCTCGAAAGCGTCTGAGGATGAACGACTTCGCCGGGCGCGGTCCTCTCCCCGCGTCCGGCGTCAGTAAGCGTGCGCGTGCCGACATCGAACAACAGGGGATACGATGATGAGACTCGCCTTCGCCTTCGCGGCCGCCGTGGCCGCCCTGTTCACCGCCGCCGTCCCGGCCGCTGCCCGGGCCCAGTCGCCCGAGATCGCCTGGAATGTCGCGGCCACTTCCGATTACGTTTTCCGCGGCGCCAGCCAGACCAATGAGGACCCGACCCTTCAGGGCGGCGTCGACCTGACCGCCGGCTCCTTCTATGCCGGCGCCTGGGCTTCGGGCGTCGATTTCGGGGATGACACCGACGCCGAGGTCGACCTCTACGGCGGCTTCCGCACCGAGGCCGGCGGCTTCGCTCTCGATTTCGGTGCGGTCGGCTACTTCTACGTCAATGCGCCGGACGCTTCGGACTACGACTTCGTGGAGTTCAAGGCCGCGGCGTCGCGCGCCATCGGCCCGGTCACGCTCGGCGCCGCCGTCTACTGGTCGCCGGACTTCTTCGGCCTCGACGAGGAAGCCACCTATGTGGAGGCCAACGCCGCCTTCACTCCCGCGGACAAATGGACCGTCAGCGGCGCGGTCGGCCATCAGGCGCTCGACGTCAGCGACGATTACACGACGTGGAACGCCGGGGTTGCCTACGCTCTGACCGACAACATCGCGATCGACGCCCGTTATCACGACACCGACGTGGACGCGCCGCTCTATGACGATCGCTTCACGGCGACGCTGAAATTCACTTTCTAGCACTTACTCCTTCGCAGTTGCCCACCGTTGATCGGCAAGACGTTGCAGTTCGCAGCGTCCTGCCGGTTTTCGTTTGCGTGGAGACCGTTGGATTGTGCACGGCAAAGGCTGAAATTGCCGTTCCGTTACGGCTTGCCTACAAAGACTGTGCACTTGCGAAGAGGTGGCCGTGGCGTCCGTGAACCAGACTTTCGTGATCGTTCCCCGCAGCGCGCCGGCCAAGGCCGACGCGTCGCGTCGCGTGGCGAATTTCGACGAAATCTACGCGGACTTCCCTCTCGCCGACGGCAAGGTGCAGTCGAGCCGGTGCGCGCAGTGCGGCGTGCCCTTCTGCCAGTCGGCCTGCCCGCTGGAGAACAACATCCCCGACTGGCTGCGCCTCGCCGCCGAGGGCCGCGCCGAGGAGGCCTGGCGACAGTCCGAAGCCACCTCGACCATGCCCGAGATTTGCGGCCGGATCTGTCCGCAGGACCGGCTGTGCGAAGGCTCGTGCACGCTGGAGCAGTCCGGCTGGGAGACGGTCACCATCGGCTCGGTCGAGCGCTGGCTCGGCGACATGGCCTTCGAGAAGGGCTGGGTCGATCCGATCCGCCCGCGCGTCGAGAAGGGGCAATCCGTCGGCATCGTCGGCGCCGGCCCGGCCGGTCTGGCGGCGGCGGATCGCCTGCGCTCGGCCGGATATGCGGTGACGATCTACGACCGGCACGACCGCGCGGGCGGCCTGCTGACCTACGGCATTCCCGGCTTCAAGCTGGAGAAGCACGTCGTCGGCCGTCGCGTCGACCGGCTGGCGGATGGCGGCGTCGAATTCCGTCTTGGTGTCGATGTCGGAGGCGATCTGCCCTTCGCCGAGGTGCGCGCGGCCCACGATGCGGTGCTGGTCGCGACCGGCGTCTATCAGGCGCGTCGTCTGACTGCTCCGGGTTGCGGCTCGGACGGCGTGGTCCCGGCGCTCGACTATCTGATCGCCTCCAACCGCAAGGGCTTCGGCGATGCCGTCCCCGCGTATGACAACGGCGCGCTGAACGCCGCCGGCAAGCGGGTGGTGGTCATCGGCGGCGGCGACACGGCCATGGACTGCGTCCGCACCGCCGTCCGTCAGGGCGCGACCGCCGTCACCTGCCTGTATCGCCGCGACCGCGAGAACATGCCCGGCAGCGCCCGCGAGACCGCCAATGCCGAGGAGGAGGGCGTCGTCTTCGAATGGCTGGCCTCGCCGCGCGCCGTGCTGGGCGGCGCCTCGGGCGTCACCGGCGTCCGCGCCCAGCGCATGGCGCTGGCCGCCCAAGGCGCCGATGGACGCTGGTCGGTCGAGGCCGTGCCGGGCGGCGAGTTCGATCTGCCCGCCGATCTGGTCATCGAGGCCCTGGGCTTCGAGCCGGAAGACATGCCGACCCTGTTCGACACTCCCGACCTCGCCCTGACCGACTGGCGCACGATCCGCACTGCCGGCCACACGAAGGCGACGACGCTGGAGGGCGTGTTCGCCGCCGGCGACATCGTCCGCGGCGCCTCGCTGGTCGTCTGGGCGGTGCGCGACGGTCAGGACGCCGCCGCCGAGATCGACGCCTGGCTGTCCTCGCAGCGGAGGGCCGCGGCATGAGCTTCGACCCTGTCCAGTATCAGGCCGACCGGCAGAAGCTGATCGACGCCCAAGCCTACGACCCGGCCTCCGAGCGCGACGCCTGCGGCGTCGGCCTCGTCGCCGCCATCGACGGCTCGCCCCGTCGCGAGGTGGTCGAGCTGGCGCTGAAGGCGCTGAAGGCCATCTGGCACCGTGGCGCGGTGGACGCCGACGGCAAGTCCGGCGACGGCGCCGGCATCCTGATCGGCCTGCCGCGCGCCTTCTTCGAGGCCCAGGTCCGCGATGCCGGCCACGAACCCCGGCCCGGCCCCATTGCCGTCGGCATGGTCTTCCTGCCGCGCACCGATCTGGGCGCCCAGGAACAGGCCCGCACCATCGTCGAGCGCGAGGTCATGGCCGCCGGCTTCTGGCTGTACGGCTGGCGTCAGGTCCCGACCCGCGTCGAGGTTCTGGGCGAACGCGCCGCCGCGACCCGCCCCGAGATCGAGCAGATCATGCTCAGCGCGCCCGACGGTCTGGAGGGCGAGGACCTCGAACGCGCCCTCTACCTGCTGCGTCGAAAGATCGAGCACCGGGCGCTGAAGTCCGGCCTGAAGGACTTCTACGTCTGCTCCCTGTCGGCCCGTTCCGTCATCTACAAGGGCATGATGCTGGCCGAGGCGCTGGGGGACTTCTATCCCGACCTCGCCGACGCGCGCGTCCAGTCCAACGTGGCCCTGTTCCACCAGCGCTACTCGACCAACACCTTCCCCGAATGGCGTCTGGCCCAGCCTTTCCGGATGCTGGCGCACAACGGCGAGATCAACACCCTGCGCGGCAACGCCAACTGGATGCGCAGCCACGAAATCCGCATGACGGCAGAGGCCTTCGGCGCCGATGATGCGACGGTGAAGCCGGTGATCCAGGCTTCGGGCTCGGACTCCGCCGCGCTGGACAACGTGTTCGAGGTGCTCGTTCGCGCCGGTCGCCCGGCCCCGATGGTCAAGGCGCTGCTGATGCCCGAGGCGCCGATCGAGGGCGTCATCTCGGACGACCACCGCGCCCTCTATGCCTACTGCAATGCGGTGATGGAGCCGTGGGACGGCCCCGCCGCCGTCTGCGCCACCGACGGCCGCTGGGTCGTGGCGGGCAAGGACCGCAACGGCCTGCGTCCCCTGCGCGCCGCCGAGACCACCGACGGCCTGCTGATCTGCGGCTCCGAGGCCGGCATGACCGGCGTGCCCGACGATCGCATCGCCCGGCGCCTGCACATCAACGGCGGCCGTATGATCTCCGTCGATCTGGAGGCCGGACGCCTCTACGACGAGGCCGAGACCATCGACCGCCTGGCGGCGAAACATCCCTATCGCGACTGGCTGGCCAACATGGTCGAGCTGGAGACGGTGATCGGGCCGGGCGACGAGCCGCGCCGCCTGCAGGGCGAGGCCCTGACCCGTTTCCAGGCCGCGGTTGGCTGGACCCAGGAAGACGTCGACGCCTTGCTGGATCCGATGGCGGGCGACGGCAAGGAGGCGGTGGCCAGCATGGGCGACGACGCCCCGCCGGCGGTGCTGTCCGACCAGTCGCGCCCCTTCGCCCACTACTTCCGCCAGGCCTTCGCCCAGGTCACCAACCCGCCGATCGATTCCCTGCGCGAGGCCGGGGCGATGAGCCTGCGGACGCGGTTCAAGAACCTCGGCAACATTCTCGCCCAGGACGAGACCCAGACCCGCGTCTTCGTGCTCGACAGCCCCGTGCTGACGACCGGCATGTACGAGCGGATGCTGGACGTCGTCGGCGCCGGCGCGACCACGGTCATCGATTGCACCTTCGCGGCGCCTGAGGCCGACGCTCGTTCGGGCGAGGCCCTCCAGGCCGCGCTGGACCGCATCCGCGACGAGGCCGTGGCGGCGGCAAAGGGCGGGGCGGGACTGATCGTCCTGACCGACGAACGGGCGGGCGAGGGGCGTCCGCTTGTTCCCATGATCCTGGCGACCTCGGCGGTGCATAACCGGCTGGTCGACGCGGGCCTGCGCACCTATTGCTCGCTGGTGGTCCGCTCGGCCGAGGCGATCGACGCCCATGCCTTCGCGGTGCTGGTCGGCTGCGGCGCGACCGCGGTCAACGCCTGGCTGGCGCAGGAGACCTTCCTCGAGCGTCTGGACGCCGGCCGCTATCCGGGGCTGACGCTGCGCGACGCCTGCCTGAACCACAAGGCGGCGGTCGAGGCGGGGCTGATGAAGATCCTCGCCAAGAAGGGCATCTCCGTCATATCGGCCTATCGCGGCGCCTGCGAGTTCGAGGCGCTGGGCCTGTCGCGGGCGCTGGTCGCCGAGTTCTTCCCCGGCATGACCTCGCGCATCTCGGGATTGGGTCTGGCCGGCATCGAGGCGCGGGCCGCGGCGCGGGCGGAGCGGGGCTTTGCCTCGGATCGCGCCCGTCTCCGCATCGGCGGCGCGCACCGCATCCGCGCCGGCGAGGAGACCCACGCCTGGGACGCGGAGATGATCCACCGCCTGCAGGACGCCACTACGCGCGGCGACTACAAGCGGTTCAAGGCCTACAGCCGCCGCGCGCGCGAGCTGCCGCCCGTCCATCTGCGCGACCTGCTGGACTTCCGCGAGGCCCTGCCGATCCCGCTGGAGGAAACCGAGAGCGTCAACGAGATCCGCAAGCGGTTCGTGACGCCGGGCATGTCGTTGGGCGCCCTGTCGCCTGAGGCGCACGAGACGCTGAACATCGCCATGAACCGCATCGGCGCCCGCTCGGTCTCGGGCGAGGGCGGCGAGGATCCGGAGCGCTACCACCCGCGCCCGAACGGCGACAATCCGAACAGCGCGGTCAAGCAGATCGCCTCGGGCCGCTTCGGCGTCACGGCCGAGTATCTGAACCAGTGCCGTGAAATCGAGATCAAGGTCGCCCAGGGCGCCAAGCCTGGCGAGGGCGGCCAGCTGCCCGGCTTCAAGGTCACCGAGTTCATCGCCCGCATGCGTCACTCGACGCCGGGCGTCGGCCTGATCTCGCCGCCGCCGCACCACGACATCTATTCGATCGAGGACCTGGCCCAGCTCATCTACGATCTGAAGCAGATCAACCCGGACGCCCGCGTTACGGTCAAACTGGTCGCCTCGTCCGGCATCGGTGCGGTGGCGGCCGGGGTCGCCAAGGCCAAGGCCGACATCATCCTGATCGCCGGCCACAACGGCGGCACCGGCGCTTCGGCTCTGGCCAGCATCAAGCACGCCGGCATGCCGTGGGAGCTGGGTCTGGCCGAGGCCCATCAGGTGCTCAGCCTGAACGGCCTGCGCGGCCACGTCCGCCTGCGCACCGACGGCGGCATCAAGACCGGCCGCGACGTGGTGGTCGCCGCCATGCTGGGCGCCGAGGAGTTCGGCATCGGCACAGCCAGCCTGATCTCGGTCGGCTGCCTGATGGTCCGACAGTGCCACTCCAACACCTGCCCGGTCGGGGTCTGCGTGCAGGACGAGCGGTTGCGCGCCATGTTCACCGGCACGCCGGAGAAGGTGGTCAATCTGTTCAGCTTCATCGCCGAGGAGACCCGCGAGGTTCTGGCCTCGCTCGGCCTGCGCTCGCTGGATGAAGCGGTGGGCCGCACCGACCTGCTGAAGCAGGTCTCGCGCGGCGGCGCCCAGCTGGACGACCTCGACCTGAACCCCCTGCTGGTGCGGGTGGGCGAGGGCGACGGCCGTCCGGCCGAGGCTCCGCGCAATGTCGTGCCCGATGCACTGGATGCGCAGATCGAACGCGACGCCACGCCCTTCCTCGAGCGCCGCGAGAAGATGCAGCTGACCTATGCGGTGGCCAACACCCAGCGCACCATCGGCACGCGCCTGTCCTCCCGCATCGTGCGCAAATACGGCTCGGACCTGCCTGACGGCCACCTGACCCTGAACCTGCGCGGCGCCGCCGGCCAGTCGCTGGCGGCCTGGGGCATGAAGGGCCTGCGGATCGAGTTGGACGGTGAGGCCAACGACTATGTCGGCAAGGGCCTGTCCGGCGCCGAGATCATCGTCCGCCCACCCCAGTGGCAGGCCGGCGCGGCGGTCATCGGCAACACCTGCCTGTACGGCGCGACCTCGGGGTCCTTGTTCGCTGCGGGCGCGGCGGGCGAGCGCTTCGCCGTCCGCAACTCCGGCGCCACGGCGGTGGTCGAGGGCGTCGGCGCCCACGGCTGCGAATACATGACCGGCGGCGCGGTGGTGGTGCTGGGCTCGACCGGCTGGAACTTCGGCGCCGGCATGAGTGGCGGCGAGGCGTTCATCCACGACCCGGAAGCGCAAGCTCACCTGCGCCTGAACGACGCCTCCGTCCTGACCGGCCCGGTCATCGGCGACGCCGCCACGCGTCTCCACGCCCTGGTGTCCCGCCATGCCCGCGAAACCGGCTCACCGCTGGCCCGCAAACTGCTGGAAACCTGGCCGACCGCGGTGCTGACCTTCCGCCACATCCTCCCCCGCGAGGAGGCGATGGCGGTCAGCGCGAAGCGGGCCTAGGCCAGCAGGTCCCAGCTCACCGGCGTCCCTGCCTGTGCATCGCGGGAGACCCGGCGGCCGAGGACGGCGTCGAGGTGTTTTGGCGCCAGGCCGAAACCGGGGCGGACGGCGCGGACCGAGGTCGCGTCGAGGACATCGCCCGCCATCACGTCGACGGCGATGTAGAGCGAGCGGCGGAAGGCGAGGGACTTCAGCTCGGCCTGTGTCGGGCCATAGCTGACCCTGCCCAATGCCAGCCGCGCGTTCTCGACGTCCTCGCACAGACGCTTCAGCTCGTCGGGCTCCATCGAGAAGGTGGAGTCCACGCCGCCATCCGCGCGGGCGAGGGTGAAATGTTTTTCGATCAGCGTCGCTCCCAGCGCCACGGCCGCCACCGCGACGCCCGAGCCCATGGTGTGATCCGACAGGCCGACCTCGCAGCCGAACATGGCGCGCATATGGGGGATCGTCAGGATGTTCGTGTTCTCCGCCTTCGCCGGATAGGTGCTGGTGCACTTCAGCAGCATCAGGTCGCGACAGCCGGCGCCACGCGCGGCCTCGACGGCCTCCTCGATCTCGGCGGCGGTCGCCATCCCGGTCGACATGATCATCGGCTTGCCGGTCGCCGCGGCCTTCCGGATCAGCGGCAGGTCGACGATCTCGAACGAGGCGATCTTGTAGGCGGCGACGCCGAGGCTCTCCAGGAAGTCCACCGCAGTCGCATCGAAGGGCGAGCTGAAACAGTGCAGCCCGCGCTCGGCAGCCCGCGCCATGATCGGCGCGTGCCAGTCCCAGGGCGTGTGCGCTTCCTGATAGAGTTCGTGCAGCTGCCGTCCCGCCCACAGGCTGTTCGGATCCTCGATCACGAAGCCGGGCATCCGGACGTCCAGCGTCATGGTGTCGGCGGTGTAGGTCTGCAGCTTGATCGCATCGGCGCCGTTGGCGGCGGCCGCATCGACGATCTCCAGCGCCCGTTCCAGCGACTGGTTATGGTTCCCGGACATCTCGGCGATGATGTAGGGCCGGTGGTCCGGGCCGATGCTGCGATCCGCGATCTTCATGGCTCTGACTTCTGCTCTGCGACCTGTTTGGCGTAGCGGAGGGGACCGCCAGAATAGCCCGCATTGGTGAACAAACGCGCCGACGCTTCATTGCCCGGCATCACCGATGCGCTGAAGGAGATCGGCTCGCCGATCTCCGCGCACATCGCCCGCTCCCCGGCCTGAAGCAGATACCGGCCCAGTCCCAACCCGGTCAGATCCGGATCGAGATAGAGCGACACCTCCCACGCCTCGTTCAGCTGTCGGTCGAAGCGGATGCTGCCCACGGCAGTCCCGCCGATCTCCGCCACGAAGAGGCGGCAGCCGGCATCGTCGAGCTTGCGCGCCAGCCAGTCCATGTGGCCGTTGAGCGGTATGGGTGCGCTGTTGCCCGAGACCGCACGCGTTTGCGGGTGATCGCGCCAGGCATGGAGCATTTCGCCGTCGTCGAGCTTCGCGGGTCGCACCTTCAGCGTGGACGCCATCAGGCACAGGGCGATCCGTTCCGTTCCCCGACCATCGACCAGCGCCCGGCCTTTCTCCGACATGTCCCTTCGGGCGGCCGGATCGGCGATCAGCGCGCGGACGGCGTCGGCGAGCAACGGCGCGTCCCTCAGCCCCGGCCAGTCTGGCCCGTCCTCCAGTCGCGCGACTCGCAAGGCGCCCAGAGCCGCCAGCTGCGGCACGACCGCCAGCTGGTTGGCCGCAAGGGTGATGGCGATTCCCGGCGCGCCAATCCGGCATCGCTCGTAGTTCGCCGTCCCGCCGCCGCCGATCTGAAGATCGTGCCGGGCGTAGAAGGCGGCGAGGTCAGGCAGGTCGAGAGTCAAGGTGGCGGCGGCATCCGCACCGCACACTGCCGAGAGGTCAGGCAGGTATGGATTCCCGGATGTGGAGACGATCTCGACAGGACCCGCAAATCCGGCGCGCCGGACGTCCCGCAGCACGCGCGCGCTTGCGCCGTCCGGATCGGTCCCGCCCATGAAGACGCCGAGACTTCGCACCACCGGGCTGAAGGCATAGGGCGGCTGGGACCTGTAGGCCTCGCCCAGGATTGCGAACCGTGGCCCGCCCAGAACGCGTGTCCCGGCCTTCAGACGGCCGGCATAGGTCTGTGCATGATCGGCGAGGTTGGCGTTCAGCAGCGGATCGACCGCCAGCGGCCGGTCGGCCAGATCGTCGATCGCCATCATCCGGCAAGCCAGCCCGTCGCGCACCTGATCGTGCCAACGAGCGTCGAAGGCGTAGTGATCGACGATGACCAGCACAGGGCCCCACGCCCGCAGCGACTCGACCGTGTCGGCCCCATCCGTAGCCTGATCGACTCCGGCCCACTCCAGATGAGAAGGCGCATCCGGCCTTGTCGGCGCCCGGTCGCCATCCGGCGCAGACAGCCAGTCGACAGGGAAGGCGGAGGCTCCGAAGGCCGCCTGTCCGACCTCGTCCAGACGCCGGATCACGAAGCGAACCTCCGCCCCCAACGTCGTCAGGGCCTCTGCGATCGACAGACAGCGTCGCAGGTGGCCGGTGCCGATCTGGCGCGAGGCGTCGACCCGGATGGCGATCCGCATCGTCAGGCGTCCTGATCGGGCTGGAACGGCATCCGCACCGGAATGCCCGCCGCCGCCAGCGCCGCCTTGGCCTCGGCCGGCGTCTGTTCGGTGAAGTGGAAGATGCTCGCCGCCGCGACAGCCGAAGCGCCCGCCTGCTGCACCGCCTCGACCATGTGGCCGTAGTTTCCGGCCCCGCCCGACGCGATCACCGGAATGCGCACCGCGCCGGCCACGGTCTCGATCAGCGGCAGGTCGTAGCCTTCCATCGTGCCGTCCCGGTCGATCGAGGTGATCAGGATTTCGCCGGCGCCCCGATCCTCGACCTCGCGCGCCCAGGCCACGACCTCGCGTCCGGTCGGGATCTGGCCCGCGCCACGGAAGCACGTCCAGCCGCCGCCTTCGTCAGCCTTCACGTCGATGCTGGCCACCACGCACTGGGCGCCGAACCGCCGCGCGATCTGGCTGATCAGGTCGGGGTCGTCGTAGGCGGCGGTGTTGACGCTCACCTTGTCGGCCCCGGCGCGCAGCAGGCGCTGCACCTGATCCAGCCGAGTGATCCCCCCGCCGACCGTCAGCGGCACGAAACAGTCCTGTCCGAAGTCGTCGATGGACTCGAAGTCCGGCTCGTCTCCCGTCCCCTGCGCGACGATATCGACCAGGATCAGCTCATCGACATCTCGCTGGTTATAGACCCGGATCGCCGGCAGTACGGGACCGACCCGCCGCCAGCTGTCGAAGCCGACGCCCTTCACCAGACCGAACTGCTTCCACAGCAGGGTAGGGATGACGCGGACCTTCAGCATGGCTCGGCCTGCAGGAAGTTTCGCAGCAGCCTCGCCCCGGCCTTCGAGCTCTTTTCCGGATGGAACTGCGTCCCCCAGACATTGCCGCGACGCACGGCCGCCGTGACGGTCGCGCCGTAGTCGGTGGTCGCCACGACGTCGTCCGCGGCCTCGGGAACGAAGGCGTAGCTGTGCACGAAATAGAAGTCCGTGCCGTCCGAAATCCCTGTGAACAGGGCGTCCCTCGGCGATGTGTTGCGGATGCTGTTCCAACCGACGTGGGGCAGGCGGAGCGTGCAGCCCAGCGTCGACAGATGTTCGACACGGCCCGGGATGAACCCCAGCCCCGGCGTGCCGTCAGGATTATCCGGTCCGGCCCCCTCCAGCCCTGTACCGGCCAACAGTTGCATGCCCACGCAGACGCCGAGCAACGGACGCCTCTTCTCCAGCACAGCCTCGCGCAGGGCGTCGACCCAGCCGCCGGCCGTCAGCCGTTCGGCGCAGTCGATGAAGTTGCCGACGCCGGGCAGGATCAGGCGATCGCACCGCACCATGTCGCCGGCCTGATCGACCAGCACGGGCGACACGCCCAGCACCTCGACGGCCTTCAGCACCGAACCGAGGTTGCCGACGCCATAGTCGAGAACGCCGACCTTCATGCGTTGTCGTAGTTCAGCTTGGTCAGGTTGCCGTCGCGATCCTTGACCAGCGCCCCGTCGGCATCGCGCCTGAAGATCTTCCTGTTGGTGAACCGGTCGCAGATGCGGACGAACTCATCGACGGTGAGATCCAGCGGCCGCAGGATATCGTCGAGCGACTTGCCGAGGTACTCGGCCGGGAACAGCCCATCCAGCCGGCGCACCGCATCCAGCCCGTCCTGTCGCGTCAGGCGACCGCGCCGGATGTGCAGGCAGGCCAGATCCGTCGCGCGACCGAAGCCGAACTTCAGGAATTTGAAGTAGTCGTGGATGCCGGTCTGGTGGTTGTCCAGGTTCTCGTAGTTGACCATCGAGCCCTCGACGACGCGGTCATACACCTTGAACCCGTTGGCCGAGGCGATCAGCGTATTGGCCAGTCCGTCCCAGGGCAGATAGTGGCCCAGGAACAGGCCGGTCACACCGACACGGGCCAGCTCCTCATCGGTCGGATAGGTGTAGTTGATCAGGTGTCGGGCCTCGATGCCCTCCTGCCCGATCAGGTCCGAAACGCGCAGGCCCAGCAGGCCGCCGAACTCTTCCAGCCAGCGACGCGTCAGGACATTGCCCTCGGCGGCGGCGGCGGGGCCGCCGTACTCATTCTGCGAGTTCTCGCCCCAGACGATCAGCGGTACATTGAACTGCACCGCCGCCCGCACCGGGATGGTGAAGATGCCGACGTGCTCGGGCCATGAGATGTCGCCGACCTGCATCAGGCCGATGCGGTTCAGCTTCGCCCGGACCCGCGGATTGGGCGACACCTCGATGTAGTCGACGCCGAGCCGTTTCAGGTTCTCGATGTTCGCTCGTCCGATCGGCGTCAGGTCACAGGTCGTCGAGGTCACGCACAGCGGGTTCAGGCCGTACTGCAGCATCCGCACGACCTGATAGGTGCTGTCCTTGCCGCCGCTGACCGGCACGATGCAGTCCCAGTTGTCGCCGTTCGGGCGACGATAGCGCTCGAGCAGCCGTTCCAGCTCCTCGTGCCGCTGGCCCCAGTCGACCTCCTTGCGCCGCTCGAAGCTGCGGCAGGCGTTGCACACGCCCTCGTCGTCCAGGTGCAGGTCCGGCTTGGTGTCCGGCATCACGCAGCGTCGGCAGTAGGTCAGCATGGCTCAGGTCTTCTGCATCAGGAACCAGGTGATGTCGTCCTGGGGGAAGTTGGGGTCGCGCCGGTAGGCGAAGCCGTAGTCGACCAGCTTCATCGCCGGATGCCGGTCCATGATCTCGCCGGCGAAGTCGCGCTTGAACAGGCGGTCGGCGTGACCGCGATACGGGATCGCGACCGGCGACGGGTTGTAATACTCGGCCACCAGCAGGTAGCGGCCGCAGGCCTGCACCAGCCGGTCATACACCTCGGGCAGGACCTCGGGATTCAGGTGGATCAGCACGCCCTTGATCAGGGTCAGGTCCCAGGTGCGGGTCGGCGCGAAATCCAGGATGGAGCCGGTGGTGATGTTGCCGGCCGGAATGACCTGCGCCAGTCGATCCGCCGCCTCGGTATTGATCTCGATCGCCGAGGCGTCGATTCCCGGATAGAGCAGCTTCAGCGCCTTCAGGTTCATACCGATATTGGCGCCGAACTCGATGCAGCTGCCGAGGTCGCGGGCGCCGCGCAGCGCCTTGGCGAAGAAGTCGAGATTGGAGGCCAGCAGCCGGTCGCCCTCGTTCCGGCCGATATAGTCCGCGCCGAAGTCGCCGGCCCAGAAGGCCTCCTGTTCGGTCCTGAATCTGTCCTGCGTCATCCGCCTGGGTCTGCTCCGTGTCCGGTCGGGCCCATTCGTGCCGCCAGAGCGTTGAAAATCAGTTCCGCCCGTTCCCAGTCCTCGATCGTGTCGATGTCCTGCACCCGCGAGCGAGGCAGGGGAACGACGACGGACCGGGGGGCGAAGATGGGCCGTTCCGCCAGCCAGGCCTCTGAAGCGCCCCAGTAGAATTGCCCGGCGTCATGCCAGGCCTCTTCCAGATCCTGCGATCGGGTCCCGGCGTGCTCCGGCTGGAACATGGAGACCCGGCCGTCCTCTCCGACCCGGATCGCCCGCTGGATCGGAAAGCCGTAGGTGGTCGCGGAGAAGGCGTAGTCTGATCCGGACGACAGAAGTCTCTTCAGACCATCCCGAAGGTCCTCGGCACGGGTGAACGGTGCGGTGGCGTAGAGGCAGCAGGCCAGCTGAACCGTGTGGCTCCGCTGCTGCTGCCCGATCGCGTGTGCGATCACCGGAACGGTAGGGGTGAAGTCGTCCGACAGCTCGGGCGGCCGACGGAAGGGAACATCGGCGCCGCAGGCGATCGCGACGTCGGCGATCTCGTCGTCGTCGGTCGATACGATCACCCGATCGAAGCAACCGCTTTCGAGCGCCGTCCCGATCGACCAGGCGATCATCGGCTTGCCGCAGAAGGTCTTCACATTTTTGCGCGGAATGCGCTTGCTGCCGCCCCGCGCCGGGATGACGGCCAGCCTCATGCGGACAGGGCCTTGCGCAAGGCTGTGACCACCTCGTCCTGCTGGGCTTCGGTCATGGTTGGATAGAGGGGCAGGCTGATCGCCTCGGCGTAGTAACGTTCGGCTTCCGGGAAATCCCCCGGCTCGAACCCCATCGCCCGGTACCAGGGCTGCAGGTGGACAGGGATGTAGTGGACGTTCGCCGCGATCCCCGAGCACCACAGGCTCTCGAAAATCCGATGTCTGGAATCGGCTGCCACCCGGACCGGATACAGATGCAGGGCCGAATAGGAACCCCCCGTCTGCGCCGGTCTCAACAGGGGCAGGTCGGCCAGCAAGGCGTCGTATCGCCTCGCCAGAACATGACGTCGGGCAACATAGGAATCGAGCCGATCCATCTGGCTCACACCAAGTGCAGCCTGCATCTCGGTCATGCGATAGTTGAAGCCGAGATCGGTCTGCTGATAGTACCACCGGCCCTCGGAAGGCCCGGTCATGAGAGCGGCGTCGCGCGTGATGCCGTGGCTGCGCAGGAGGCGCATCTTGGTCGCCAGCGCTTCCTCGTTGGTGACGGCCATCCCCCCTTCACCGGTTGTGATGATCTTCACCGGGTGGAAGCTGAAGATAGTGATGTCGCTGTATCGGCCGTCTCCGATCGGACCATCGCGATAGCGGCCGCCGATCGCGTGTGACGCATCCTCGATGACCTTGAAGCGATAGCGTCGGGCCAGTTCGGCGATGCCCTCCATGTCGCACGGCTGTCCGCAGAAGTGGACCGGAACGACGACCTTCGGCAGCCGTCCTTCCCGCTCCGCGATCTGCAGCTTTCGCTCCAGTTCGGGGACGCTGAGATTGTAGGAGGCAGGATCGATGTCGACGAAATCCACCTTCGCGCCACAGTACAGGGCGCAATTCGCCGAGGCGACAAAGGTGATGGGTGACGTCCATAGCCAGTCGCCAGGTCCGAGCCCGAGTGCGAGGCAGGCGATGTGCAGGGCATTGGTGGCGCTGTTCACCGCAACGGCGTGATCGGCGCCGGCAGCCCGGGCGACCGATGACTCGAATGCCGGAACGACAGGGCCCTGGGTAAGGAGATCGGATTGAAGTGTCGCGACGACGGCGTCGATGTCGTCCTGGGTGATGTCCTGGCGCGCGTAGTTGATCATTGATGGCTGCCCCGGATCGCCGAACCTTGAGAGGCGCACGATCCACCCGATCGAGAACCTCGCAGATGAGCTTCGGACACGAGGCGTAAAGGAGTTCGCAAAGGGGGGAAAGTCGGCAACCAGGTCCCGCCCGAACGAAAAAGGGGAGGCCGTTGTCGGCCTCCCCTCGTCATTTACACGAGCGGAACGCGCTCAGCCTTCGCCGTTCCATCCGCCGGCCAGCGCCTTGAACAGGGCGATCTGGTAGGTGGTGACCAGCGCGTCCGAGGCGGCCAGCGCCGCATCGGCTCCGGCGAGTGTGCGCTCGGCGTCCAGCACCGTCAGGAAGCTGTCGGCGCCGGCGTCGAAACGCAGGCGTGACAGGCGGGCGGCGTTGGCGGCCTGATCGCGCGCGGACTGCAGCGCCGTTCGGCGATCCAGCTCGTTGGCGTAGTTGGTCAGGGCCGTTTCCGTCTCCTGCAGCGCCACCAGCACTGTCTGGTCGAACGTCGCCAGAGCTGCGTCCGAACCGGCCGAGGCCTGCTCGATCCGCGCACGGGCGGCGAAGACGTTCGGGAACGACCAGCTGATCAGCGGACCGAACGAGAAGCGGAAGTTCTCATTGTCGCCCAGACCGTCGGCATCGCCTGCCGTGGCCCCGGCGGAACCGCCCAAGGTGATGCGCGGGAACAGGTCGGCGGTCGCCACATTCACCCGCGCCGCCGCGGCGGCCAGGTTGCGCTCGGCCTGACGCACGTCGGGACGACGGGCCAGAAGTTGCGCGCCGTCGCCGACCGGGATCGGCTGGCTCAGTTGCGGCGGACGCTGGCAGGCGCGGGCCGCTTCGCTGGCCTCGGCCGGGGTGCGCCCGGTCAGGGTGGCGAGACGGAACAGGGCGCCGTCGCGCTGGGCCCGCAGGGGCGGCAGCGAGGCCCGGGTCGATTCCAGCGCCGAGCGGGCGCGGGCCGTGTCCAGACCGTTGCCCGAACCGGCGTCCAGCAGACGCTGGGTCAGGCCGACGGTGTCGGTCTGCAACTGGATCGTCCGCTCCGCCACCGCGATCTGGGCGTTGGCCGAGCAGGCGTCGGCATAGGCCCGGGCCGTTTCGGCGGCCACGGTCACGCGGACGATGTCCAGCGCGGCCTCGGCCGCGGCGGCGTCCGCGCGGGCGGCGCGGATGGTCGACTCGACGCGGCCGAACAGATCGACCTCGTAGGAGACGTCCAGACCGGCATTATAGCTTTCGGCCTCCGGCGCCTCCGTCCCGGCGGGAAGGCCGGGAACGGTCGCGGCGGATGGTCGGCTGCGCTGGTAGCCGGCCTGGGTGGTCGTGCCGGGGAAGCGGCCGACGCGCGCCTCGCCCAGCGCGGCGCGGACGCGACGCAGGTTGGCGGCCGCGGCTTCCAGCTCGTTGTTCTCGGCCAGGGCTTGACCGATCAGCTGATCCAGAACCGCGTCGTCGTACAGCCGCCACCAGTCGTCGCGCGCGGCGGCCTGCGCCGTCACGGACGAACCGGTGGAAGAGATGAAGGCGCCCGACGCCGAGGGGGGAAGGGTAGCGTCAGGCGCCTTCGGCCCGACCGCGCACGAGGCCAGCAGGAAACTGGCTCCGGCGGTTGCGGTCAGGATCCGGAGAGAGGATCGAACGGTCATCAGTGGTCTCCCGAGCGCGCCGGGGCGGCGTCGGCTTCATGCGGCGGCAGGCCGCCGGTGGTGGGGATCTCGCGCTCCTTCTGCGGCTCCCTGGGCAGCTTGGAGGCCACCCAGCGCATCACGACGTAGAAGACCGGCGTGAAGATCAGGCCGAAGAAGGTCACGCCCAGCATCCCCGAGAAGACCGACGTGCCCAGCGACTGGCGCATTTCTGCGCCGGGGCCGGTCGCCAGCATCAGCGGCACGACGCCGAAGATGAAGGCGAACGAGGTCATCAGGATCGGACGCAGGCGGGTCTTCGCAGCCCGGACCGCGGCGTCTAAGCGGTTCAGCCCCTCGTCCTCGGCCTGTTTGGCGAACTCCACGATCAGGATGGCGTTCTTGGCCGCCAGGGCGATCAGAACCACCAGACCGATCTGGACCAGGATGTTGTTGTCCAGTCCGCGGATGTTCACCCCGATCATCGCCGCGAGAATGCACATCGGCACGATGAGCACGACCGCGAGCGGCAGGGTGAAGGCCTCGTACTGGGCCGCCAGCACCAGGAAGACCAGCACCACGGCCATGGCGAACACCACGGTCGCGCCGCCTGCGGCTTCCTTCTCCTGCAGCGCCAGGCCGGTCCACTCGTAGGAGAAGCCCGGAGGCAGGGCCTGCCCCGCCAGCTCTTCCATGTGGGCGATGGCCTGACCGGACGACACGCCCGCCGCCGCCGACCCCTGAAGCTCGGACGCCGGGAACAGGTTGTAGCGGACGATCCGCGCCGGACCGGAGTCCTCGCGCAGGGTCGCGACCGAGCCGATCGGCACCATGGCGCCGGTGGCCGAGCGGGTCTGCAGGTTGGCGATGTCGGCGATGTCGTCGCGCGCCGTCGGCTCCGCCTGCGCCGTCACCCGGAAGGTGCGGCCCAGGAAGTTGAAGTCGTTGACGTAGGCCGAGCCCAGATAGACGCCCAGGGTGTCGAACACGGCCGACGGCTGCACGCCCATCATCAGCGCCTTGTCGCGGTCGACGTCGGCGGCGATGCGGGGCGAGCCGGTGTTGTAGGTCGAGAAGACCTGCTGCACCTGCTCCGGGGTCTGCGCGGCGGCGCCCATCATGGCGAAGGTGGCGCCTTCGAGCGCGCGATAGCCCGCGCCCGAGGTGTCCTGCACCATCAGCTGGAAGCCGTTGCCGTTGCCCAGACCCTGCACCGCCGGCGGGGCGATGACGAAGATCTGCGCGTCCTCGATCCCCATGGTGGCGCCGGTGATCGCGCCGGCCAGGGCGGCGGCGCCCTGTTCGGCCGTCTTGCGCTCCTTGAAGTCGTCCAGACGAATGAAGATGGTCGCGGCGTTGGAGCCGAACGAGAAGCTGGTCCCGTCCAGACCGGCGAAGGCGACCATGCCCTCGACGCCTGCGGTGTTCTTGATCGTCTCGGACGCGCGCGCCATCACGGCCTCGGTCCGCTCCAGCGACGAGCCGGGGGGCAGCTGGATGACGCCGATCAGGAAGCCCTGGTCCTGCTCCGGAATGAAGCCGGACGGGGTGTCCATCAGACGCCAGCCGGTCAGACCCAGCAGGGCGACATAGACCACCAGCACGATGCCGACCGTGCGCACCAGACGCGCGGTCAGGCGACCATATTTGTCGGACAGCCAGTCGAAGCCCTCGTTGAACTTCCGGCCGGCCCAGCCACCGTAGTAGGTCGCCGTGCCGAGCAGGCCCGGCTTGCGCTTGTGATCATGCTCCTTGTGCGGCTTCAGCAGCAGCGCGGCCATGGCCGGCGACAGCGTCAGCGACACCAGCAGCGACACCACCGACGCCGTCGTGATGACGATGGCGAACTCGCGGTAGAAGATGCCCGGAATGCCCGGCACGAACATGGTCGGCACGAACACCGAGACCAGCACCAGGCCGATCGAGATCAGCGCGCCCGACACCTCCTGCATGGATCGGTGGGCGGCTTCCTTGGGTGTGAGCCCCTCGCGGATATACCGCTCCACGTTCTCGACCACGACGATGGCGTCGTCGACGACGATGCCGACAGCCAGAACCAGGGCGAACAGCGACAGGGAGTTGATCGAGTATCCCAGCATCAGCTGCACGGCGAACGTCGCCACCAGCGCGACCGGGATCGCCACGATCGGGATGATCGCCGCGCGCCAGGTCTGCAGGAAGACGATGACCACCAGCACCACGAGGATGACGGCTTCGATCAGGGTGTGCTGAACCGACTCCACCGAGGCGGCCACGAACTCCGTCGGGTTGTAGGCGACCGAGACCTCCATGCCTTGCGGCAGTTCGGACCGGAATGCCTCCATCTCTTCCAGCACGCGGTCGGCGGTGCCCAGGGCGTTGGCGCCGGGCTGCTGGATGATGGCCATGCCGACGCCGCGCTCGCCGTCGAAATAGCCGTTGATGCCGTAGTCCTGGGCGCCCAGCTCGACGCGGGCGACGTCGCGGACGCGGGTCACGCGGCCTTCGGCGTCCGTCTTGATGACGATGTTCGAGAACTCGTCCGGATTGCTCAGGCGGCCCTGCACCTGCACCGGCAGCTGGAAGGCCGCGGCGTTGGTGGGGAAGGGCGGCTGGCCGATTGCGCCGGCGGCGGCCTGCACGTTCTGAGCCTGCAACGCCGCCACGATGTCCGGCCCGGTCAGGCCGCGTGCGGCGGCCTTGGCCGGGTCGATCCAGACCCGCATCGCATAGTTGCCGCCGCCGAAGATCTGGACCGCGCCCACACCTTCCAGACGCAACAGTCGGTCGCGCAGCTGGGAGTTGGCGTAGTTGCCGACGTAGTCGTTATCCAGGCTCCCGTCCGGAGACGTCAGCCCGAGGATCATCAGGAAGCCGGATTCCTGCTTGTTCACGGTCACGCCGATCTGGCGGACCTGCGCAGGCAGTCGGGGTTCGGCGAGGGCGACGCGGTTCTGGACCAGCACCTGCGCCGCATCCAGATCGGTGCCCGGCTGGAAGGTCACGGTGATGCCCACCGTTCCGTCCGAGGTGGACGAGGACGACAGGTACAGCATGCCCTCCACCCCGTTCACCTCCTGCTCGATCGGCGCGGCCACGGTCTCGGCCACCGTCTCGGCGGAAGCGCCCGGATAGGCGGTGTTGATGGTGATCGTCGGGGGCGCGATCTCCGGATACTGCGACAGGGGCAGCAGCGGATAGGCGAAGATCCCGATCAGGGTGATGAACACCGAGATCACGGCCGCGAAGATCGGCCGGTCGATGAAGAAACGGGAGATGTTCATGACGCGATCAGTCGCCGGACACGCTGTTGGCGAAGGTGGCGCTCGAGGCCGGGGCCATGGTGGTCACCGGCGTCTGCGCCTGCTGGGCGACGGGCTGGATGCGGCCGTTGCGGGCCTGCACCTTGATGCCCGGCTGCTGCACGCGTTGCAGGCCGTTGATGATCACGCGATCCGTCTCGCGAATTCCGCCGCGGATCACGCGCAGGCCGTCGACCAGCGGTCCCAGTTGCACGGCGCGCGGGGCGACCGAGCCGTCGTTGGCGACGACATAGACCACACGGCGGGCCTGATCGGTGGCGATGGCGGCGTCCGGCACCAGCATGGCGCGATAGGTCCCGGCGCCGGCCAGACGGGCCTGACCGAACATGCCCGGCTTCAGGAAGCCGTCGGCGTTCGGGATCACGGCGCGCAGGCGGATGACGCCCGAGGCGGTGTCCACGGCGTTGTCGGTGAAGTCCAGCGTGCCCGAGCGCGAGAAGCCGCTCTCGTCCTGCAGGCGCACCTGGATCGGCGCCGCGCCCGTGCGGGCCTGACGCTGGTACTTCAGCAGGACGGCTTCGGAGCCGTCGAAGACGAAGTGGATCGGAGCGCTGGACACGACCGTGGTCAGCACGTCGGCGGCCGACGAACCGCCGCCCACCAGATTGCCGGCGTCAACGCGGCGGTCCGAAACCCGGCCCGAGATCGGGGCGGTCACGCGCGTGAACTCGAGGTCCAGCTGGCGCGCGCGGACGGCGGCGTTGGCGGAGGCGACGGCAGCCTCGGCCTGCTGGACGGTGCCGCGGCGGGTGTCGAACTCGGCCTGCGACACGGCCTGCGAGGCCAGCAGGGTCTCGGCGCGCGTGAACTCGGTCTGCGCCAGGTTCAGCTGGGCCTGCGCCTGCGACAACTGGGCGCGCGCGGCGGCCAGCGCGGCCTGGGCCGGACGCGGGTCAAGCGTGAACAGCAGCTGGCCGCGGCGGACGAACTGTCCGTCGCGGAAGTGGACGGCCTGGATGTAGCCGCCGACGCGGGCGCGAACCTCGACCGACTGGGTCGCCTCGAACCGGCCGGTGAACTCATCCCAGTCCTGGATGGTCTGCATCAGCGGGGTCGAGACCGTCACCTGCGGAGCGGGCGGCGCCTGCGCCTCGCTGGGTTGTGAACAGCCATAGAGCACGGCCGCCATGAGGGCGGACGCGGCCACGATCTTCACCGTGCGCATGAAACCAAATCTCCGAATGGGAGGAATCCCTGTCATGTCGACCCGCGGCGAAGGGGGAGGATGCCGCTAGTCAACGCCCGGTGACTTAATGGTGACGCAGCGCCCGCTTGTCAACGGTCGATGACAAAGCCATATAGCCGTTGGGGCTATTCCGGAGACCTGACCCGTTGTTCTGTCATGCTGCGCCACGGCCGCGTAACGCCGAGGCGACCCGCGCCGCCATTCTGAACGCGTCGCTCGAGCGGTTTACGCGCGAGAGCTATGACGACGTCGGCATGCGCGACATCGCAAAGGACGTGGGCGTCGATGCCGCTCTCGTGTCCCGCTATTTCGGCTCCAAGGAAGACCTGTTCGCCTCGGTTCTGGACAGCTGCTCCAGCGGCAGCGAACTCATGGACGGACCCCGGTCGGAGTTTGGCCGCCGCGTCGCCCATGCCGTGATCTTCGAGCCGAAGAAGGAGGGCAAGCTGAAGGGCCTCCTGATCATGTTGCGCTCGGTCGGCTCGGCCAAGGCGATGGAGATCGTCCAGCGCACCGGCACCGAACGCTTCTTCCAGCCCTTCGCCGACTGGGTCGGCGGCGAGGACGCCATGGTCCGCGCCCGCCTGGCCGCGGCCACCATCATGGGCATGGCCGTCAGCCGGGAAATCACCGGCGGCTACGGCCTCACCGAGGACGAGTGCAAGCGCCTCGAGATCCGGATGGGCCGGATCCTGCAGGAGATCATCGACGGCTGAGCGCCGTCGAGTGGTTAGTGGTGAGTGATTAGTGGTCGATGTGGCGCGCACCGCGCCTGGCGATCGCCTAAGGATCGCCGATCCAGCAACCACTAACCACTAATCACCAATCACTAGCCACCCCGCTTCTCGAACTTCCGGATCACCCCCGAGAACGTCATCAGGATGCGCTCGCCGGCGTTGATCTGGCCGCGCACGAAGATCAGGCTCTTGCCCGCCCGCACCACCTCGCCGGTCGCCTCGACCAGTTCTCCGACATAGGCGCCGTCGATGAAGGTGGAATCCAGCGACACGGTCACGCCCGAGGCGCCTTCCATCTCCTGATAGGCGGTCTGGAACAGGGCGATATCCGCAAACGTCATCAGGCAGCCGCCGTGCATCCGGTCGCCCGCATTCATGTGCTTGGGCTCGGCGCGGAAGGCGCAACGCATGCGGCCGTCGGGGTCGGGCTTGAAGTAGAACGGGCCCACGACCTGATCGAAGGTGCCGTGCAGATCGTACATCTGCCAGCCGGCGAACTCGCCCTCCGTGACCGTGACCTTGGCTACCATCTCAAACTCCGCCTTCTTCTCGCTCTCGCAATGCAGCATATAGGCCCGATGAGCGATCCCATCGAAGCCGCCATTTTCGAAAAATTGGCGAAGGCCGACCCCAAGGGCGTCGGCGGCAAGAGCATTGAGCCCTCGGACGTGGCCAAGGAGCTGCAGCCGGAACAGTGGCAACGCATGTTGCCGAAGGTGAAGGCTGCGGCCCTGCATCTGATGCGTCAGGGCAAGCTGACCATCACCAAGAAGGGCAAGGCGGTCGATCCAAACAGCTTCAAGGGCGTGACCCGCCTGCGTCTGCCGACGCCGGAAGAAACCGCCGCCTCCCTCGCGGCGCTTCCGCCGAAGACGGACGAAGACGAGGACTGATCGAGTCACGGAATGAGCCTCGAGGCCGTTCTCTCCGACATCCGCGCATGCCGGGCCTGTCTCGGTCAGTTGCCTCACACACCGCGCCCGGTCGTCCGCGTCTTCCCCGAGACGCGGCTGCTGATCTGCGGTCAGGCCCCCGGGCGCCGCGTCCATGAAAGCGGGCTGCCGTTCACCGATCCGTCGGGCGATCGGCTGCGTGACTGGATGGGCGTGGACTACGAGACCTTCTATGCCGACCACCGCCTCGGCGTGGCGGCGCAGGCCTTCTGCTATCCGGGCACCGCGCCGCAGGGGGGCGACTATCCGCCGCCGAAGCGTTGCGCCGAACTTTGGCGGCCTCAACTGCTGGCAGAACTCCCGGACGTCGAGCTTACCCTGCTCGTGGGCGGCTATGCGCAGGTCTGGGCCCTGGGCGACCGGGTGAAGGCGAACATGACCGAGACGGTCCGCGCCTGGCGCGACTACGCCCCGGACATCCTGCCGATGCCCCATCCTTCGTGGCGCAACACGGCGTGGCTGAGACGAAATCCGTGGTTCGAGGCGGAGGTCGTGCCCTACCTTCGCGAGCGGGTTCGGGGCATTCTGGCCTGATGTTGCGCGCGCTCGTCATCCTGCTGACCACACTGACACTGGCGGCCTGCGCCACACCCGCCATCCAGTCGCCGCTGACGCCGCCTGCGAACTTCGCCGGGCCGTCGCTGCAGACTGACGCCCTCATCATGGACGACGGCGCCCGCCTGCCCTTGGCCCGCTGGGCGCCGGAAACGGGCGAGCCATGGGCGGTCATCGTCGCCCTGCACGGCATGAACGACAGCCGGGCCGCCTTCCGCCTGGCCGGTCCGTGGTGGGCCGAGCGGGGGATCGAGACCTGGGCTGTCGATCAGCGCGGCTTCGGCCAGGCGCCCGGTCGCGGCGTCTGGGCCGGCGAGGCGCGCATGACCGAGGACCTGCGCACTGCCGTCGCCCTGGCCCGCGCCCGTCATCCGCGCGCGATCATCGCTGTGGCCGGCGAAAGCATGGGCGGGGCGGTCACCGTCGCCGCCTTCGCCTCGGACCGTCCACCGGCCGCGGACCGCGCCATCCTGCTGGCTCCTGCCGTCTGGGGCTGGACCGCGCAGGGGCCGGTCAATTCCGCCGGCCTGTGGGTCGCCGCCCGCACCCTCGGTCCCCGCGCGGTCGATGCGCCCGAATGGGCGATCCGCGATCATCCGGCTTCTGACAACATGCTGGAGCTGTTCCGCAACGGGCGGGACCCGAACAGCATCATCTCGACCCGGTTCGACACCCTTTATGGCCTCGTCGACCTGATGGAGAGCGCGTCGCTGAGGCTGGGCGCGATGCGCGCCCCGACCCTTTTGCTCTACGGCGCCAACGACAATGTGATCCAGAAGCCGGCCATGCGGCTCGCCCTCCAGCGCGCCCGCGACCGCCCCGGCCTGCGCACCGCCTGGTACCCCTCCGGCTGGCACATCCTGAACCGGGACTTTCAGGCGCAGACCATGTTCCGCGATGTCGAGGCCTGGCTGCGCGACGCCGACGCGCCGTTGCCCTCAGGCGCAGGGCCGGTGCTGCCGGCGCTGGAAAGACACGCTGACTGACGCCAAAGCGCCACGCTTGCGGTGTTACTCCGACCCGCGTACACGCCGCGCAACAAAAATACCCGGGAGTAGCCGCTTATGGGCATGACCCTGTTTGATTCTCCGTCCTTCGCGAACCACGAGGGCGTCCACTCGGTCTTTGACGAAAAGACCGGCCTGCGTGCGATTATCGCCGTTCACTCGACCGCCCGCGGCCCGGCCGTCGGCGGCACCCGCATGTGGAACTACGCCTCTTCGGCCGAGGCGCTGGAAGACGTCCTGCGCCTGTCGAAGGGCATGAGCTACAAGAACGCCGTCGCGGATCTGGAGATGGGCGGCGGCAAGTCGGTCATCATCGGCGACAGCCGCACCCAGAAGACGCCGGAACTGTTCGCCGCCTTCGGTCGCTGCGTCGACACCCTGGGCGGCATCTACTACGCGGCCGAGGACGTCGGCGTGTCGGTCGCCGACATCGCCGAGGCCCGCAAGGTCACCCCGTATGTGCTCGGCCTGTCGGACGGTCCGGAAGCCTCGGGCGACCCGTCGCCGGTGACCGCCGAGGGCGTGTTCCGCTCGACCCTGCTGGCTGCCCGCCGCCTGTGGAAGCAGGACGACCTGACCGGCCTGACCATCGCGGTCCAGGGCATCGGCCACGTCGGCGGGTATCTGGCCGACAAGCTGCACGCCGCGGGCGCCAAGCTGGTCATGACCGACGTCAACACCGCCCTGCTGTCGGAAGTCGCGGCCCGCACCGACGCCGAAGTCGTCGCCCCGGACGCCATCTATGACGTCAAGGCCGACATCTATGCCCCGTGCGCCCTGGGCGCGACGCTGAACCCGCAGACGCTGGACCGCCTGACGGTCAAGGCCGTGGTCGGCGCCGCCAACAACCAGCTGGCCACCCCGGACATCGGTCAGAAGCTGTTCGACCGCGGCATCCTGTACGCCCCGGACTACGTCGTGAACGGCGGTGGCATCATCAACGTCGCGTCCGAGCTGAACGCCCGCAACAGCGGCGGCGCCTATGATCCGGCCTGGGTCGAGGCCAAGCTCTCGCGCCTGATGGAGACGCTGGAAGAGGTCCTCGACCGCTCGGCCGTCGAGAAGCGCCCGACCCACGAGATCGCCGACTCCATCGCCGAGGCCCGCATCAACGCGGCCCGCGATCTCAAGGCCGAGCAGCGCAAGGCCGCCTGATCCGGTCATACGACCAGATTTGACGCAGCATCCGGCCATCATGCTCCGCATGGTGGCCGTTTCTGTATCTGGAGCGGAATATCCGGACGACTCGAACTCGTTTTTCCGGAGCGGTGATTTTGACCAGTTCGTCCGGATTCGCGCGTCAGGCGCATCCGGCCCACTATCGCCGGAACCGCCCCTTCTGATTCGGGCCGAGGCGTCATGACCGCAGCAAGCCGCAAGACTTTTGACCCCCTCCTGATCGTCATGGCGATCGGCTTCGTGGTCGCGATCGGAGCCCTGGCCTACCCCGCCTTCCGCGCCGATCCGATGAGCGCGCCGGGGCTGGTGCTGATCTTCACGGTTGGAGCTGTGGCCCTGATCGGGCTGTTCACCTTCGCCCGCGGCGAGCCGAAGCAGCCTCTGGCGGACTCCGTCATCGACCTGCTGGACGCGATGGCCGAGCCGGCCGCCCTGGTCTGGTCGACCGGACAGGTGCTGGCCTTCAACGCGGCCTGGGCCGAGGCGGGCGGGGCGACATCCGCCCTGCCGCCGGCCCGCTCGGGCGGCAAGTCGGCCTCGGCTCTCTACATGGCCTTCGCCCAGGCCCGCGCCGGCGAACAGGGCCGCGCCATCGTCGAGATCGGCGCCCGCGAATATGAAGTCCTGATCGGACAGGCCGGGGAGGGCCGTTTCCTCCTGCGCGCCGCGCCCGAGGCCGTCCTGCCCGTCGCGGCCGCTCCGACCGAGCGCCAGCAAGGCCAGGGCAATGCCGCCGAGAGCCGCGCCATGGCGGCCGGCGCGCCCTTCGGCTCGGCGGTCATCGGCGGCGAGGACCTGTTCTCCGGCAAGGTGGAGGACCCGAACGCGGCCCTGGCCCTGCTGACCGGCCCGGCCGTCGCCCGTGATGCCGCCTTCGGCCACCTGTTCGACCCGGCCGGCGTCGCCGAGGCCCGGACCAAGCTGGCCGCCGGCTCTTCCGGCCCGATCGAGCTGGTCGCCCGCGCCCACCCCGACAAGATGCTGCACCTCTACGTCGCGCCCGAGGGCGACCGCAGCCGCATCTGGCTGTTCGACGTCTCGACCCAGAAGTCGATGGAGCTCCAGCTCTCGCAGGCGCAGAAGATGCAGGCCGTGGGCCAGCTCGCCGGGGGTGTGGCGCACGACTTCAACAATCTTCTGACCGCCATCCAGCTCCAGCTGTCCGGCCTGCTGGAACGCCATCCGGTCGGCGATCCATCCTACGAAGGCCTCAACGAGATCCGGCAGACGGCCATCCGCGCAGCCGATCTCGTGCGCAAGCTGCTGGCCTTCTCGCGCAAGTCGACGGTCCGCCGCGAACGCCTGGACCTGGGCGAACTGGTCGGCGAGTTCGCAGTCCTGCTGCGCCGCCTGCTGCGCGAGGACGTGCGTCTGGAAACCGACTACGGCCGCGACCTGCCGGTGGTTCTGGCCGACAAGAGCCAGCTCGAAACCGCCGTCATGAACCTCGCCGTCAACGCCCGTGACGCCATGCGTGGCGTGGTCGAGCCGGGTGATGCCGTCGTCACGATCCGGACCGCCCGCCTGTCCGCCGACGAGGCGCGGGCCATGGGCTGGGCTCACCCGTCGACCGACGCGGTCGCCCTGATCGAGGTATCGGACACCGGCCCCGGCGTTCCGCCCGAACTGCTGGACAAGATCTTCGAGCCCTTCTTCACCACCAAGGCGGTGAACGAGGGCACGGGCATGGGCCTGGCCACCGTCTACGGCATCGTCGAGCAGGCCGGCGGCCACATCAATGTCGCCAACATCGAGGGCGCCGGCGCGGCCTTCCGCATCTTCCTGCCCGAGGCCGCCGAGGCCGAGCTGGCCGAGACGCCGGTGGTCGAGAAGGTCGCCAAGGCGCCGCGCGACCTCTCGGGCGCCGGCCGCATCCTGTTCGTCGAGGACGAAGCCGCCGTGCGCGGCATCGCGGCCCGCCTGCTGCGCCAGCGCGGCTACGAGGTCATCGAGGCCGAGGACGGCGAGCAGGCGCTGGAGCTGGCCGAGGAGCACGCCGGCCAGATCGACATGATGATCTCCGACGTCATCATGCCCGGCCTCGACGGCCCGTCCCTGCTGAAGAAGGCCCGTCCCTTCCTCGGCGACGCGCCCGTCATGTTCATCTCCGGCTATGCCGAAAGCGACTTCTCGGACCTGTTGCAGGACGAGGTCGGCGTCTCCTTCCTGCCCAAGCCGCTGGACATCAAGACCCTCGCCGAGCGCGTGAAGCAGGAGCTGCACGCGGGGTGACGGTCGGGGGTTTCCGGGGCGGAAAGGGCGGGGCAGTATCCCGCCGCAACATCCGGAGGACCTCGCCATGATCGACCGTCGCCGCCTGCTCCTGTCGTCCGCCGCCGCCGCCGGTGCGGCCGCCGCCGGCTCCGCCCTGGCCGCGCCGCGGGGGCTCCCGCAGTCCGGGGGCGGGGCGAAGGTCACGGCCCTGCTGGACCGGATGATGGCCGAGTTCCTCGCCCATTCGCCGGAGTTCATGACGACCCTCGGCCTCGACACCGGCCCCTCCGCCGCCGTCCGCTCGCGGCTGGACGACCGATCACAGGCCTTCATCGACACGGCCCATTCCGCCTACCGCGGCTATGGCGCGGAGCTGGCGACGGTCGACCGGACGGCCCTGTCCGGCATGGACGCGGTCAACTACGACACGACCAAATTCCTGATCGACGGCGCCGCGCTCGCGGACCGCTTCGACTACGGCGCCCAGGCGGTGATCGGCGGCGCGGCTCCCTATGTCGTCAGCCAGCTGACCGGCGCCTATATGGGCGTCCCGCAGTTCCTCGACACCCAGCACCAGATCCGCAACGCCGACGACGCCGGTACCTATCTGGATCGCCTGCAGGCCTTCGCCGGCGTGCTGGACGTCGAGACCGACCGCGTCCGCGCCGATTTCGCCAGGGGCGTCGTGCCGCCTGACTTCATCCTGCGCCGCACCGGCGAACAGTTCGCTGCGGCGCTGGGCGTTTCGCCGGCCGAGTCCGGCATGACCGAATCCCTCGTCCGCCGGGCGCGCGAGGCCAATGTGCCGGGCGACTGGGCTGCCCGGGCTGAGGCCATTGTCCGCGACGCCGTCTATCCGGCCATGCGCCGTCAGGCCGAGGTGATCGCCGCCGCCCTGCCGGGCGCGAAGTCCGACGCCGGCTGCTGGCGCCTGCCTGACGGCGAGGCCTACTACCGCTACGGGGTCCTCAGCTACACGACCACCGACATGGACGGCGACGAGATCCATCGCGTCGGTCAGGAGCAGGTCGCAGAGCTGTCGGCCCGCGCCGACGAAATCCTCAAGGCGCAGGGGCTGACCCAGGGCTCGATCGGCGAGCGGATCGCCTCGGTCGGCCAGCGCCCGGATCAGCTCTACCCCAACACCGATGAGGGCAAGGCCCAGCTGATCTCCGACCTCAACGCCCAGATGGCGGCCATGCAGACGCGCTTGCCCGAGGCCTTCGGCGTCCTGCCGCGCGCCACCGTCGAGATCCGCCGTGTCCCCGTCGCCATCGAGGCCGGCGCGCCGGGCGGCAGCTACCAGATGCCTTCGCTCGATGGTTCGCGCCCGGGCGTCTACTACATCAACCTGCGCGACACGGCCGAATGGCCGCGCTTCACCCTGCCGACCCTGACCTATCACGAGGCGTCGCCGGGCCATCATTTCCAGATCTGCATCGCGCTGGAGACCGACGGCATCCCGACCCTGCGCAAGATGCCGCTCTTCTCGGGCTACACCGAGGGCTGGGGTCTCTATGCCGAGCAGCTGGCGGACGAGATGGGTGTCTATGCCGACGACCCGTGGGGCCAGCTCGGCTATCTGCAGTCCTTCATGTTCCGCGCCGCCCGTCTGGTCGCCGACTCCGGCCTGCACCACAAGCGCTGGAGCCGCGAGCAGGCGGTCCGCTACATGGTCGAGACCCTCGGCGACGCCGAGACGACCATGACCACCGAGATCGAACGCTACTGCGTCTGGCCGGGTCAGGCCTGCAGCTACAAGCTGGGCCACACCGTCTGGGACCGCATCCGCGAACGGGCGAAGACGACCATGGGCGACCGCTTTGACATCCGCGGCTTCCACGACACCGGTCTGGCCGCCGGCGCCATCCCGCTGCAGGTGCTTGAGCGGGTCATCGACGACTGGGCCGCCGGCCGCGCCTGACCACCACAAGAGCCCGAGGGGAGGGACCCATGATCGACCGCCGCCGCCTTCTGACCACCGCTGTCGCCGCCGGTGCGGGGCTCGCCCTCGGAGCCCCGGCCTCCGCCCGCCGGGATGCCGACGCCGAGCTCGACGCCATGCTTCAGGCCTGGTTCGATCAGGACATCGACAGCGCTCCGGAGACCGCGACCAACCTTGGCCTCGACCGTGGCGCCCGGGCCGGCCTGTCCTCGAAGCTGAGCGACCTCAGCGAGGCGGCGTGGCAGGCGGATCGCGCGAAGGCCGTCGAGCGACGCCGGGTCTTCCGGGCCTTCGGCGGCACGGAGGGCCTGTCGGAGGCCGGCAAGGTCAACCACGCCGTCGCCGACTTCCGCACCGAGACTGCGGCGACCGGCGCCGGCTTCGACTATGGCTCGGTCATGGGCGGCGGCCGCATGGGCCCCTATGTCGTCAACCAGCTCAGCGGCGCCTACTTCTCCGTTCCCGACTTCCTCGACAACCAGCACAGGGTCGAGGACGCGGCCGGCGCCGATGCCTTCCTCGCCCGCCTGTCGGCCTTCGGTCCGGCGCTGGACGACGAGACGGCCCGCATCCGCAGCGACGCCGGCAAGGGGGTCATCCCGCCCGACTTCGTCATCGACCTGACGACCCGCCAGCTGTCGGCCCTCGCCGCCCAGCCGGGCGCCGAGATGGCCATGGTCCGCTCGCTGGTGCGCAAGGCCGCGGCCATCGGCGCGGCCGGCTACGGCGACCGCGCCGCCCGGATCGTCGAGACCGAGGTCAAGCCGGCCCTGGCCCGGCAGATCGGCGCCCTCGAGGCGCTCCGTCCGCAAGCCGTGCATGAGGCCGGTGTCGTCCAGCGCCTGCCCGACGGCGAGGCCTTCTACGCCCACGTCCTGAAGCACTGGACCACCACGACCCTGACCGCCGACGAGATCCACGCCATCGGCGTGGAGCAGGTGGCGGAGATCTCGGCCAGCATCGACACCATCCTGAAATCGCAGGGCATGACGCAGGGCACGGTCGGGGAACGGATCGACGCCATGAACAAGGACCCGGCCCAGCTCTGGGGTGAGACCGACGCCGACAAGGTCGAGCTGATCGCCTCGCTGAACCGGCAGGTGCAGGCGCTTCAGCCCCTGTTGCCGCGTGTCTTCGGCCGCCTGCCGCGCGCCGCCGTCGAGGTCCGCCGCGTGCCGCCCGCGATCGAGGCCGGCGCCCCGGGCGGATACTACCAAGGCCCGCCGCTGGATGGCTCGCGGCCGGGCGCCTACTACATCAATCTGCGCGAGACGAAGAACTGGCCCAAGTTCTCGCTCCCGACCCTGACCTATCACGAGGCCTCGCCGGGGCATCACCTGCAGGTCGCCCTTCAACGCGAGACCGAGAGCCTGCCCCAGTATCGCCGCGCCAACGGCTTCTCCGCCTACAACGAGGGTTGGGCGCTCTACGCCGAGGCCGTGGCCGCCGACGATCTCGACGTCTACGCCGAAGACCCGCTGGGTCGCGTCGGCTTCCTGATGTCCTATCTGTTCCGGGCGGTCCGCCTTGTGGTCGACACGGGCATGCACGCGAAGGGCTGGAGCCGCGAACGGGCCGTCGACTACATGGCGGCCTCAGGGGCCAAGCCGATCGGCGCGGCCAACAGCGAGATCAACCGCTATGCCTCGATGCCGGGCCAAGCCTGCGCCTACAAGATCGGCCACACCGTCATCGCCCGCCTCCGCGCCGAACAGGCCGCACAAGCCGGCTTCGACCTGCGCGCCTTCCACGACAAGGTGCTCGTCAACGGCTCGGTGCCGCTGGCGGTGCTGGAGGACCTGATCCGCCAGGGTTAGGGGCGCGGCGCCTTCGCCGTCTCCGCCGTCCGCGCCTCATTGCCGGCGCGGGCGGAGATCACCGCTGGATCCGCATCCGCCTGCGCCATCAGCCAGTCGCGGAAGCGTTTGATCTTGGGCGACCGTCGCCGGCCTTCGGGCCAGACGAGGTAATAGCCGGTATGGAAGGAGACCATCTCCTCGAACGGCCGGACCAGCAGGCCGGCCGCGATCTCCCGCGCAAACAGGATGGGTGACGCCAGAGCCACGCCCTGGTCTCCCAGCGCCGCCGCGACCTCCAGCACCTGATAGTCGGCGGTCAGGCGGGTCGACTGCTTGCGGCCCTCGCTGCTCAGGCCCAGTGCGGCGAACCAGACGGCCCATTCCTTCTCCAGACCGATGCGGGGCGCCTCGATCAGGTCGGCCGGGGTCTTCAGCTCCAGCCGCTCGGCCATCGCCGGGCTGCACAGGGGCGTGAACACGCTGGGCATGACCAACTGGCTCTCCAGCCCCGGCCAGTCGCCATGACCCGAGCGCATACCGATGTCGAAGCCTTCGCGGTTGAGGTCCAGCAGCGCGGGATTGGTGTCCAGCCGCACCGCCAGTCCGGGGTTGGCCAGCTGGAAGGCGCCCAGCCTCGGCGCCAGCCACTGCGTCGCCAGCGTCGCGAGGGTCGTCACCGACAGGATGTGTTCGTCCGCCTCGGTCAGGTCGGTGATGGCCCGGCGCAGCAGGGTGATGGCCTCGGTCGAGGCGCTGGACAGGCGCTCGCCGGCCTCGGTCGGCTGCACCTCACGCGGAAGGCGCCGGAACAGGCTCTGGCCCAGTCGGCCTTCCAGGGCCTTTATCTGCCAGCTGACCGCCGCCTGGGTCATGCCCAGCTCTTCGGCGGCGCGCGTGAAGCTCTTCAGCCGCGCGGCGGCCTCGAACACGCGAATGGAGGCGAGGGGGATGCCAGCGAGCGGATCGGCCATAAGCGAACCTTATGATGAGGTCCGACAATCTGGTTTGTTCCTCGCGACTGTCAAGCCGATGATCGTCCCTGTCACCAACGCCAACCAGAGGAGACCGGTATGGAAGAGCTGCATCGTACGCATAAGGAACCCGCATGGGGTTGGATGTCGGTGCTTGAGGACTGGCGTCGCAGCCGCACGCGTCGCCGTCTGCGCGCCGTCGCGGGCCAGTTCACGCCCGCCGCTCGCTAGTCGCGGTTCCGGAGATCCGATCGTTCGCAGGCGAATTTCCCTTCCCCCGCAGCGATCGTCGGCCCTCCCCGAAGGGGCCGTGGCCCGGTCCCGGAGTCTCCTGCTCCCGGGGCCGGGTCGAGCCGTGTCCGGCGCCTAGCCTGCGGTTCGCCAGAAGGTCGGCCAGTGATCCGGACCCATGCCCCAGCAGTCACCCATGCTTCGCTCCTCCGTCAGGGCGAAGGCCGTGCCGGTCCATGTCCAGGTGGTGATCGTGCCGCAGTCACCCAGACCCCGGCCGCGGGGGAAGACCGTCAGCGTCTGCGCCGCCGTGTCATAGATCGGGTTCACCAGCCACGGGCCTTCGCCCCCGATGTCGCCTTCGCGACGCGGCTCGCGCTCGGGCAGGGCGGCGGGGCGGGGATTGGCGCCGTTCAGGCCGGTCAGGAACAGCTTGTAGGTGGCATTGTAGGCCCCGCTGCCGCAAGGGATACCCCAGAGTTCGGTGTTGGCTGACAGCTTCACCGCAAGAATGGCGGCGTTGAGCGTCGGGTTGCCCTCGGCGCGACACTCCCGGACATCGGCCCGACTTTCGAGAGAGGCCGGCACGGCCAGCTTGGGCGGGTCGTTCTCCATCGGATTGGCTGCACCGCGGAAGGCGCCCTGATCGACCGCCCTCGCCGGCGTGACGCGGGGCAGGGGCGGAGCGGTCGGTACGGAGGTGTCCGGACGGGCGCCGCGTCGCATCAGGGCGCTGGTCGTCTCCAGGCGGCCCTGCCGTTCGTCGATCCAGAGGAAGGCCGCTGCCGCGCCGGTGGCGGGGATCGCCTCCGTTCGCGAGCTGCTGCTCAAGGCGATGGTCTTGGCCTGGGCGATCGCCGAGATGATCCGACGCATCCTCTCCGCATGATCCTGGGCGTTCGCAGCGTTCTCGGGGCCTGCCCGAAGTTGTTGCCGCCGGCCGTCGACCAAAAGGCTCAGGTCTGAAGAATCGTCGCCGATCTCGCCCAAGGCCCAGCTGCCCGTCTCGATGCTCGGGACCTGACCGGGACCGGGCTGGATCGCGATCCGCAGCCAGCCCCCGTCGCCGCCGGTCCAGGCCACACACGCATTGCCGTTGTCACAGACCACGCGCCAGTCCCGGAATGTCCGGTTCTCTGTCTGCATTGCCGGAGCGGCCGCAGCCTGGGTGACCGCCAGCTGGTCCGGCGCACCGGGGGCCGAGGCGACGTTGTCCGCCTTCTCAGGCGCGGACTCCCGTCCGCAGGCGGTCAGGGCAAGGGCGGCGGTGGTCGCAAGGATCAGGGTTCGCATCGTCGGTGTCCCCGGAAGGTCAGGCTTTGCGCAGGGCGGACGGCTTGTGGGCCGCCCGGGCTCCGGTCTTCGCACTCTCGACGATATACTCTGGATTGTCTTTCGATGCGGCGACCTTGTGATCCTGGATGTGCGTCGGCTTCGTCGCCTTGCGCACTACCTTGCCGGTGCTCGTGCCCTGGCTGTGTTCCCATTTCACCCGGTCGCCGGGCCTGAATGATCTTTCGGACATCGGCGCGGTCCTTTTTCTCCTGCCTGGTCTGAGCGAGCACGCGACGCATCAGTTCCGGATCCAGAAGTACGGGCGCCTCAAGGAAGGTCAGTATCCATTCCTCGATCAGACGGCTGGTCTCCGCGTCGGTCCGTTCATTCGCCCCGGTCATACAGTGCCAACCCGGCCCCATGCCGGAAGTTCAGCTTCACCGTGCGCGGCATTTTCGGGGCAGGGTAAACGGCGATAAGTTATGCACAGGGTCGTCGGACTTTGCGCACCGGCCTTGGGGGGCTATACCCCCGCCCGACCCTTTATTTCCCACACGTCAGAGGCAATCCGCATGGCCAAGATCAAGGTCGCCAATCCCATCGTCGACATCGACGGCGACGAGATGACCCGCATCATCTGGCAGATGATCAAGGACAAGCTGGTCTTCCCGTTCCTGGATCTCGAGCTGGACTACTACGACCTGGGCATGGAGCACCGCGACGCCACCGACGATCAGGTGACGATCGACGCGGCCAAGGCCATCCAGAAGCACGGCGTCGGCGTGAAGTGCGCCACCATCACGCCGGACGAGGCCCGCGTGGCCGAGTTCGGTCTGAAGAAGATGTGGAAGTCGCCGAACGGCACCATCCGCAACATCCTCGGTGGCGTCGTCTTCCGCGAGCCGATCATCTGCTCGAACGTGCCGCGTCTGGTTCCGGGCTGGACCCAGCCGATCGTCGTCGGCCGTCACGCCTTCGGCGACCAGTACAAGGCCACCGACTTCCTGATGCCGGGCGCCGGCACCCTGTCGATCAAGTTCGTCGGCGACGACGGCCAGGTGATCGAGCACGAGGTGTTCAAGTCGCCGTCGGCCGGCGTGGCCATGGGCATGTACAACCTGGATGACTCGATCCGCGACTTCGCGCACGCGTCGTTCAGCTACGGCCTGAACCGCAACTACCCGGTCTATCTGTCGACCAAGAACACGATCCTCAAGGCCTACGACGGTCGCTTCAAGGACATCTTCCAGGAAGTCTTCGACGCCCACTACGCCGACAAGTTCAAGGCCGCAGGCCTGACCTACGAACACCGCCTGATCGACGACATGGTGGCCGCGGCCATCAAGTGGTCGGGCGGCTTCGTCTGGGCGTGCAAGAACTACGACGGCGACGTGCAGTCGGACGTCGTCGCCCAGGGCTTCGGCTCGCTGGGCCTGATGACCTCGGTCCTGATGACGCCGGACGGCAAGGTCATGGAAACCGAAGCCGCCCACGGCACCGTGACCCGTCACTTCCGCCAGCACCAGAAGGGCGAGGCCACCTCGACCAACTCGATCGCCTCGATCTTCGCCTGGACCCGTGGCTTCAAGCACCGCGCCAAGCTGGACGACAACGCCGAACTGGCCCGCTTCGCCGAGACGCTCGAGAAGGTCGTCGTCGACACCGTCGAGGCCGGCTTCATGACCAAGGATCTGGCGCTTCTGGTCGGCGACCAGCAGGGCTGGCTGACCACCGAGGGCTTCCTCGACAAGGTCGCCGAGAACCTGACCAAGGAACTGGCGGCTTAATAAGGGGCGCAAGCGCTCGCGACGCGGTCGCTCGCTGCTTGAGCGCCGGGTCGCGTCGGGTCGAAAAGGCGGAGCCTTTTGACCGCGGCCCAAAAGGAATGGCCCGTCCGACTCGCGTCGGGCGGGCCTTCGCTTTGAAGAGGCCCATGTCTGTGCATTGATAGTGCGGTTAACGGGAGACGACGCGTGAAGGTCATCGGAAATCTGCTGCTGCTGGCGGTCATCGCCGCAGTGATCAGCTTCTTCGCCGCACCGGCCGTGGCCTTCTTCGCCATACGCTCGGCGGCGGACGCCAGCGACACCGCCGCCCTGACCCGACTGGTCGACTATGCCGAGGTGCGCCAGTCGCTGCGGCCACAGCTGACCGGCAACGCCGCCGCCATAGCGCCGGCTCCATCCTTCCTCGAAGACCCGATCGGCGCGGTTCGTCGCCAGTTCGAGCAGGCTGCGCCCGTCGTCGGCCCGACGCCGGATATCTATCTGACCCCTGCCGCGCTGGCTGCCCTGACGCGAGGCGAGGGGCGCTACGCTGCGCAGCGCACGACGGCGACGACCGCCGAGGCGGAGCGCTCCAATCCCTTCCCTGAGCCGGTATTCTGGGGCGTGAACCGCGCCCGCATGGCCGTGACCGACGAGGGCGGCTCGCAGACCATCTTCACCTTCGAGCGCCGGGGGCCCTTCGAGTGGCGGCTGGTCCACATCGGCCTGCCCGACGGCGTCGCCCCCGCGCCGTCGCCCGCTGTGGCCGCTCCGGCTGCGAAGAGCGGCCAGACCAGCCGCTGATCGTCCGCCCACTGGCTAACGGGCTCGACTCGGGCAACCGTAGCGGCGGGGAAAGCGTTTCGGCGCTGAAGGGACATCTATGAACAGCAAACTGCTGACCGGCATCGCCGTGGCGGCCGTCATCGCCGTCGTCGGCGCCTGGGCCGCGGCGCCGGTCTTCGCCGGGCAGGCGCTGATCCGCGCCGCCAAGGCGGGTGACGCCGACAAGCTGGAACAACTGGTCGACTTTCCGGCCCTGCGCGCGAGCATGAAGGATGAGCTGGGACGCGAGCTGGCCCGTCGCATCCGCGAAGACCCGCGCGTCGCCGACAGTGGCCTGGGCGGTCTGGGCTATGTGCTGGCGCCCATGGTTCTGTCCGGCGCGGTGGATACCCTGATCACCCCGGAAGTGGTCGCGCAGATGGTGACCACGGCCGAGGCGCCCGATCCGACCGACGATGAGACGCGCGAGCGTGAGCCTGACGCCGCCGACCGGCGCGACGACAGGGACATCCACCAGTCGTGGGGCTACCGCAACCTCGACCAGTTCGCCGTGACCCTGACCGACCGCGATCAGCCGGACCAGCATCTGGCGCTGATCCTCGAGCGTCGCGGCCTGTTCAACTGGAAGCTGGCGGCCATCGACCTTCAGGCGGATCAGGGGGCGTAAGCCCCCTTTCAAGTCCTAGCCCAGCGCCGCGCGGACCGCCGCCAGACCGTCCTCGGCCTTCGAGCCGTCCGGAGCGCCACCCTGGGCGAAGTCGGGCTTGCCGCCCGCGCCCTGACCGCCCATCGCCAGCACGGCCGCGCGCGCCAGATCGGCCGCGTTGACCTTGCCGGCCAGATCCGAGGTCACCGCCACGGTGACCGCGGCCTTGCCGTCCGTCACACCGACCAGGGCGACGACGCCAGTGCCGACAGACTTGCGGAAGTCCTCGGCCACGCCGCGCAGGCCCTTGCCGTCCACGCCGTCCAGGACGCGGGCGATCAGCTTCACGCCGTTGATCTCTTCCGGCGCAGTGTTGCCGCCCGAACCGCCGCCCAGGGCCAGCTGCTTCTTCAGCTCGGCGACCTGCTTCTCCAGCGCCTTGACCGAGGTCTGCAGACCTTCGACGCGGCCGGTGATGTCGGCCGGCTGGACCTTGAAGTCGCGGGCGAGGTTGCGGGCGATCTTCGCCTGACCCTCGACGTAGAGGCGCGCGGCCTCGCCGGTCAGGGCCTCGATGCGGCGTACGCCGGCGGCAATGCCGGCTTCCTGCACGACCTTGAACAGGGCGATGTCGCCGGTGCGGGCGACGTGGGTGCCGCCGCACAGCTCGACGGAGTAGGGTGCATTGTCGGTGACCAGCGACTGACCGATCGTCAGCACGCGGACCTCGTCGCCGTACTTCTCGCCGAACAGGGCGATGGCGCCGGCCTCGATGGCGGCTTCAGGGGCCATCAGCTTCGTCTCGACCGGGGTATTCTGGCGGATGACCGCGTTGACCTCGGCCTCGATGGCTTCCAGCTCGGCCTCGGTGACCGGGGCGTTGTGGCTGAAGTCGAAGCGCGCGCGTTCGGCGTCGACCATCTGGCCCTTCTGGGCGACGTGGGCGCCCAGCACGTTCTTCAGCGCCGTGTGGAGCAGGTGGGCCGCCGAGTGGTTGGCGCGCGTGGTGACGCGCTTGGCCGCGTCCACCGACTGGGCCACGCGGGCGCCGGTCTTCAGCTCGCCTGAGGTGATCTCGGCCGACAGGACGTGCAGGTCGCCCGCCTGTTTCTTGACGTCGATGACCTCGGCCGAGCCGCCCGGCCATTCCAGCCTGCCGTGGTCGCCGGCCTGACCGCCGCTCTCGGCGTAGAAGGGGGTGGTGTCGAACAGGACCTCGACGATGTCGCCGGTCGCGGCGGCGTCGGCGGGCTGGCCGTCCTTCATGATGGCCAGGACTTCGCCCGAGCCGTCGGTGTTGTCATAGCCGGTGAAGACGGTCTGGCCGAGGCGGTCGCGGACCTTCAGCCACTCGCCGGCGTTGGCCTGCTGGCCCGAACCCTTCCAGTGCTCGCGCGAGCGGGCGCGCTGCTGGGCCATGGCGTCCTGGAAACCGTCGACATTGACGCCGTAGCCGCGACGACGGGCCTCGTCCTGCGTCAGGTCGAGCGGGAAGCCGTAGGTGTCGTACAGGGTGAAGGCGGTCTGGCCGTCGACCATGTCGCCCGGGCGGAAGCCCTGCACCGCGGTCTCGAACAGGTTCATGCCCTTGGACAGGGTGGTGCGGAAGCGGATCTCTTCCTGCTTCAGCGTGTCCTCGATGAAGGGCTGGGCGCGCTTCAGTTCCGGATAGGCCTCGCCCATCTCGGAGACGAGCGTCGGCACCAGACGATGCATCAGCGGATCGGTCGCGCCCAGCAGGTGGGCGTGACGCATGGCGCGGCGCATGATGCGGCGCAGGACGTAGCCGCGGCCCTCGTTCGACGGGGTCACGCCGTCGGCGATCAGGAAGGACGACGAGCGCAGGTGATCGGCAATCACGCGGTGGCTCGGGGCGCGTTCCTCGTCCGACTTCGTCGAGGTCGCGTCTTCCGAGGCGGCGATCAGGGTCTGGAACAGGTCGGTGTCGAACACCGAGTTCTTGCCCTGCAGCACCGAGGTCATGCGCTCCAGTCCCATGCCGGTATCGACCGAGGGCTTCGGAAGGCTGCGAACGATCTCGTCGTTCTCCTTCTCGAACTGCATGAAGACGTTGTTCCAGATCTCGACGTAGCGGTCGCCATCCTCGTCCGGCGAGCCCGGAGGGCCGCCCGGGACGTGGTCGCCGTAGTCCCAGAAGATCTCGGTGCAGGGACCGCACGGGCCGCTGTCGCCCATGGCCCAGAAATTGTCCGAACCGGCGATGCGGATGATCTTGTCGTCGCCGAAACCGGTGACCTTCTTCCAGATCGCTGCGGCCTCGTCGTCGTCGATATAGACGGTGACCAGCAGGCGTTTGGCGTCGAGGCCAAAGTCCTTGGTGACCAGGTTCCACGCGCTTTCGATCGCGTGTTCCTTGAAGTAGTCGCCGAAGCTGAAGTTGCCCAGCATCTCGAAGAAGGTCAGGTGGCGCGCGGTGTAGCCGACGTTGTCCAGATCGTTGTGCTTGCCGCCGGCGCGCACGCATTTCTGCGAGCTGGTCGCACGCGGGTAGGGCGGCGTGGCGGCGCCCGTGAAGTAGTCCTTGAACGGCACCATGCCCGCGTTGACGAACAGCAGGGTCGGGTCGTTCTGCGGCACCAGCGGAGCCGAGTGGACCTTCTCGTGGCCGTCGGCCGCGAAGTAGTCGAGGAAGGTCGAGCGGATCTGTTTCAGGCTGGCCATGGTCGCGGACTTTGCGGGGAGCGGAGAGGAACGGGCGTCATATAGGTCTTTGAACCCGAAATCATCACCCGCCCGTGATCGATCAGATCAGGCGGCGGCCGGAGCGCCCTGAATGCGCCGCGCGATCCAGGCCATCGGCAGGCCGACCATCAGAATATGGACGATGAGCCCCTGTGCGATGTGCATCAGGTCGGGGATCGGAAGGGGGGAGGCCGACAGCGGCACGACGATCAGGTTCATTACGGCCCAGACCAGGACGCCCCAGGCGACGCCGGCGATCTCCCAGTTCCGGCGCATCCACGGCAGGCGGGACGCCAGCGCCATATAGATCGCCGCTACGACCAGCATGATGGCGAAGTGGGCGGCCAGGCCGAGCAGGGCGGTTGTCCAGCCTCCGTTGTACGCGGCCCGGCCCATCCATCCGCCGGCGATGGACTGCAGGACGATCACGGGGCCGTAGCGCAGGTTCAGCAGTATGGCCGCGAGGATGTCGAGCGCGCCGGCGGCGAGGCCGGCGATGAGCGTGGCGCGCGCGAAGGTGGATCGGATGGTGTTCATGATGGGCCCTCCAGCCGGGACAGTTACGCGGCCGGGGAATGCCGACAAGAAAAAAGGCCGCCTGACACAAGGTCAGGCGGCCGCTCCGTTCGGCCCGGCCCGGCGGGTCGGAATGGCGGGTGCAGGACCCGGCCGAAGGGAAGAGCTATTTTTCCGAGTGCACAAAAGTGCACCTTTCGGTGGTCGGCCGGCCTCAGCCCTCGAGATCCTGACCTTCGTCCGGCTCGGGCGAGCCCAGCATGTCGTCGGCGATCTTGGTCGTGGAGGCGCGGACGGCCTTCTCGATCGAGGCGGCGACGTCCGGGTTGGCCTTGAGGAAGTTGCGCACGTTCTCGCGGCCCTGACCGATGCGTTGGCTGTCGTAGGAGAACCAGCTGCCCGACTTCTCGATGACGCCGGCCTTCACGCCCAGGTCGATGACCTCGCCTAGCTTGGAGATGCCCTCGCCGTACATGATGTCGAAGATGACCTCGCGGAACGGCGGAGCGACCTTGTTCTTGACCACCTTCACGCGGGTCGTGTTGCCCGTGACCTCGTCGCGGTCCTTGATCGCGCCGGTGCGGCGGATGTCCAGACGGACCGAGGCGTAGAACTTCAGCGCATTGCCGCCCGTCGTCGTCTCGGGCGAGCCGTACATGACCCCGATCTTGTGACGGATCTGGTTGATGAACAGCACGATGCACTGGGTCTTGTTGATCGAGCCCGTCAGCTTGCGCAGGGCTTGGCTCATCAGGCGGGCCTGCAGGCCGGGCAGGCTGTCGCCCATCTCGCCCTCGATCTCGGCGCGCGGCGTCAGGGCGGCGACGGAATCGACCACCACGATGTCCACGGCGCCCGAGCGCACCAGGGTATCCACGATCTCCAGCGCCTGTTCGCCATGATCCGGCTGGGAGACCAGCAGATCATCCAGGTTCACGCCCAGCTTCTGGGCGTAGGTCGGATCGAGCGCGTGTTCGGCGTCGACGAAGGCGGCGGTTCCGCCCGCCTTCTGGATTTCGGCCACCGTGTGCAGGGCGAGCGTGGTCTTGCCGGAGCTTTCCGGACCGAACACCTCGATCACCCGGCCGCGCGGCAGACCGCCGATACCGAGCGCCATGTCCAGACCGAGCGAGCCGGTCGAGACCGACGGAATGGTCTCTGCCACCCCGCCCTTGCCCAGCTTCATCACCGAGCCCTTGCCGAACGCACGGTCGATCTGGGCGATAGCCGCCTCGAGCGCGCGTTGCTTGTCGCCGTCTTCCTTGCCCACCAGTTTCAAAGCCGCCTGTGACACCTTCGTCTCCCTTGCCATGATTCCCATCTGGTTTTCGGAGAGACCCGCCATGGACCCGCCCCGCGCTTCAGTGACGGGGATATGTGCATGGTTTGTTCCGGTTCACAAGATGTTCTCTTTTCGTCCATCGATGTTCTGTCGATGATGCGACAAAAAATGACGCATCGCGGCCCGGGTCAGGTTTCGTCACTGCCTTGGACAACCCATCCGCGAGACGGTGTTCGCTGAAGCCTTGGGGAGCTGAAGCATGACCATGACCCGTCGCGGCCTTGGACTGGGGGCGCTCGCCCTCGGCGCCGCATCCGCCGTTCCGTTCGCCGCCCGGGCGGAGACGTTCAACATCCGGATGGTGAACCAGAACCGCAGCGGGCTGCGTGGCGGGGCCTTCGCCATTCCGGCCTATCATGTGAACTTCGTCACCTCGCAGCAGGCGACCTCGGTGGCCAGCATCACGGCCCGCACGCGTCTGGCCCTGGTCATGGAAGGCCCGGATCAGGCCCTGATGCGTCGTCTGACCAATGAGGCCCATGCCGATCTGCGCACGCAGATGGAGGCGGCGGGTCTGTCGCTGGTCTCGATCGCCGACACCCGCGCCATGGTGCAGGCCTCCGGGATGGAACTGCAGCCGGACAATGTCGAGATCGCCGGCATCGGGCCCAGCATCACGATCGGCTCCAGCCTGAAGCGGGGCTGGGCCTCGTTTGGCGCGGACGATGCACCCATGCTGACGGCCCTGAAAAACATGCGCGGCGGCAATCTGGCCCAGATCGGCGCCATCCATGCGCTCAGCCCCCTGAACCGCCAGCCGCAGCTGACCGGCAATGTCGCCATCGCCCCGTCGCTGGTGCTGGACTTCGCGCGCATGGACGCGCGCCGTCCGGGCCTGTTCGGCAACACCGCCTCGGTCGACGGCAATGTCGCCTTCGGCGTCCTGATGGACTCCCGCGTGGCGACCCAGAAGCCGGCAAACATGGGTGTGGGCACACCGGGCGGCTTCAATGTTCGCGAGAGCGTCTGGTCGCCGACCCCGTTCGCCACCGTGGTTCAGGGCGGCGCCGCTGTCCGCGCCGGACCCAGCTTCTCGGACCACATCGACGACAGCTACCGCGCCATCCAGCGCGCGCGCGGCGATGCGGTGATGATCGATGTGCCGGTGTGGGAGGGCCTCGTGCGCGACGCCTTCCGCAGCTACAACGCCGCCATCGTCCAGACGGTGCGCAGCGCCCAGGGCTGAGGCGTCAGACGCCGGCGGAGGCTTCTACCGCCGTCGGCATAGGCTCTGCGACGCGGGCGTAGAACGACACGCCCGCACTCAACGCCAGCACCGCCAGACCCACCATCAGCAAGGGGCGTTGCGCTGATGTCTCCGGGCTGAACGGGCGGACGAACATCAGGCCGACGAGCGCCAGCAGGACAAGCACGCCCGGCAGGTCCATGCCGATGCCGAGGAAGACGGGGTGGCCCAGACCGATCAGCCATCCGAGGCCGAGGACGGCCGCGACTGCGATCACGGCGAGGGCCGCCGGTCGGGTCAGGCCGGGATCGATGAAGGCGACGACGGCCGCGACCAGGGTCGCCAGCAGCGCCGGCCAGATGAACAGGAAGGCGGTCTCGGGTGCTGCGGCCTGTGCGCAGAAGCCGAGCACGAGGACCAGAGCGATGCCGCCGGTCCATCCGCCCCAGGTCGAGCGCGCCGACAGGCCGGGGAACCACGACAGCCCGATGGACAGGGCGGCGGCGCCGAGCATCACCGGATTGAAGCCGCCCAGAATGGTCGAGACGACGGCGACCGCTGCGACCGCGGCCGCCGATACGCGGCGATCCTGTCGCGACCGCCCGCCCAGCAGGGCCAGCATCAAAGCGAGGATGGCCAGCACTGCGCCGGCCTCCAGCCACGGCAGGCGTCCGAGCAGGACATAGTAGGCGTCCGCGCTGTCAGCCCGCTCCGACATCGGCCCGCCCAGAAGGCGGACGAAGTGGGTCACCACCAGTCCTGACGACAGGAACCACAGACCATCCACCACGCCACGGCCGGCGTCGGCGAAGGTCAGGCCAGCCCGGCTGCGTGCGCGCCAGGCGGCGACCGCAAGCAGGGCGACTGAGCAGAGAAGCAGCAGCCATCCCGTCGCCGGCGCATGGCCGACCACGAACCGACCGAAGACGTCCGCATAGACGACGTTGGTGGTCCGGGCCGGCAGGGCGTCGGCGCGCAGCAGGGCGTCGGCGGTCTCCAGCGCCTGGGCGCCGATGTGCTGCACACTGCCCTGATCCAGAGCGTCCGGCGTGGAAATCTCGGCGTGATACTGCTCGGGTCGGCCGATGAAGGCGAGGTTCACGCCCTGGACGCCACGGTCCTTGGGGATGGTGAAGTCGGTGCCGTTGGGCATCAGCTCATAGACGAACACCGCCAGCGAATTGGAGGTGACGCCGCCCTCGGCGCGGACCGCCGAGCGTCCGAACAGTGCGATGGTCTCGGAGTTGCCGCGGCCGGTCTCGAACATCATGGCGCGCCCGCCACCGCCGCGGGCCTCGAGGTTCACCACCGCGCCGATGCGGTCGCGCAGGGGGTGGCCGCCCCAGAAGACGCGGGCGCCGTCCAGGCCGATCTCCTCGGCGTCGGTCAGCAGGACGACCAGCGTCCGGTCGGCAGGACCTCGCGCCCGGATCGCGCGCACGGTCTCGAGGATTGCGGCTACGCCTGTCGTGTCGTCCGCGGCGCCGGCCGAGTCCGGCACGGTATCGTAGTGGGCCATCAGGGCGACGGCGGGCAGGGCCGGGTTCCGGCCGGGCAGGACGCCGATCAGATTGGTGGCGCTGTAGTTCGCCGCCGCCGGATCGCCGCCCTTCCGCTCCAGCGACCGGATCGCGCCGCGCGAAAGCGGACCGGTCTGGGTCGATGTCTGCAGACCCAGCGCCTGCATTCGCTGCAGCAGCAGGGCCTGAACCCGCACATGGTCAGCCGAGCCGACGGGGTGAGGGCGCTGCGCGATCTCGCGGATATCGACCATGGCGCGGGCGGCCGAGAAATCGGTCGCGTCGGCGCTTGCGGGAGAGGGGGGTGGAACCTGTAGCGTCAGGACCGCGATCAGCAGGGCGAGCGCCAGAGATCCGGTCAGCCAGACAAGCCGCATGGTGCACCCTTCCCCAAGTGTCCGGCAGGGACGCTAGGCCATTTCCAGGGACGCGCGAAGAGGGATCAGGCGGCCCGACGCAGCGCCGTAGGGGATTTCACGAACAGGCCCTTGCGGCCGGAGACCGCGCGGAAGGCCACGCTGTCGCCCTCGATCCGCTCATCGGCGCCGAGGAACAGGACGCCGTCGTCGACCAGTCGCCGTTCAAGGTTGTCCAGGGCCTGGGCCCGGGGCTGCGCGTCCATGTCGTTGAGGACGTTGCGGCAGAAGATGACGTCGAAGCGGATGTCGTCCGTCGGCGGGTCCAGCAGGTTGGTGCGGGCGAAATGGACGGCGGAGCGCAGCTCCGGCCTGGCGATCCAGGCGTCGTCAGTCTGCTCGAACCAGCGCAGCATGGTTTCAGCCTTCAGCCCGCGCTGGATCTCGAAGCCGGTATAGGCGCCGGTGCGGGCCTTCTCCAGCACGCGCTGGGACAGGTCGGAGGCGACGATCTCGACGCGGGCCCCGGCGTCCAGGGCCGCCATGGCGATCGAGAAAGGTTCCTGACCGGTCGAACAGCCCGCGGACCAGATGCGGACAGGCTGATCACCACGGGCCCGGATCAGGGCCGGCAGCAGCTCCATGCCCAGGGTGTCGAAGGTCGGCCGGTCCCGTCGGAACCAGGTCTCGGTGTTGAGCAAGGCCTCGATCACGCTCCAGCCCAGGGTCGCGACCGGTTTGGACCACAGCGCCGTCAGCATGGCCCCGACACTGTCGAACCCCTCACGCCGGGCCACGGGGCCGAGGCGGTGTTCAGCCAGCTTCATCCGGTCGCGCGTCAGCCGGAACCCCGCACGCGAGGCCAGCAGAGACTGCAGGCGATCGAAGTCTTCCGGCGTCATGAGGGTCAGACGGCCCCCACTTCAGCGAATTTGGAGGTCAGGATCTCGCCGTCGAACGGCTTCATCACATAGTCGTCTGCGCCGGCCGACAGCGCCTCGGCGATGCGCTCGGCGCGCGTCTCGATGGTGCAGAACAGGACCTTGGGCCCGGACCCGCCCGGCAGGGTGCGAAGGCGGCGCAGGAAAGTCATGCCGTCCATGACGGGCATCGACCAGTCCAGCAGAATGACCTCGGGCATGACGCCGGCGCAGAAGGCCAGGGCCTCGGCGCCGTCAGCGGCCTCGTCGACCTCGAAGCCGAGCGATTCGACGATGCGCCGCGCGACCTTCCGGATGATCCGGCTGTCGTCGACAATCAGGCAGGTTCTGGGGGTCAAAGGCTGGTCCCGCAATACGAAAGACCACGATTCCGCCCCGTGATCCCTGTCCCTGATATTCGCCCCGACCCGGTTAACGAGTCCTTGGGAAACCGCCTTAAACCTCAGTTAGGCATCCGGGCCGACAGGGTCACGCGGCCTTCCTCGGCGGTGGTCACAAGCTCGCCGCCCGCGTCGTGGGCGGTCAGCCAGAGCCAGTAGGGCTGAATCCACTGACCCGGCAGACCTTCGGACAGGGGCTGGCCGGCCAGGCCGGCGATCGCCTCGCCCTTGAGCCGTGCGCGATTGCCCTCGGCCCGGCCTTCCAGCGTCAGTGTGTCGCTGGCCTCATGAACGACGATGGTCGCGGTTCCGCCCGACGGCAGGGCGGCGACGGTCAGATAGGCGAGGTTCACCAGCGCGCGCGCCTGTGGTTTGGAGAAGCTGCGCTCGCCGACCTGCCAGTCCAGCGTCGCGCGCCCCCCCTCGGTCAGGCCCGAGACCAGCTCGCCCAGCTCCGCCGCCGAGAATCGCTCGGACGAGGTGGCTGCGCCGAAGGCCACGCGGGCGAAATTGACCAGGGCGACCATCTTCTTCGCGCTCTGTTCGATGAGGCCCATGGCGTCGTCGCGCATGTCCTGCGCCGACGGGTCCTTGAGCAGGTCCAGCCCCGAGCTGATCGCGCCCGCCGGGCTGATGAAGTCATGGCACAGCTTGCCCGCCACCAGGGTGGCGAGGGCCTGTCCGTCAGGCAGGGCGGAGGTCGGCGCGGCGTCGGTCATGGCACTCGGGAACAGCGAAGGGCGATTGGCCGAACGCTGCCCTGATTTGCCGTTTCTTCAAACCGCCCGGATGCTCTATCGGGAGCGGAATGACCGACCGCCTGACCACCGACCTCGCCTCCGGAGCCCTTGCCGAGGCGCTCGCCGACATCGCCGAGGACGCGGCGCGCGTGATCCTGCCCTACTGGCGCTCGGGCGTGGTGGCCGAGGCCAAGGCGGACGACAGCCCGGTCACCCAGGCCGACCGCGAGGCGGAGGCCCTGATCCTGCAACGACTGGCCGAGCTGTATCCGGACGTCCAGGCCGTCGCCGAGGAGCAGGTCGCCGCGGGCGAGGCGCCGAAGTCGCTGGGCGATCGGTACTGGCTGATCGATCCGCTGGACGGCACGCGCGGCTTCGTCGAGGGCCGGGAGAGCTACACGGTCAACATCGCCCTGATCGACGGTGACGTGCCGGTGGCCGGCGTGGTGACGGCCCCGGCGACGCAACTGACCTGGCGTAGCGGGCCGACGGCGGGCGGCGCCTTCAGGCGCCGCTTCGGCGAGGCGTGGCAGACGATCCAGGTGCGCGAGCGCCCGGCCTCGCCGATCGCCCTGTTGAGCCACAGCATGTCAGACGAGGAGGCTGCGCGCCTGGCGACCCGCTACGGCTGTGGGGAATGGCAGGGCACGGATTCGTCGCTGAAATTCTGCCTGATCGCCGAGGGGCGGTTCGACGCCTATCCGCGCACGGGGCCGACGTCGGAGTGGGATACGGCCGCGGGCCAGGCCGTACTGGAAGCGGCCGGCGGTCGGGTTATGGGCGAGGACGGCCAGCGCCTGCGCTACGGCAAACCCGCCTATCTGAACGGCCCGTTCGTGGCGATGGGCGGCTAGACCGCCGCCAGCGTCGGCAGCATCCGCTCGGCGCGCCGGGCCAGCGACGGTACGCCCATCTCGCGCGCGGTCTCCATCGCCTCGCACAGGATCATGCCGACGGACCGTGGCGCGGCGCCGGTCAGGCGCGCGCGGGCGCAGGCCACCTGCGCCATGCCGATCTGGTCCGCCGCCCAGGCCAGGGGCTGGACCTTCAGGCGGTTCTCGAGGCGCTGAAGGATGTGGGCTTCCAGTCCGGCCATGGCCTGCACGTCGCCCATGGTCTCGGCCAGAGCCGCCTCGGCGGTCATCCGGCGTTCGCGCACCAGCGCGCCCAGCACCAGTCCCGGCTCTGCGGACAGGCCCTCGGCCTCAGCCAGCGTCAGCAGCGGCGTGTCCTGATCGGGGCGGGCCAGCTGGACGGCGACCCAGTCCAGCGGGCTGTGGTCCGGCGTGAACTGGTCGGCCGCCGCCTCGAACAACTCCCGGCCCTGGGCCAGGGCGGCGTCGTCGTCCGCAAGGGCGGCGAGCGCGGCCATGCCGGCGCCGGCAAGGGTAAGGGCCCGGGCGCGGGTCAGCGGGCGATAGTCGGGCGAGGCGCTTTCGACCAGGGCGCGCAGGTCGCGGCCGGCCTGATCCAGAAGGCGGGCGTCGCGGCGGCTGACGCCCGCCTCGAGCGCCAGACCGGCGCGATCAAGCCGAAGTTCGTCCACCAGCACCGGCGGCAGGCTGCGCGCCTCATGCAGGGCCGCGTCGAGCAGCGCGGAGGCGTCGAGCAGGGCGGATGCCTCGCCAGACAGGGTGGCGCGACGCGCCATCAGCCGGGCATGGACGGCGGAGGCCACCGCCCGGGTCGGCGCACGTTCGGCAGGCAGGCCGAGCAGGTCGGTCAGCGCGACCTCGAGCCCCTGCGGCCCGCCGAAGAGGTCGAAGCGCAGAAGGTGGATGGCGCAGGATTCCACCGTGACGGCGGCGGTCTGGTCCTGGGTCGCGGTATGGCGCGCGGCATCCGAGGCGCAGGCGACGGCGTGGTCCAGGCTTTCCAGCGACCCCGTGCGGCGGGCGTGCTCCCGCCACAGGGCGGAGGCGCGCAGCCAGGCGTCGAACGGGCGGGCGCAGGAGACACGGCCGGCGTCGGTGCTTTCGCGACGCGCTTCGCTGGCCACGAGATTGGCGCCGATCAGCTCCAGCCAGCCGAGATCCTCGCTCTCGCGCGCCTTGTCGAACAGCTTTCTCAGGTCGCGGCCGAACTCGAACATGCACGCTTCTCCAACGTCCCGCTTCGGGACGGACGACGGGTCACCGGATCGCTTCCAAGCAAACGCAGCGCCGCGCCGGTGGTTCGATCCGGCCGTGGTCGGAGAAATATCAGCCCAGGCGGGGCGTGCGGGCGCGACAGGCCTGCAGGGCGGCACGAGCTTCGGCATCGTCCGCGGTGAGCTCGCGGACGGCGCGGATACGGGCGCGCGTCTGGTCGGCCTCGGCGACGGCCGGCGATCGACCGGCGGTCTGCGCGGCCTGGATGGCGGTCAGGGACCAGTAGAGGGTGGCGTCGTAGACCGAGCGGCCCTCGGGGCTTTCGCCGCCTTCAAGCTCGGACGCCGCCGAGGTCAGGCCCGCGCAACGGACGATATCGTCATAGGCGAGCGCCCGGACCGGCACAGCCTGCGCGCCGTTGAGGATCAGCAAGGCCAGAGCGGCCGTCGCGAACATTGGAACCTCCGCGGCACGCCCCCGCGCCGTTTCGTCGAGTCGCAGAGAACCACGCGGACGTGACAGAAGGAAGGCCCTGTCGCGCCGGTCGCTCAATCCGCCTGTTCCGTTTCTCCGGAGGCCGCCGTCGCGGCGGCATGGCGAGCGAGAATCGCGTCGATCCTTTCCTGCGCCCGCTCGGCGAATGCGCCGCCGTGCGGATCGTTGGCGATCGGCAGGAGGTAGTAGAGCGCCTCGGCGTCCTCGCCCACGGCGATCATGGCGTCCGCCGCCTCGCCGCGCAGATAGGTCACCTGCGGCGCGTGGAAGACGGCGGTGCGCAGCGTCTCCAGATCGTTGGGAGTGGGATAGTCCTCGGCGGACTTGCGGATGCGCGCCAGGGTGCCCAGCACCCTGTAGTCCGTCGGATCCGCGCGATGCGCGCGCGCCAGCAGCTCCTGCGCCTGACGATACTGCGCGATACGGCTGGCGGGATCGTCGATTTCGTCGCCTGCGGAAATGTACCGGTGCGCCGAGGCCAGCAGAGCCTCGACCCAGTCGGGATCCGTGGCGAGGGCGGCCGCGAGCGCGGCGTCGCCGGCGGCGGCGTCGCCCCAGGCGATCTCGGCCTGGCCCAGAACGGTCTGGGCGAAGGGGTCGGTCGGATGGCGGGCGGCTGCTGTGCGCACCTGCGCCAGCAATCCCGGGCCCTTGTCGGCTGGCGCGCCATCCAGAACGTCCAGCCCGACCAGCATCAGATCATCGGCGCTGTCCGGCAGGCGGGTGACCTCGACAGCGGGATCGAGCGCGGGGACGGTCAGCTCGGCGTATCGCAACCGACCCATGTAGGCTCTCAGGTCCCGCGTCAGCGCCTCCGGGGTCGTGCCCAATGCGTCGGTCAGTGTGGTGACGGGATCCGCGCCCGGCCGCCGCCGCGCCAGCAGATAGGCGTTGAGCCCGCGCATCCGCTCCGGATCCGACAGCAGATAGTGGGTCAGCAGCCAGGACTGGGCATAGAAGGCCCAACGTTGCCCGCGGCGCTCCAGTGCGTTGGGGGCGGCCGAAAGAAGCTGCTCAAGCGGCATCCAGCGCTGCTGCTGCAGGGTCCGCAGGCGGCCCATGTTGGGGAAGCCGAAGGTCGCGGCTCCGCGGCTGTCGACCGTGGCCGTCATGAAGTATTCGGCATAGCCCTCGCGGAACCAGCCCGGATAGCTGCCCGGCGAGTTGTGGGACATGAAGTGGTGCACGTATTCGTGCAGCAGCACGTCGTCGCTCTCGCCCCGGATCAGCACCGCGCGGATGTCCCGCGGGCTGGCGCGATAGAAGCCGGCCACGCTGTCCGCGAGGCCCGGCTGGATGGTCTGGAGTTCGCGCCGGTTGTCGACCAGATAGACCGGCAGCTTCCGGACTCCGGTCGGTGGCTCCATCCCGGCGTTGAGAATCCGCAGCAGGGCGTCGAAACGTTCCAGCTTGATCGCGTAGTCCCGAAGGCCGCGCTCGGAGCCGTTGCTGTAGACGACGAAATGGGCGGTCTCGGCCCGGCGCCAGTCGGCGAGCGCCTCGGTAGGGACAAGAGCGATCGCAAGCAATGCGAACAGGAAACGATTGATCACTGACGGCAATTCCGGAACTCCCCTGACAGGGAAGCATAGCCTCTGATTGTGACGCCAAGTCCAGCGTCGGTTGCCCAGCGATCAGCGCTTTCGTTCTAGAGAACCGGCCGGTGATCGCGTCGGACGCGTTTCGCCGGTCGCTCGTCCAGACCGGCCCAGGCGCGGCCCAGACGGTCGACCGCCTGCTCCAGGTCGGCTTCAGGCAAGGTGAAGGGCAGGCGGACGAAGCGCTGGAACGCTCCGTCGACGCCGAAGCGCGAGCCCGGGACAATGCGGACGCCGAGGGGCTCTGCGGCCCCGACGAGGCGCTCGCTCAGCGGTTGCGGGAGCCCCACCCAGAGTGACAGTCCGCCCGCCGGACGTTGTGTTTCCCAATCGGGCAGGGCGAGGGCGAGGGTTTCGCGCAGGCGGGCCTCCTGCCGGGACAGGGTTTTACGTCGGATCGCCAGCGGCGCCTCGCCTTCGGCCAGCAGCGCCGCGGCGGCGAGCTGTTCGATGATCGGCGCCCCGAGCCCCAACGAGGCCCGGCTGCGCACGACCGCGTCGACGGCGGGCGCAGCCGCCCGGATCCAGCCGATGCGCAGCCCGCCCCACCAGCTTTTGCTGATCGATCCCAGCCGCACCACGTGTGCGCCAAGCTCACGCGGCGCGGGCGGGGGCGTGTCGAACCAGAGCTCTTTCAGGGTGTCGTCGAACACCACCGTGGCGCCGACCTTCCGGGCGCAGGCGGCGACGGCGGCTTCGGTGTCGGCGGACATCACCCGACCGGTCGGATTGTGGTGGGCGCCGACCAGATAGATCAGGCGGGGGCGGGTTCGAGTGATGGTCGCGGTCAGCGCCTCGACGTCCCAGCCGTCCTGCGGCAGGGCGACGGGAACCGGACGCAGTCCGGCCCGGACGATGGCGTCGATCGCGTGGTGGAAGGTGGGGTGGTCGATGACCACCGCGTCGCCGGGCCGACAGAGCGCGCGCAGCAGAAGGGCGAAGGCGTTCTGGGCCCCGGCGGCGACCACGATCTGCTCGGGCGAGGTCGCCAGTCCTTCCGCCTCATAATGGGAGGCGACCGAGGCGCGCAGGGCCTCAAGCCCGACCGGACTGTAGCCGTGACCGGGAAGATGAAGGGGCAGGGACGCCAGCGCCGCCGCATAGGCGGCGTGGACATGTTCGCTGGCCGGCATGACCGCCGTCGCCATGTCGATGAGGCCCGCCGCGTCGCGGTGGTGCATCGGATCACGCCGGCCCGCCGGTCCCGAGGGCAGGGCGGTGTAGCTACCGGAGCCGACGCGGCTGACCACGAAGCCGTCCGCACGCAGCCGATCCAGCGCCGCCGTGATGGTGATCCGGCTGTGACCAAGCGTTTCCGCAAGTCGCCGCTCGCCCGGCAGGCGCGCCTCCAGCGGCAGCCGACCGTCGAGGATCAGGCGTTTCAACCCCTCCGCCAGACTGCGATAGGCAGCCTCGCCGGACCCGCTGTCCGGGCCGGCCTGAAGGTGTTTCGCGAGGACGAGCGGATTGACGACGGAGCCGGGCATAGGTCCAGCATCGGCAAAGTGGCCCTGTAAAGCAAGGCCGGTTTGGGTAGGTTGGCGGCATGATGATCCGCCGCCTCGCCCAGCTCTTCTTCGGCCTGTTCCTCTACGGGCTTTCGATCACCCTGATGGTCCGGGCTGACCTCGGCCTGAACCCGTGGAGCGTCTTCCATCAGGGGCTGTCGGATGTAACCGGCCTGAGTCTGGGCACGATCGTCAACGGTGTCGGCCTGCTGGTCCTGCTGCTCTGGATCCCGCTGCGCCAGAGGCCGGGCATCGGCACGATCGCCAATGTCTTCATGATCGGCACCTCGGCCGACCTGTGCTTGCGGTTCCTGCCACCGCTGGACAGCCTCTGGCTTCAGATCCTCTTCCTTACCGCGGCGGTGGCGCTGAATGCGGTGGCGACCGGGGCCTATATCGGCGCGGGTCTGGGGCCGGGGCCACGTGACGGCATCACCACCGGACTACTGAAGGTCACGAATTGGGAGATCCGCTGGATCCGCACCGGGGTCGAGGCCACCGTGCTGGCGCTCGGCTGGCTGATGGGCGGAACGGTCGGCCCGGGCACCATCGTCTTCGTGCTGACGACCGGTCCCCTGCTGCAGATCTTCCTGCCGATGTTCACCCTGAAGGCCCCGCCGGCGCTTGAGGTCAGCCGCGTTCCTTCGTCTTCGTGAAGGTCACCTTCGGGAAGCGCTCGCCGACATAGCCGGTCTCCCAGCTGGACTTGGCCAGGAAGACCGGATCGCTGTCGATGTCGGTGGCCATCTGCGGGCGGTACTTGCCCATGAAGTCCTCGACGTCGGCCTTGTCCCCGCCGACCCAGCGGGCCTCGGCATAGGGGGAGGGCTCGAAGATGACGTCCAGGCCGTACTCCTCGCCCAGACGATCGGCCATGACCTCGAACTGTAGCTGACCCACGGCGCCGACGATGAAGTCGCTGCCGAGTTCCGGGCGGAACAGCTGGGTCACGCCTTCCTCGGCCAGTCCCTCCAGCGCCTTCTTCAGGTGCTTGGCCTTCAGCGGGTCCTTCACCCGCACGCGCTGCAGGATTTCCGGGGCGAAGTTGGGCAGGCCGGCGAAGCGGATCAGGCCGCTTTCCGACAGGCTGTCGCCGACGCGCAGCACGCCGTGGTTCGGAATGCCGATCACGTCGCCGGCGAAGGCGTCGTCGGCCAGTTCGCGATCCGAGGCGAAGAACATGATGGGGGCGTTCACCGACAGCTGTTTGCCGGTGTTCTGGACCTTCAGCTTCATGCCGCGTTTGAAGCTGCCCGAGGCCATGCGGAACATGGCGATGCGGTCGCGGTGGTTCGGGTCCATGTTCGCCTGGACCTTGAAGACGAAACCGGTGACCTCGTTCGAGCCTGGCTCGACGGTCAGGTCGATCGGAGCGGGAGCGTTGCGGGTCTCGGGCGGAGCCTCCTTGCGGGCCTTCATGATCTTGGGCGCGGGCGCCCAGTCGCCGATGGCCTTCAGAAGTTCGTCGATGCCGAAGTGGCGCAGGGCCGAGCCCCACAGCACGGGCGTCATGTGGCCTTCGAGGAACGACTGGACGTTGAACGCCGGATAACCGGCCTCGACCAGTTCCTGCGCCTCGAGCAGGGCCTCGTGCTCGCCCGCCTCGAAATATTGCGCGGCGTCGGCCAGCGGCAGGGCGTCGGGGTGGGGGACATCCTCGTTCGAGCCGGCGATCTTCCGGGCGTAGGGCTGGAAGCGGCCCGTTCCCATCTCGACCATGCCGCGCAGGCGGTTGCCGCTCTCGGCGGGCCACCAGATGGGGGCGGGGTCCAACTGGAGCCGCGATGCGATCTCATCCAGCAGGGCCATCGGGTCCTGCGCCTCGCGGTCCAGCTTGTTGATGAAGGTGATGATCGGGATGTCCCGGAGACGACACACCTCGAACAGCTTCAGCGTCTGCGGCTCGATGCCCTTGGCGGCGTCCAGCACCATGATCGCGCAGTCGGCGGCTGTCAGGGTGCGGTAGGTGTCTTCCGAGAAGTCCTCGTGGCCCGGCGTGTCCAGCAGGTTGAACATCTTGCCGTCGTGCTCGAACGTCATCACCGACGCCGAGACCGAGATGCCGCGCTCCTTCTCGATCTTCATCCAGTCGGACTGGGTGCGCCGGTTCTCGCCGCGCGCCCGCACGGCGCCGGCCGCGCGGATGGCGCCGCCGGACAGCAGGATGTGCTCGGTCAGCGTCGTTTTACCGGCGTCCGGGTGGGCGATGATGGCGAAGGTCCTGCGGCGCAGGGCCTCCTGTTCGACGGTCAGTTTCGACATGGACGTTCCTTGGAGCCGCGCGACCTAGCGCGGACGGCGTCGAAAGTCACCCGTGACGAGGTTCGCCGGGCGTCGGGTCTGTCGCCGAAAGTGAATAACCCTTGGCAACGCAGGGATATCGGAGTTCATTATCCGATGAGGCGAGACGTTCCGGTCACGCAATCGGACGCCGCCTTTGGAAACGAAGGAATGGCCCGATGACGACCCAACCGCTGCATGAACCTCCTCCGACCCGTGACGGGCCGCACCCGGCGATCTGTCTGCTCGCCGGGTTCGGCGTGATCGCGCTGGGCGCGACCCTGGTTCACATCGTCTTCAACGCCCTGGTCTGAGGCGTCAGTCTTCCGGCGTCGCCCCGTCCGCGCCCGTGTCCGCGCCCTCGTCCTCGGGCGCGGCTTCATCGACGACGACCGCCTGACCGCTGGCCGTGGCGATCATCGCCCGGGCGCGGCGCTTGTAGCTGGTCGCATGCGGGCTGTTGGCGACGGGCTGCAGCACCATGATCGCCTCGCCGTTCATGCCGCGCGACATATAGGCCTCGGCCAGACGCATCCGTGACTCGAACGACTGCGGCGCCAGGTTCGACGCGACCTCGAGCGTGGAGATGTCGTTGTCGGTCGGATACCGGGCCTGTCCGCGCCGGGTGTCGTTCAGACCGAGATAGGTCTGGAAATTCAGCGGCTCCGCATCCATCGAACGGGCGAAATAGCCCATGGCGCGGCGACGCAGGGCCATCCCGTCGGCGCCCTCGGCGCGGGTCTGGTCCATCAGGGCGAAGGCCGCGACGCGCAGGGCCTCGGCGTCGGTCGAGGAATCCGACAGCAGGGGCTGCAGGGTTGCCAGCGCCGCCGCCGGATCGCCCTGGACCCGTTGCGCCTTGGCGGTCACCAGAATGCCGGTCCGGTCGCCCGGGAAGCGGGCGGCGGCGGCGAGCGAGTTGGTGATCAGCTCTGCGCGATGCTGCCGGGCCTCCTCGCGATCGCGCAGGATGCGAGTGCGTTCGGCCTCGGACTTGCCTTCCAGATCCTCGTCGTCGTCATGGGTCTCGATCACCCGCGCGGTGTCCAGACGCAGCTGGTACCAGGCCAGCGCCGCTTCCGCCGGGCTCATCCGGGTGATGGCGACCTCCGGGATCGGGATGTCGATCTGGGGGGTATAGAAGGTGATCGAGCCGCTCATGTAGCGACGGACGTCGCTCTGAAGCTGGTCGGGCGTCCTTCCGGTGACCTCGCGCATGGCCGCCACAGACTCCTCGCCTGCTGCGACGCGCGCCAGATACTGCCCGAGCATCCGGATCCGCTCCGGCGTGCTCATGAAGAAGTGGGTCATCGCCCAGGATTGGGCGTAGTAGGAATGCCCCTGATACCGGCCCGACGGGCTGATCCGCCAGGTGAGGACGTCTTCCATCGGGGCCCAGGAATTCGCGCCGATGGTCAGCGAGTTCATGCGGCCGGGGTTGTCCAGGCCGAAGCGGATCCGGTCGGGGCGGATTTCGACCATCGAATAGTACTCGGCGAAGCCCTCGACGAACCAGGCCGGGCGCGCGCCGGCCGGCATCTGAAACATGAAGTGGTGGGCGTACTCGTGGAACAGGGTCGAGTTGCCGTTGTCCGAACGCAGGTCGACGACGCTGTAGATCCGGTTCGAGTTCGGCGAGTACCAGCCGGCGACGTTGCCGCCGATCCCCGGCCAGGCGCGCTCCATGTCCCGCCGACCGTTGGCGAGGAAGATTTCCAGCTTGGGGATCTCGTGGTCGACCTGGATCGGGTAGTAGGCGCGCAGCAGGCCGTCGAACCGCTCGGCGCGCTCGGCATAGGCGCGCAGCTCACGCTCGGGCACGTCGCCGTAGACGATGAAGTGCGCCGTTTCGGCGCGGAGCCAGTCCGCCTTGGCCGGCAGGGCGATGAACAGCGACAGGCTGGCGGCCAGCATCGCGGCCGCTTTGGAAAAGATGGAAAAACGCATGGCCCCCGGGACTCCCACTCAGGGCGCCACCCTAGCGGGCATGACCGAAGAGTTACAAGCGTCGCAGCGTCACGCGGCGAGACGCATCCACACCGCCTTGTCGGCGGCCACGGCGTCCAGCTTGCCCTTCGACGCGCGCGTCTTCAGCTGGCGCATCACCATGTCCGGCAGGGCGCAGAACTGCGGCTCGACCAGATCGGGATTGCAGCCGACCGCAGGGGCGGCGAACAGGGCGGCGTTCACGTCCGGCGAGCGATCGTGGATCAGCCAGGCCAGACGGCGCGCGCGCTGCGGGTCGTTCTGGTGCAACAGCGGGTCTTCGGCGAACATCTCGCAGCCCAGCTCCAGCACATAGTCGAGGCTCAGCTTCTCGAAACGGCGCGCGTCGCCGGGCGTGACTGGGCAGGTCTCGTCCAGGTCGAACACCACGTCGTTCAGAAGAAACAGCATCGGGAACACCCACCATCACCGGGCTCATTGCGGCCCGTTACGTGTGACCATAGGCGCCTCGGCTTGAGGTTCCGTGTGCGAACGCAGTTAAGGATTTCGCACCGGCGCCGGCGGCGTTAACGGGGCGGTCACGACGATCCGCCCGCCACCTTCTCCGTAATGAAATGCCGGCCTTCCCGGTCCTCGATCTCCACGATCCAGAGGTCGGGGTCGTAGCGGATCTGGCGCTGGAGATAGTCGTCCAGCTCGCTCTCGAACTCGCTCTCGACCGGCTGCATCCAGAGGCGCTCGCCGTCGGGGCCAAAAGCCTCACTATAGAGTCTGGCGCGCCGCTGGGTCGTGTCGAACACCTTCACGATGACCGTGCCGGCGCGCGCGTCGCCCTTGCGCGCGACGGTGGCGAAGGCCCCGCCGATCTCGGCGCGGCGGATCAGGGCGGCCACCCAGACGTCGCTCGACAGTAGCAAATCGATAACCCTGCTCGGAAACCGGACCGGAACGCCTCATGCGTAGGGTGCGGCCCATGACGATACGGCAGAACGCCTCCAGGACCCAAGCTGCGATGCTCGCGGCCGCCGCGCTGCTGGCGCCGGCGACGGCATTCGCGGACCCGGCGCAGACCTACTACGAGCGCGCGTTCGTGGTCGCCGCCCACGCCCGTTGCGACCTGTTCGAGCCCGACATCGACCGCGCCCTGACCGCCGCTACCGCCCAGGCGCGCGGCGCGGCCCTGCGCTCCGGCGCGGTGGCGACCGATCTGGGCGCCGTGGCGGCCCGCGCCCGCGCCCGCGCCGGCTCGGTCTCGTGCAACGATCCGCAGCTGGCCGTCGTCCGCGACCGCGTCGACAATGCCTTCGCCGGCTGGTCGCGCACCGCTCGCATGACCTTCCCGGGCGACGCTCGCCCCTGGCTGGCCAACCGCACCGACTATTCCAGCGCGACCTGGCGTCTGATGCAGGCCTCCAGCGTCGGCGCCTCGCCGGTCACCTTCGGCATCGCCGGCAAGGACCGCGGCTCGGAACTGACCGCCGTCGTCAGCTGGTACGGTCGCCCACGCCCGATGTCGGCCCGGATCGTGCTACGCGACGCGACGAAGATCCCGCGTCCCTGGCTGGCCAACGGCAATCTGGTCCCGGAAGCGGGGCGCGCCAGCTACTGGGCGGCAGGCGTCTCGACCGCGGAAACGACCCTGCTGACTGAGGGCAAACGCGCGGGCGACGCGTGGAAATTCCCCGCCGCCGCGGCCTCGGCGCTGGAGCGACTGGACCCCCGCGAAACCTTCGCGATCGAGTTCCACTTCCGTGACGGCAGCGTCGCCACCGTGCCGTTCGAGACCGGCGACTTCGCCGCAGGCCGCGCCTTCCTTGCGATGGGAATGCTCTAGGACGCGCCGTTCGCGACGGGCAGGGGGATGATCTCGGCCCCGCCCTCAGGCGCCGGCGCGCGGGCGACCACGGCGACCGGCATGCGGATCGTCACCGACGAGCCTTCGCCCAAGGTGCTCTCGATGCTCATGCGGCCGCCGTGCAGTTCGGCGAAGGCGCGCACCAGCGAAAGACCCAGTCCCGTGCCCTGACGACGCTGCTCCAGCGCGCCCGCCTGCTCGAACGGGCGGCCCAGCCGCGTGACGTCCTCGGGCGCGATGCCGACGCCGGTGTCGGAGACCACGATCTCCAGATAGGGGCCGATCGTCTCGATCGAGATGGAGGCCGAACCGCCGGCCGGCGTGAACTTCACGGCATTGGACAGCAGGTTCAGCGCAATCTGCTTCAGCGCGCGACGGTCGGCCGAAACCTCGACCGGATCGGCCGGCAGCATTCCGGTCAGGACCACGCCCTTGTCCTCGGCGTTGACGCGCACCAGCGCCAGCGCCGCCGACACCACCTCGCGCGCGTCGAAGCGCTCGGTCGTCAGGGTGTAGCGCTCGGCCTCGATCTTGGAGACGTCCAGCAGGTCGTTGATCAGGTCCAGCAGGTGTCCGCCGGCCTGGTGGATGTTGTCAGCGTACTCGGCGTAGCGGTCCGGAACCGGGCCGAACAGGCGCTGGCGCATGATGTCCGAGAAGCCCAGCACGGCGTTCAGCGGCGTGCGCAGCTCGTGGCTCATGTTGGCGAGGAAGCGGGTCTTGCCGGCCTCGCGCGCCTCGGCCTCCGAGCGGGCGACCTCCAGCCCGAGTTCGCGCGCGTACTGGGCCGTGGCGTCGAAGGCCTGGGCGATCAGGCGCGGGCCGGACGGGTCCTCCAGACGACGCAGGATCAGTTGCACCCGCCGGTCCAGCGAGACCCGGGGGGCGAACATGACTGCCCCTTCCTGTCCGGCAAGCGCGCGGTCGATGGCGGCCAGCAGGCGAGGGCGGTCGGGCGCATGGACGGCGGCGATCAGGCCCTGCTCGAACAGGGGATCGACCGACAGCGACGGTGGAGGCGCGCCATAGGCGGCCAGCACCCGGCCGGAAGGTTCGAGGATCAGGGTCAGACCGGGCTGGGCGGCCAGCAGGCTCTCGACCCGTCGGACCTCGGCCTCGGCGGCCTTCAGCCTTGCCTCCCGCTGACGCCAGGACAGACGCACGGCCAGCGCTGCGGCCGCGGCGGTCATCACGGCGGAGAAGGCGGCGACGCCGGGGCGCGGCACGTCGGCGCCGCCCAGCCAGGCCGAGAACAGTCCGGCCAGGGCCGCGGCGCCGACCGCGAAGGCGCCCGCCTGTACCGGGCGGGGTCCGCCCATGGCGATGCCTGCGGCCAGCGGCAGGAACACGAACCCGGCCAGCGGTCCGGTCAGGCCGCCTGAAAGCGAGGCGCAGGTCAGGGTCGCCAGACCCCACACCCCCAGCAGCATCATCCGCTGGTCACGACCGTCGCGGTGCAGCAGGCCGAGGCCCGCGACACCGGGCACGACCATGGCCAGCACGCCGTAGAACAAGGGGCCGTCGACCTGGGCCCACAGGGCGCCGCACAGCGCCAGCAGGGCCGCCGCCACCGCCCAGGCCGCGTGCCAGGCGGACAGCGCGACGCGATCGCCGGCGGGAGCGCGGGCGAAGCCTTCGGTCTGATCGGGCTGGCGGGCAGTATTCAAGCGGTTCGGGAGGCGAGTGAACGTCCGGATGCGACGCCTTCGCAGCCTAGCTGCCCGGCTGAGTCGTCCAAAGTCCACACCCTCTACAGGCGACTGGTCGAGGGCCGGCGGTGTCGATTTCCGGGGATGAACCGGCCGGTTGTCGTTAACGCCCAGCCGGACTATCTGGCGCGCATGACCGATCACCCTTCCATTGACGCCGTTCTCGACGAACTGGCCGACGAGTTCGACCTGCTGGGCGACTGGGAGGGGCGGATCGAATACGTCATCGAACTGGGCAAGGAACTGCAGCCCCTGCCGGACGCCGATCGGGTCGAGGCCAACAAGGTGCCGGGCTGTGCGGCCCAGGTGTGGCTGGCCATCCGTCCGGCCGGCGAGCGTCTGACCTTCCTCGCCGACAGCGACAGCGCGATCTCGAAGGGCAACATCGCCCTGCTGCTGCGGCTCTACTCGGACCGGACGCCGGATGAGATCCTCGGCTTCGACGCGCGAGCGGCGCTGGATCGCCTCGGCCTGCCGTCGGCCCTGACCCGCCAGCGCGCCAATGGCCTGAACGCCATGGTCGGCCGGATCCGCGAGGAAGCCGAGGCCTACAGAAGCCGGTAGTGGCGGGCCAGCGCCTGCAGCCCCTGCTTGAGCAGGAGCTTGCCGGTCCTGCGCTTCAGCCCTAGCGATTGCTCCGCCGCCTGAAGGGATGAGGCACGGATGCAGGTCTGATCGACCAGTCCTTTCGCCGGCCCGCAGGCCTCCAGCGCGATCGCGAGGCGACGCCCGGCCGCCAGTGCGCGCTCGCCCGGCTCCGAGGCGCCGGTGCGGCGGCCGCCGCCAGAGCGGGGCAGGGCGTCCCATCGCATCGTCATCGACGGCCCGGCCAGCGCGGCCTCCGCCTCACGCGTCAACTGCCTCGCCGCCGCGACCTCGACCTCCGTCAGCCAGGGGCGGCCGTCCGCGTCCCGATGTCGGGCCAGCCAATCGACCGAGCTCAGGGCCAGATTGGCGGCGCAGGTCCGGCTACGGCCGTCGTCCATTATCGTCCGCCGGCCCTCGATCACCCCCGGACGCCCGGGCGGCGGCGTCGCGGTCGGCGCCCGGCCTGCGGCGCGCGCAATCCAGCCGCCGCCGGTGCGGAGCCGCAGTCCCGGCCTTTCGATCAGCTGCAGGAACGTCCTCTCGTCCAGGAGTTGCTGCACCCGGGCGTCCCGCCGGGTGCCTATGCGCAGGGCGTAGCCGTCCTGCACAGCCTCAAGCCAGGCGCCCTGGCGCTCCAGAAGCCGTCGCGCTCGCGCGGCCGGGTCGACGCGGCTCATGCCTCCAGCTCGCTGGCCGGGACCTCCAGCACCTCGCGCACGAACCGCTCCAGGCGGTCCATCAGAGTGTCGACCAGCGGCTCGTCGCGTTCGTCCTCGCCCCAGCGGCAGGCCTTGGCGGCCGTCGCGCGGTTGAGGCCAAAGGCGAGGCTGACCCTCTCCACGGGCCAGCCGTAGGTCACGTGGGCCAGGTACATCGCCATCCAGCGCGCCTTGCACTCCTTGCCCTGGAGCCGGGCCCGCGTGTTCATTCGCTCGGCCGGGATGCCGGTCACCGCCGCGATGATCTGCAGCGCCAGACTGGCCCGTATCCGGTCTCCGTGATGCGCCGGGGCGCGGTAGCTCTCGTCCATCATCCATCTCCTCAAGCGTCGCGGGTCGTTGATCGCCGGCGATCGTGAGGAAGGAAAATAATCCTATGATGCGTCGAAAACGGTCGCATCACCGAGGGGCGCGAGAAAAAGTTTAGATGCTTGACTCGGGACTCTCGACGGCGATTCGCAAATCAGCCTAGATTCGTCGTTAACCAATGCCATTAACCCTTCTTAAGGTTTTGAGGGGTTAACGTCCTAACAAGGTTACCCGGAAACGGGACAGTTACCTCTAACGCCAAGCTTTGCCTGGAGGGGCATGAATGCGCGTCCTGCTTATCGAAGACGATCACGCGACCGCGCAGAGCATCGAGCTGATGCTCAAGTCGGAAGGCTTCAACGTCTATACGACTGACCTCGGCGAAGAGGGCATCGATCTCGGCAAGATCTACGACTACGACCTGATCCTGCTGGACCTGAACCTGCCGGACATGAACGGTCTGGAAGTCCTGCGCCAGCTGCGCGTCGGCAAGGTCAACACGCCGGTGATGATCCTGTCGGGCACCAGCGAGATCGAGACGAAGGTTAAGACCTTCGGCGGCGGCGCCGACGACTACATGACCAAGCCGTTCCACAAGGACGAGCTGATCGCCCGCACCCACGCCGTGGTCCGCCGCTCGAAGGGCCACGCCCAGGCGATCATCCACACCGGCGAGATCGCGGTGAACCTCGACGCCAAGACTGTCGAAGTGAACGGCCACCGCGTCCACCTGACGGGCAAGGAATACCAGATGCTGGAGCTGCTCTCGCTCCGCAAGGGTACGACCCTGACCAAGGAAATGTTCCTGAACCACCTGTACGGCGGGATGGACGAGCCCGAGTTGAAGATCATCGACGTCTTCATCTGCAAGCTGCGCAAGAAGCTGGCGACGGCTGCGGGCGGCAAGCACTACATCGAGACCGTCTGGGGCCGCGGCTACGTCCTGCGCGACCCGGCCGAAGGTTCGCAGCCGGCCTCCGCCGCCGCCTGATCCTTCAGACAAGCGAATATCGAAACGCCCGCCGGTCCTCCGGCGGGCGTTTTCGTCTGCGCAGCAGACGGGTTGATCTCAAGTCGCTGATCCGGTCGCGGCTCGACGGGGCCTGATCGCGCGGCGGCGTTGAGTGGTCGGGGCAGGGGCTCATAACGGGGCGTCACCGGAGATCTCCCATGCGCCTTGCCCTTGTCGTCACCGCCGGCCTGCTGCTGGCCGCCTGCGACCAGAACGCCGGCCCGCCCACTGAGGAACAAACGATCGCTCGCGCAAAGGCGGTGCTGAAATCCCACCTGCACAATCCCTCCTCCGTGCGCTTCATCCGGGTGAGGCTCGAGGACGCGGGTTCGCCCCGGCCGACGGTGTGCGGCGACGTCGAGGCGCGCAACGCCTCGGGCAAATACACCGGCTTCCAGCGCTTCTATGTGAAGGGCGGGGACGTGGGGATCGAGCCGCGCTCGAATGCGGCCGAGAAACGGGCCTATCCGGGCGGCGCGCGGGCCTGGCGCTCCACGTACACGCGCCTCTGCCGCCAGCCCTGAATGCAAAAAGGGCGTCGTCCCTGAAGACGACGCCCTCCTGATCAGCCGCGGGCGACGTAGCCCTTGCCGCCGTTCGACGGACGACGGCGACGCGGACGGCGCTTCATCTCGCCGACCGGCTTGGGCTCATTGGCCGGCGGGGCGGAGGTGTGGCGCGGGTCGTTGTTGGTCTGACGACCGCGATCGCGGGCCATCGGATCGAAGGCGCGTTCCGGCGTCGGGCGAGCCTCGGCGGCGCGGCCCTTGCGGACGCGGTGCGGCTGACCGCCGCCTTCCAGCTTGATGCCGTCACGGCGCGGGTTGCGCGAGCGGGTCTGCTGCTGACGATCGCCACGGCCGTCGTCCGGCATCGAGGCCTTGGCCTTGACGCCCGAGGCCATGATCGACTGGTCCAGAAGGGCCAGCGACTTGTCGTTGCGGCGGTCGGCCGAAGGGATCTTCTGGCGGGTGACCTTCTCGATGTCCTTCAGCAGCTTCATCTCGTCGCCGGCGACGAAGCTGACGGCCGAGCCGTCCTTGCCCGCGCGGGCCGTACGACCGATGCGGTGGACATAGGCTTCCGGCACATAGGGCAGCTCGAAGTTCACGACGTGCGAGACGCCGTCCACATCGATGCCGCGCGCGGCGATGTCGGTGGCGACGAGCACGCGCAGCTTGCCGGCCTTGAACGCGGCCAGGGTGCGCTCACGCTGCGGCTGGGACTTGTTGCCGTGGATGGCGCCGGCCTCGACGCCGCCGGCTTCCAGATAGGCCGCGACCTTGTCGGCGCCGTGCTTGGTCTTGGTGAAGACCAGGCAGCGCGTGTACTCCGGATCGGCGAACATCTCGGTCAGCAGGGCGCGCTTGCGGCCCTGTTCGATGTGGATCACCGACTGGTTGATGCGCTCGACCGTGGTCGATTGCGGCGTCACCTGGACCTTGACCGGATCCTTCAGCAGTTCGCCGGCCAGCTTGCCGATCTCCGACGGCATGGTGGCCGAGAAGAACAGGTTTTGACGCTTGGCCGGGATGCGGCTGACGATCTGGCGGATCGGCTTGATGAAGCCCAGGTCCAGCATCTGGTCGGCCTCGTCCAGCACGAAGATCTCGGTGGCCGACAGGTCGAGGTTCTTCTGCTGGATGTGATCCAGCAGCCGGCCCGGCGCGGCGACCAGGATGTCGAGGCCCTGGTTCAGCGAGCGCTCCTGCCCGCCGTATTTCACGCCGCCGAAGATCACGGCGACGCGGAAGCCCAGGTGCTTGCCATAGGCCTTGAAGCTTTCGCCGATCTGGGTGGCCAGTTCGCGCGTCGGCGACAGCACCAGACAGCGCGTGGTGCGCGGCACAGGGGCGACGCGGTTGGCGGCCAGGCGATGCAGGATCGGCAGGGCGAAGGCGGCGGTCTTGCCGGTGCCGGTCTGGGCGATGCCCAGCAGGTCCTTGCCGGCCATGACCTGCGGAATGGCCTGCGACTGGATCGGGGTCGGCGTCGTATAGCCTTCCGAGGTCAGCGCCTGCAGCAGGGCCGGGTTCAGGCCCATGGAATCAAAGGTCTTGTTGCTCACGGAGCATCTTCTTTCGCATGCGGCGACACGCATACAGCCGTGGCTCAACGCCAGAGGGGCCGCGCGCCGCCAGTCCCGACCTGGCCCGGGGAGGGGCCGCATCGGGGTGGATCGGGCGCCGCCCCGCGTGTCCGGGCAGCGAATGAATCTTGAGGGCCGGCGGCTTCTACAGACAGATCTTCAAGCTGGAAGACCCACACGCGCTGGAGACGCCGGAAATCGCGATTGTGCGATGCAGCGCGAAATGGCGATCAAAGGTGGCCAAGTCAAGGCGGCAAGGGCTCCGCCGCCTTGATCCCGAGCTCAGTGTGACCCGTTCAACATGCCATAGACCGTCTCGTAGCCATTGACCTCGGCGAAGCGCAGCGGCTTGACCCGCTCCACCAGGATCTCGCCGCGCGGGGTGTTTCCGCTCTCGATCAGGCCGATGACCTCGGCGGTGTAGTCGGCCAGCGGCATGGAGTTCGGGTTCTCGGCGTGGCCCGGCATCAGGTCGGTGGCGACGGCGGGCGGAGCCAGCTCGAGCACCTCGACCGAGGTGCCTGCCAGCTGGGTCCGCAGGGACTGGGTCCACGAGTGTATCGCCGCCTTGGTGGCGTTGTAGGTCGGGGTGGCGACCAGAGGGATGAAGGCCAGGCCCGAGGTGACGGTGATCACGGTCGAGGCCGTCTGCGCTCGCAGGTGCGGAAGCAGGGCCATGGTCAGGCGGATCGGACCCAGCAGATTGGTCGTGATGGTCGCCTCGGCCGTGTCCAGCGAGAAGAGCTCTGCCGTCAGGTCCTCGGCCTGCATGATGCCGGCGTTGTTGATGACGACGTTGAGGGCCGGGTGGTCCTTCACGACCTGCGCGGCGAAGGCCGTGATCGCGCCGGCGTCGGCGACGTCCAGCGTGGCCCAGGCCATGCCGGGGTTGGCGTCGACGACGTCCTTCAGAGGGCCTCCGCGACGGCCGGTGATGATGACGCGGTTGCCGCGCGCGTGCAGCGCCTCGGCCAGCGCCCGGCCGATGCCCGTGCCGCCACCGGTGATCAGGATGGTGTTGCCGGTGATGTTCATGCTCGGGGCTCCTGTTCTGTGCGCGTGCATTCGCGCTGGCAGTCAGGTATGACGGTCACTCTCCATTGGAAAGTAGGCACCAGAAGGCGCCATACTTACCACGAAGGAAGATTTGGACATGACGGCCATTCCGCCCGCCAGAATTGCGCACCCCGAGACCGGTGAACTGGCTGATCCGCGTGTGGAGGCCCTCGTCAACGAGGTTATCGGCCGTGTCGCGGACAAGTGGACCATGCTGGTTCTCGAGGTTCTGGCCGAGCATGGCGAGACCCGCTTCACCCGTGTCGGCGAGCTGGTCGGCGACATCAGCCAGAAAATGCTGACCCAGACCCTGCGGGCGATGGAGCGCGACGGTCTGGTGATCCGCACCGTGCATCCGGTCATTCCGCCCAGGGTGGAGTACCGCCTGACCGATCTGGGCGTGACCCTGGCCCAGGCTTTCTGCGGCGTCTGGATGTGGGCCGAGACCAACATCGACCGCATCGAGGCCGCCCGCGCGGCCTATGACGCGCGCTGACCGACAGCGTCAGGGAGTGGCTTGCAACGCCTCGGTCGCGGTCATCATCCGCCAGTCATAACCGGCTCCTCCCGCGCGCGACACGCAGGTAGCGACCTGTGTCAGCCAATGAACCAGATGCTTGTCTCCCGAGCTTGGACGGCGGGAGACGAGGATGCCCGGAGGGCCATGGAATTCTGACGTCTCCCGATAGCGCCGGAGTCGCCGCCGGATCGCGCCAGAGGCCTGAATGCGGACTTCCACGACGGCGACGCCCTCTCCGGGGTGCGTTCGCCGCCAGACCGTCCAGCGCTCCCCGACTTCGGTCGAGATCTTCGCTTGCAGAGCGTCGAGATCGATGTTGAGCGGCAGTCGCTTCCGGAGTTGCTCTTCGAAAACTGTCATCGGACCTAGCCAAACAGTCCGACCGCCAGATTCACGGCCAGCGCCAGAATGACGGTGTTGAAGACGAAGGCTGTGACGCTGTGCACGGTCGACAGCCGGCGCAGGCCCCTGTCGGCGATCTGCACGTCGGCCGTCTGCGAGGCCACGCCGATGATCAGGGCGAAGTGCAGGAAGTCCCAGTAGTCCGGGGGCTGGTCGCCGGGGAACAGAAGGCCGCCGCGGTCCTTGCCGTCCTCACCCGCGCTGTAGAAGGCGTGGGCGTAGTGCAGGGCGAAGATCGCGTGCACGAACAGCCAGGACACGGCGACGGTGACCAGCGCGAGGATGGCTTCGGGCGCCGGGCCTGAGCCGCCGCGGGTCTGAACGGCCTCGCCGACGACGCCGATCACGCTGGCCGCCGCCGCGATCAGGGCGAGCGGCAGGACGGCCGGTCCGGCCTCGTCCAGCGCCGCAGCCCGGGCCCGGATACGGTCCGGCGTGTTGTGGCGGATGACGAGTATCAGGGTGCCGATCAGGAAGACCGCGACGCCTGCGTCCCAGCCCAGCACCAGTCGCGACGTCCAGCTGCCGCCAACCGACCAGAAGGCGCTCGATGCGGCGATCAGCGCCAGCAATCCCAGTGGCCAGTGCAGTCTGATTATCGTCGGTCGCATCGGCATACCGGCACCATGACAGAGGTTTCCGTCTCCGACGATGGTCGGCGCCGCAAATGCGAAATCGGCCTCGACTTACCCGGCGTCATCACGGAATGTTACAGCCTGCCCACAGGAGACGCCTTGATGTCGATGACGCCGCGCGCGGGTTTGCAGGTCGCCACGGAACTGGCCGCCTTCCTCGAGGAGGAGGTGCTGCCGGTCATCGGTCTGGACGTCGATCTCTTCTGGCAGGACGCCGCACGCCTGCTGGATGATGGCGCGCACGGCTGCCGCGCGATGCTGGAAGAGCGGGACCGGCTGCAGGCGCAGATCGACGACTGGCATATCGCTCGCGAAGGCCGTCCGCAGGACCCGAAAGCCACGGCCGCCTTCCTGCGCAGCATCGGCTATCTGAAGCCCGAGCCGCCGGAGTTTCAGATCTGGACCAGCAATGTCGACGCCGAGATCGCGACCATGGCCGGGCCGCAGCTGGTGGTGCCGGCGCTGAACGCGCGCTTCGTCCTGAACGCCGCCAACGCGCGCTGGGGCAGTCTGTATGACGCCCTGTACGGCACGGACGCGCTGGGCGACCTGCCGTCGCCGGGCCCCTATGACGCCGACCGGGGCGCGCGGGTCGTCGCTCGCGCAGCCGCCTTCCTCGATGAGGCTGTGCCGCTGGCGACGGGCAGCCACGCAGACGCGAAGACCTATGCGATCGTGGACGGCCGGCTGTCTCCCGCGCTGGCCGATCCCGGCCAGTTCGCCGGCTGGCGAGGCGCAGCGAATGCGCCCGAGGCCGTCCTGCTGAAGCACAACGGCCTGCACATCGAGCTGGTCATCGACCGTTCCAGCCCCATCGGCTCCGCGCATCCGGCCGGCCTGTCAGATGTGGTTCTGGAAGCGGCCCTGTCGTCCATCGTCGATCTCGAGGACTCGGTCGCCGCCGTCGACGCGACCGACAAGGTCGCCGGCTATCGCAACTGGCTGGGCCTGATGCGAGGCGACCTCAGCGAGACCTTCGTCAAGGGCGGCGAGACCCTGACGCGGACGCTGGCGCCGGACCGCACGTACGCCGCGCCGGACGGCTCGACCCTGACCCTGCCCGGACGCTCGCTGCTGTTCGTGCGCAACGTCGGGCATCTGATGACCACGCCCGCGGTCCTCCTGCCCGATGGATCGGAGGCGCCCGAGGGGGTGGTGGACGCCCTGGTCACGGCCGCCATCGGCTCGATCGACATCCTTGGGAAAGGGCGGTTCCGCAACAGCCGACCGGAGGAAGGCTACGGGTCGATCTACATCGTCAAACCCAAGATGCATGGCCCGGATGAGGCCGGTCTGACCGACGAACTGTTCGGGCGGGTCGAGGACATTCTGGGGCTCGATCGCTGGACACTGAAGGTCGGGCTGATGGACGAGGAGCGGAGGACCTCGGCCAACCTCGCGGCCTGCATGTACGAGGTCGCGCATCGCCTGGTGTTCATCAACACCGGCTTCCTCGACCGCACCGGCGACGAAATCCACACCGCGATGCGCGCCGGGCCGGTGGTGCGCAAGTCGGACATGAAGAGCCAGGCCTGGATCGCCGCCTATGAGGCCCGCAACGTCGCCCTGGGGCTGAAGCACGGCCTGTCCGGCAAGGGGCAGATCGGCAAGGGCATGTGGGCGGCGCCGGACCGCATGGCGGACATGCTGGAACAGAAGGCGGGCCATCCGAAGACGGGCGCCAACACCGCCTGGACGCCGTCGCCGACGGCGGCGACCCTGCACGCGCTCCACTACCACCAGACCGACGTCTTCGCCCTGCGCGAGGAAATCGCCGCGCGCCCGGTCCCGGCGATCGAGGACCTGCTGACCATGCCGCTCGCGGAAGGGGTGAACTGGAGCGAGGCGGAGGTCCGCGAGGAGCTCGACAACAACGCCCAGGGCCTGCTCGGCTATGTCGTGCGTTGGATCGATCAGGGCGTCGGCTGCTCCAAGGTGCCCGACATCCACGACATCGGCCTGATGGAGGACCGGGCGACCCTGCGCATCTCGTCCCAGCACATCGCCAACTGGCTGCTGCATGGGGTCTGTAGCCGCGAGGAGGTCGAGGCGGCGCTGCTGCGTATGGCCGCGAAGGTGGATCACCAGAACGCCGGCGATCCGGCCTATCGCCCCATGGCGACGGACCCGGACGGCAGCCTCGCCTTTCAGGCGGCGCGCGCCCTCGTATTCGACGGCGTGGACCAGCCCAACGGCTACACCGAACCGCTGCTCCACGCCTTCCGCTTAAAGGCCAAGGCGGCTTTGTGACCCAAGTTTAACTTGCCCGTCATGATCGAGGCCCACACGGTAACGCGATTACCGTAGGGGGCGCTTATGCTGACGATCGAGAACCTGACCCACGTCTATGGCAACGGGACCAAGGCCCTCGACGACGTTACGTTGAGCATTCCCAAGGGGATGTTCGGCCTGCTGGGCCCCAACGGCGCCGGCAAGTCGACCCTGATGCGCTCGATCGCGACGCTGCAGACCCCGACCTCGGGTTCCATCCGCTTCGGCGACATCGACGTCATCAAGACCCCGGAGCAGCTGCGCCGCGTGCTCGGCTATCTGCCACAGGACTTCGGCGTCTACCCGCGCGTGTCGGCCTACGACATGCTGAACCACATGGCGGTCCTGAAGGGTATCGCCAACGGTAAGGAGCGGAAGGAAACGGTCGAGGCCCTGCTCAACCAGGTCAATCTCTGGCCGGTGCGCGGCAAGGCGCTGGCCGGCTTCTCGGGCGGGATGCGTCAGCGCTTCGGCATCGCCCAGGCCCTGATCGGCAATCCCGAACTGATCATCGTCGACGAGCCCACCGCCGGCCTCGATCCGGAGGAGCGCAACCGCTTCCTCAACCTGCTGGCCGAGGTCGGCGAGAACGTCGTGGTCATCCTGTCGACCCACATCGTCGAGGACGTCACCGACCTGTGCCCGCGCATGGCCGTTCTGGCCGGCGGCAAGGTGCAGCTGGAAGGGACGCCCGCCGAACTTATGCACAACCTCGAGGGCCGCGTCTGGCGCCGCGCCATCGACAAGGCCGAGCTGGCCGAGTTCCGCACCCGCTACAACGTGATCTCCACCCGCCTGCTGGGCGGCCGCACCATTGTTCACGTCGTCTCGGACAAGAATCCGGGCGACGGCTTCGAGCGTGCGCCGGGCGGCCTTGAGGACGTCTATCTGGCGACCGTCGCCCAATCGCGCCGCGCCGCGGCCTGAGGCGGATCGTCATGTTCGGCAACATCGCCTCGTTCGAGTTCCGCTACCAGCTGCGCCAGCCGGCCTTCTGGGTCATCTTCATCGTCTTCGCCCTGCTGTCTTTCGGCGCGGTGGCCAGCGAGAATGTCTCGCTCGGCTCGGGCGGCAACGTCTTCAAGAACGCGCCTTACTCCCTCGCGATCGCGCATATCGCGTTCAACGTCTTCTTCATGCTGGGCTCCACGGCCATCGTGGCCAACGCGGTCGCCCGGGACACCTCGACCGGCTACGGCCCGCTGATCCTGTCGACGCCGGTCAGCAAGAGTTCCTATCTGTTCGGTCGCTTCTTCGGCGCCTTCGCCGCGGTGGCGCTCTGCTATCTCAGCATCTCGTTCGGCACCCTGCTGGGCACGGTCATGCCCTGGGTCGATCCCGAGACGCTCGGGCCGTTGCGTCCGTTCGACTATCTGTACGCCTATGGGGTCTATGGCCTGACCGGCCTGTTCCTGACCTCGGCCCTGTTCTTCATGCTGGCGACGGTCACGCGGTCGATGATGGCGACCTATGTCGGCGTCGTGGCGGTGATCATCCTCTATCTCGCCACCAACGGCGTGCTGGGCTCGCGGCCCGAGTTCGAGACCGCCCTGGCCTGGGCCGAGCCCTTCGGTTCGGGCGCCTATTCGCTGGCGACCAAATACTGGACCGCGGCCGAGAAGAACTCGATCAACGCCCCGCTGGAAGGCGTGCTGCTGTGGAACCGGGTGCTCTGGACCCTGGCGGGGGCGGTGATCCTCGCGGGCACTTATGCCCTGTTCAATCCGTCGCCGCGCGGCGCCAAGGCGAAGAAGGCCGAGAAGCTGCGCGCGATCACGGAGGCCGCCCCGGCGCCGGCCGTCCCGGCGGGCCGCCTGCCGCAGCCGGCCCACGGCCTGCGCGCCGCCTGGGCCCAGCTGGTCTCGCGCACCGGCTTCGAGATGGCCATGATCTTCCGCAGCCCGGCCTATCTGGTCCTGCTGCTGCTGGGCTTCGCCTTCGCCATCGCCATGCTGTTCTTCACCGGCGAGATGTACGGCGCACCGATCCTGCTGGTGACCCGCGTCGCCATCACGGCCCTGTTCGGCGCCTTCTCGCTGATCTCGATCGTCATCGCGATCTACTATTCGGGCGAGCTGGTCTGGCGCGACCGCGAGCGCAAGACGCACGAGATCATCGACGCCTCGGCGGCCCCGGACTGGACCTTCCTGATCCCCAAGACCCTGGCGCTGGTGCTGGTGCTGTTCTCGACCGCCCTGATCGGCATTCTCGCCGGCGTGATTACCCAGGCGATCAAGGGCTACTACGACTTCGAGCTGGGCAAATACGTCTTCTGGTACGCCATTCCGCAGGCCGTCAGCTTCAGCCTGCTGGCCGTGCTGGCGATCTTCGTCCAGGCCCTGTCGCCCAACAAGTTCGTCGGCTGGGCCATCATGGTGGTCTATCTGATCTCGACCATCGTGCTGAGCAACATCGGCTTCGATCATCCGATCTATCAGTACGGCACGGGCCTTCCGGTGCCTCTGTCGGACATGAACGGGCGCGGTGATTTCGCCGGCTTCAACGCCTGGTTCGACCTGTACTGGACCGCCTTCGCCATCGTGCTGCTGGTTGTCGTCTATGGCCTGTGGCGCCGCGGAACCGAGACGCGACTGATGCCGCGGCTGAAGCGCTTCCCGCGTCGTCTGGCCGGACCGGCGGGCGTGCTGGGCGGGTTGGCGCTGGCGGTGTTCGTCGGCGTGGGCGCGTTCATCTACACCAACACCAACGTCTGGAACGAGTACCGGACCCGCAGCGCCACCGAACAGCTTCAGGCCGACGCCGAGAAGGCGCTGCTGCGCTACGAGAACGTGCCGCAGCCGGCGGTCGCCGACGTGCGTCTGGTGCTGGACCTGCATCCTCACGAGCCCCGGCTGACCGCGCGCGGGACCTATGTGCTGGAGAACCGCACCAGCGAACCGCAGGACCAGATCCATCTGCGCTGGCCCGAGGAGCTCCAGATCCGGTCCCTGTCGATCCAGGGCGCGACGCTGGAGCGCGAGTGGCCCCAGTTCGACTACCGCATCTACCGCTTCGCCACCCCGCTGCAGCCGGGCGAGAAGCGCACCATGACCTTCGAGACGGTGCTGGAGCAGCGCGGCTTCAAGGCCGGCGGCAACACCACGCGGATCGTCGACAACGGCACCTTCGTGAACAACGCCGAGTTCGCGCCGAGCATCGGCATGAACCGCAACGGCCTGCTCACCGACCGCAGCAAGCGCCGCAAGCACGGTCTGCCGGCCGAGCTGCGTCCGGCGAAGCTGGAGGACGAGGGCGCCCGGTCGCACAACTACATCGGCGCCGACTGGGTCAATGCCGACATCACGGTCACGACCGATGCCGACCAGACCCCGATCGCGCCGGGCTACAAGGTGTCGGACGTCACCCGCGACGGCCGCCGCACGGCCCGCTTCGTCACCGACGCGCCGATCCTGCACTTCTTCTCGGTGCAGTCGGCCCGCTACGAGGTGCTGCGTCGCCAGCACAACGGCGTCTCGCTGGAGGTCTATCACGACGCCCAGCACGCCCGGAACGCGCCGCGCATGATCGAGGCCATGCAGGCGTCGCTGGACTACTACACCCGCGCCTTCAGCCCCTATCAGTTCCGTCAGGCCCGGATCATCGAGTTCCCGGGTTACGCCAGCTTCGCCCAGGCGTTCGCGAACACCATGCCCTACTCCGAGGGCATCGGCTTCATCGCCGACTTCTCGGATCCGACGAAGATCGACTACGTCACCTACATCACGGCCCACGAAATGGGTCACCAGTGGTGGGCGCACCAGGTCGTCGGTTCGGACCAGCAGGGCATGACCGTCCTTTCCGAGACCCTCGCGCAATACTCCGCGCTGATGGTCATGGAGAAGATGTACGGGCGCGACGACATCCGTCGCTTCCTCAAGTTCGAGCTGGATCGCTACCTGCGCTCGCGCGGCACGGAGCGACTGGAGGAGCTGCCCCTGATCCGGGTCGAGAACCAGGGCTACATCCACTACCAGAAGGGCGGCCTGATCATGTATCTGCTGCGCGACCAGATCGGTGAGGATGCGGTGAACCGAGCCCTGCGTCGGGTGATCGCCCGGTACGCCTTCCAGGGCGCGCCCTATCCGCGCTCGCTGGATCTGCTGGCCGCCCTGCGGGCCGAGGCTCCGGCGGACAAGCAGGCCCTGATCACCGACCTGTTCGAGAAGATCACCCTGTATGACGTCAAGACGACCGGAGCGACGGCGACCCGCCGCGCCGACGGCCGCTGGGACGTCACCGTCACCGTGGACGCCCGCAAGCTCTACGCCGACGGCAAGGGCGAGGAGACCGACGCGCCGCTCAACGAGAGCTTTGACGTCGGCCTGTTCTCGGCCGAGCCGGGCAAGGGCCGCTTCGACCAGGGCGATGTGCTGCTGTTCGAGCGCCGCCAGATCCGCACGGGCGTCCAGACCCTGCGCTTCATCACCACGCGCAAGCCGGCCTTCGCGGGCGTCGATCCCTACAACAAGTGGATCGACCGCAACTCGGACGACAACGTCAGGGCGGTGGAGTAGGGCCGCAGCGCGGCGGTGATTAGTGGTTGGTGGTTAGTTGTTGTGTATCGCCGGGTTGGAGCCCGGCTAGGGTGCTGGACTAACCGGCAGCCACTAACCACTTGCCTCACCTCGTCCCGAACAGCCGGTCGCCGGCGTCGCCGAGGCCCGGGACGATGTAGCCGTGGTCGTTCAGGCGCTCGTCGACGGCGGCGGCCCAGATCGGGACGTCCGGGTGCCAGCCGCGCAAACGCTCCAGCCCCTCGGGGGAGGCGACCAGACAGACGAAGCGCAGGTTGGTCACCCCGCGCTCCTTCAGCCGCTCGATCGCCGCCACGGCCGTATTGGCCGTGGCGAGCATCGGGTCGATGACCACGCACAGGCGGTCGGCAACGTCCTCCGGAGCCCGGAAATAGTATTCGACCGCATCCAGCGTCTCGGGCTCGCGATACAGGCCGACGTGGCCGACGCGGGCGGACGGCACGAGGTCCAGCATCCCCTCGACCAGCCCCAGCCCGGCCCGCAGGATCGGCACGAAGACCAGCTTCTTGCCCTCGATCTTCTGGCCGGTGGTCGGCCCGACCGGAGTCTCGACCGGATAGGGCTCCAGAGGCAGGTCGCGCGTGACCTCGTAGCAGAGCAGGGTCGAGATCTCGCGCAGCAGCTGCCGGAACCGCGCGGTCGAGGTGTCCTTCGACCGCATGATCGACAGCTTGTGGGCGACCAGGGGGTGATCCACGACGGTCACGCCGTCCATCCTGAAAGCGGCCATCAGAATACGGTCCCGTCTGAAACGATGGTCAGGGGCGGTCCGCCGCCCGGTCGGCGCTCGGCGGCGGCGCGACGCCCGGCGGCCCAGGTGCCGCCCTCCAGCACGCTGGCCAGAGGCATGGCCTGCGCCGTCACGCCCAGCTCCTCGCGCACCAGCGGTGCGATCCGGTCCAGCAGGGCGACGGTCATGGCGCGCCAGCCGACCACCAGCGGATCGGAAACCGGCCATGTTTTGTCCGCATCTGCCGGATCCTTCAGCGTCAGCACGCCGAGGTCGGTGAACAGGCCGCCGTTGCGGTACTCCGCCAGCCCGGTCAAACCGTCCAGATCGACGACCTCGACCCCTGCCGTCTGAAGAGGCTCGACCAGCGAATAGCTAAGCCACTGGGACAGTTTGTGGATCGGCACGAGGCCGTCGGTGGCGTCGTCCCGCTTCATCGCCGGATGTCGCCAGCAGTCGCCCAGATCGACACCACCCAGCGACAGCCGATCCTGCCAGACCGGCCCCAGAGCCTCGAGCAGCAGTTCGAGGATGGCGGGGGCGGGGAGGCGGCCGCTGTCAGCCCGCGCGATCAGCACGTCGGCCAGCCCGCCGGGCCGCGCCGTGTCCTTCGTCGCGAACAGGTCCGCTCGCTTCAGGCACTGATCGCCGAGGCGCCTCAGCAGGGCCGCGCGGCCCTCAATGCCGACCAGCGGATTGTCCGCCGAGACCTGGAAGCCGGCCGCCAGATCGTCCGCCGACAGCCGCGCCAGCGCCCCGGCGTCGACGCGCAGCGGATCCCCGGCCGTCGCCGAAAAGGCGCCCGCCTCGAGCATGCGCAGCGAGGCGATGGCCAAGCCTTCCGAGCGCGCCAGCGTCCGGCCTGTCCCGGCGTCCGCATAGGCCCAGCCGGGGCCGGAGCCGGCGTCCAGCAGCACCGACACGATGGCCAGATCGAACTCGGTCCGCGCCCGGGTCGCCGCGTCCTGCCAGTCGACCCCGTCGGCGATCGGTTCCCACAGATCCGCGCCGTCGACGGCGAAGTGTCGCCAGCGCGCGTGGAAGGGCACGGCCAGCGTCGGATACTGTTCCCGGATCACGGCGGCGACGTAGCGAGCCGTCTCCGGCAGGCGATCCAGATCGACCGTCCAGTGCTTCAGACCATCCGCCAGCCCGATGGCCAGCATCTCGTGCGCCCGCTCGCGGACGGCGGCGGGGCTCAGCAGGCTCATGGCCTGCGCGGCGTCAGAACTGCTCAAGATCGCGGCCCACCACACGGGTCAGTTCGTCGGCCGACTTCGCGCCCTCGGGCGTGAAGTAGCCGGCGGCCTTCTTGGCCTCCATCTCCACCGAGGCGTCCGGCGGGATCAGATAGTCGGGGATCGGCACCCTCTCCCCGATCTCGATGCCGCCGCCGGTGATGGCGTCGTGCTTCATGTTCGACATGGAGACGAAGCGGTCGATCTTCGTGATGCCCAGCCAGTGCAGGATGTCCGGCATCAGCTGCTGGAAGCGCGCGTCCTGCACCCCGGCCACGCATTCGGTGCGCTCGAAATAGGTCGCCGCCTGGTCTCCGCCCGGCTGGCGCTTGCGGGCGTTGTAGACGAGGAACTTCGTCACCTCGCCCAGGGCCCGGCCTTCCTTGCGGTTATAGACGATCAGGCCGGCCCCGCCGCTCTGCGCCTCCTGCACACACTCCTCGATGCCGTGGGTCAGATAGGGGCGACAGGTGCAGATGTCCGAGCCGAACACGTCCGAGCCGTTGCACTCGTCGTGCACCCGGCAGGTCAGTCGTCGCGCCGGATCGGCGATCGCGGCCGGATCGCCGAAGATGTACAGGGTGATGCCCCCGATGGGCGGCAGGAACACCTTGATATCCGGCCGGGTGACTAGGTCGGCGTACATCCCGCCGGTTTGCTCGAACAGGGTCCGGCGCAGGGCCGTCTCGCTCACGCCGAAGCGCTCGGCGATGCCGGGCAGATACCAGACCGGATCGATCGCGGCCTTGGTCACGGCCACATCGCCGGTGTCATGCACGATCTGGCCGTCCACCTTGATGCGACCGGCGGTGATGGCCTCGTTGATCTCGCCCAACTGCAGCCGGGCCTTGGTCACCGCGATGGTCGGGCGGATATCGACGCCGTCGCGCAGCTCGTCGGCGAAGTCCTCGGCCACCCGCGCGCCCCAAGGATCCAGCGACACGATCTTGCCGGGATCGGTCCACTGCGGGAACGGGCCCATCTCGGCGGTGGGCGACGTATTGGTCAGGTCAGGCCGGTTTGTCGCGCTCATCGCGCCGGACGACACCGCCAGCGCGCGATAGACGGAATAGGCGCCGCCGTGGGCGCCGATGGCGTTGCGGTCGGCGCCCGCGTTCACGGTGCCGATCACCGGCCCCCGCTCGCGGGCCGTCGCTGCGCCCCAGTGGATCGGAAAGCGCGAGGCGGTCCCCGCGCCGGGGTGGGAGTTGAGCCGGATGTGGCTCGGTCGGTTCGACATGTTTCCTCACTCGTCCCGGCTTGTTGTTTTTCTTGGGCCGGACTCGTCAGGACACACCCGGAACGGGTGGTTGTCCAGTGGGTCGCGTTCGCAGCTCTGGTCCGGCCGAAGTGCGTCGGTCTTGACTCTGTCACACAGTATGCGCCATACACTGTGTGTCACACACTATGTGGCGGACAGGTGAACGGCATGAGCCTCGATCCCGACCTTTTTGAATCCATGCGGCTGGAACTGCGGCGCGGCTCGCTGGTGCTGGCGGTGCTCGCCTGCCTCAGGACCGAGCGCTACGGCTACACCCTGCGCCAGGCCTTGGCGGCCGACGGGCTGGAGATGGAGGAATCCACCCTCTACCCGCTGCTGCGCCGGCTCGAGAGCCAGGGGCTGCTGGAAAGCGAATGGCGCGAGGAGGAGAAGCGGAAGAAGCGCTTCTACCGCCTGTCGCCGGGCGGCGCCGCGATGCTGACCGCCCTGACCGACGAATGGCGGGGCATCAACGCCTCGCTCGACAAGATTCTCTGACAACCGATCGACTGGAGGGATGGGGATGACCCTGACGGAACGATATCTGAATGCGGTGGCGGCCCCGCTGCCGAAGGATGAGCGCGAGGACATCATCGCGGAGCTGGCCGAGGAAATCGCCGCCCGCCGCGAGGCCCGCGAGAGCGACCTGGGCCGCGCCCTGACCGAGGACGAGGAAGAGGCGCTGTTGCGCGAGATCGGACACCCCCTGACCGTGGCCGCCCGCTACGGCAAGGGCCCGAACCATGTCGTGGGGCCGGAGCTGTTTCCGTGGTGGATGTTCGGGGTCAAGGCGGGCCTGATCGTCATGGCGATCATCGTCGCGCTTGGCGCCGTCGTCCGGGTCCTGGTCGGCGACGTCGAGGTTGGTCGCGCGATCGGGCAGGGGCTCCATAGCCTGTTCAACGGCGCGATCATGCTCGTCGGCTTCGCCACGATCGCCGGCTTCATCTTCGAGCGGCAGAAAAAACGGCCTGACTTCATGTGCGAGTGGCGCGTGAAGGATCTGGGGGTGTTCGAGCTCGGTGGCGGCCTCGACGCTGACCGCGTCTCTCGCGGCCTCCAGCAGGGGGACTGGAGCGGGATGAAGCCCATCGTCGTCACGCCGAAATCCTCGCCGGTGGTGCGCGGCCTCGCCAGCGCGATCGGTGTGGGCGTGGTCCTGCTGTGGTGGATCGGCTGGCTGCCCCTGACCCACACCACGCCGGAGACCTTCGGCGCCATCATCGGCGACGTCGACTACGGCCGCATCCTGCGCGAGCTGCACACGCTGCTCTACTGGCCCGTGATTGCGGTGCTGCTGGTCCGCATCGCCTTTGACCTGACACGGGCGGCCCATCCGGAAGGCGTGCGCTTCACGGCCCTGGGCGACATCGGCTTCGGTCTGGCCGAGGCGGCGCTGGGCTTCTGGCTGTGGACGGCCTCGCCGCTCTCGCCGGTGATCTACGAGCCAACGGTGGCCGATGTCGTGACCCGCGTCCGTGACATGTTCGGCAGCGGCTGGTGGTCGGTGGCGGACATCGTCATGCTGATCGTCCTGTTCGGCTTCATCGGCGCCGTCTTCCGGATCCTGCAGGCCATCGGCCGTCTGATCACCGGCAAGGCCTGACCCGGAGGTTCCTCCCAGCTCGCTGCACGCCCATGTCCGAAAACCGCGAGACTTTCGGCATGGGCGGGCCCATCTTCGCGGCATGGAAAACGCCAGCGAACTCGATCAGGAGGCCTGCTACCGCGCTGTGCTGACGCGCGATGCGCGGTTCGACGGCCGGTTCTTCGGCTGCGTGAAGACCACGGGCATCTACTGCCGCCCGGTCTGCCCGGCGCGAACGCCGAAACGCGAGAACATGGTCTTCGTCGTCACCGCCGCCGCGGCCGAGGAAGCCGGCTTCCGCGCCTGCCTGCGCTGCCGCCCCGAGACCGCCCCGGACATGGGCGCATGGCGCGGCACGTCCAATACCGTCAGCCGGGCGCTGGCCCTGATCGAGGGCGGGGCGCTGGACAGCGGCGACGTCGATGACTTGGCCGGCCGTCTGGGCGTCGGCGAGCGACACCTGCGCCGCTTGTTCCGCCAGCACCTCGGCGCCGCCCCGGTCAGCGTGGCGCAGACCCGGCGCGTCCTTCTGGCCAAGGCCCTGATCCACCAGACCGACCTGTCGATGGCCCAGGTGGCGCTGGCCTCCGGCTTCGGCAGCGTCCGCCGCTTCAACGAGACGTTTCAGGCCCTGTACGACCGCCCGCCCTCGGCCCTGCGCCGGCATGGCGAGCGGGCGCATGAGGGCGGGGTGATCCTCAGCCTGCCCTACCGCCCGCCCTATGACTGGGAGTCGATGATGGCCGCCCTGGTCGCGCGCGGGGACAGCGTCACGGGTGCGCGCTGGCGCCGGCTGCTGGACCGGGCCGTCGACGGCGCCGAGGGGCAGGTGACGGTCGAGCCCGCCGGACCGGGCCGTGTCTCGGTCTGTGTCGAGACCGCCGAGCTGAAGGCGGTGCCGGGCGTCCTGGCCCGCGTGCGCCGGGTGTTCGACCTGTCGGCCGACCCAGAGGCCATCGCCCGCGACCTTTCGGCCGATCCGGTGCTGGCGCCTCTGGTCGCCGCGCGGCCGGGCCTGCGCCTCCCCGGCGACTGGATCGACGAGGGCGCCGAGCCGCCGAACGACCGACTGAACGACGAGAGCCTGACCCTGCGCGCCGAACGCTGGCGGCCATGGCGGGCCTATGGGGCGCTGCATCTGGCCATGGCCGGCATCCGCGGCGCCGATTTGAAGGAGAACGACGATGCCAAACGCGCAGCCTGAGACCCTGACCCTCGACCGCCTGATCACTCCGGTCGGCGAGGTGCTGCTGATCACCGGCCCGGAAGGCGCGGTGCGGGCGCTGGATTTCGCGGGCTACGAGCCGCGCATGCATCGGCTGCTGGCCCGTCACAGCCCCGGCGCGACCCTGGCCGAAGGCCGCGCGCCCCAGCCGGTCCGCAAGGCGGTGCTGGCTTATTTCGAGGGCGATGTCAGCGCGCTGGACGCCCTTCCGGTGAAAACCGGCGGCACCGCATTCCAGAAGTCCGTCTGGGCCGCCCTGCGCGCCATCCCGGTCGGCGAGACCCGCAGCTATGGCCAGCTGGCCGCCGCCATCGGCTCGCCGAAGGCCGTGCGCGCCGCCGGCCTCGCCAACGGCCAGAACCCCATCGCGGTGATCGTGCCCTGCCACCGCGTGATCGGCGCCAACGGGACCCTGACCGGCTATGCGGGCGGGCTGGAGCGCAAGCGCTGGTTGCTGGCGCACGAGGGCGTCAGCACTCGTCAGTCCTGAGGCGACCGGGCCCTGGCGGCGCGGCGATAGGCCTGTCGCGCCGCTTCGCGAATGGCGGCCGCGGCGCCGCTCCTCTGATCCAGTGTCGCGGCTTTCGTCGTCGCGGACATGGCCGCCACCACGCCTACAAGCGGAGCGACGAACAGGCTCAGGCCCATCAGGGCCTGCTCGGCGACAAACGCCGCATCGAGGATGACCGGCGCGTCCGATGTCAGGGCGGGCTTCTCGATCCGTGTCATCTGCTGAACAGATCCTCCGTGAAGGCGCGAACAGACTTAATCACTTCGGCCAGTATGAAAAGGCCGAACACCACCAGATCGACGACCCAGATGGCGATCTCGGCATACCTCGCGCTGGTTGCCAGCATGGCGGGGCCAGTCCCCGGGCCTCGAAGAAATGAACGACGCCCGCGATGGCCACGGCGACGAGGAAGACGGCGATGAACGCCACTCCGCCGACGACCAGTTGAATCGAGAACGACAGAAGCGCCGCAAACGGGCGGGAGATCGGAAATCCGGGCATCAGCAGACTGGATCAAGGCGCTTCGAGCGCAATCCTTGCGGGTGGTTCCCGTGCAGTCAACCCGAGCCAGAGGCTATCCCTCCGACCGCCAGCGGCGCATCGAACCTATCTGTGAGGTCAGGCGGCGTGGCGGTCGCCCGGCTTCAGAACTTGTAGTTCAGTCCAACCTGGATGACCGGGAACAGGCCGTAGCCTTCGGTTTCCTCGGTGATGCGCTGGCTTTCGTCGCGCAGCCGGGCCTGGAAGGTGGCGTCGTTCGACAGGCTGCCACCGGTCGAGCTCAGGGCGACTTCCGGCTTTTCGCTGACGGCGACGCCGGCGATGGCGCGGAAGCCCCAGCGACCGCTGCGGTAGAAGGTGTCGTCCCAGCCGATGCCGACGAAGGGCGACAGGTCCTGCAGCTTGACCGTGCCGTTCAGCGTGCCGACCTGCGCCGGCGAATAGGTCTGGCCGCCGATCTCCACCGGCCCCGTCGGCGTGGCCGACAGGCGGATGTCCCGGTCGCCCATATAGGCCCCGCCGGTGATCATCAGGCCGTTGGCCAGCGGGTGCAGGTCGACGAAGCCGCCCACGGTGTCGAACGCCAGTTCAGCGCTGTAGTCGATGCCGTCGTAGCGTTCGTCCTGATCGTGGTTCAGCCGATCGATGCCGCCCCGGATCGTGAAGATCGGCCCCAGCTTGATCTGGGCCTCGACGCCCAGGCCCGTCGTGCCGGCGGTCGCGCCGATGGCCACGCCGGGTTCGGACTGCGCCTGGGCTGCGTTCAGCGGCAGCAGGCTCGCGCCGGCCAGAAGGAGGATCGGGGTCAGGCGCATTCGCGGGCTCCGGAGATGATCCGCCAGTAGCGCCACCATCAGGGTTAAGATGGCGTTTCCCATATCCCGCCAACCCGACGCTTGCGTTTCCACACAGTCGGCCTACATTCCCGTTCGACTTATGCTAACTTTGAGCATAAGTAGGGAGTGCATCAGATGGCGGACGGAATGTTCGGACTGTCGAAAGAGCTTGAGCGGGAAACCGCGCCGGTGTGGGGAAAGGTCAAGGACCACGTCACGCCGATGGAATGGCCCGCGCAGGCGGCGCTGATCAGCGAGATCAATGCGCTGAAGAAGCAGCGCGACGCGGTCATCCTGGCCCACAACTACATGACGCCGGAGATCTTCCACGGCGTCGGCGACTACGTCGGCGACAGCCTCGGCCTGGCCAAGGAAGCCGCGAAGTCGAAGGCCAAGGTGATCGTCCAGGCCGGCGTGCACTTCATGGCCGAGACGTCGAAGATCCTCAGCCCGGAAAAGACCGTCCTGATCCCCGATCTGCGCGCCGGCTGCTCGCTGGCGTCGTCGATCACCGGCGCGGACGTGCGGCTGATCAAGCAGCGTTATCCCGGCCTACCGGTCATCACCTATGTGAACACCACGGCCGACGTGAAGGCCGAGACCGACATCTGCTGCACCAGCGCCAACGCCGTGCAGATCGTCGAATGGGCGGCAAAGGAGTGGGGCGTCGACCGCGTCATCCTGATCCCGGACGAATACCTGGCCCGCAACGTCGCGGCGCAAACCACGGTCGGCATCATCGCCTGGAAGGGCCACTGCGAGGTGCACAAGCGCTTCACGGTGCAGGACATCGCCGACATGCGCGACGCCTGGCCGGACGCCGAGGTGCTGGCCCACCCGGAGTGCCCGGAAGAGATCCTGCGCGCCGCCGACTTCGCCGGCTCCACCGCCGCCATGACCGACTATGTCGAGCAGCGGAAGCCGAAACGCGTGGTCCTGATCACCGAATGCTCGATGGCCTCGAACATCAAGGGCGACGTTCCCGAGGTCGAGTTCGTCGGCCCCTGCAACCTGTGCCCGCACATGAAGCGGATCACGCTGGAGAACATCCGCGACTGCCTGCTGAACATGCAGTTCGAGGTCACAGTGCCGGAAGAGATGGCCGAGCGCGCGCGTCTGGCGGTCCAGCGCATGATCGACCTGCCGCCGCCGGCCGTGCCCGCCCGCTACGATCTCGTCCGCGCCCGCCACCACGTCGATGTGGAGCTGATCTGATGCACTACGTCCCGCCGGTCCGCGCCGTGGCTTCGGTCGACCGGAAGACCCTGCGGCTTATGGCCCTCCTGGCCTTGTGGACGCGGTCGGACAAGGCCAGATCGAAGGCATGAGCGACACCGATCTGCCCCCTCCCTCCACGCCGCGGCCCGGTCCGTGGGACCGTCGTCCCGAAGAGGACGCGCCCCGGCCGGCTCAGGCTGAACCGGCACGCGCGCAGGCTGAAGAGCCGCCGCTCGACAAGGGTCAGCACCCGGCCTGGGCCATCGCCTCGACCCTGCTCCTGGGCGGCTTCATCTGGTACCTGACCGGCAGCCTGGTCATGGTCGTGGCGCTGCTGTTCGGCCTGTTCGTGCATGAGTACGGCCATGTGCTGGCGATGAACCGTCTCGGCATGGGCCCGGCGCGCATCTACATCATCCCCTTCCTCGGCGGTCTGGCGAAGAGCCAGCGCCTGCCGCAGAGCGAGTGGCACGGCGTACTGGTCTCGCTGGCCGGTCCCGCCTTCGGCCTGCTGGCCGCCATCCCCTTCTACGGCCTGTATCTGGCGACGGGGCAGGGGGCGTGGCTGCAGGGGGTGTTCGTGGTGGCCTTCCTCAACCTCATCAACCTCGCGCCCGCCCCGCCGCTGGACGGCTCCAAGGCGCTCGGACCGGTGCTGGCCCGCATCCACCCGATGGTGGAGATGGGCGTCATGCTGGCGATCGGCGCGCTTGTCGTGTTCTGGGGCATTTCCAACGGCAGCTGGATCTTCGCCGCCTTCCTCGCCATCGCCCTGATCGGGCACCTGCGTCGCGGCGCCTGGCGTCCCGAGGGACGTCGCCTGACGTGGAAGGAGGCCGGCCAGTCGGTCGTCCTGTTCATCCTCACCGGCATCGCCTGCGCGGCCGTCGGCTTCTCGGCCCTGATGCCGGGCGCGCCGAACGCGGCCGAGGCTCTGGCGCACGGCGTCGGTCTCTTCGAGTTCAACCGTTGAGCATTCTTCGCCATGACGGCCCCCTGATCATCGGCGGCGGCCTGGCCGGCCTGTCGGCCGCGCTGGAAACCGCTCCGCGCAAGGCGCTGGTCGTGACGCCGGCTCCGCTGCTTGAGGCCTGTTCCTCGGCCTGGGCCCAGGGCGGCATGGCTGCGGCCCTGACGATCGAGGACAATCCTGCGCTCCACGCCTCCGACACCGATCTGGCGGGCGCCGGCCTCGTCGATCCCGAGGTCGCGCGGACCCTGACTGGCGCAGGGCGCGAAACCGTCGAATGGCTGGCCAGCCTGGGCGCGCCGTTTGACCGGGACGAGGACGGCGACTTCGCCGTCAGCCTCGAAGCCGCCCACACCACCGCGCGCGTTGCGCGCGTCGGCGGCGACGGGGCCGGTCGGGCCATCCTGTCCGCTCTGGTGACCTCCGTCCGCGCCTCGCCCCATATCGAGGTCTGGGAGGACGGACGCCTGCGCGGCCTGATCCAGGACGCGACCGGCCGGCTGCGCGGCGCCCTGATCCAGCGCGGCGATCGCACGGTTCAGGTGTTGGCCGACGCCGTGGTGCTGGCGACCGGGGGCGCCGGCGGTCTGTTCGCCGAGACCACCACCCCCGCCGCCCTGATGGGCGAGGGCATGGCCCTGGCTTTCGCGGCGGGCGCCGAGATAGTCGATCCCGAGTTCGTCCAGTTCCACCCCACGGCCATCGATGTCGGCCTCGACCCCATGCCGCTGGCCACAGAAGCGCTGCGCGGCGAGGGCGCGCGCCTGATCGACGGGCCGGGGCGGTTCCTTCTGGGCGAGGACGACGACGCTGACCTGAAGCCCCGCGACGTCGTCGCCCGCGCCGTCCATGCCGCCCGAGCGTCAGGCCGTGGTGCCTTCCTCGATGCGCGCGCCGCGGTCGGGGCCCACTTCCCGACCGCCTTCCCGGCCGTCTTCGCCGCCTGCATGCGCGCCGGCATCGACCCGCGCGAAAGCCCTATCCCGGTTGCCCCGGCGGCCCACTACTGCATGGGCGGCATCGCGGCGGACCCGGACGGCCGCACCAGCCTGCCGGGCCTGTTCGCTGTGGGCGAATGCGCTTCGACCGGCGTGCACGGCGCCAACCGTCTGGCGTCCAACTCCCTGCTGGAAGCCGCCGCCTTCGGCCGCCGCACCGGACGCGCCGCCGCCGCCGAGCGAGCCGGCGAGGGCAGGACGATCAAGCCGAAGATCGCCCCTGATCTGTCCGATGAAGCGCGCGCCGAACTGCGCCGCGCCATGAGCGACCACGTCGGGGTCATCCGCGATGCTGCCGGCCTGTCGCAGGCCCTGGCCCTGATCGACCGCCTTGAGCGCAGGACGCCGACCGCGCCGGCCCTGACGGCTGCCCGCCTGATCGCCGCCTCCGCCCTCGCTCGCGAGGAAAGCCGGGGCGGTCACTACCGCGACGACTTCCCCGAGACCGCCGAAGCGCGCCATACCCGCCTGCAACGGGACGCCGCCGCGGCCGTCCTCGCCGCCGAGTGACGGAGCCCCTGATGATCCGAGCCCTGCCCGATCTTGCCATCGAGCCTGTCGTGCGCATGGCGCTGGCCGAGGATCTGGGCCGGGCCGGCGACGTGACCGCCGCCGCCTGCATTCCCGAGGGCGCGCGCATGAAGGCCGTCTTCGCCGCCCGCAAGCCGGGTGTTCTGGCCGGCATCCGCTGCGTGCCTCTGGCCGTGCTGGCGCTCGACCCGAACGCGACGATCTCGCTCAAGCTGAACGACGGCGACGCCTTCGGGGCCGGCGCGGTGCTGGCTGAGGTCGAGGCCGACGCCCGCGCCTTCCTGTCGGCCGAGCGGACGGCGCTGAACCTGCTGGCCCGTCTCAGCGGCATCGCCACCCTGACCCGCGCCTATGTCGACGCCGTCGCCGGCACCAAGGCGCGGATCGCCGACACCCGGAAGACCACGCCCGGCCTGCGTGCGCTGGAGAAGCACGCCGTGCTGTGCGGCGGCGGCCTGAACCACCGCTTCGGTCTGGATGACGCCATCCTGATCAAGGACAACCACGTCGCCGTCTGCGGCGGGGTGGGTGAGGCCGTGCGCCGCGCAAAGGCTGCCGCCGGTCACCTGATGAAGGTCGAGGTCGAGGTCGACGGGCTCGAGCAACTGGCCGAGGCTCTGGTCGAGTCGCCCGACGTCATCATGCTGGACAACTTCACCCTGCCGATGCTGCGCGAGGCCGTCGCCCTGACCGCCGGCCGCGTCGTTCTGGAGGCCTCGGGAGGGGTCAATCTGGAGACCGTGCGGGGCACCGCCGAAACCGGCGTGGACGTGATCTCCGTCGGCGCCCTGACCCATTCGGCGCCGTCGCTGGATATCGGTCTGGACGCCATCTAACGGCGAAATCTCGGAACGACCCCGGCGCCGGGCGGTTCTCTAACCGAGAGGAGACCCGTCATGACCCATGCGCCACGCATTCCGAAAGAGCAGCGCAGCTTCGCCGATCGCGGCGGAAAAAGCCTTGATGAGGCGCAGGCCGATCGTCGCGACCTGCAGACCGGCGCCCAGTCAGGCCAGCCCGGCGACGCGGACGTGAATCTGGATACCCAGGGACGGTTCGGGAACCTGCGTCAGAACATGACGACGCAGTGGAAGACCCAGCAGCGCTGATTACGAGGCGGTCGGGGTCGCTGCGGTTTCCGCGGCGGCCGGAGCGGGCTGGGCCGCCGCCGGCTGAACCGTGACCGCCGGCTGGCGGGCGGCCGGAGCGGCCGTCGGAGCGGGCTGGCGAGCAGCCGGCGCGGCCGCGGGCTCCGGAGCCTGTCCGCCTTCCTGCTGGACCAGCAGGTTATAGGCGATGGCGCCGGCTTCGCGCACCGGACCCGTCGGATCCATGCTGGCCTGCACCAGACGCGGTTCGTCGGCCGCCAGCGACGGGCGGGCGGCATAACGGAACGCGCTGCTCGAGCCCGCACGACCGCCGAAGCGGTAGAAGAGGTGGTCGCCCACCTGCGTCACCCGCACCAGCGAGGCGCCCCACCGCGGCGAAACCGCGGTGGTGTGGAAGTGGGTGGAGTTGCCGACCGGCGCGAAGACCGAGCCCGACAGGGCGGCCGAGGCCACGTTGCGGGCGCGGTCCCAGGCGGCGCGGTTCACGCGGCCACGCATCGCGCCGCTGCAGGTGAAGCTGAACTGGCAGCCGGTGCTGCGGGCCGAGCCCTGGAACACCACGCTGCAGACCGATTTCGGGAAAGCCGGGTGGCGGACCCGGTTCAGGACCACCTGAACCACGGCGCGCATGCCGTCGCGGCCTTCGCCACGGGCTTCGTAGTAGGCGGCCTGCGTCAGGCAATCCAGATCGCGGGAGGCATCCAGCGCATTGCCCAGACGGAAGGGCTGGGCGGCCGGGCCGGTCAGGCTGACGCGGCGCAGGTCGCCGTCGCGCTGGCTGCGCAGTTGTTCGAGACGGGCGGTCAGCAATTCCGCCTGGCGGTCCCGCTGGGCGCCGCCGGCGACCATATAGGGATCATGACGACGCGCGATCGTCAGCGCGCTTTCGTCCAGTCCGCCGGCCGCGGCGGCCAGCGCTTCCTCGGTGAAGCCCGCGGCCGTTGCGCCTTGGATGCGCTCGGCCTGGTTCCGCAGTGTCGAGGCCTTGGCTGCCGCGCCGCCCAGATAGGCGCCGCCGACGGCCAGTCCGACCAGTGCGCCGAACGCCGCTGCGGCCGCACCCGGACGAATCCGGGCAACACGGTCGGCAGGAGACGTCGCACGCGACTGCGAGGGGCTCGACAAAGGCTCAGTCCTGTTCAGCAGGGCGCAGCGCCGCCCCCGGGTAGTCTCGCCGCCGGAGCCCTGTCTCAGGGTCATTCCAGCTGCAGTACCGACGCTCGGCGAACAGGCCTGCCGTCGGGGACGCGCCTTAAGCCAGCCATTTGTGGCGCGAATGTGGTTGATTCGCAAGAATCCGCCTGTGGGTAGAAACTGTCGCACGTTGCGGTGCATCCATGAGATTACGCAGGTGCGAGATTGCGAAGAGTGCAAAAGTCTATGGGGCGAATACCGTATTATTGATCATTCATCCGACATGAACAGGTCGCGATAGAGTTTGACGACGATTGTCCTTTCGTCTGGACATTTTAATCGCGGCACGGATATTCCATGCGGACATCTCAGGGTGGCGCCTCGGAACCGGATTCGCCACGGCTACGTTTGAAAGTCTCCAGTCCAGGAGAAGATCGCCATGAAACGCCTTGCCGCCGCCATCGTATTGTCCAGTCTGAGCCTCGCCGTCGCCGCCTGTGGACATTCCATCGAGCAGAAGGCCGCTACCGGCGCCGTTGCCGGCGCTGTTGTCGCGGGCCCTGTCGGCGCCGCCGTGGGCGGTGCGGCCGGGGCCGCTGTCGGCCACGCCCAGAAGCCGAACTGACGACCGAACGGACACAGTTCACCGGGCGCGGTTCATTCCGCGCCCGTGAAATCTTGCATTTGGACCCCATATGGGGTTAGCGGACGCCGCTCCGGGCTGAGCCTGCTCGCCCGTGCTCGCGGATCTGACGTTCGCGCACCTGACACATCATCAAGGATACGACGACCCCTCGCATGAGAGATCTGAAACAAACCGGCTTCAACGACCGCATCTCCGCCCAGAAGGACGCCAAGGCCGCCCTGCTGGCCAAGTTCAAGCCCAAGGCCGCCGCTCCGGACCCCGAGTTCGACAAGCTGGCCGAGAAGCGCGCCGCCGAGAAGGAAGCCCAGCGTCAGCAGCACGAACTGGCCAAGGCCGAGCTTCGTCGCGAGAAGGCCGAGAAGGAAGCCGCCCGCATGGCCGCCGAGCAGGCCCTGCAGGACGAGGCCGACGCCGCCAGGCGCGCCGCCCGCAAGGAGCGCAAGCAACTGACCAAGGAAGAGCAGAAGGCGGCGCGCGACGCCCGCTACGCCGCTCGCAAGGCGCGTCAGCGCTGATATCGACTGTCCGCCTGGCCGGTATCGGTCAGGCGGTCGCCGTCTCCTCGCCCAGAGCCTTCGCCAGTTCCTCGCCCGAATAGGGCTTGCGCAGGAACGGCCATGGCGCGTCCTTCAACGCCTCGTCCACATCGTCGCCGGCATAGCCCGACGTCAGGACCACCCGCATCGCCGGCCAGCGCCCCGCGCAGGCCCGGGCCAGCTCGATGCCGGTCATGCCGCCCGGCATCACCACATCGCTCAGCATCATGTCGAACGGCTCGCGCTCCAGCGCGGCCATGGCCTCGGGCGCCGTCTCGGCCGTGGTCACTTCCATGCCCATGGACCGGAGCAGCTCCAGAGCGATCGCCGCCACGCCCTCGTCGTCCTCCACGAGCAGCAGCCGTCGTCCGGCGACTGCCTCGACCATTGGCGTGGCTGCCGTCTCCCGGGCAGGCGTTTCTCCCGCCTCGGCGGCGAGCGCCGGAAGATAGATGCGGATTTCCGTGCCGCGGCCGATCGTGGAGGCAATCTTGACCCCGCCGCCGCTCTGGCGCGCGAAGCCATAGACCTGGCTGAGCCCCAGACCCGTGCCCTTGCCGACCGCCTTGGTGGTGAAGAAGGGCTCGAACACCCGGCCCATCACCTCCGGGTCCATGCCGGATCCATTGTCTGACACGCTGACGCAGATGTAGTCGCCCGGCGCGACGTCCGCCGCCTCGCCGGCCTTCACCTGCAGCTGCTGGGTCTGGACGGTGATCCGGCCCCGGTCGCCCAGGGCGTCGCGCGCATTGACGACCAGGTTCAGCAAGGCGGCCTCGAACTGGGCGGGGTCGACATTCACCCGCGCGCCGCCGCGCTTCAGCTTCAGCTTCAGATCCACGGCTTCCCCGACCGCCCGCATGAGCAGGGGCTCGCCCTGCCGGATCAACCCGTTCAGGTCGGTGGCTTCCGGCCGCAGGGCCTGCCGCCGCGAGAAGGCCAGCAACTGGTGGGTCAATCCCTCTCCCCGCCGCGCGGCCGCCAGGGCGGCGTCGCCCAGCTTGCGGATGCGGGCGGTGTCATCAGGCTTGCGCAGCATCATGTCGAGCGCGCCGATCACCACGGTCAGCAGGTTGTTGAAGTCGTGCGCGACCCCGCCGGTCAGGCGGCCGACGGCCTCCATCCGCTGGGCGTGCATCAGGTCCGCCTCGGCCTTGGCCTTCTCCGCCAGCGCCTCGCCGACCCGCTCTTCCAGCAGTTCGTTGATCCGCTTCAGATCGTCCTCGGCCTTCTTGGCGTCGGTCACGTCGATGTTGGCGCCGACATAGCCCTGGAACTGGCCGGCGCCGTCGAAGCGTGGAATGCCTTCACAGCGCAGCCACCGGCGGCCCAGCTGCGGATGGTCCACCTCCATCATCGCCTCGTAGCGATCGCGGTGATCGAGCGCCGTCAGGAAGTCGGCGTGCAGGGCCTCCAGACCATTGGCGGTCATGATCGTCTGCCAGGCGTCCGCGAGGTCCGCATCCTTCTGCACCTCGAAGAAGGTCCGGAAGCGCCGGTTGGCGAAGATGATCACGCCGCCCTCGTCGGTCATCCACATCTGCGCCGGCGCACTGTCGGCGATGGTGCGGAAGCGGGCCTCCGACTCCAGCAGCCGGGCCTGGGCCTCGCGGATGTCGGTCACGTCGAAGGCCACGCCGACGAAGCCTAGCACCTCGTTGTCGGCGCCCAGCCGTGGACGGGAGAAGGACTTCAACCAGCGATATTCGCCGTCGTGGCGCAGGTATCGCGCCTCCATGGAGAAGGGCAGGCCGGTATCCTCGCCGGCGAGGGACTCGCGGATGATCCGCTCGTGATCGTCGCGGTGGATCACGTCGCGCCAGTCGGCCAGCCGTGCGTCCTCGTATGTCCCGCCATTGAAGGCCACATAGGCCTCGTTGACGAACTCCCGCACCCGGTCCTGACCTGTCACCCAGATCAGCACCGGGGCGGTGTCGGCGATGGCCCGGAAGCGTTCCTCGCTCTCGCGCACGGCCCCCTCGGCCCTGGCCCGCTCGATCTCGATCCAGGTCCGCGCCGCGACGTCGCCCAGCAGGGTGATCTCGGCCTCGCTCCACTCCCGGACCTCGGCGTTATGCACATAGAGGAAGGCGCGCAGCCGTCCCGCACGGATCAAGGGGGCCCGCATCAGCGCCCGGGTCTGCAATCGCCGGAAGACTTCGAGGGCGTCGCGCGTCCGGCTGTCGCTATCGACGTCGGCGATATGGATCATCCTTCCGGCGGCGAGGTCGGAGATCAGGGCCGCGCCGAGCTCCGACAGACTGAACTGCCCTTGGGCGCTGACAACGCCGGCGGTCCAGTCGCGGCTCATCGAGACCAGCCCACGCTCCTGGTCGACCTCGCCGTACCCGACCCGGTCGACCTTCAGCTCGGCGCCCAGTGATCGCTCGACCTCGGCCATAATGTCTTCGGGCGTCGTCAGGTCGCGGACACGGTCGTTCAGGTCCAGCAGGAAGCTCTGGCGTCTCTCCTGACGTTCCAGCGCGGCGATGGCGTCCCGGGTCTCTGTGATGTCGAACGACATGCCGACATAGCCCAGGAACTGACCCATGGCGTCGAAGCGCGGATTGACCCCGACCTGCATCCAGCGCCACGCCCCGTCGGCGCGGCGGAAGCGGGCGTCGAAGCCATAGGGGGAGTGGTCGATCCGGGCCTCGGCCATGACCTTCAGTACGCTGGCCTGATCGTCGGGATGCATGGTCAGCCGCCAGGCGTCACCAAGGATGTTCTCGGCCGGTTCGCCATAGAACTCGACAAGGGCGGCATTCACGAACTCGACCTCCGCCCGGGCATTGGTCATCCAGACCGGGGAGGGGGCCGTGTCGGCCATCAGGCGGAAACGGCTCTCGCTTTCGCGCAGGGCCGCCTCGGCCGCCTTTGTGGCGGTGATGTCCACGACCACGGCGATATGACCCGTGATCCGCCCGTCGGGCATCTTCAGCGGGCGCAGGCTGGTCAGGGCCCAGACGATCGTGCCGTCCGGCCGGATGTAGCGCTTCTCGATCTGTCCCTCGCCGCCGCCGCGCGCGGCGTCCAGCACCGTCATCGTGCCGGCGACATCCTCGGGATGGGTGACGTCGCCCGTAGTGATGCCGATCGCCTGTTCGAGCGTCAGTCCGAGGATTTCGGCGAAGCGGGCGTTGGCGCTGGTGACCCGGCCCTGCTGATCGACCCGGGCGATCCCTGCCGAGGCCTGCTCGACCATGGCCCTCAGCTCGGTTTCGGTTTCGCCGACCCGGGTGGTGGAGGCCCGCAGCGCGCGGTTGCTGCCGTCAAGGTCGCGAAGGGTACGGCGCAGGGAGGCCGCCAGGATCACGCCGAAGACGCCGACGATGGCGAAGCTCGTGACCCCGATGATCAGCGTCGTCAGATTGAAGGCGATCAGCCCGGTGGCCATGAAGCGGGCCACCAGGACGCCGCCGATCATGCCCGTAACGATTGCGGTGTAGCCGGCGACCTGACCGGCCCACAATGCTGCGACCAGCACCGCGGGCAACATGACGGTCAGGCCACTGGCGCCGCCGAAGATGGGCTGCAACGCCACACGCAACAGCACCCCCACCGCGCCGCACAAAAGACCGGTGAGAACCGCGTGACCGACCCGGTCCGCGTTGGCCAACGCCAGTCGTCTGAAGAACGCGTCGGCCCCCAAACTCAAACACCCCCGTGCCCGCGCCCGTCCGCGCGACCTGTTGCAACGCTTCGCCCCGGCAGGCGTTCCCGCAACCTTCCGAACGACGCGCTATTGGTCGCGCCCGTCCCTGAAACCCTTGCGGACGCGGGTACGGACCCTACCTGCCGTTCGGGATACATCAAATACGATCAGGAGCTTGCATGACCGCGACCATCGACACCGGACTTTCGAAAGCCAGCCGCTCGGATGTGGCCGAGGCGCTGACGAAGGTGCTGGCGGACAGCTTCGCCGTCTATCTTAAGACCCACGGCTACCACTGGAATGTCCGCGGGCCCGAGTTCTTCGGCTTCCACAATCTGCTCGAGCAGCAGTATCGCGACATCTGGGCCGCGCTGGACGAGATCGCCGAACGTATCCGCGCTCTGGGCGTGCTGGCCCCGCAGAGCTTCTCGGGCTTCGGCAATCTGACCTCGATCAAGGACGGTGATCCCGAGAAGGACGCCCTGCCGATGCTCAAGGAGCTGATGCAGGACCACGAGACCCTGATCGCCACCGCCCGGGCCGCCTTCGAGGTCGCGGAATCCGCCGGCGACGAGGCGTCGGCCGACCTGCTGACCCAGCGACTGGCGGCCCACGAGAAGTTCGCCTGGATGCTGCGTTCCACCCTGGGCGGGCGATAAGGCTTGACCGAACGGCGCTTTTCCGCCTGAAAAGCGCCCCGCTTGGCGGGCACAAGCATCGCCGCGGCGCGTTTGGCGTCGCAAGGGAGCTGGAATGGCCAGTGTCGACTGGACATCGCTGAAGCGGACGGCGCGCCGTCTGGCCGCCGCCGCGCCTGCAGCGCTGGCGGCTTTCGGTGTCGCCATGGCCGCCAGCTCCACGCCTCGCCCCGAGATCGACCGCCGCGTCGAACAGGTGCGTCAGCTGACCGGCGGCGACCTGTCGGACAAGGGGCTGGCCGCCATCACCGGCCGCATGACGCCGTCCCAGCTCGCGCTGGCGATGCGCCACGACCCGTCCGAACTGCATCCCGCCCTTTATGGCCTCACCCCGGGTTGGGAGAGCCTGACGCTCGCGGGCAAGCCGACGCTGGCCCTGGGCGAGTCCGGCCTGGACGCGATGAAGATCAATGCCGCGACCCCGTTCGCCGCCGGCCAGCTGCGCGCCGCACAGCCGTTCGCCTTCCGCCCCGCTACGGCCGAGGATCGGCGCCGCGCCCTGCGTTGTCTGACGCAGGCCATCTATTTCGAGTCCGCGCTCGAGCCGACCGAGGGGCAGGAAGCCGTCGCCCAGGTCATCCTGAACCGCGTCCGCGACCCCAATTACGCCAACACGGTCTGCGGCGTGGTGTTCGAGGGCGCCGAGCGCACGACCGGCTGCCAGTTCAGCTTCACCTGCGACGGCTCCATGGCCCAGACGCCGGTGCGCTGGGCCTGGGATCGCGCCCGCGTCGTCGCCGAGCGCGCGCTGGCGGGCCACGTCGCGACGCGCGTCGGCACCGCGACCCACTATCACGCCGACTACGTCCACCCGTGGTGGTCGCCGACGCTGAACAAGCTGACCCAGATCGGCGCGCACATCTTCTACCGCTGGAAGGGCGTCTACGGAGAGCCGGCCGCCTTCCGTCAGGTCTATTCCGGCCGCGAACCCTTCATCGATGAGGCCCGTTTCTCGCGTCCGCGCCTGCAACTGGCGGCCGCGACGGCCGAGGATGCCGCCGCCATGGAGCAGGCGCTGGCTTCTGGCCAGCCGACCATGCGGACGGTCGAGATCGACGGCCAGACCCGCGTCGTCGGCGTCGCCTCGCTGGGCGGTCGCCGTCAGGCGACGCCCGAGGACATCGCCTCGATCAACGCCCGCATCGCCGCGTTCGAGAGCCCGGCGGCCCCCGCCCCACCGGCTGCCGCGCCGACGGTCACCGTCACGCCGGGCGTCACCGCCATGGCGGTCGAAGAGGTCGGCCGACCGGCCAGCTGAGGCGGCGGAAAAGCCAAGCCATTGCAACGCTTCGGCTGAATCCGCATTGTTTTGCGCGGATCAGGCGCGTGGCGCCGACTGAGGCTGACGTGCAGGACGACAAACCGACCATCGACAAGCATGCGGAGCGAAACCGCATCGCCGCGCTCCGGGCCTACGGGGTCCTGCACACCGCGCCGGAAACCGATTTCGACGACATCGTCCGCCTTGCCGCCCAGATCTGCGCCACGCCCACCGCCCTGATCAGCCTCGTCGCCGAGGACGAGCAGTGGTTCAAGGCGCGCGTCGGCCTCGACGCCTGCTCCACGCCGCGCAACGTCTCCTTCTGCGACCACGCCATGCGGGGGCAGGAGGTGATGGTGGTCACCGACGCCCGGCTGGATCCGCGCTTCGCCGACAACGCCCTGGTCACCGGGCATCCGCACATCCGCTTCTACGCCGGTGCGCCCCTGGTCAGCCCCGAAGGCCATCCCCTGGGCTCGCTCTGCGTGATCGACAGCGTGCCGCGCCCGGATGGTCTGACCCTCGTCCAGACCCAGACCCTCAAGGTTCTGGCGAAACAGGTGGTGGGGCAGTTTGAGCTTCGCCGCCTTTTGGCCGCCAACGTCAGCGCGACGGCTGACAATGCCCGCCGCGTCGCCGAGCATGAGGCCAGCGATCTGAGGCGTGACGCCAGCGATCGGTTCCGGGACGACAAGGATGCCCGCCGCGACGTTCGCGACATCGAGCTGGCGGCGATGACCCTGCAACTGGCCGAGAGCGAGGCCCGGTTCCGCGCCATCGCCGACTCCATGCCGCAGATGGTCTGGTCGACCCTGCCGGACGGCTTCCACGACTACTATAACGCCCGCTGGTATGAGTTCACCGGCGTGCCCGAGGGTTCGACCGACGGCGAGGGCTGGAATGACATGTTCCATCCCGACGATCAGGCCCGCGCCTGGTCCCGCTGGAAGCATTCGCTTGAGACCGGCGAGCCCTATGAGATCGAATATCGACTAAGGCACCGCTCAGGCGTCTATCGCTGGACGTTGGGCCGGGCTATGGCCCTGCGCAACGAGTCCGGCGAGATCACCCGCTGGTTCGGCACCTGCACCGACATCGACGAGCTCAAGCGCATGGAGCAGGCGAAAGAGCTGCTCAGCCAAGAGCTCAGCCACCGGATCAAGAACATCTTCGCGGTGGTCTCGGCCCTGATCGCCCTGTCGGCGCGCCGGTATCCCGAGGCCAAGGCCTTCGCCGCGGCCGTGCGCACCCGCATCAACGCCCTGGCGCGGGCTCATGAATTCGTCCGTCCGCACACAGAGACCTCGCGACCGACGGTGGGCTCGATGACGCTGCATGCCTTCCTCGCCGACCTGTTCAAGGCCTATGCGGGGCCGGACGGCGAGACCCGCGTCAGGCTGTCCGGCGACGACGCCACCTTCGATGATCAGGCGGCGACCTCGGTGGCCCTGCTGTTCCACGAACTGGCCACCAATGCGGCCAAGTACGGCGCGTTGTCGGCGGAAGACGGGTACGTCGATCTCCGGACGCGTCGCTCCGAAGACCGCTTCATCCTGACCTGGGAGGAGCACGGCGGGCCGCCGATCACCCGGGAGCCCGAGCGCTCGGGGTTCGGCTCGTCTCTTGCAACGCTTTCCGTGGAAGGGCAGTTGGGCGGAAGGCTGGAACGGAAATGGGACAAGGAAGGTTTGCGGGTCTCGGCCGACCTGCCGGCGACTGCGCTCTCCCGGCGACGGGCGGCGCTGAATGTCCAGTAGCCGACGTTTTTCTGAAACTTCAGGGCCGCCCACGCGTTCGTGCGGGCAATAGCCCGCCAACTACCTGTTTTGATTCAAGCTTCGCCTAGACCTTTCTCCCCATGACCGCCCGCATTCTTATCATCGAAGACGAAGCCCTCGTGGCGATGGAGCTTCGGTTCGTGCTCGAGGACCTCGGCTACGAGGTCGTGGGTACGGCTGCGGACGCGCGCTCGGCGCGCAACATGGTGCGCGAGAGCGAGGTCGATCTGGCGCTGGTCGATATCCACCTGTCCGACGGCCCGACCGGCGTCGAACTGGGCCGCGAGCTGGGGCAGGAGCAGGGCGTCACCGTCCTGTTCATGACCGCAAACCCCGGAATGGTCCGCAATGGCGTCGCCGGCACGATCGGCGTTCTGTCCAAGCCGACCGACGAGCGCGCGGTGCAGACGGCGGTCGACTATGCTCTACGTCGTCGCTCGGGTCAGCCGGTTGACTACGCTCCGCCCGGCCTGCAGCTCTTCGCCTGACAATGCCGTGAGCGTGCGGTTGCAGCTCTGCTGCAGCGCACCAGATGAGAAGCTCCCCGGAACGCAGGAGCTCCCATGCAGAAACGCCCCCTCGGTCGCAGTGGTCTCGAGACCGCGCCCCTCGTCTTCGGCGGCAATGTCTTCGGCTGGACCATTGATCGCGAGCGGTCCTTCGCCATCCTCGACGCCTTCGTGGACGCCGGCTTCAATGCGATCGACACGGCGGACGCCTATTCGCGTTGGGTCCCCGGGAATGTCGGCGGCGAGAGCGAGACCATCATCGGCGAGTGGCTGAAGGCCCGTAGCCGTCGCGACGACGTCCTGATCCTGACCAAGGTCGGCTCGGCCATGGGCCAGAACGGCGACGATGACCGCCACGACCTGTCGCCCGGCTGGATCGAGCGCGCGGTCGAGGACAGCCTCAAGCGGCTCCAGACCGACGTCATCGACCTGTATCAGGCCCACTGGCCCGACGAGCGCACGCCGCAGGACGAGACCCTGCGCGCCTTCGAGAACCTGATCCAGGCCGGCAAGGTCCGCGCCATCGGCGTCTCGAACCATTCGGCCGAGGCCACCGCCGAGGCCCTCGCCATCTCAGAGCGCGACGGCCTCGCCCGCTACCAGACGCTCCAGCCGCACTACAATCTCTACAGCCGCAAGACTTTCGAGGGCCCGCTGCAGGACCTGGCCGTCGAGCGCGGCCTGGGCGTCATTCCCTACTTCAGCCTCGAGGCCGGCTTCCTGTCGGGCAAATACCGCAGCACCGACGATCTGAAGGGCACGGCCCGCGGCGGCATGCTGGCGGACCATTTCGACGAGCGCGGCGTCCGCATCCTCGCCACCCTGCGCGCCGTCGCAGACCGCAACGAGGCCACCCCGGCCCAGACTTCGCTCGCCTGGCTCCTCACCCGACCGGCCGTGACGGCCCCGATCGTCAGCGCCACGACGCTGGATCAGCTGTCAGACACCCTGAAGGCGGCGACGCTGACCCTCTCCGCCGACGATCTGGCGGAACTGACGGAAGCCAGCGAGGGGTAGTCCTTGTCATCCCGGACGCCGCGCAAGCGGCGATCCGGGATCACCAGACCCCGATCTTCTCCGCTTCCTTGTGCGTGATCGGGTGGCCCTCGGCCTTGTGGTCCTGTTCGGCGAGGAAGCGGACCGCTTCCAGCGCGGCCATGCAGCCCATGCCGGCCGCCGTCACCGCCTGGCGGTAGACGTCGTCGGTCACGTCGCCGGCGGCCCAGACGCCCTCGATGGCGGTCGCGGCCGTGCCCGGCTTCACCACCAGATAGCCGCCCTGCTTGGTCTCCAGCTGGCCGTCGAACAGCTGCGACGACGGCGCATGGCCGATGGCGATGAAGACGCCGTCCGCCGCGATCTCGCGCGTCTCGCCGGTCTTCACATTCTTTATCCGCGCCCCGGTGACGTTCACCCCGCCGAAGCTGTTGGTCTCGCCCAGGATCTCGTCGATGGCGTTGTCCCAGACCACCTCGACCTTCGGGTGGGCGAACAGACGGTCCTGCAGGATCTTCTCGGCGCGGAACTCGTCGCGGCGGTGCACGACCGTCACCTTCGACGCGAAGTTCGTCAGGAACAGCGCCTCCTCGACGGCGGTGTTGCCGCCGCCGACCACGATCACGTCCTTGTTGCGGTAGAAGAAGCCGTCGCAGGTCGCGCAGGCCGAAACGCCGAAGCCCTGGTATTTGGCCTCGCTCTCCAGCCCCAGCCACTTGGCCTGGGCGCCGGTCGAGATGATCACCGTCTCGGCCAGCATCTCGGTCCCGCTATCCAGCGTCAGGCGGAATGGACGCTGCGACAGGTCGGCCTTGACCACGATGTCGTGGATCACCTCGGTCCCGACGTGCTCGGCCTGCTTCTGCATCTGCTCCATCAGCCAGGGGCCCTGGATGACGTCGGCGAAGCCCGGATAGTTCTCCACGTCGGTGGTGATGGTCAGCTGTCCGCCCGGTTGCAGGCCCGCGATCACGACCGGCTGCAGCAGCGCGCGCGCGGCGTAGATGGCGGCGGTCCAGCCGGCGGGGCCGGAACCGATGATGGCGACACGGACGGTACGGGGAGTGCTCATGCGCCTATTTAGGCGCTGATTCCGGGTTTCGGAATGCTAGTCTGGGCCAGCAAGCACGGGAGTCGGGGATGAAGAAGAACAACAGCGTGGCCTTCATGCCGATCGGCATGGGCATGGGCGTCGCGATCGGCACGTCGCTTGGTGTCGCCATGGACAACATCGGCCTGTGGCTGCCCATCGGCATCGCCATCGGCTCCGGCATAGGCGTCGCCATGATGGGCGCGGCCAATGCGAAGGCGAAGAAGGACGAGGACAAGCCCGAGGGCGAGAACTAGCGCTCTCGCCTCCACACCGCGAAGCGACAGCCGACCGGTTCCAGCAGGATCCAGAGCTCGTCCTCGGCCCCCATGGGCGCCATGGCCGGCACGCCGTCGACGGGATCAAGCGGAAGATTGTAGCGGCGGAAGGCGGTGTTATCGACCTGGTCGGTCCGGGCGTAGCGCCAGTGCGCGCCATCCACCGTCAGGGGGGACCGCTCCCGGAACCACCGCCGCTGATGCGCCGTGACCTCCCGCGCCTCGTTGTAGGGCACGGCGGACGCCTCGGCGTGCGGGAACCACCAGACCCGCCCGTCGGCCCGTCGAACCGCCAGCTTGCGGTCCAGCTCTCCCTCCTGCGCCGTGCACAGGGGCACGCGCGGCCGCTCCATGTCTGCGGCGGTGATCTGGGCCGCTGTCATCAGGGTGATTGCGAGCAGGGTCAGCATGGGCCAGAGGAAGCCCTGTCCGGCGCCGGGGGTCGAGCTATCCGTTTCTGACGGCCAGACGGTTCAGGATCTCCCGGGCCGCCCGTTCCGTCTCGTTCAACGGCTCATAGCTCCAGCCGCCCAACGTCCCGTCGAACGCCCGCGCCGCGCCCCGCTCGCGCAGGTCCGCATGAAGACGCCCGAATTTGTCCGCCGGCTTCGTCGCCACCATCGGCAACACGTGCACCGGCTTGCCGGTCGAGGCCGCCTCGGCGGCCATATTGGCGCTGTCCTCGGTGACCAGGATCTGATCGGCGTAATGCAGAAAGGCGAAATAGGGATTGGCGCCGGTCCCGTCCCAGATGAGGCCGGGCAAGTCAGACAGCCGCGCGTTCATCGCCGACTTCGCCGCCTCGGGCGTGCGGCGGGAATAGGTCAGCATCACCGAGCCGCCGACATCCGCCACTGCCGCCGCGATCCGGTCGGCCAGCTCCACGGCGTGGGCCTCCGGCAGGTCGTGCGCCAGCGAGGTCCCGCCGACCAGCACCGCCACGCGCGGCCGGGGCAGGGGCTCCAGCTGGTCCGCGAACGCCGCCGCGCCCTCGGCCAGCCGTGACGCCGTCACCCGGTGGGGCGAGCCTGTGATCGACAGCACATTGGCGCCCTCGATCCCGTCGTGCCGTGGCGCGACGACCAGATCGTAGTCACCGGTGCGCCAGCGTGGATCCTGCGTCTGCACGACGAAGGTTCTCCCGCCCGAGCGCCGCTTCGCCATCAGCGACAGGGGCAGGGTCGCCCGGCCGGTGGCGATCCACACATCGGGCCAGTCCTCGCCCGCGGCGGGGAAGGAATCCTCGCCCGCCGGATCCAGCATCCACGACGCCTTCAACGCCGACGGCAGCTTGTCGAACGCCTTGCGCCACTTCACGCGGCGGACGGCGATTTCAGACGGCAAAAGACGCTGGAGGGCTTCCGCCAACCCCAGCGCCTGATTTTCCATGCCGATCCGGCCGTCAGAGACGACCCGGATCGAAAGCGGCTTCTGTGAGCCTACTTCCACTCGACCTTGAGGATTTCGTAGGCCTTCACGCCTCCGGGCGTGTTGACCTCGACCACGTCGCCGACCTCTTTCGAGATCATGGCGCGGGCGATCGGCGAGGCGATGGAGATCTTGCCCGCCTTCACGTCGGCTTCGTGCTCGCCGACGATCTGGTAGCGGCCCTCTTCCTCGGTGTCCTCGTCGACCACGGTGACCGTGGCGCCGAATTTCACCTGGTCGCCCGACAGTTTCGACACGTCGATCACCTGGGCGCGGGACAGTTTGTCCTCGATCTCGGCGATCGATCCCTCGATCCAGCCCTGACGCTCCTTGGCGGCGTGATACTCGGCGTTTTCGGACAGGTCGCCGTGCTCGCGAGCCTCGGAAATGGCGGCGATCACGTTCGGCCGTTCGACCGACTTCAATTGCTTCAGCTGATCGTCGAGGACACGATAGCCCTCGGCCGTCATCGGCACTTTTTCCATATGTCGTGAATTTCTTGCTTCGCCCGAATGACAGATTACTCACAACCAGAGAGGTCGCTGGGCGAACGCGACCGGGCAAAGAGGGTAGTGCGGCCTGAGGAAAGGTTCAAGTCCGCCGATCAGGCGGGCGTCTCTCTGTCGCGGGCGGCCTGTCCCTTGAGCGCGCCGTGACGCAGCAGGCTCCAGACCAGCCACGCCACGGCGGCCAGCCCCATCGCCATGAACAGGGCCGACACGATCGCGATCCCGGCTGCGATGAACGCGAGCACGAAGGCGATGGCGGCGGCCAGGGCGGCGATGATCTGGACAGTCTTCAGGCGCATGAAATCCTTAACGCCCCGGGGCCGAACGGGTTGCCCTCTCGCGAACCGTTCAGCGCCCGTGATCGCTCAGGCGTAGGCGTAGGGTCCGCCGCGCTCCAGCGCCGCCCTGTAGGCAGGCCGGGCGTGGATTCGCTCCAGGAACGCGCGGCAGTTCGGCTTGTCCGGGAATCCGGCGCGCGAGACGGCGGCCTCCAGCGGGAAGCTCATCATGATGTCGGCCGCGCTGAAGGTCTCGCCGGCGAACCAGCCTGACTTCGCCAGCTCGGCCTCCCAGTAGGCCGTGTGGCTGGCGATCTGCGGGGTGATCAGGCGCGCACGGACCTTCTTGGCGATTCCGTTGGCGATGGGTCGGATCAGCACCGGCGACCGGCGCGGGACCTCCCCGAAGATCAGGCTCAGCAGCAGGGGCGTCATCGCCGACCCCTCGGCATAGTGCAGCCAGTAGGTATAGCGCCGCGCCGCCTCGGTGCCCGCCGCCGGCTTCAGCGTGTTGGGGAAGGTCTCCAGCAGATACTCGACGATCGCGCCCGTCTCGGCCACGACTGCCTCGCCATGCTGGATGACCGGCGACTTGCCCAACGGATGGATCGCCCGCAGTTCCGGCGGGGCCAGCCGGGTATTCGCATCGCGCTCGTACCGCTTCACCTCATACGGCACGCCCATCTCCTCCAGCAGCCACAGCACGCGCTGCGACCGCGAGTCATTCAGGTGGTGGACGATGACCATGGCTGGGTTCCTCTCCGGACCGGCCAGTTGTGGGCCGTTGACGTTGCGTCCGTCCAGAGCGTCAATTCGCGGGGACGTTGATAACCTCGCCCGGCGCCGACACCCCCGCCGGCGAGAAGGCCTCGACCGCGAGCCAGTAGTCGACACCGACATTCAGCGCCCGGATCTCCAGCTGGTCCTGCGCAGCCGCCAGATCGTCGGCATAGATCTGATAGGTCAGGAACAGCCGGTCCGGCGCCGTGCCCCAGCGGACGTTGTAGCCCAGCGCCCCCTCGACCGGCTGGATGCGGACGAGGGCGTTCCGCTGGTCCTCGCCCCGTGTGACCGTGGCCTCGGGCCGCGCCGGCGCCGGCCCCTCGACCGTGCCGAACACCCTCAGGTCCGCGATGGCCAGGTTGGCGCCCGCCACCTCGCCATGCTCGTAGCGGATGAAGCGGGCCTCCACCGGCGTCTCGCCCTCGACATAGGCGTTCGGGCGGTCGCGCTCTGACTCCGACAGGTCCGCGAACACCTGCCAGTCCTGCCCGTCGGCCGACCACAGGATGCAGAAGCGCGTGCGGATGTCCGGCCGCTCGGCATAGACCCCGGCCTCGTGGTCCGCATAGTTGACCTGCACCGCATGGACCCGCTTCACCGCGCCCAGATCCAGCGTCAGCGTCTGTCCGGCCTCATTGCGGTCGGCCACCCAGAAGGTGCGCGGGTTCTCGTCCGTCGCCCGGTCCGCCCCGAACTCGCCCCGCGTCGATGAAGCCGTGGCGACGGCGCGGTAGGACAGCGGGAACCAGCCGGTGAACAGGCTCTCCGGATCGCTGACCGGCCCGTCGGGCATCCGCTGCGGATAGTCACCGAAGCGGCTGGTGAAATGCATCTGGCCGTCTGACGTGAAGCCGCCGGGGAACATCGCGATCCGCCGCTCGAAGGTCCAGTTGTGCCCGATCCACGGCGTGCCGGTGTTCCACCAGTTGCCGTGCCGGTCCTGGAAGGTCGAGCCGTGGCCCGCCCCCTCGACGAAACCGCCGGGCTTGTAGCTGATCGGATTGTAGGGCGCGTACTCGAACGGCCCCAGCGGGCTGTCGGCGACATAGACCCCGTTGGCGTAGGCGTTGAACTCCGTCCCCGGCGCGCCGTACTGCAGATAGTACCGGCCGCCGTACTTCGTCATCCACGCCCCCTCCATATAGGGGTTGATGGCTGTCCCGTTCGGCAGGGCGCCCGAGTGATCCTGTCCGAACCGTTCCCAGCCGTGCCGGTCGGGGTGCAGGACGTGCAGCTTCACCACGTCACTGACGAACCGCATGGGCGGGGTCGGATCGACCTCGGCGGCGTACAGCGGATAGACGTTCGACGAGCCCCAGTAGAGATACCAGCGCCCGTCATCATCAATGAACAGGCCCGGATCCCACGGCCCGGGCGGCAGCTTGTCGTCGGGCAGGCCGCCCTCGCCGAACGATCCCTCCTCGTTGCGGCTGACCGCGCCGGGCACGGGCGGCAGGATGCGGGTGTGCCACTCCCACTGCCCCGTCTCCGGGTGTTCGCTGACCAGCAGCGGCCGCGGCTCGAACGCCGATTGCATCAGGTACAGCCGCTTCCCGTCCGACACCGCCGCCGGCGCCACATTGCTCTCGAACGGCCAGCGGTTCGGCTGGACATAGGTCCAGTCCAGCAGGTCGGGCGAGGTCCAGTACCCATCCGCCAGAGTCTGGAACAGGAAGTACCGGTCGCGATGCAGCACGATCACCGGGTCCGCCCCGGTGCGATAGCTGACGCCCCGGTGCGTCTGCTCGAAGTTGTATTTGTAATCCACGTCCACCGGATTGGCCCATGTCCGCGGCCGCGCCTCCTGGGCCGCAGCAGGCAGGGCGATCAGGGCCGCGAGGGCGGTCAGGACAGTCGTGCGCATGGTCCGCAGGCTAGCACGCGGGGCGGGTCATTGAGTTCACGAGCCGTTTCGCCCACACCGGAATCATGACCACGTCCGAACCCCGCCTGACCTCGCTCGCCCACGGCGGCGGCTGCGGCTGCAAGATCGCGCCCGGCGTGCTGCAGGACATCCTCAAGCGCATGCCCGCCGCCGCGCCCTTCGCCGATCTGATGGTGGGAACCGAGACCAGCGACGACGCCGCGGTATGGCGGCTGAACGACCGGCAGGCCCTGGTCGCCACGACCGACTTCTTCATGCCGGTGGTCGACGATCCGTACGACTTCGGCCGCATCGCCGCGACCAACGCCCTGTCGGACATCTACGCCATGGGCGGCCGGCCGATCCTCGCGCTGGCCCTCGTCGGCATGCCGGTCAATGTCCTGTCGCCACAGACCATCGGCGAGATCCTGCGCGGCGGGGCAGAGGTCTGCGCCACGGCCGGCATCCCCGTCGCGGGCGGCCATTCGATCGACAGCGTCGAGCCGATCTACGGCCTCGTCGGCCTGGGTCTGGTCGAACCGGACAAGGTCCTCACCAACCGCGGCGCCCGCCCCGGCGACGTGCTGATCCTGACCAAGGCGCTCGGCGTCGGCGTCTACAGCGCCGCGCTCAAGGCCGGGCGGCTGGAGGACGCGGGCTATGCCGCCCTGATCGCCTCGACCACCCGGCTGAACACCGTCGGCTCCGACATGGCCGGCCGCGAGGGCGTGCACGCCATGACCGACGTCACCGGCTTCGGGCTGCTGGGCCATGCGCTGGAGATGGCGCGCGGGGCAGGGGCCACGGTCGAGCTGACGCCCGATCCGCCCCTGCTGCCCGGCGTCGAAACCCTCGCCGCCGCCGGCGTCCGCACCGGAGCCTCGATCCGCAACTGGGCCGCCTATGGCGCCGACTGCGACCTGCCCGCCGATCTGCCGGAGTGGCGGCGCGACCTGCTGACCGACCCGCAGACCTCCGGCGGCCTGCTGATCGCCGTCGCGCAGGACCGGGCCGACGCGGTTCTCGCCCACGTCCGCGCCGCCGGCTTCGACGCCGCCGCCGTCATCGGCCGCGTGGTCGAGGGGCCGGCCCGGGTCCGCGTCGCATGATCCGCCGGACCACGGATCTGGACCCCGCCGCCCGCGACGGCTTCACCGCCCTGATCGACGTGCGCAGCCCATCGGAGTTCGCCGAGGACCATCTGCCCGGCGCCATCAACCTGCCCGTCCTCGACGACGTCCAGCGCGCCGACATCGGCACGGAATACGTCCGCGGCTCCAAGTTCGAGGCCCGCCGGCGCGGCGCCGCCATGGTCGCCCGCAACATCGCGGCCCATCTGGACGGCCCGCTGTCCTCCGTCGGCGGCGGTTACCAGCCCCTCGTCTATTGCTGGCGGGGCGGGCAGCGCTCCGGCGCCATGGTCGCTGTCATGGACCAGGTCGGCTGGCCGGTGACGGTGCTGGAGGGCGGCTACCAGACCTGGCGGCGACAGGTCGTGGCCGGACTCTACGACCAGCCCCTGCCGCACCGCCTCGTCCTGCTGGATGGCCCGACGGGCGCCGGCAAGACCGCGCTCCTGTCCACGCTGGCGGTCGAGGGCGCGCAGACGCTGGACCTCGAGGCCCTCGCCGGCCACCGCGGCTCCCTGTTCGGCGCCACCGTCGGCGGCCAGCCGTCCCAGAAGGCGTTCGAGACCGCCCTGCACGACGCCCTGTCCCGGCTCGATCCGGCCCGTCCGGTGATCGTCGAGGCCGAGAGCAGCCGCATCGGCCGCCGCGCCCTGCCGCAGTCCCTGTGGACCGCCATGAAGGCCGCGCCGCTCGTGCGTCTGGATGCGCGCCTGCGCGACCGGGTCGCCCGCATCCTCGCCGACTACGCCGACATCGCCGCCGATCCGCAGGCCCTCGACGCCGCCCTGTCCCGCCTGCCGCGCCATCACGCGAAGACTGACATCGCCCGCTGGCGCGACCTGGCCGCCGCCGGCGAGATCGCCGCCCTCGTCGAGGACCTGATCGCGCATCACTACGACCCCGCCTGGCGCAAGCAGGCGCTGGACCGACCGCGGCGCCTGCTGGCCGGGGTCGCGCTGGACGGTCCGGGCCCGGACCATGCGGCCGCCGCGGCCCGCGCGATCATCAAGTCGCTCGACGGCGGGGACTTCGCCGCCTAGCTTCGCCGGATGGCCGCTTCCCGACTGCGCTCCGCCCTGATGTCCCTCAGCCTGTGGGTGCTGATCGCCCTGCTGGCGGGCCTGTTCGCCGGCGCCGCCGCCCAGGCCTGGGGCCTGCCGGGCGGGGAGGGGACGGCCGAGGTCATCGCCGCCGTCGGCTCGCTGTGGCTGAACGCCCTGAAGATGACCATCATCCCGCTGGTCTTCAGCCTGCTGGTCACCGGCATCGCCTCCATCGCCGACGCCGCCGCCACCGGCCGGCTGGCGCTCAAGGCACTGATGGTCTTCGCCATCCTTCTGGTCGGGGCGACAGCCTGGGCCATCTTCGCCTCCGAGATGCTGCACGTCCTGTGGCCCATCGCCGCCGACGGCGCCCGCACACTTCTGGCCGGAGCGCCCGACGCCTCGGTGGTCAAGCAGAACTCCGGCAACGGCGGCATCGCCGGCTTCCTCGCCAGCCTCGCCCCCGCCAATCCGATCCGCGCGGCGGCCGAGGACGCCATCCTCGGCATCGTCGTCTTCGCCATTGCATTTGGTTTTGCAGTCACCCGTCTCGATGCCGCCCGCCGCGCGCCTCTGGTCGGCTTCTTCGAGGCCGTGTCCGAGACCATGATCGTCATCGTCCACTGGGTGCTGAAGGCTGCGCCTCTGGGCGTCTTCGCCCTGTCGATGGGGGTGGGCCTGAACGCCGGCCTCGGGGCGCTCGGAGTCCTGGGCCACTACGTCGCCATCATCGTTCTGGCCCAGGTCGGGCTGATCCTGCTGATCTACGCCGTCGTCGTCCCGTGGGGCAGCATCGGCCTGGGCCGCTTCGCCCGCGGCGTCATCCCGGCGCAGGTGGTGGCCTTCTCGACCCAGTCCTCGCTGGCCAGCCTCCCGGCCATGGTCGAGCAGGCCCGCACGGCGCTGGGCGTGTCCAACGCCACCGCCGGCCTCGTCCTGCCGCTGGCCGTCGCCATCTTCCGCATCACCAGCCCGGTGGCCAACCTCGGGGTGGTCATCTACGTCGCCCACCTGCACGGCATAGACCTCGGCCCCGCCGCCTGGTTCGCCGGCGCGGTCACCGCCATCGCCGTCTCGGTCGGCACGGTCGGCCTGCCCGGTCAGGTCAGCTTCTTCGTCTCCATCGCGCCCATCTGTCTGGCCATGGGCGTGCCGGTGCAGGTCCTGCCCCTGCTGCTGGCGGTGGAGGTCATCCCGGACATCTTCCGCACCATCGGCAACGTCACCGCCGACCTCGCCGCCGCCCGTATCGTCGAGGGCCGCGACGCCCGGGCGGACCCGGAGGCGGGCGGAGGCATCTGATGCTCGTCCTGCGCATCCTCGCCCTTGCGGGGCTGATGCTGCTGGGCAGCTGTTCCTACACCTTCGACATCGAGACCCGGCTGATCGACGGCCAGGTGACCTTCGTCGTCGCGCCGGACTCGCGCAGCAAGCCGGGCCGCTCCTGCGTGAGGACCATCATGGTCGGGGACGACGACGGCTTCGTCTGGCAGGACCATGTGACCGATCCCTGCGGCACACGGTTCCCCGTGGTTTACGGCCAGCCCCTGCGCGGCGCGCCTGACCCGGACCTTGCCGACCTGAAGATGGCGCCCAGGCAGCTGAGGCCCGGCATCACCTATCAGGTCATGGCCAATGCTGGCATCGGCTACGGCGAGGGTCGCTTCAGGCTCACGCAGGACGGCCGGGTCGAAAGCCTCCCGTAGCCTTGGTCCGGCGCACGCTGTCACCACCCCGGCCCCGGCTTCGTCGCCCACTTCATCCGCGACAACGTCTCCGCCGCCCTCAGCAACGCCATGGCCTCGGTCGCCTGTCCCTTGCCGATCAGCCACGCCGCCCGCCGCGCCGCCTTGCGGATCGCCTGATCGGCGTCGACCGGCGGAGGCTCCGGCAGGGCGTCCAGATCCTCCAGTGTTCCGATGGCCGGGGCTGGTCCGTCAGCCTCGCCACGCATCGGCCTCAGGTCGTGCTGCTGCGCATAGGTCTTGCGGGTCCAGCCTTCCTGCATGGCCTTGCGCCGCACGTTCGATTCCCCGACGTCGAAGCGCAGGGCGACGGCCCGGGCGCTCTCCCCGGCCAGATAGGCCTCCCGGACGCGCCGCCACGTCTCCGGCCCCCGATATTTGCGCAGACGATGATGGTCCATCCGCGCAGCCTGACATGCCGCTACGTCAAAAACGGTCGCATCACTTATCCACAGGCCGGCGAGCTCTGGCGTTTGTGGTCGAACTGGTCGATCGGGCGCTGAAACGACTGGCGGCAATCACCGGGAACTGGCGCGCCGGAAAGAAAAAGGGGAGGGCCGACATCCGGCTCTCCCCCTGATCCTTACCCGTAGGCCTGCACCGGTCTCACATCCAGTTCGCCGGCCTTGATCGCCCCGATCGCCTGCGCCGCAGCCAGAGCCCCGGCGGTGGTGGTGTAGTAGGGGATCTTCATCATCAGGGCCGTGCGGCGCAGGCTGAAGCTGTCCTGCAGCGACTGCTTGCCCGAGGTGGTGTTGAAGACCAGCTGGACCTCGCCGTTCTTCATCGCGTCGACGATGTGCGGACGGCCTTCCAGCACCTTCTTCACCAGCCCGACCTCGAGGCCCTGCTCGACCAGATAGCTGTGCGTGCCGCCGGTCGCGATCAGGGTGAAGCCCTCGGCCAGCAGCGTCTTGGCCGCGTCGATGATGAACGGCTTGTCCTCGTCCTTCACCGACACGAAGGCGCAGCCCCTGGTCGGCAGGGTCGTGCCGCCGCCGATCTGCGACTTGGCGAAGGCGCGGGCGAACGCGGGGGCCATGTCGGCCTCGCCGTCGCGTTTCCAGTCCAGCCCCATGACCTCGCCGGTCGAGCGCATTTCCGGCCCCAGGACGGTGTCCACGCCAGCGAAGCGGGCGAACGGGAAGACCGCCTCCTTCACCGCGATGTGGTCGTAGGGCTTGTCGGTCAGGCCAAAGGATTTCAGCGGCACACCCGCCATCACCTTGGCGGCGATGCTGGCGATCGGCTGGCCGATGGTCTTGGCCACGAACGGCGCCGTGCGGCTGGCGCGCGGGTTCACTTCCAGCACGAAGATGCGCGGGTTGGCGCTGTGCGGCTCCTCGATGGCGAACTGCACATTCATCAGGCCGCGCACCTTCAGCGCCCGGGCCATGGCCTCGGTCTGGCGCTTCAGCTCGGCGACCGTCGCGGCGCTCAGCGACCACGGCGGCATCGAACAGGCGCTGTCGCCCGAGTGGACGCCGGCTTCCTCGATATGCTCCAGCACGCCCGCCACGAAGACCGTCTCGTCGTCGCACAGGGCGTCCACGTCCACCTCGGTGGCGCGGTTCAGATAGTGGTCGATCAGCACCGGATCGTCGCCCGAGACCTGCATCGCCTCATGGACGTAGCGGTCCAGCTGCTCGCGGTCGTGAACGATCTGCATGCCGCGGCCGCCCAGCACATAGGAAGGGCGCAGGACGACCGGATAACCGACCTCCTCGGCCTTCTGCGCGGCTTCCTCGGCGCTGCGGGCCAGGCCGTTCGGCGGCTGGTGCAGGCCGATGTCGTGCAGCATCTGCTGGAAGCGCTCGCGGTCCTCGGCCAGATCGATCGAGTCGACCGTGGTGCCCAGGATCGGCACGCCGTCTTCCTGCAGCGCATGGGCCAGCTTCAGCGGCGTCTGGCCGCCGAACTGCACGACCACGCCGATCAGCTCGCCGTTCGAGCGCTCGATGTCGATCAGCTCCAGCACGTCCTCGGCCGTCAGCGGCTCGAAATACAGCCGGTCCGAGGTGTCGTAGTCGGTCGACACGGTCTCGGGGTTGCAGTTGACCATGATGCTTTCGACGTCGATGTCCGCGAAGGCGAACGCCGCGTGACAGCAGCAGTAATCGAACTCGATCCCTTGCCCGATCCGGTTCGGCCCGCCGCCCAGAATGACGGCCTTGCGGCGATCCGACGGCTGGGCCTCGTTCTGCGGGACCTGGCCCAGGGCGCCGGTCTCGTAGGTCGAGTACATATAGGCCGTGGCGCTGGCGAACTCGGCCGCGCAGGTGTCGATGCGTTTGAACACCGGGCGGACTTCCAGCGCGCGACGGGCGGCGCGGACGGCCTTCTCGGTCGAACCGGTCAGCTGGGCCAGACGGGCGTCCGAGAAGCCCTTGGCCTTCAGCTTGCGGAAGGCCGTGGCTTCAGTCGGCAGGCCCTGCACGCGGACATGGCCCTCGGTGCGGACGATGTCGGCGATCTGGCGCAGGAACCACGGCTCGTAGGAGCAGGCCGCCTCGACCTCCTCGACGGTCAGGCCATGACGGAAGGCTTGGGCGATCACGCGGATGCGGTCCGGCGTCGGCTGGCCCAGCGCACGGATCACGGCGGCCTTGGCCGAGGCGTCGTCCTGAACGTCGGCCACCCCGTCGATCTCGACCTCGTTGAAGCCGGTCAGGCCGGTTTCGAGGCCGCGCAGTGCCTTCTGCATCGATTCCTGGAAAGTCCGACCGATGGCCATGACCTCGCCCACCGACTTCATCGAGGTGCCCAGCAGGGGCTCGGAGCCCGGGTATTTCTCGAAGGCGAAGCGCGGGATCTTGGTGACGACGTAGTCGATCGACGGCTCGAACGAGGCCGGCGTGACCTGGGTGATGTCGTTGGTCAGCTCGTCCAGGGTGTAGCCGACGGCCAGACGGGCGGCGACCTTGGCGATCGGGAAGCCGGTGGCCTTCGAGGCCAGGGCGGAGCTGCGCGACACGCGCGGGTTCATCTCGATGACGACCATGCGGCCGTCCTTCGGATTGATCGCCCACTGGACGTTCGACCCGCCGGTTTCAACGCCGATCTCGCGCAGGACGTTGATCGAGCCCGTGCGCATCCGCTGGTATTCTTTATCCGTCAGCGTCAGGGCAGGGGCCACGGTGATGCTGTCGCCGGTGTGGACGCCCATCGGGTCCACGTTCTCGATCGAGCAGATGATGATGCAGTTGTCCGCCGTGTCGCGGACGACCTCCATCTCGTACTCCTTCCAGCCCAGCACCGATTCCTCGATCAGCACCTCGGTGGTCGGCGACAGGTCGAGGCCGCGCAGGACGATCTCCTCGAACTCCTCGCGGTTATAGGCGATGCCGCCGCCGGTGCCGGCCAGGGTGAACGACGGGCGGATGACGGCGGGCAGGCCGACGAACTCCAGCCCGTCCAGCGCCTCTTCCATCGAGTGCGCGGCCTTGGAGCGCGGGCTTTCGAGGCCCAGCTTGTCCATGGCGTCGCGGAATTTCTGGCGGTCCTCGGCCTTGTCGATGACCTCGGCCTTGGCCCCGATCATCTCGACGCCGTACTTGGTCAGCGTACCCGCCTCGTGCAGCGCCAGCGCCGTGTTCAGCGCCGTCTGCCCGCCCATGGTCGGCAGCAGGGCGTCCGGCTTCTCCTTGGCGATGATCTTCTCGACGATCTCCGGGGTGATCGGCTCGATATAGGTCGCGTCCGCCACTTCCGGATCGGTCATGATCGTGGCGGGGTTGGAGTTGACCAGGATGACCCTATATCCCTCGGCCTTCAGCGCCTTGCACGCCTGGACGCCGGAATAGTCGAACTCGCAAGCCTGACCGATCACGATCGGGCCTGCACCGATGATCAGGATGGACCGGATGTCTGTGCGCTTGGGCATGGCCTGAGGCTCTTCTTCTTGATCTTCAGTTCGTTACAACCGCGCATTCCCAGCCGTCGTAGTCCAGCTGGAAGGCCGCGGCCCAGGATTGCATCATCGACGAAACGGGCGCGAACGAGGCGGCGTCCACGGGCATGGTGGTTTCAAGCACCAGGGATTCCGCGTCTCCGCGCGTGATGTAGCCCGCCCGCCGCGCGACCTCGTTCAGCTCGCCCAGCCCCTCATCGTCCCCATAGAAGTAGAACAGGGTGTGCCGGGGCGTGATCCCGCTGTCGCCATGCGTCTCGAGGGACGCCCGGACCATCGCGTCGCGCTCTTCATGGCTGACGTCGGAGGCGGTCACGGCGAGGCAGTCCTTTCGCGCGCGAAAACCCGGCGCGGCACGGGCCGGCGCGTAGGGGATCGGGTTGTCGGTTAAGCGGTCCGTCTAGAGAAGGGGGAGGGCCACCGCAAGCGCGTTCCGTTCCTGAATTGCAAAGGGGCGGCCCTTTCGGACCGCCCCCTGCTTTTTGAACCGGTTCGTTCCTTAGAACGGACGGTAGTTCAGGCCGATGAAGAAGCGACGGCCGTACGGGTCGAAGTTCGAGTAGAGCGTCGTACCCAGGTAGGTCGCCTGCTCGGCGTCGAAGGCGTTCACGACACCCGCGCGGACCGACAGGTCCTCACGAGCATTCCAGCGCACCGTGAAGTCGTGGCGCGTGAAGTTGCCCGTGGCGTACTCGTCGAACGGACGCTGGTCAGCGTTCAGGACCGCGTTGCGGATCTGCAGGCTGTCCTGGGCCGACTGCCAGTCAGCGGTCCAGTTGACACTCCAGATCTCGTTCGGCGTCCAGGTCAGCGACGAGGTCATACGGACCTTCGGATAGAAGACCGTGCCGGCCAGCTCGGTGAAGTCGGCCGCGTTGTCCGCGTTCAGGAACTGCTTCTGCTCGATCAGCCACAGGCCGCCCAGCGAGTAGTCCAGCTGACCCCAGGCGCGACCGGTGACTTCTTCCAGGTCCATGCTGTAGCGGGCCGTGAAGTCCAGACCGCGGGTTTCCAGCTTGGCGTAGTTGACCGAGCCTTCGATGAAGCCGCCGATCGGATCGCCAACCGGGGCGCCGATGCCGAACGGGATGTCCGGGTTGTTGCGGAACACGGTGGCGCAAGCCGCCGAGTTCAGCCCCTCGCCGCTGACGCAGTTATTGGCTGCGGTCTGGGCCGACACCGCCGCGATGACGTCGTCGATGGTGATCTCGTAGTAGTCGAGGACCAGCGAGAAGTTAGGGAAGAAGCGCGGCTCGATCACGGTCGAGAACGTGAACGATTCCGAGGTTTCCGGGCTCAGGAACGGGTTACCGCCCGACACGCCGGCGATGCCCGAGGTGTAGACCGGGTTGTAGTCGTCCGCGTTCGTCGCCGTCGAACCGGCGAAGTCGAACGTCAGACCCTGAGCCTGGGCCAGGGCGGTGCAGTTCGCGATCCGGTTGGCGCGGATGTCCGCGTCCTGGGCCGCGATCACCAGGGTGGCGCAGGGGTCGGTGACGTTGTTCAGGAACGTCTGGCTGAACGGCGAGAAGTTCTCACCCAGGTCCGGAACGCGGACCGAGGTGTTGAAGCTCGTCTTGAACGAGATGTCCTGGATCGGACGGTAGATCAGGTTCACGCCATAGACGTCGACGTCGCCCACGGTCGAGTAGTCGGCGAAGCGGTACGAACCGCTCAGCTCGGCGTACTCACCCAGCCAGGTGTCGCGGAACAGCGGCACCGACAGTTCGGCGAAGACTTCTTCACTGGTGTACTCGGCTTCCGGGAAGTCCGGGCCGCTGTTCAGGAACAGGAACTGACGACCGGCGGTGTCACGATCGCGGCCGGTGGCCTCGGTCGCTTCACGACGGTACTCGGCGCCCACGGCGATGCCGATCGGGCCGGCGCCCCAGAAGTCCCACAGCTCGCCGGCGACCGAAGCGATCGCCTGCTCCTGCTCGTTGCGCTCGGTGATGCCGATGACCGCGTCGATGTACTGCAGGGCTTCAGCGCTCTGGTTGCCTTTGCCGAAGACGTTCAGCGGGGTGCACTGATCGATCGAGGCTTGGCCGTAGGCGCTGTCCTTCAGGTTCTCGAAGCCGTTGTCGAACGACGACGCCGGTCGGCCCTGAGCCTGCAGCAGACGGGCGCGGCAGACGATCTCGCCCGGACGGCCGTTGACGATGCCGGCGGTGTCGACGACAGCGTCGGCGGCGAGGGCGAAGCGCAGCGAGTCGGTGCCGCGTTCGCGGTTCTCGACCTCGACCTCACCGTAGGTGTAGCCGATGTCCCAGTCGACGTTGCGAACGAAGGCGACGCTGTCCAGCGAACCGCGGAAGCCGCCGACGAAGCGGGTCAGCTCACGGGTGTTGGTCTGGGTGCGGTCCGGGCCGAACATGCTGTGACGCGCGTTCTGAAGCAGGATCGGAGCCAGGGCCGTGCCCGGCGCGCCGGCGGTCGGCTGCGAGTACGGGGTCACCAGGTTGGTGGCGATCGCGTCCTTCACGTTCTGCGGCAGGAAGGCGTTGTCGCTCCAGCGCAGGTCGAAGTTGGCGACGTTGTAGATCGGGTTGATCGAGGCGCTGCTGTACGAGTTCACCAGGTCGACGTCGTAGAACGTCGGCTGCGACAGGTCGAAGGTGTCTTCAGTGACGTACTTGGCTTCTGCGTAGGCTTCGATGTTCGAGGTGATCTCGAACGTCGCGCCGGCCTGGAAGCGGGCCGATTCCGAACGCGGAACGCGCGAGCCGGTGCTGAACTCCGCCGGGTTCTCGCCATCGCCGCCGATGTTGTACGGACGGTTGATGCCGGTGTTGCCGACGCGCTCGCCGAAGTTGGCCAGACGCGCGGTCGGACCGTCGTACCAGAAGGTCTTGCCCGGTTGGACGCCGAAGCAGCTGGCGCTGTACGAGAAGCCGAAGGCGGCGCCCGTGCCCGAGAAGCAGTCCACGTACGGGACGTTCGGGTTGTTCAGGGCGCTCGGCTGCGAGACGTTGGCGAGGGTCGTCTGACCCCAGCGCGGGTTGTCGATGCGGCGGACGCCGGTGAAGGTGCGGGCGTCGATGATGCCGTCGTTGGTGGCCGTGGTCGGATCGGCGTCAACGCCGATACGGACCGGGGCGTTACGCAGCCAGTCGATGTCCAGCGAGGTGACTTCGTCGACTTCCTCGTACTCACCGTGAACATAGACGTTCAGGCGGTCGTCCAGCAGGTTGGCGCCGGCGAGGGCCGAGATGCGGCGGTTGGCTTCGCCGTTCTGGTTGATCATGCCGTAGTTGGCATCGATCTCCAGACCCTCGAAGTCCTTCTTCAGGATGAAGTTCAGCACGCCCGAAACGGCGTCAGCGCCATAAACCGAGGCGGCGCCGCCGGTGATGATCTCGATGTTCTCGATCAGGAGGCGCGGGATGGTGTCGATGTCGACCGACAACTGGCCGCCGCTCGAACCGACGTGGCGACGACCGTCGACCAGCGTCAGGGTGCGGTTGGAGCCCAGCGAGCGGAGGTTCGGCAGCGACAGGCCGCCGTCGCCGAGGCCCGAGCCGGTGGTGTCCGACGGGACGACCGAGTTCGACAGGGCGGGGATGGTCGCCAGATAGTCGATGACGGTGGTCTGACCGGTCGTGAGCAGCTGCTCGCCCGAAACCTGGATCAGCGGCGTCGGCGAGTTGGTCGGGTCGCGACGGATACGCGAGCCGGTGACGACGATTTCGCCGAGTTCAGCAGCGTCGTCCTGGGCGGACGTGCCGGTGTCGGGAGCGGTTTGGGCCAGTGCCGGAGCAGAAATGGCCATGACGCCCGCCAGTACAGTGGTGGCGAGCAGTTGATTACGCTTCAAGTTCATTCAGTCACTCGGTGTGAGAGGTTCGCACGCGCCTGCCTCCCCCAAGCCAGACTGCGAACAAAAACTCACCCGATCTGTGTCAGGTCAAGCCAATAAATGTGCGGATGGACACATTTGCGCGTTGTTTTGACACGATGTGACACGAACTCATCACACATCTTGCACATATCGCTGTTATCCGGCGAATGCTGTTATCCAAAATGTGTCTTCTTTGTGATCCAATCTGGTAACTCAGTAATTGTGTCAAGCGATCCGTACCGGGATTGATCAACGGGGGCGTCCGCCAGTTCGTGCGCCCAGGTGATGGCGTAGGGAATGTGGACCGCGTAGGCGCCGGCGGCGAGGGCGGGAAGGACATCCGACTTCATCGAGTTGCCGACCATCACCGCCTCGTTGGCCCCGGTCCCGTGTCTCGCGAAGATGCGTTCATAGACGGATCGGTCCTTCTCCGAGACGATCTCCACGGCGGCGAAGACGTCGCCCAGACCTGACGCGGCCAGCTTCCGTTCCTGGTCCATGAGATCACCCTTTGTGATCAGCACCAGGCGATATTGCTCGGACAGTGCTGCGATCGCCTCATCGACCCCCGGAAGGGTTTCGACGGGATGGGCGAGCATTTCCCGGCCTGCGGCGAGTATTTCGCGCACGACTTCCGGCGGCGCGGCGCCATCGGTCAGCTCCATCGCCGTCTCGATCATGGACAGGGTGAACCCCTTCACCCCGTAGCCGTAGAGCCGGAGGTTGCGTTGCTCGACCTCCGCCAGCCGGGTCTCGATCAGGTCCCGATCACCGTGCTCCGAGAGCAGGTCCGTGAATCGGTCATGGGTCAGGCGGAAGATGGTCTCGTTGTGCCAGAGAGTGTCATCGGCATCGAGGCCTACAGTCGTGATGCTCATGGCTTCCATCGCAGTCGGGGGAACGGGTGGTCTTTGCGCAGCTCATGGCGAAGCGCAACGGCGCAAGCGTGGTGAATTACGGTTCACCAGTTCTGTTGTCGTTTGATTGGCGAAGGAGGCGCACCGTCAAGGTTCGGGGGCCTGCAAGCGCGGCCGGGAAAGAAGCGTCGCGCGCCATGGAGGCGTCTGTGCGCGAGGTCATTGAAATGCGACCCGTAGAAAGGGGCGGCGCCGGCGACCATGGCCGGGCCGAGTTGCCGGAGGAGCCGAAGGCGTTCGGATCGTCCAGTCTTGTCAGCTTCGGAAGTGTCACCTTCCCGTTCATCACGCGAGCGCGGCGGGAAATGTCGATCACGCTCTCCCTTCAGCCGATCTTCGGCCTCAAGAATGGGCAGGTCGTCAGCCGTCGCATCCGGCGTCTGGTGCGGCATCAGGGCGGGGAGCCGGCCTTGCGGGGCCTGGGGCGACCCATGCTGGAGACGGCCGACCTGCGCCGGATCGATCTGTTGACCCTTCATCACGGAGCCTCGCTTCTGCGGCCCGGTGACACGGACGGGGGCGTCCTTCCCGCCTTCTGGCGCACGGTCGCGACCAGCCACGGCCGGTTCGCCATGATCTACGCCGGGGATCAGACCGAGCCGCCGACGGGCAGGGTCATGATCGAGGTCGTCGGCATCCCGGACCGTCCGGATGTTCAGGCGGTCGCCGAGGCGATCGAGCATTTCGAGACCGACCGGCGGGGCATCATCCTGCATATTCCGCCTGATCCGGCACTGGCCGAGCGCCTCGCCGGGGCTGGCTGCGCCTGCCTTTCGGTGGATTTCGCCGCCGTCGACTATGATCATCCCCGGGGCTGGCATGAGGCGGACCGACTTATCCGGGCCGCCCGCAGCGCGGCGCCGAAGGTGCTGATCCTCAATATCGCCGCCCACTGGGGCGCGGCGGCCGCCGAGGCGGGGGCGACGCATGCAGTGTTCCGCTCCAGCGAGGGTGTGCGAGTCTGACTCCCGATTGACGGAAGGCGCGGGATCGCCGTTATGGGGCGGTAGCCACTTCGCCCCCCGGAAGCCGCATGAGCGATCACTCGTCCAGCCTGCCCCTGCCAGAAGACCTCCTGGCCGATCGCCAGAAGCTGGGCTGGGGGCTCGCGTCCCTCGTGGTGGCCGGGAACATGATCGGCTCGGGCCTTTATTTGCTGCCCGTCAGCCTGGCTTCGACCGGCAGTTCCAGCCTGATCGGCTGGCTGGTCGCCGCCGTAGGCGCCGCGACCCTGGCGCTGGTGTTCGGCGCGCTGGGCCGCCTGGCGCCCGGAGCGGACGGTCTGTCGGGTTTCGCCGAGCGGGGCCTTGGGCGGTTCGCCGGCTTCCACGTCTCGCTGGCCTTCTGGATGGCCTGTCTGGTCGGGAACGTCGCCGTCGCCGTGGCGGCCACCGGCTATCTCGGCTTCTTCTGGCCGATCTTGAAGGATCCTGTCGCAGCGACCCTGTGCAACCTGGGTCTGATCTGGATCGCGACGGCGGCCTATATCGTCGGCGCCCGCACGGCATCCTGGCTGGCGGCGGTGGCCCTTGTCGTCGGCCTGATCCCCATCGTCATCGCTGTCGCCGCTGGCGCCAGCGCCTTCGATCCGGAGATCTTCGCCGCCTCGTGGAGCCCGTCGGGCGAGCCCTTGCTGAAGACCGTCCCGGCCTCGCTGGCCATCATCTTCTGGGCCTATCTGGGTGTTGAGAGCGCGGCGGCCCTGTCACACCGGGTTCGCCATCCCGCCACGGACGTGCGGCGGGCCTCGGTCGCAGGAGCCCTTCTGGCCACCGTTGTCTATGTCGCCGCCACCGTCGCCGTGTTCGGCGTCATTCCGGTGGCCCAGCTGGCCGACTCGACCAGCCCCTATGCCGATCTGGCCGGGCGGGTATTCGGCGCCTCCATCGCCGGCATCGTCGCCATCTGCGCCATCACCAAGACGCTGGGCACCATCGGCGGCTGGACCATGATGGGAGGTGAGACAGCGCGCGCCGCCGCCATGCAGGGCTTCCTGCCATCCGGCTTCGGCTCGCCCACGAAGACCCCGATCGTCACGCCGCTTCTGGGAGGGGCGTTCATGAGCGTGATCGCCATCCTGTCGGGACAGCCGACGCTGGGCGGTCAGTTTGGCATTCTGGTCGGCGTCACCTCGGTCCTGACCCTGACCATCTATGCGATCTGCGCCCTGTCGCTGTTCCGACTGGCGAAGACGCCGGGCGCTCGCATCTTGGCCGTCATCGGCCTGCTGTTCGCCGCCGCTGCGGTTGCCGCCGCCGCTCCCGGATACATCCTTCCGACGGTCGGCTTCTTCGCCGTGACGACCGCCGCCTGGTTCGCATTCATGAGAAAGTCCGGATCACGCGTTGACCAAGGGGGCGCGGAGGCCTAGTCACGCCGCCGTTTGCCCGCCGGTGTTTCGGCGTAAGGAGAGCGCACCATGACCACCCAGCTTCTTCCAGGTGTCACCGGTGTTCTCGCCCTTGCTGACGGGACGATCCTGCAGGGCGTCGGCTGCGGCGCGACCGGCACGGCGCTCGGCGAGGTCGTCTTCAACACGGCGATGACCGGCTATCAGGAAATCCTGACCGACCCGTCCTACATGAGCCAGATCCTGGCCTTCACCTTCCCGCACGTCGGCAATGTCGGCGTGAACGTCGAGGACGTGGAGCAGATGGGCGGCGGCTCCGACACCTCGGCGCGTGGTGCGATCTTCCGCGACGTCCCGACCGAGCCGGCCAACTGGCGCTCGGAAAGCAGCTTCGACGACTGGATGAAGCGCCGCGGCGTGGTCGGTCTCGCCGGCGTGGACACCCGCGCCCTGACCGCTCTGATCCGCGACACGGGCGCGCCGCACGCGGTCATCGCCCATGATCCGGACGGTGACTTCGATCTCGACGCACTGGTCGCGCAGGCGAAGGCATGGACCGGCCTGGTCGGCCTCGACCTCGCCAAGCCCGCATCGACGCTGCAGGCGTTCGAGTGGGACGAGGGTCTGTGGGACTGGCCCGAAGGCCACCCGCGCGTCGACGCCGCCGACCGGTCGGTGGTGGTTATCGACTATGGCGTCAAGCGCAACATCCTGCGCGCCCTGGCCTCGACCGGCGCCAAGATCACCGTCGTCCCGGCCACGACCACGGCCGAGGAAGTCCTCGCCCGCAATCCGGATGGAGTCGTCCTGTCGAACGGCCCGGGCGACCCGGCCGCGACCGGTGAATACGCCGTGCCGGAGATCAGGAAGCTGGTCGAGAGCGGCAAGCCGCTGTTCGGCATCTGCCTCGGGCACCAGATGCTGGCGCTGGCTCTGGGGGCCAAGACCGTAAAGATGGATCAGGGCCACCACGGCGCGAACCATCCGGTGAAGGACCTGACGACCGGCAAGGTCGAGATCGTCTCAATGAACCACGGCTTCACCGTCGATCGCGATAGCCTGCCGGAGGCGGTCGAGGAGACCCACGTCAGCCTGTTCGACGGCACCAACTGCGGCATCGCCCTGAAGGGGCGTCCGGTGTTCAGCGTCCAGCACCACCCGGAAGCCTCGCCGGGGCCGACGGACAGCCTCTACCTGTTCCAGCGCTTCGCGGACTCGATGAAGGGCTGAGCCTAGGGCAGGGGCGCGAAGCTGCGTTCTTCCCTCAGGGCGGCGGCCTTGCGCACGGCGACGGGCGCGGCGTGCAGCCAGTAGTCGGCGTCATCCATCCGGTTGCTGCGCTTGCGCTCCTGGCCGCGAAGCCGTCGGAGCGCCGCGTTCTCCAGCAGCCGGGCGTGCAGGGCGCGCGGCGAGACTTGAGGGATCAGCGGGGAACCGGGGACGGCGACGGCGTCGGGGCCTTCGGGCTCCACCGCCGGACGGGCGATGGCGATGAACATGGAGGTCGGGCTCATTCTCGGAGGACGCCGACGATCTTCGCCGCAGCGCCGTCAGGAACCGTCTCATTCTGGGACGGGACAGGTGGGTTAATCCACAGGGCTTGTGGATTGTTCCGTATAAATGCGTAGAAAATCAGTCCTTTAGGGTCGCCGTTTCGCCTTCTTGGTTAATGAAAGGTAAATGGCCCCGCTGGGTTGAATCGCAGGCTATAAGGCGACTGTGCGCTTCGACGACCGCTTCATCGAGGAACTGAAGGCCCGCCTTCGCCCGTCCGACATCATCGGACGGACGGTGAAGCTCAAGCGTCAGGGACGCGAGTACGTCGGCCTGTCGCCCTTCTCGAAGGAGAAGTCGCCGTCCTTCTTCGTCAACGACGACAAGGGCTTCTTCCACGACTTCAGCTCGGGCAAGCACGGCGACGTCATCAGCTTCCTGCAGGAAACCGAGCGGCTGTCGTTCGTCGAGGCCGTGCAGCGGCTGGCGGGCGAGGCGGGCATGGCCTTGCCGGCCGAGGACCCGCAGGCGGCCGAGCGCGAGCAGAAGCGGCAGGGCCTTAGCGACTGGATGGACCTGGCCCAGAAATGGTTCGCCGCGAATCTGCGCCGGTCGCCCGGCAAGACCGCGCGCGAGTATCTTGAGAAGCGCGGTCTGCCGGAAGATCAGTGGGAGCGCTTCGGCCTCGGCTATGCGCCGAATGACCGCGAGGGTCTGAAGAATGCCCTGATCCAGCGCGGCGCCCGGCCCGGCGATCTGGTCGAGGCGGGCCTGCTGATCTCGCCCGAGGGCGGCGGTCAGCCCTACGACCGGTTCCGCGACCGGCTGATGTTCCCGATCCTCGACGCGCGGGCACGGATCGTCAGCTTCGGCGGTCGTGCGATGAACCCGGACGACCGAGCCAAATATCTGAACGGTCCGGAGAGCCCGCTCTTCCACAAGGGGGCGACCCTGTACGGCCTGCCCGAGGCGCGACGCATCCTGGGCGCCGAGAGCAAGGGCGAGCAGGGCATCGTCGTGGTCGAGGGCTACATGGACGTGATCGCCTGCCAGCGCGCAGGCATCCCCGCTGTGGCGCCGATGGGCACGGCACTGACCGAGGAGCAGATGGAACGGCTGTGGCGCGTGTCGTCCGAGCCGGTGCTGTGTTTCGACGGCGACGCCGCCGGCCGGCGCGCCGCCTACCGCGCCATCGACCGCGCCCTGCCGCAGCTGAAGCCCGGCCGCTCGTTCCGCTTCGCCCTGCTGGAAGGCGGCAAGGACCCGGACGATATCCTGCGGGATCAGGGTGCTCCGGCCCTGCGGCAGGCGCTGAACCTGACCAAGCCCTTCGCCGAGGTGCTGTTCCAGAAGGAAGCTGAGGCCGAGCAACTGGACACGCCCGAGCGCCGCGCCGGCTTCAAGGGGCGTCTGCGCCAGCAGGCCTCTGCCATTCAGGACAAGGACCTTGCCGAACAGTACCGCCGCGAACTGTTCGATCGGTTCGACGCCCTGTTCCCGTCACGCGCCGCGCCGCGGCCTGCGCAGGGACAAGGCGGGCAGGGTGGTCGCCGCTGGGGCGGCCCTCCGCCGATGCTGGGCCAGACGGTCGAGGGCGCCCAGGCGATGCAGTCGCTCAGTCGCTCGATCGAGCCCGTGGCCGCCGCCCTGGCCCACGGCGCCATCGATGATCCGGAGCGGATGGATGACCATCTCGAGGCCATCGCCGCCCACGGATTCGGCGATCCGTCGCTGGACGGGCTGGCTCAGGAGATGGTTCGGCTCCGCTTCTCGGGTCAGGACCTTGACTCGGCCGCGCTGCGACGCCATCTGGCGCAATCGGGTCATGACGTCTTGGTGCGCGAGGTCGAGAAGGCGGCGGCAAAGTCCGGCGCGCCTTTCCTGGCTGCAGACAAGCCCCTCGGCGAGACGAGGATCCGATGGTCGCAGGCGTTCGATGCGTTGACCCGCGTCGCCGCCCTGGAAGACGCCCTGTCTTCGGCGCGTGGCGTGCCGGGGCAGGACGAGGCGTTCCGCCGGCTCAAGGCCGAGCGGGATGCGCTTCGCCGTGCGATCAAAACCGGAGAGATTTGGGAAGACAGTGCGGGATCGTAACCAACGAGCCTGCCACACGTTGTAGTTGGAGAAGGGCCTGATCAGCCTTTCACCCGGAGAAATGACTGAATGAGCTCGCAGACCGAGACGCAGGAAGCCGAAGTTCAGAGCGACGGCCCGCTGCTCGACCTTACCGACGCCGGCGTCAAGAAATTCATCAAGCAAGCCAAGGCCAAGGGCTATGTGACGATGGAGGAACTGAACAAGGTCCTCCCGTCCGAAGAGGTGACCCCCGACGCGATCGAGGACACCTTGGCCATGCTCAGCGAGATGGGCGTGAACGTCGTCGAGGCCGAGGAAGACGCCGAGCAGAAGGACGGCGAGGGCGGCGAAGTCGCCGAGCGCGCCGAGACCTCGGTCGCCGAGACCCCGGCCAAGGCCGCCTACGACCGCACCGACGACCCGGTGCGCATGTATCTGCGTGAGATGGGTTCGGTCGAACTGCTGAGCCGCGAGGGCGAGATCGCCATCGCCAAGCGCATCGAGGCCGGCCGCGACGCCATGATCTCGGGTCTGTGCGAAAGCGCCCTGACCTTCGAGGCCATCATGGTCTGGCGCGACGAACTGGCGAACAACCGCATCCTGCTGCGCGAGGTGATCGACCTGGACGCCACCTACGGCGTGCTGAACCCCTCGTCCTTGCCGCACAACCAGCCGCCGGCCGGTGAAGCGGAAGAGAAGGAGGAGGGCGGCGACGAGGAGAAGCCCGAGGGCGACGAGGACGACGACGACTTCGACGATGGCGGCGGCATGTCGATCTCGGCTCTGGAAGCCGAGCTGCGCGACGGCGTCATGGAAGTTCTGGACGCGATCGCGGCCGACTTCGGCGGCTTCCGCAAGCTGCAGGACAAGCTGGTTGAGGCCCGCCTGAAGGGCGAGGTGCTCAGCGCCAAGGACCAGAAGACCTACGACCAGCTGACGGCCGACATCTCGGGTCGCCTGAAGACGATGAAGCTGAACAACAACCGCATCGAGGCGCTGGTTGAGCAGCTGTACGCGATCAACAAGCGTCTGATGGGTCTGGAAGGCCGCCTGCTGCGCCTGGCCGACAGCTACGGAATCTCGCGTCCGGAGTTCCTGAAGTCCTACTTCGGCAAGGAGCTGGATCCGAACTGGGCTGAGGGCGTGAAGGAAATGGGCGTGCGCTGGACCAAGTTCAGCGACAACGAGGCGACCCAGATTGCCTCGATCCGCGCCGACGTCGCCGCCGTGGCCACCGAGGCCGGTCTGCCGATCGACGACTACCGCCGCATCGTCCAGACCGTCCAGAAGGGCGAGCGCGAGGCCCGTCAGGCCAAGAAGGAAATGGTCGAGGCCAACCTGCGCCTCGTGATCTCCATCGCCAAGAAATACACCAACCGCGGCCTGCAGTTCCTGGACCTGATCCAGGAGGGCAACATCGGTCTGATGAAGGCGGTCGACAAGTTCGAGTACCGCCGCGGCTACAAGTTCTCGACCTACGCCACCTGGTGGATCCGTCAGGCGATCACCCGCTCGATCGCCGACCAGGCGCGCACCATCCGTATCCCGGTGCACATGATCGAGACGATCAACAAGATCGTCCGCACCAGCCGCCAGATGCTGCACGAGATCGGCCGCGAGCCGACCCCGGAAGAGCTGGCTGAAAAGCTGGCCATGCCGCTGGAGAAGGTCCGCAAGGTCCTGAAGATCGCCAAGGAGCCGATCTCGCTCGAAACCCCGATCGGGGACGAGGAAGACTCGCACCTCGGCGACTTCATCGAGGACAAGAACGCCGTCCTGCCGATCGACGCCGCCATCCAGTCGAACCTGCGCGAGACCACCACCCGCGTGCTGGCGTCGCTGACGCCGCGCGAGGAGCGCGTCCTGCGCATGCGCTTCGGCATCGGCATGAACACGGACCACACCCTCGAGGAAGTCGGCCAGCAGTTCTCGGTGACCCGCGAACGCATCCGTCAGATCGAGGCCAAGGCCCTGCGCAAGCTGAAGCACCCGTCGCGGTCGCGGAAGCTGCGGTCGTTCCTCGACAGCTGATCCTGATCAAAGGGCGGTTCGAAAGAGCCGCCCTTTTTCTTTTCGCCTTTCCATGGAGTGTGGAGGCGGCGAAGCCGGCGAGACGGAGGGGTGGATTCCGCGCCCCCGCAAATCATCCTAGCCTCCCACTATGCGCGCCCTTCGCTCCCTGGTTCTGCCCGCGGTCCTGATGTCGCTCGCCGGCTGCGGGCGGATGCTGCCGGACTTTCCGCCTCCGCCCGGAACCAGCTGGCCGGCCGCGCCGTCGCGCACCGAAGCGCCACTTATAGGCGGACTCGTGGACTCGCCACTGGATGGCGGCACGCGCTCGGCCGTGATCCGCGAGAGCGCCGAACTCAGCCAGTGCGTGGCGCAGCTGACGGCCGCCCGCGTGACCTTCCGGCCTGTGCCGGACAAGGGCGATCCGCGGGCCTGCGGTCTCAGCGCCGGCGGCGTCCTCGGCCCCGACTTCGGCACCATCGCCCGCATGACGCCGGGCGATGTCGAGATGACCTGCCGCACGGCTCTGGCCGTCAGCGTCTGGCGGCGTCAGTCACTCGAGCCCGCGGCGCGGGAGATCCTCGGTTCGGATGTGGTCCAGATCGACCACTTCGGCGCTTACGCCTGTCGCAATGTGAACAATGGCGGCGTCAGCAACCGCATCAGCGCCCATGCCCAGGCCATGGCGCTGGATGTTTCAGGCGTGCGGCTGCGCGACGGTCGGCGCATCACCCTGACCAACGACTGGTATGGCGATACGGAGGAGGCGCGGTTCCTGCGACGGATCCGGGACGATGCCTGCCGGATCTTCGGCACGGTCCTCAGCCCGGACTACAACGCCGTGCACCGCGACCACCTGCACCTTGAGGCGACCGACACCCGCTTCTGTCGCTGACGGGCGTCGGTCGGGAGGCGGGGATCAGCCCTCGGCGATGACGTCGAAGCCGCCGAAGATCATGCGCTTGCCGTCGAACGGCATGTCCATTCCCATCATCCGCTCGTCGGTCATCAGCTTCTCCCACGCGGTGTCGCGCGTGGCCTTGTCCGGCCAGGTGATCCAGCCGACGCAGACGACCTCGCCGTCCTTCAGGTCGACGGCCTTGCGGAAGTCGGTGACCTTGCCCTCGGGCACATCCTCGCCCCAGCATTCGGTGACCGAGGTGGCGCCGGCTTCCTTGAAGAAGACGGTCGTCTTGCGGGAGTGCTCCAGATAAGCGGCCTTGTTGCCGGCGGGCACGGGGATGACGGTGATGTCGAGGAAGCTCATCGGAAGTCTCCGGATTGGACCACGCCGCGCTTCGCGGCTGTCAGGAAAAGGCGGAAACGGCCCGCAGGCTCCATCGCCCGCGACTTGAGCCTTCTGCCGTGTGGTGTTACTTTATGCAAGCATGAAGTTAGAAAAACTAACCAAGGCTGCGCGCCGCTATGACGACGCCTGCGGCACCGCCCACGCGCTGGACCTGATCGGCGAGCGGTGGGCGCTGCTGGTCATGCGCGAACTGATGCTTGGGCCGAAGCGGTTCGGGGATCTCCGCGCCAGCCTTCCCGGCGTCAGCGCCAACGTCCTGACGCAGCGGCTGGAGGGGCTGGAGGCGTCGGGACTTCTGGTCCGCCGCCGCCTGCCGCCGCCGGCTCTCGTGCAGGTCTACGAGTTGACCCCCTGGGGGCTGGAGGCCGAGCCCTTCATCAGCAGCATGGGCAGGTGGGCCGCGCGGTCGCCGGCGCACGACCCGACCATGCCGCTCAGCCCCGTGTCGATCATGCTGTCGCTGAAGACGATGTTCGATCCGGTGAAGGCGGGTGATGTCTGTCTGTCGATCGGATTCCGGTTCGGGGATGAGAGCTTCGTCCTGACTGTCGCGGATCGTCTGCTGACCGTGCGCCGGGGCGAGGCGGAGGCGGCGAGCGTGGTGCTCACCGCCACGCCCGAAGAGGTCGCAGGCGCGGTCTATGGCGGCGCGCCGCTGCCCGCCGGCGCCTTGCAGGGCGATGCGGGCGTATTCGACCGCTTCACCACCTTCTTCGACCTGCCGCCCAAGGCAGGCTGACGGTTCAGCTGGAAGGCAGTGTGAGGCTGTCGTGGACCACAGCGATGAAGGCGTCGGCCTCGCCCTCAAGCGTCCACGCCGCCGCGGGGCGTGAGGCCTTGATCTGCTCCAGCGTCTGGCCGGCGTCGATGCCTGCCTGCACGGTGGTCATCACGCGCACCAGCATGTCGCGGTAAGCAATCAGGTCCGTGCGCGTGCCGACGGGGCCGTGAGCCGGAACGATCTGCGTATCCTCGTCAGCCATGGCGATGACCCGGTCCACCGCCGCGATCATGCCCTGAACCCGGCCGCCCGAGCCGGTGTCGATGAAGGGGTACATGCCGGCGCAATAGACGTCGCCCATGTGGATCACGTCCGACTGGACGAAATGCACCAGAACATCGCCGTCGGTATGGGCGCCCGGGACATGAAAGGCCCGGACGGTCTGGCCGTTGAGATGCAGGGTCAGGGTGTTGTCGAAGGTCAGGATCGGCAGGCTTTGCGGATACCGGGCCGCCGGGACGGTGGCGTCATAGACTCGCAGCGTCTGGTCGGTCATCCGCCGGGTCCGCACTGCGTCATGTCCGATGACGACCGCGCCCTGGCCGGTCATGTAGCGGTTCCCGCCGGTGTGATCGATGTGCCAGTGAGTATCGATCACGAAGCGCAGCGGGGAGGGGTCGATCGCGGCGACGGCCGCCATCACGCGCGGCGCGCCCTGCGGCAGTTCGGCGTCCACCAGCAGCACCCCCTCAGGACCGTTCAGCATCAGGATGTTGCCGCCGTCGCCGATCACCACATTCACATTGGTCGCCAGCCGCTGGACCTGCAGGGGAGGCTGCGGCGGAGTCGGAGTCGGAGCCGGTGCGGTCTGGGCGATGGCGGGCCCGGCCAGCCCGATCAGGGCGATGGCGGTCAGCAGCGATTTCATGGCGTTTCCGATCAGTGTTTTCCCAGCCTTGAGGCGGGGAGCACGGGTGCGGCAACGCTTTTGCGGCCAAGGGCTCGTCTGGCGCGTTGAAACGTGAAAGGCTCGCCGGAAACGAGAAAAACGGAGGATCGACCCGATGAGCACCCAGCCCGCGTCCGGCGAGCGCTTCGCATCGTTCGAGGCCTTCTATCCGTACTACATCCACGAGCACTCCAACCGGACCTGCCGGCGGATTCACATCGTGGGATCGGCTTTGGTGCTGGTGGCGCTGGCGCTGGCGATCGTGACGCTGAACCCGTGGTGGCTGCTGGCCATGCCGCTGATCGGCTATGGCTTCGCCTGGGTGGGTCACTTCTTCTTTGAGAAGAACCGGCCGGCCACCTTCAAATACCCGCTGTGGAGCCTGATGGGCGACTGGCGGATGTTCTTCGAGACCATCAGCGGCAAGCGCCGCTTCTGACGATTACTGCGAGGCGCCGATGTTGTCGGCGGCCGAGGCCATCAGGGTGGCGCTGGGCTGGCTATCCCACGAAGGCGGGCAGCCGTCGAAGTTTCCGGCGTCCATGATGGTCAGGGTGCGCATGTTCAGGCGCATCGCGGGGCGCATCGAGGCGCGGCCGTGGCCGGTGTAGAGGTCGATCTTCTGACCCTTGATCGCGCCGCCGGTGTCCGAGGCATACCAGTAGCCGTCGTGCAGGGTGCCGTCCGACATCCGCAGGCCCACGGTCTCGGGAATGAACAGGCGGGTGCGGCGCGGGATGTAGCGCGGATCCACGGCCACGGTGCGCATGGCGATCGGACGGCAGCCGAGGGAATCGTTGCCCGTCGCCCCGCCGCCGCCTGCGTGATACAGGCGCGCCGAAGCGCTCCAGCGGGCGTCCTGATCCATCAGGGCTTCCTGTTCGTCCGTCAGCTCGAACGCGTCACTGCTGGAACCTTCATCGCCGGAGGCGGTTGATACGGCAGCCGCACGATCGGCCGCAACGGCGGCTTCGTACGACACCGGCTCTCCCGAGGCAGGGAAGGCCATCGCCCAGATCAGGGCGAGCGCAGCGGCTGAGCTGAGCATATGCAGACTCACGGAATCACCGGCCCCAGACACGTCCGGCGGCTGGCTTTTGGTTTCCAATTGTGTCGAAAGCCGGGCGCGACAGGTCAGCTGCGACTACCTGTCCCGGTTTGCCGTGGATAAGTGGCGCTTCTGGATGGTTAAGTGGATTCAGGCTGTGCCGTATCAGACAAATCTGTAAGCTGTATTCGCAGATCAGAAATACGTTGCTGGGCCGATATGCTTACTGTCTATGGCGATATTCGTTCGGGTAACTGTTTGAAGGTCAAGTGGTTGCTCGATCTCTCGCAGATCGATTATCAGTGGATCGAGACGGACGTCACCGCGGGCGTGACCCGCTCCGAAGCCTTCCTCGCCCTGAACCCGGCGGGCCAGACGCCGACGGTGGTGCTGGAGGACGGCCGGCCGCTGGCCCAGTCGAACGCCCTGCTGCTGTACTTTGGCGAAGGCGGCCCGTTCATACCGGCGGATCCCTATGACCGCACCCGCATGATGGAGTGGCTGTTCTGGGAACAGTACAGCCATGAGCCCTATATCGCCGTCGTCCGCTTCCAGCGCGCCATCGCCGGGCGGCCAGCCGACCAGATCGAGCCACGGCTGATGGAGCGGGGATATGCAGCGCTCGCCCGGATGGAGCAGGCGCTGGCCGGCCGGGATTGGCTGGTTGGAGAGGCTCCGACCCTCGCGGACCTTTCACTGGTCGCCTACACCCGCGTGGCGCACGAGGGCGACTTCGACCTCTCGGCCTTTCCGAGCGTCGTGGCGTGGGTCTCACGCACCGAAGCGGCCTTCGGGATTTCTTGAGGCGAGGCTTTGGGGTAGGGCAGGCGGACCAATCGCCGGAGCCCCTCCATGAAGCGCATCGCCCTTGCCGCCGCAGCCGTTTGTGCGCTGGCCGCCGTCGCCGTTCCCGCTGCCGTCTCGGCCTGGGGGAATACCGGCCACCGCCTGATCGGCATCGCCGCCATGCGCGCCCTGCCGGAGGAAATGCCGGCCTTCCTGCGCACGCCGGGCGCCGCCGCCGATGTCGGCGAACTGTCGCGCGAGCCGGACCGCTGGAAGGGCGGCGGCCAGCCGCACGACCGCGAGCGCGACACCGCCCACTTCGTCGACCTGGACGACAACGGTTTCGTCTTCAATCCGCAGGGTCCGTCGATCGACAACCTGCCGCGTCTGAAGTCCGAATACGACGCCGCCCTGATCGCGGCGGGGCTGGACGTCGACGACGCCGGCTATCTGCCGTACGCCATCTGGGACAGCTACCAGAACCTGGTCCGCGACTTCGCCTACTGGCGCGTGCTGAACGCCCAGGAAGCCCGCGAAACCGACCCGGCCAAGCGCGCCTGGTATCGCGTGGATCGCGAGCGCCGCGAGGCCCTGATCCTGCGCGACATGGGCGTGCTGGGCCACTACATCGGCGACGGCTCGCAGCCGCACCACACGACCATCCATTACAACGGATGGGATCGGAATACGCCGAACCCCGAGGGCTTCACCACCGCGCGCTCGACCCACAGCGCCTTCGAGGGCGATTTCACCGCCCGCGTCGCCCGTCTGGACGCCGTCGAGGCAGCCATGGCCGCGCCGCAGCTTGAGGGCTTCGACATGCGTCCGCGCACGGCCGCCTACCTGCGCGCCACGCTGGCGCAGGTGACGCCCTTCTATCGTCTGGAGAAGGCCGGCGCCTTCCGCGACAACCGTGAGGACGCGGCCGCCTTCACCATCGCCCGCCTCGGCGCCGGCGCGGCGGAGCTGCGCGACATGTTCATCCTCGCCTGGCGCGACTCTGCTGACGACAATATCGGCTGGCCAGCGGTGAAGGTCGCCGAGGTCGAGGCCGGCACGGCCGACCCGTGGATCGCCATGGTCGGCGAGGACTGATTGGCCGACACGGCCGGACAACTCATTGCCCTCGCCTCGCAGCTGCGGGCGCAGGGCCGGGCGGCGGAGGCGGCGGACGCCTACCGCCGCCTGCTGTCCATCCGGCCCGACCTGCCGGACAGCTGGTACAATCTCGCCCTGATGGAGCGGGCCTGCGGTCGCTTCGATGCGGCGCTCGGCGCCTATGAGCAGGCGCTGCGGTATGGGATCACCGGGCCGGAGGAGGTTCGGTTGAACCGCGCGGTGATCTTGGCCGACGACCTGGCCCGGCACGATCTGGCGCAGGTCGAGCTGGAGGCGGCGTTGGCTGTCGCGCCGGATTATCTGCCGGCCCTGCTGAACCTCGGAAATCTGCACGAGGATCTCGGACAACGGGATCAGGCCCGGGCCGCTTATGAGCGCGCACTGGCGATCGAGCCGGACAATGCGCTGGCTCTGGCTCGACTGACCGGCCTGTCGCGGGTGAACGATCCGGCTGATCCTGCTATCGCCCGGCTGAGGGCGGCCATCGCGCGATCGGGGCGCACGGCGGAGGACCGCGCCGAGCTGGGCTTCGCGCTCGGCAAGGCGCTGGATGAAGCAGCGGATTACGATGCCGCCTTCGCCGCCTATGCCGACGCCAATGCCGCCAGCCGGCAGGCGATGCCGGTGCGCTACGACCGTGCCCGCCACGAGGCCTTCGTCGAGGCCCTGATCGCGGCCTTCCCGCGTCCACCCGTGGCTAATGCGGACGATCAGGCGGCGCCCGTCTTCGTCTGCGGCATGTTTCGCTCCGGCTCGACGCTGGCCGAACAGATCCTCGCCGGACACAGCCGGGTGACGCCCGGCGGCGAATTGGGCCTCGTCCCCGCAATCGCTCGCTGGCTGGAGCCCTATCCCGCGTCGCTGGCGACGCGCCCGGATCTGATCGGTCAGGCCCGCGACCTCTATCTGCGCGGGCTGGCGGCCTCTCGCCCGGGGGCGGCGCTGGTGACCGACAAACGGCCGGATAACTTCCTGCACATCGGCCTGATCAAGGCGATGTTCCCCAAGGCGCGGATCGTGCACACGGTCCGCGATCCGCTGGACACCATCCTGTCCAACTGGTTCCTGCACCTCGATGGGTCGATGGCGCATGCGCTGGATCTCGACGACATGGCGCACTGGCACCGGCAGTACCGTCGCCTGATGGCGCACTGGAAGGCGCTGTATCCGGACATTCTCGACCTCGACTACGACGCCCTGGTCCGGGACCCGCGCCCGTCGATCGAGGCGCTGCTGGGGCATCTGGGTCTGACGTGGGAGGACGGCGTCATGAACTTCCACACCGCCCGGGCCGGGGTGCGGACGGCCAGCGTCTGGCAGGTGCGCGAGCCGCTGTACGCCCGATCGTCGGGGCGGTGGCGGAACTACGAAAAGCATCTCGGCGGCCTGATCGCGTCCGTTCGGGATGACGGACGGGCCTGAAGCGGAGTAGGGACGGGCCATGTCCAATCTGACCCCTCCCGTCGTCATCCTCGATCGCTCGCAACTGGCCGACAACATCGGCTCGGTGGCGCGGGTGATGGCTAATTTCGGCCTGTCCGAACTGCGCCTCGTGAGCCCGCGCGACGGCTGGCCACAGGACCGGGCCTGGGCCACGGCCTCGGGCGCCGACTGGGTGCTGGAGGGGGTGAAGGTGTTCGACACGGTGGCTGAGGCCATCGCTGACCTGAACACCGTCTTCGCGACCACGGCCCGCCCGCGCGAGACGCGTCAGCCGGTGCGCACGCCTCGCGAGAGCGCCCGCGTTCTGTATGACGACACGGCCTCGGGCCTGAAAACCGGCCTGCTGTTCGGCGGCGAACGCGCGGGGCTGGAGACGACGGACATCGCCCTGTGCTCGGGCATCACCACCATTCCGATCGATCCGAAGCACCATTCGCTGAACCTGGCGCAGGCCGTGGCGATCAACGCCTATGAGTGGCGCACCCTGATCCTCGACGCCCCGCCGCCGCGCTTCCGCGATCAGGCGCCGCCGGCGTCCAACGACCTGCTGGTCGGGATGTACGAGCATCTGGAGACGGAGCTGGAAGCCGGCGGCTTCTTCTATCCGCCCGAGAAGAAGCGCTCGATGAGCCAGAACCTGCGCGTCATGCTGGGCCGCGCCGCCTTCTCGGAGCAGGAGGTGGCGACCTTCCGGGGCGTGATCCATGCGCTTTCGAAGGGCCGCGGACGCCTGCTGGCGAAGATGGCGGCGAAGAAGGATGGAGCGCCCTCAAGCACCGAGCCGCCGTGCGGCGAGGGGTAGGGCCAAATGAAACTCGCCCTGATCTACCCGCTCGCTGCGCTGGCCGAGATCGCGGGCTGTTTCGCCTTCTGGGCCTGGCTGAAGTTGGACAGGTCGCCGTTGTGGCTGATCCCCGGCGTGGCCGCCCTGATCGCCTTCGCCTGGCTGTTGACCCTGGTTCCGACGGATGCGGCGGGGCGGGCGTTCGCGGCCTATGGCGGGGTCTATATCTGCGCCTCCCTGATCTGGATGGCGATGGTCGAGAAGAGCCCGCCGGACCGCTGGGACCTGATCGGGGGGGCGGTGTGTCTGCTCGGCGCTGGCGTCATCCTGTTCGCCCCGCGCGGTTGAGTCTGGTTGATCCGCCGCAGCGGCTCGGGTACACGCCCCGCCGTTGGGGAGTAGCCGCCGGCGCCCATAAAGGCCGGGTTCGCGTCAACATACTCGTGGCTTGGGTTCTTCAGGACTCTGGCCCGTGGCGCGATCAGCGGACGCCGTCCGCCTGGCGAGACCAGCGTGCCTTGCGATCCCCAACCGGCGGGGACGCGAGCGCGCTGTCTCGTGCGTCCGGCGGATTCGAATTCCATGACCCCAGTCTCGATCGCCGTGCTTTCGCTCAGCATGTCCACCGATGCCTTCGCGGCCGCGGTCGGCAGGGGCGCGGCCAATCGCCCGCCGGTCGCCACGGCCATCCGCAACGGTCTCGTCTTCGGCGTGATCGAGGCCATCACGCCGTTGATCGGCTGGGGACTGGGCATGATCGCCGCTGGCTTCGTCGAGCAGATCGACCACTGGATCGCCTTCGCCCTCCTGGGCGCGGTCGGCGCGAAGATGCTGTGGGAGGCCTTCCAGCCGGTCGACGAGGACGACGGCGGGGCTCGACTGGCGCGCAACGGCATGCTGGCGCTTGTGGCGACGGCGGTGGGCACCTCGATCGACGCGGCGGCGGTGGGCGTGGGGCTGGCGTTCATCGGGGCCAACATCTGGGTCATCGCCCTGTCGATCGGCTTCACCACCTTCGTGCTGACCACCATCGGCATGCTGATCGGCAAGGCCGTGGGCGCGCGGTTCGGCAAGATCGCCGAGTTCTTCGGCGGCGTGGCCCTGATCATCATCGGCGCGTCGATCCTGGCCGATCACATGGGCTGGCTGGCCTGACCCGCCAGCAGCTCGTCGACGATGGCGGGGACCTGTTCGGTCGCCGGACCGTAGCGGCCCTCGTCGAACAGGCGCGCGCCCATGGAGGGCTCCAGATTGACCTCCAGCGTCCGAGCGCCGCACAGGCTCGCCATCTGCACGAAGCCGGCCGCCGGATAGACGGAGCCTGAAGTGCCGATGGAGACGAACAGGTCGCATTCGGCCAACGCCGCTTCGATCCGCTCCATCCGCAGGGGCATTTCGCCGAACCAGACGATATGCGGCCGCAGCCAGCCCTCGCTGCTGAAGGGGCTGTCGTGGCGCGGCTCCAGATCGTCGAAGCAGTCGATGACGCTCCCCGTCGCGGTGCAGTGGGCCTTCAGCAGCTCGCCGTGCATGTGCAGCAGCTCGAACCCCGGACCCGGCGGCATCAGGGCGTGGGCGCGGTCGTGCAGGTCATCGACGTTCTGGGTCACCAGCAGGAAGTCGCCCTCCCACCGTGCGGCCAGTTCTGCCAGGGCGTGGTGGGCGGCGTTGGGATGGACGGTCGCCAGTTGTCGGCGGCGGCGATTGTAGAAGTCCTGCACCAGCGCCGGGTTGGCCGCGAAGCCTTCGGGCGTCGCGACCTCCTCGATCCGGTGGCCTTCCCACAGACCGTCGCTGGCGCGGAACGTCGGCACCCCGCTCTCGGCCGAAATGCCTGCGCCGGTGAGGATGACGATGTTTCTGTGGGCCATGCGGTTCCATAGCATCGACGATCCATCCTAGAAGAGCGGCAACGCTGAAGGAGCCCCCACCATGAAAACCCGCGCCGCCGTCGCCTTCGAGGCCAAACGTCCGCTCGAGATCGTCGAGGTCGATCTGGAAGGGCCGCGCGCCGGGGAGGTGCTGGTCGAGATCAAGGCGACGGGCATCTGCCACACCGACGCCTATACGCTGGACGGTCTGGACAGCGAGGGCATCTTCCCGAGCATTCTCGGTCACGAGGGCGCCGGCGTGGTGGTCGAGGTCGGACCGGGCGTGACCAGCGTCGAGGTCGGCGACCACGTCATTCCGCTGTACACGCCGGAATGCCGCCAGTGTAAGTCGTGCCTGAGCCGCAAGACCAACCTGTGCACCTCGATCCGCGCGACGCAGGGCAAGGGGCTGATGCCCGACGGCTCCTCGCGCTTCAGCTACAAGGGGCAGGCGATCGCTCACTACATGGGCTGCTCGACCTTCTCGAACTACACCGTTCTGCCCGAGATCGCCCTGGCGAAGATCCGCAAGGACGCGCCGTTCGACAAGGCCTGCTACGTCGGCTGCGGCGTGACCACGGGCGTGGGCGCGGTGGTCAACTCGGCCAAGGTCGAGCCGGGCGCCAACGCGGTCGTCTTCGGGCTTGGCGGCATCGGCCTGAACGTCATCCAGGGCCTGAAGATGGTCGGCGCCGACATGATCGTCGGCGTGGACATCAACGCCGACAAGGAAGAGTGGGGCCGTCGCTTCGGCATGACCCACTTCGTCAATCCGAAGGAGGTGTCGGACGTGGTGGCCCACCTGGTCGAACTGACCGGCGGCGGCGCGGACTACACCTTCGACTGCACCGGCAACACCGTGGTTATGCGTCAGGCGCTGGAAGCCTGCCACCGCGGCTGGGGCGAGAGCATCATCATCGGCGTGGCCGAGGCGGGCAAGGAGATCGCCACCCGCCCGTTCCAGCTGGTCACCGGCCGCGTCTGGCGCGGTTCGGCTTTTGGCGGCGCCCGAGGCCGCACCGACACGCCGAAGATCGTCGACTGGTACATGGACGGGAAGATCGAGATCGACCCGATGATCACCCACACCTTCGACCTCGAGGACATCAACAAGGCCTTTGACCTGATGCACGAGGGCAAGAGCATCCGCTCGGTGGTCGTCTTCTGATCATAGTTGCCAAAAGCAACTGACTGGTGTCAGATCGCCTCATCTGATCGGGAGGGAATCCATGTTCACACATATCACCGTGGGCGCGAACGACATCGAGGCGTCGCGGAAATTCTATGACGCGGCGCTCGGCGCCCTGGGCGTCGATCCGGGGCAGCCGGACGGCAAGGGGCGCTACTGGTGGCGGACGGCGCGGGGCGCGTTTGCGGTCGGCAAGCCGATCGACGGCGATCCCGCCTGCCACGCCAATGGGGGCACCATCGGCTTCGCTGCGCGCGACGCTGATGCGGTGAAGGCCTTCCACGATGCCGGCGTCGAGGCGGGCGGCACCTCGATCGAGGACCCGCCCGGCCTGCGCGAGGGCCCGTTCGGCGCCCTGCATCTGGCCTATCTGCGCGACCCGTCGGGCAACAAGATCTGCGCCCTGCACCGGGTCGCAAGCTAGCCGCGGCTCGCCGCGAGGTGTTAAGCGGGCGGCATGGAAACCACCAAGACCCATGCCGTCCACGGCGGAACGCTCCGCTATCTGAAGCATGACAGCGCCACCACCGGCACGCCGATGACGCTGTCGGTCTTCACGCCCGGCGGGGAGGGGCCGTTTCCGGTCCTGATCTGGCTGTCGGGCCTGACCTGCACCGAAGACAATTTCACCACCAAGGCCGGGGCCTACAGGGCCGCGGCCGAGCATGGCGTCATCATCGTCGCGCCGGATACCAGCCCGCGCGGCGAGGGTGTGGCGAACGACGAGGCCTATGACCTGGGGCAGGGCGCGGGCTTCTACGTCGATGCGACGCAGGCGCCGTGGACGCCGCACTTCCGCATGGAGACCTATGTCACGGGCGAGCTGATCGAGCTGATCGACGCGCAGTTCCCGACGACGAAGACCCGGTCGGTATTCGGTCATTCCATGGGCGGGCATGGCGCGCTGACGCTGGCGCTGAACCATCCGGAACTGTTCCAGTCGGTCTCGGCCTTCGCGCCGATCAGTTCTCCGACCCGTTGCCCGTGGGGCGAGAAGGCGCTGGGCGCCTATCTGGGCGACGACCGCGCGGCGTGGGCGCGGCACGACGCGGCCCTGCTGATCGAGGGCGGCGCGGCGCAGGGCGTCTATGACGACATTCTGGTGGACCAGGGCGACGCCGATCCCTTCCTTGTCGAGCAGCTGAAGCCCGAACTGCTGGTCGAGGCCGGGAGGGCGTCAGGCCAGAAGATCACGGTGCGGATGCAGCCGGGGTATGACCACTCGTATTTCTTCATGGCCAGCTTCATCGAAGACCACATCGCCTTCCACGCCGCACGACTGAAGGGATAGACCCATGCGAGCTTCGCTCGTCGCCGCCCTCGCGCTTGTCATCGCCACGCCCTCGTTGGCCCAGCAACAGATGGGCGACCCCTCCTATCGGCCGGTGATCGAACAACCGGCCTATCGGAACGACGGCCCGATGATCCAGCTGGACGCCGCGCACGGCAGTGTCCAGACGATCGACGGGCGCTATGCGGGGTTTGCGGCCCTGGTTCAGGCCGACGGATATCGCATCCGGGTCGGAGAGCAGCCGCTGGATCAGGCTGGTGCGCTGGACGGCGTCGACATCCTCGTGATCTCGAATGCGGTCGCGCCGCGCGACGGTTCGAGCCCTGACGCCTTCACGGCCCCGGAGATTGCGGCGCTCGACGCCTGGGTGCGCGCAGGCGGCTCGCTGTTGCTGGCGGTCGACCATGCGCCCTACGGCAGCGCGAACGAGAGCCTGGGACGCGCCCTCGGCGTGACGATGGGCAAGGGCTACGCCTTCGTCGTCAGCGAACAGGGCCGACCGGTCACCAACGCGGACTTCCCGGCCGAGGCGCTGGGCGATCATCCGGTGATCGTCGGCCGCGATGCGGCCGAGCGCGTCGGTCGGGTTCGCACATTCACCGGACAGTCGCTGCAGGGACCGGACGGCGCGGTCGTGCTGCTGGCGATGCCGCAAGGCGCCGGAGAAGCGCCTGACCTGCCCACGCTCCAGATGATCCATCAGCGGCTGGACGCCGGTGAGGATCTCGCGACGGTTCTGGCCGCACTGTCCAGTCCCGCACTCCCGGCCCAGGGGCTCGCCTTCACCCATGGCGCCGGCCGTGTCGTGGTGCTGGGCGAGGCAGGCATGCTGACCGCCCAGATGGTTCGCTTCGACGACGGGCGTGAACCCTTCCGGTTCGGACTTCACACCACCGGCCATGACGATCAGCAGTTCGCGCTGAACATCCTGCACTGGCTGAGCCGCGTCGAGGGAATGCAATGACCGATCAAGCATACGAGCCGATGTTCGCCGCGCTCTGCAACGAGCTGGGTTTCTGCCTGCACGACAAGGCCCAGAAGCGCGTGATCGCGGCGCTGCCTGAAGGTCTGGAGGCGGCGACAAAGGTCGCTTTCGCCGCCGCCGGGGTCGACTATCTGACCGCCCTTGGCGACCTCCGCCGGTCGGTCCGTGACTGCATCAAGTCCAACCTGCCAGACGCAGGCTAGCGGTCGCGCTTTGGCCCGCGCCGGTCCGGGCGGCCATCATCGCGACGGTCACGACCATCATGACGCCCGCCCCTGTGCCGATCGCCATCGCGATAACGGTCTCGGTCTCGGTCTCGATAGTGGCCGCCGCCACGGCTGTAGTCGATCACATAGGTCGGCTGGTTCTGCCAGGCCGGCGCGCAATGTTGCTGGACCATGCCCAAGCTGTTCACATAGGTCGAACAGACGGGCTGGTTGGCGATTTCGTAGGCGGCCTGATCGAGGCCCAGGGCGACGGCTTCCCAGAACGCCGGGTCGCTGGTGCACCCGGACAGGGCGACACCGCTGGCCGCCACCATCGCGATCCTTCTGATCGAACGCATCGTTTCCTCCGCTCCACCCAAGCGTGACAGGAGACAGCGTGCTGCAGCCAATGTAAGGGCGCAAGCGTTCCAAAGCTGACGATTCCCGTCGGTCACATCTTGGGTCCCGGCCCGGAGTGACTAGATACAGCCAAGTCTCAAACCCGTCGAAAGGAGCCATCCAATGGCCTTCACCCTTCCGCCCCTCCCGTATGCCTACGACGCCCTGGAGCCGGCGATCGACAAGGAGACGATGACTTTCCACCACGACAAGCACCACCAGACCTATGTCGACAACCTGAACAAGGCCGTCGACGCCGATGCCTCGCTGCAGGGCAAGTCGCTGGAAGAGCTGTTCGCGACGATGTCCAAGCTGCCGAAGGCCGTGCGCAACAACGGCGGCGGTCACTGGAACCACGCCCTGTTCTGGGAACTGCTGGCTCCGGCCGATCAGGCCGGCGAGCCGTCGGCTGAGCTGGCCGCCGCGATCGACCGCGACCTGGGCGGTTTCGACAAGTTCAAGGAAGACTTCAACGCCGCCGGCGCCGGCCAGTTCGGCTCGGGCTGGGCCTGGCTGATCGTCCAGGACGGCAAGCTGAAGGTCACTTCGACCCCGAACCAGGATAACCCGCTGATGGACGTCGCCGACGAGAAGGGCGCTGTCGTCCTGGGCGCCGACGTGTGGGAACACGCCTATTATCTGAAATATCAGAACCGCCGGGCCGACTACCTGAAGGCCTTCTGGTCGGTGGTGAACTGGAAAAAGGCGAACGAGCTGTTCGCTGCGGCCACCAAGTAAGCGTCTCTCCAACCGCCGGGCCAAGGCCCGGCGGTTTTGTCTTTCAGGCCACGGAGCCCTCATGAACGTTCACGCCCGCCTGGCCGCCGCCAGCCTGATGCTGATGACCCTCGCCGCCGCCTGCTCGCAGCAGCCGGAGAAGGCGACCGAACCTGCGCCGGCGGCCCCGGCTGCGGTTCCGGTGAGCGATACCCACGCTTTCCGGATCGGGCAGGTCGAGGCAGTGGCGCTTCGCGACGGGACGATCGTCCTGACCAATGCCGAGGAGCAGAGCCCGTGGAGTGCGGTGGCTGACGTCGCGACTGTGCTGACCGCCGGCGGGGTGACCGACAACCGCATTCATCTGTCCGTCCAGCCGCTGCTGGTGAAGGACGGCGACCGGGTCGTGCTGATCGACACCGGCGCGGGCGGGCAGATGGGGACGGAGAACAAGCTGCAGGCCTCCCTGGCGTCCGCAGGCGTTCAGCCGGCGCAGATCACCGACATCCTGATCTCGCATTCCCACGGCGACCACGTCGGCGGGCTCGTCGCCAATGGCGCGCTGGTCTATCCGAATGCCACCGTGCGCATGACTGCGGCCGAGTGGTCGGCGATGCAGGGCGATAACGAACTGCAGCCTGTCGTCGACCTCATTCGACCGAAGGTGCAGACGTTCGAGCCGGGCGCCGGCATTTCTCCGGCCATCACGGCCCTGCCGCTGGCCGGGCACACCGCGGGCCACACCGGCTATGAGATCGCCAATGGCGGCGCGCGACTGATCTACGTCGGGGACGCCCTGCACAGCTCCCTGATCTCGGTGCAGCGCCCCGAGCTGATCAACCGTTGGGACCTGAACAGCACGGTGGCGATCGCGACGCGCCAGTCGCTTCTCGAACGGGGAGCCTCGCAGAACCTCCTGTTCTACGGCGTTCACTTCCCCTTCCCGGGACTGGGACGCATCGAACGGCGAGACGACGGGTTCGTCTGGGCTCCAGCGAGCTGAGCTCAGCGCGAGGGTTGATGCTCCGGTAACCGTATCTGTAGCCGGAGCGATTAACCCTTAACCTCTAGGTGCGGAGGGCTGAAGTACCCAGAGGGGCCCCGACCGCGCATGCGCGTCATCGACTGTCTGACCCAGGATCACAATCTCGCGCTCGTCGCCCTGGCCGCACTGATCTGTGTGGCCGGCTCGTTCGTGATGAGCCGACTGTTCACCAGGACCCGCCGTGGCGTGGCGCGTGACCGCCTGCCGTGGATCTTCCTGGGCGCCGTCGCCGGCGGCGCCACCATCTGGTGCACCCACTTTGTCGCCATGCTGGCCTACAAGCCGGGCGTCGAGATCGCCTATGCCCCGCTGCTGACCGGCGTGTCGCTGATCGTGGCCATGATCGGCTGCGGCGTCGCCATCAGCCTCGGCGCCATGCGCAAGCGCTGGGCGCCGGCTGTCGGGGGAGCGACCTTCGGGCTGGGCGTCGCTTCCATGCACTACATCGGCATGGCCGCCTTCACCGCCGAGGCCGTCGTGCACTGGGACATGGCCTATGTCGTGGTTTCGGTTCTGGCCGCGATCATCGGCGGAGCGGTGGCGTTCGCGATCGGCGCAAACAGTGAGTTGCGCCACCGGCCTTTGCTGACCCCGCCGATGCTGGTTCTGACCATCGTCAGCCTGCACTTCACCGGCATGGGCGCGATGACGGTTCTCCCGTTCGCCCCGTCCGACACGGCCTGGACCCTGACCGAAGCAGAAACCCTGCTGGCGCTCGGCGTTGCGGTCGTCGGCTTCCTGATCCTTGGCACGGCCGTCGCCAGCTACGCGCTTGAGGAACAATCCGAGCGCCTGTCGCGCACCCGTCTGAGCAGCCTGATCGAAGGCAGCGTCGATGGAATGATGGTGGAGGCCGACGGCAAGGTCGTCATGGCCAACCGCGCCTTCGCCCTGCTGTGCGGACTCCCGGATCAGGCCGTTGTCGGCCGCCCGGTCGCGGACTGGATGGATGACGTCGACGCCATGCCCGCCGACGCACTGGTCCAGAGCCGCCTCAAGGGCGCCGAGGAAACCATTCCCGTCGAAGTCGCTGTCCGCATCGAGGCGACCCCGGATCAGACGTTCCGCATCCTGGCCGTGCGCGACCTGCGTCCGCGCATCGCGCAGGAGCGCCGCATCGCCCATCTGGCGCGCAACGACAGTCTGACGGGTCTGCCGAACCGCGCCTCCTTCCTCGAGAAGCTGGATCGCATCGTTGCCGCTGTGGGCGACGCGGGCCAGTTCGCCCTGCTGGCGATCGACCTGAACCGCTTCAAGGAGGTCAACGACCTCTATGGCCACGCCGTCGGCGACCAGCTGCTCGTCCACGTGGCCAACAATATCAAGGACGCCGCGCTCGACACCGAGTTTGTCGCGCGCCTGGGGGGCGACGAGTTCGTGGCCATCGTGCCGGTCACCGAGCGTCATCAGGCCGAGGCAGCAGCCGAACGCCTCCGCGCCGCCATCGTCCAGCCGCTGGAGGCGGAACACGCGGAACTGCAGTGCGGGGCCGCCATCGGCATCGCCCTCTGGCCGCACGATGCGTCCGAGCCTTCAGTGCTGATCAACAATGCCGACCTGGCCATGTATCGGGCCAAGGCCTCGCTCGCGACCGACATCTGCTTCTACGAGGAAGCGATGGATGAGGCGGTGCGCCAGCGCCGGCGGGTGACCCTCGGCCTTCGCGATGCGCTCGAGAACGACCGGTTCGAGCTGCACTACCAGCTGCAGGCCTCGGTCGAGACGGGGCAGATCACCGGCTACGAGGCGCTGCTGCGCTGGCGTCAGCCGGATGGGTCCTTCGTCTCGCCGGCGGAATTCATCCCTATCGCCGAAGAGACCGGCATGATCCTGCCGATCGGCGAATGGGTGCTGCGTCGCGCCTGCGCCGAGGCCGCAACCTGGCCCGAGGCCTACCGGATCGCGGTGAACCTCTCACCGATCCAGCTGTCGCACGTTGACCTGCCGCGCATGGTCCATCAGATCCTGATCGAGACCGGCCTGTCGCCCTATCGTCTGGAGCTGGAAATCACCGAGACGGCCATGATCGCGGATATGGAGCGCACGACCCATATCCTGCGTCAGCTGAAGCTGCTGGGCGTGTCGGTGGCCATGGACGACTTCGGCACCGGATATTCGTCGCTGTCGACCCTGCGCGCCTTCCCGTTCGACAAGATCAAGCTGGACCGGACCTTCATGTCCGAGCTGGATGGCGGGCCGCAGTCCAAGGCCATTATCCGCGCCGTGCTGGCGCTCGGCGAGAGCCTGGCCATTCCGATCCTCGCCGAAGGGGTGGAGACTCAGGAGCAGCTGACGTTCCTGCGCGAGCAGGGCTGCGACGAGGTGCAGGGCTATCTTCTGGGTCGCCCGGCCCGTGAGATCGTGACCGAGCCGGCCAAACGCAGCGCAGCGGCCTGAGGTTGACTCCGGCGGGCGCTGAGTAGATAAGCCCCGCCTTCACGTCCCGGACTTCGGCCCGGAGCGCGAACCATGACGGACGATGCGTGGACCGCCGTTGAAAGTGCCTCTCCAATCCGGGAGAGGCCGGGCCGCATCAACATAGAGAGTGACGTATGTCCAAGCGCCATAGCGCCAAGTACAAACTCGACCGGGCCATGGGTGAAAACCTGTGGGGCCGTTCGAAGTCCCCGGTGAACAAGCGTTCGTACGGCCCCGGCCAGCACGGTCAGCGCCGCAAGTCGAAAGTCTCTGACTTCGGCCTGCAGCTGAAGGCCAAGCAGAAGCTGAAGGGCTACTACGGCAACATCACCGAGAAGCAGTTCGCTGCGACCTACGCCGAAGCGGCTCGCCGCAAGGGCAACAGCTCGGAAAACCTGATCGGCCTGCTGGAGTCGCGTCTCGACGCGATCGTCTATCGCGCCAAGTTCGTCCCGACCGTCTGGGCCGCTCGCCAGTTCGTCAGCCACGGCCACGTGACTGTCGACGGCAAGAAGGTCGACATCGGTTCGTACCGCGTGAAGCCGGGCCAGGTCATCGAGGTCAAGGAAAAGTCGCGCAACATGGCTCTGGTGCTCGAAGCCCAGCAGTCGTCGGAGCGTGACATCCCGGACTACCTCGAGCTGGGTGATCGCGGCTTCTCGGTTCGCTACGTCCGCGTCCCGGAACTGGCCGACGTGCCGTTCCCGGTGAAGATGGAACCGAACCTGGTCGTCGAATACTACTCGTCGTAAGGCGAGTTCGACGTTCGGACTTTGGGAAGGGCTCCGGAGCGATCCGGGGCCCTTCTTTCTTTTCGCCGCACTCGTTCGCCGACGGTTCACTTGCCGGGCGAACAGGCGCACAATCGCCCGGTTCAGGATTCAGGGCGGGAGGCCCCGGATGAAATCGTCCGCCGTGTTCGCCCTGCTGGCGTTCGCTCCGATCATCGCCGGCTGCTCGATGGCGCGCGACTTTCTGCCCGAGCGTCAGACGGCACGCGTCGATCCTGCCGATGGCCAGATCGAACCGATTCACGCCGCCGCCATCGCCCAGGATCAGGCCGTGTTCTGGGTCAGCTCGAACGGCTGCACCCGGAAGGCAGATCTGAACCCGACGGTTCGGACCGAAGGCGACGGGTCGATCATCACCCTGCGTCGCGTGAAGGAAGACCGGTGCCGGCAGGTCCGGCCCGAGGGCGTCGAACTACGCTGGTCGTTCCAGGAGCTGGGCCTGCCATCCGGAGCCCGCGTCTCGGTCGAAAATCCCTACCAGCTTCCGACAAGCTAGGCAGCGTCCGGCGCGGCTGAGTACGGTTCGCCGTCTGTCTGATTGTTCACGTGTCATTCAGCGCGTCGGACGGCACATTGGGCGCAAGCTTCACCACAGAAGCACTCTCGTCATCCGGAAGGGGATTTCCAATGCGCCGTCTCGCTATCGTTCTCGCCATCGCCATCGCTGCTCCGTCGCTCGGCGGCTGCATCATCATCGCCACCGACAAGCCGACCACCCGCGTCGTGCACTCGGCGCCGGAAGCGGCTGAGTGATGCGATTCCTCGTCGTCGCGGCGCTGGTTGCGCCGCTGCTGTCGGGTTGCGTGATCTATTCCAACGAGGGCGGTGACCGGGATGTGGTCGTCCGGGCGGCCGGCTCGGGTGACCTGGTCCAGCCGCCGCTGGAGGCGGTGCGGAACGCCCGCGTTCAGGACGGGCGGCTGATCGTGCGGGTCGAGTCCAACGGTTGTACCGAGGTGTCCGACTTTGCGGTCGAGCTCACCGGCACAGCCGACGGATGGACAGAAGTCACGGTGAACCGCACCGACCCGGACCTGTGCAAGGCCCTGGTTCCGGACGGTGTTGAGGTCAGCTGGAGCTTCTCCGAGCTGGGCGTCGAGCCGGGCACGCCGCTGAGGCTGCTCAATCCGACCCGCCTCTGAACAAGCAACGCCCGCTCCCGATAGGGGGCGGGCGTTCTGCTATCGCTCGAAGGCCGGCAGCATGTCCGCGGGGATGCGGTGGGGGCGCATTGTCTTCGCGTCGACCAGCACCCACTCGGTCACGCCCTGGGCGCACAGGCGACCTTCGCCGTCCTCGATCCGGACGAACCGGTTGAAGCGGGGGCCCTGGGGGTCGCCGACCCAGGTGCGGGCCTTCACGCCCGTTGCTTCCGGCATCAGCGGGCGGAAATAGTCGATCTCGTGCCGAACGCCGACCCAGGACCAGCGCGCGCGCGTGTCCTCGTCGAAGCTGGCGTTCCAGTGGGCGGTGCCCGCATCCTGCAGCCAGCCGACATAGACCACGTTGTTGACGTGGCCGTTCTCGTCGATGTGTTCGGGCTTCACCTCGAGGGGGAGCTCGAAGACCTGTCGATCAGCACGTGGCTCCAGCTGGGTGCGGGCCATCAGGCCTCGGCTTCGCCCAGGGCGATGCCCTTTTCGGCCATCAGGGTTTGCAGCTCGCCGGCGTTGAACATCTCACGCACGATGTCCGAGCCGCCCACAAACTCGCCCTTCACGTAAAGCTGCGGGATGGTCGGCCAGTCGGTGTACGCCTTGATGCCTTCGCGCAGCCGCTCGTCCTGCAGGACGTCCACGCCAACGAAGTTCGCGCCGACATGGTCGAGAATCTGGACGGCCAGCGAGGAGAAGCCGCAGCGCGGCGCGTCGGGCGTGCCCTTCATGAACAGCACGACGTCGTGCTGCGTCACCGTATCGGCGATGAAGGCGTGGATCGGGTCGTCGGCAGCTTGATCGGTCACGGGGAGGCCTTTCGTTCAGGCCGTCAGCTAGGGTCCGGCAGGGCAGGGGTCAAGGGCGGACGCCGGAACAGCAATCCGGCGCCAGCGTTAGCCGTACAGCCCGCAGGGGCCGGAGAGACGCTCGAATGAAGACCCCCGAGCCCCGCAAGGGGATGCCGTCGCCCAAGCTGGCGAGGGCGGAGTTCACGAAGCGATACCTCAGTCGCTTCGCCGACCCCGCCTTCGGGCCGATGCAGGACGCGCTCGACGATATCGCCGACATTGCCTGGAAAGCCTACAGCGAGGGGCGGAAGTCGCCGGTGACCCGCAAGGCCGGCAAGGGCTATGCGGATCCCGACTACGACCTGTCGGTCGACTGGATCAACGCGAAGGCGACGATCGGGGAGGCGCAGGCTCGCTTCGAGAAGGCGGACGGCCCGTTGCGGGTCCTCCTTATCAACGGCTCCTCGCGCTCGGAGCACACCTGTCCCGGCGAGATGTCGAAGAGCTACCGGCTGGTCCAGTCGGCGCAACGGGTGCTGGAGAAGGCCGGCGTCGAGACCTCAATCCTCGACCTCTCGCGACTGGCGTCGGAGTTCGGTCGCGAGATCCACCCCTGCAAGGCATGTTTCTCGACGGCGGCCGCCCTCTGCCACTGGCCGTGCAGCTGCTACCCGAATTATTCGCTGGGTCAGGTCCATGACTGGATGAACGACATCTACCCGATGTGGGTGGAGGCGCACGGCGTCTTCATCGTCACGCCCGTGAACTGGTACCAGGTGTCCAGCCCGATGAAGCTGATGATGGACCGGCTGGTCTGCGCGGATGGGGGTAATCCAGACCCGACTCTGACCCAGGGCAAGGACGCCAGGCTGGCCAAGCAGGAAGAGCTGAAGGGATGGGATTATCCACGCCACCTGCAGGGTCGGGTGTTCTCTGTCGTCGTGCATGGCGACGTTGAAGGCGCGGAGAATGTTCGTCGGTCGGTGTCCGACTGGCTGAAGTTCATGAAGTTCACGCCCGCGGGGCCCGACGCCGAGATCGACCGCTACATCGGCTACTGGGAGCCCTATGCGACCAGCCACGAGGCGCTGGACAAGGATCGGGACATGCTGGCCGAGGTGCGGATCGCCGCAGAGCAGCTTGCGCGCGCTCTGAAGGCCCGGCGAGAGGGGCGGCTGGACACCACCTACGAGGGGCTGGAAAGCCCGCGGCAGAAGTAGGTCAGGCGGCCTTTACGCCGGCGATCCGGGCCATCTCGATCTGGGCGGCGAGCCCGGGCGGCATGTCGCGGTCCGGCACCTGGCTCAGGGTGTTCAGGCGCTCGACCTCCGAAGCCTTGATCAGGACACTGGAAACCGACGGCTCGGTCAGGGCGTAGGCCAGACAGATCGACTCCGCCGGCCAGCCCACGGTCTGGTGCAGGAAGGCGAACGTCCCGGCACCGGCCAGCGGATCGTCCTTGGGCCGTCCCGCCGATTTGCCGAACCCGAAGAAGCCCTTCTTCTCGACATGGGCGGTCTGCGCCTTCTTTGCCGTGTCGAGGCTGTCCGGGAAGTAGTCGAAGACGAAGATCGCCATGTCCCGCTCGCGAGCGGCGCGCAGCCGGGACCGAACCTGCCACTGGGAATTGACGTGGTAGGGCGTCGCCAGCACGTCGAACGCGCCGGTCGAGACGTAGATGTCCATCACATCGCCGTCGCCGGAGACGCCCAGCAGGCGGACGCGCTCGGTGGCGCGCAGGGCCTTGAGCGCGTTCAGTGACGACTGGGGCAGCTCGTTCTCGCCGGGCTCATCCAGAATGGCGACATCGAACCAGCCGAGGCCGGAGGCGTGCAGGGCGCGATCGATGGAGGCCGTCATTCCCTGGGCCGAGAAGTCGCGCTCAGAGCCGCGACGGCCGTCGCCGGCGCCCAGCACGAGCGACACCTGGACCAGTTTGCGATCGACGTGGCGCAAGGCCTCGCCCAGCACCTCGGCCAGCACCGGATCGGCGGTCTCGAGCCTGTAGGAGTTGATGCCGGCTTCCAGCGCCGAATAGATCAGTTCGCGACCCGCGTCGGGACCGCCGGCGATGTCGCGGGCGCCGAGGCTGAGGGTCAGGGCGGAGACCGCCTGTCCTGCCGAGCCGAAGGGACGATAACGCATGGGCTCAGGCTCCCGGCGTTGAGGTTTCGAGGGCGAGAGCGTGCAATTCGCCGCCCATCTTTCCCTTGAGAGCAGCATACACCAGCTGGTGTTGCCTGACGCGGGGCAGGCCGGCGAAGGCCGACGAAACAATGCGCGCACGGTAGTGATCGCCGTCGCCGGCCAGATCGTCGATGACGATCTCGGCGTCCGGGAAGGCTTCGACCAGATGGCCGCGCAGTTCCTCGACGGGCATGGGCATGGGCAGACGCACTCCGGAATTCGGGCCGTAGATTGCCCGGTAATCCTTAATGGCTGGCTACATCCACGACGCATCCGTCCCGGTTCGGGACAGGTTCGTCGCAGGGATCAGCGCCCCGCCCGTTCCAGCAGCACCACCGGCGCGCCCTTGTACGTCGTCTCGACATAGGGCGTGTAACCCGCGCGCGCCGCCAGGGCATGGGACGGGGCATTGTCCGGTGAGATCATGCAGACGGTGCGTGGCGCGTTGAGGGTGTCGTCGCACCAGGCGAGGGCGGCCGACAGGGCCTCGAACGCCAGGCCCTTGCCCTGAAAACGCGGCGCGACGCCCCAGCCGAGTTCAGGCGCGTCGAAGGGCGGATCCATCAGACGGCGGTAGTCGAAGACGCCGACGCTGCCGACGTAGTCGCCGTTGTCCTTCACGCGGATCGACCAGTTGCCGTAGCCCAGCACCTCCCAGTGCCCCACGTCCCGCAACAGGCGGAACCAGACGTCCTCGGACGACAGGGCGGCGGGGAAGATGCTGGTGGCGAAGGCGGCGTCGCCCCACAGGGCCGTCAGGTCGGCGTAGTCCGACAACTGCACGGGGGTGAGGGCGAGCCGTTCCGTGATCAGGGTGGTGGTCATGGGGCCTCGAACAGGGCGCCTGCGCGCTCGATACGGGTGCGGCCGGTCGCATCGGTGACGGCGTAGGTGAAGCCGGGCTGGAGGGCGAAGGCGCCGGCGCGGCCCTGTTTGTCCAGCGCCAGAAGGGCGACCTGCGAGTTGGCGACCTTCGTTCCGCGCAGACGGGCGAGACGTTCGATGACCGAGCGGCAGGCCGCCGTCGGGTCCAGACCGTGCCGCATCGCCTCGACCACCGAATGGGAGCCGGCGACGCGGACGACGTCCTCGCCCACCCCTGTGGCCGTACAGCCGCCGACCTCGTCGTCGACATAGAGGCCGGCGCCGATGATCGGGCTGTCGCCGACGCGGCCGTGCATCTTGAAGGCCATGCCGGAAGTGGTGCAGGCCCCGGCCATGCGGTCGTCGGATCCGATGGCCAGCAGGCCGATGGTGTCGTGATTGCCGGGGCCGCCGGGCGTGCCGCGCCAGTCGGTATTCTCGCTGTTGATGCGCGGCGCGTACTCGGCGGTGCGCAGCCATTCGCGCCAGGCGGCCTCGGCCCGGGGGGTAAGCAGGTTCTGCGTCGGGAAGCCCTGATCGACGGCGAAGCCCCGCGCGCCCGCGCCGACCAGCATGGTGTGGGGCGTCTTCTCCATCACCGCGCGGGCGACCGAGACCGCGTGGACCACATCCTCCAGCGCGCAGACCGCGCCGATGTCGCCAGCCCAGGTCATGACGCAGGCGTCCAGGGTGACGCGGCCGTCGCGGTCGGGGTAGCCGCCCAGACCGACCGAGCTGTTGCTCTCGTCCGCCTCGGCGACCTTGCCGCCGGCCTCGACCATGTCGAGCGCGGAGCCGCCGGTCTGGCGGGCCGCCCAGCCGGCGGCATTGGCGGCCGCGCCGAAGTCCCAGGTGGAGACCATGATGTCGGGGGCGCGCGACTGCGCAGCGACGGTGGATGCGAGACCCAGCGTCGGTGCGGCGGCGATCAGGGAGCGGCGTGTCGTGTTCATGCGACTCAAACCCTAGCCCGCATTTGGTCCCTTCACATCAACCCGAGTTGTCGGAAGCTGGCGACGCCGTCGCGTCCGACGATCAGGTGGTCGTGGACGTCGATGTCGAGCGCCTTCGCCGCCTCGATGACCTGTTTCGTCATGGCGATGTCCTGGCGGGAGGGCGTTGGGTCGCCGGAGGGGTGGTTGTGGACGATGATCATCGACTTGGCCGAGACCTCCAGCGCCCGGCGCACGACCTCGCGCGGATAGACGGGGGCGTGGTCGACGGTGCCGCGGTTCTGGATCTCGTCGAGGATCAGCTGGTTTCGGTTGTCGAGGTACAGGACCCGGAACTGCTCTCGCGGCTCGTGCTGGAGTGAGACGCGGACGTAGTCGACCAGCGCGGTCCAGGAGGAGATGACGGTGCGTTTGCCGGCCTGCTCCTTCGCCACGCGACGGGCGACCTCGTGCAGGGCGGCGAGATCCAGCGCAGTCTCGGCGCCGACGCCCTTTCGGCGGCCGCGGGCGTCCTCGGTGCGGACCGTCATCAGGTCTTCGACGGAGGCGGCGAGGACGGCGGTCAGGGAGCCGAAGCGGCCGAGCAGCGCCTTGGCGATCGGCTTGACGTCACCCTGTGGCTGACTGCGGAACAGGAACAGTTCGAGCAGTTCGTAGTCGGGCAGGTGCTGGACGCCAGCGGACCGGGCACGCTCCCGCAGCCGCTCGCGGTGACCGGCGTGATGCGGCGATCTGGGGGGCGTGTCCGGCATGGCGGCTCCGTGGCCGGCCAGACTGCCTCACGCGCGTGAAATGCTCAACTCAGGGTGGTGAGCCGGCTTCGCGATGCTTATGAACTCAGAATTTCGGGCGGAACAGGCCGGCGGGGCTGGCGCTGAACAGCTCGCAGCCGTCGTCCGTCACCCCGATGGTGTGCTCGCACTGGGACGACAGCGACTTGTCGCGGGTCACGGCGGTCCAGCCGTCGGACAGCACCTTCACGTGCGGCTTGCCGAGGTTCACCATCGGCTCGACCGTGAAGAACATGCCCTTCTTGAGCGTCGCGCCCTCGCTGCGGCGGCCGTAGTGCAGGACGTTGGGGCTGTCGTGGAACAGGCGGCCGATGCCGTGGCCGCAGAAGTCGCGGACCACCGACATGCGCTGGGCTTCGACCACCTGCTGGATGGCATAGCCGATGTCGCCGAAGGTATTGCCCGGCTTGACCATGGCGAGGCCGGCTTCCAGCGAGTCATAGGTGACGTCGATCAGCTTGCGGGCGCGGGCGTTGATGTTCCCGATCGGATACATGCGGCTGGAATCGCCGTGCCAGCCGTCGACGATGACGGTGTGGTCGATGTTCACGATGTCGCCGTCCTTGAGCACCTTGTCGCCCGGGATGCCGTGGCAGACGACGTGGTTGATCGAGGTGCAGACGGTTTTCTCGTAGCCCTTGTAGCCGAGGCAGGCCGGCAGGGCGCCGTTGTCCAGCGTGAACTCGCGGATCAGATCGTCGATGCGGCCGGTCGTGACGCCCGGCTGGGCGTACTCGGTGATCATGTCCAGGGCGCGCGCCACCAGATTGCCGGCCGCGCGCATGCCCTCCCAGGCTTCCTCGTCCTGGTGGACGCGGATCTCGTGGGTGCGGACGAAGTGGTCGCTGTCCAGCTCGGGGGTCTCGTACATCGGTCGTCTTTCGGTGCAGCCCGTGTCAGGAGTTGGGCCGCCAGGGCAGGGCGCGATCCAGCCGGATCGCTTCAGGCGTCAGGTGGCAACTATAGCACAGAACCTCAACCCCGTGGGAGGCGGCCTGCCGCAGCGCCGGGCCATAGACGCGGTCGATGTCGTCGGCGGTGGTGAATGCGGTGCAGTCCATGCGCTGCAGGACGAACAGCATGACCGCGCGCCCGCCTGCGTCGACGACCCGCTCCAGCGCATGCAGGTGTTTCACCCCGCGCTCGGTGCGGCAGTCGGGGAACTCGGCGAGGCCGGCCGTGCGGCTGAAGTGGACGTTCTTGATCTCGACCCACGCGGACGGTCGCTGCAGGGAGTCCGGATCGCTCTGCAGCAGGACGTCGATGCGGCTGTTCTCATCGTAGCGCACCTCGCGCCGCAGGATCGGATAGCCGGTCAGTTCGGGGATCAGGCCTTCGGCGATGGCCAGCTCTGCGATACGGTTGGGGTTCATGGTGTTGACGCCGACCAGACCGGCGTCGGCCAGTTCGACCATCTCCAGCGTCAGCGGCAGTTTGCGCTTCGGATACGGCGAGCGGCTCATCCAGACCGGCAGGCCCGGCTCGGTCAGGCCCAGCATGGCGCCGGGGTTGGGGACGTGGATGGTGGTCTCGCTTCCGTCCGCCAGAACGACGTCGGCGAGGAAGCGCTTGTAGCGACGGATCAGGGTTCCGCGTTCGAGGGGCGTCTTGAAGCGCATGGGCCAGTCTCTAGCTTGAGGGCATGACCGACGCATCCCCCACGGCCGCCGTCCTGATCATCGGCGATGAAATCCTGTCCGGCCGGACGCAGGACACCAATCTGAACACCATCGCCCGGTTTCTGGCGGCGCTGGGCATCGACCTGAAGGAGGCGCGGACGGTCGGGGACGAGGCGGCGCAGATCGTGGATGCGCTGAACGCGCTGAGGGCGGCCCACGACTATGTCTTCACCACCGGCGGGATCGGCCCGACGCACGACGACATCACCGCCGACGCGGTGGCCGAGGCGTTCGGCGTGGCCCTGCCGGAGCATCCGGACGCGCTGGCGATCCTCGGCAAACGCTATGCGCCGGGCGAGTTCAATGCGGCGCGGCGGCGGATGGCGCGGGTGCCGGAGGGCGGGACGCTGATCGCCAATCCGGTGACCGACGCGCCGGGTTTCCAGATCGGCAATGTCTTCGTGATGGCGGGCGTGCCGAAGATCATGACGGCGATGCTGGAGGATGTGGCGCCGAGGTTGCGCAAGGGCGCGCTCGTCCACGCGGCGACGATCCGGGTGTCGGGCGTGGGCGAGGGGACGGTCGCGGACATCCTGACGGCGGCGGCGAAGGCGGATCGCGAGCTGAGCTTCGGCAGCTATCCGTTCGGCCACGGCTCGGTCGGCGAGATCGGGACGAATCTGGTGGTCCGCGGACGCGATCGGGCGCGGCTGGAGGCGGCGGCAGAGGCGTTGATGGCGGCACTGGCCGACGCTGGGATCAGCTGCCGGCGCGACCCGTGAAGGCGTCGACGACGCCTTGGTAGGCGGGGTTCGCCCGCCCCTGGTTGTCGAGCAGCAGGGGGCTGTCCTTGCTGCGGCCTTCGCGAACCAGCCAGCTGTCGATGTCGCGCAGGCCCCAGGTGGTGAAGGCGTAGCGCTGGCGTTCGGGCAGGGCGGCGAAGGCCTCGGCCAGTTCGCCGACGCGCGCGACCTGCTGTTCGCGCTTTTGCGCCATGGAGCGCATGTCGGGCATCCGCCCCTCGCGCTGCATGGGGAAGTCCAGCTCGGACACATGGATCGGCAGGCCCAGCGAGGCCGCGTCGCGCATGAAGGTGGTGATCTGGCCGGCGGGGATCTCGATATCCAGGTGCGACTGGGTGCCGATGCCGCCGATGGGGGCGCCCAGCTTCAGCAGGCGCTCGACCAGCCGCAGGAAGGTCGCGCCCTTGGCCGGGATGTTCTCGAGATTGTACTCGTTGAGGAACAGGACGGCGTCAGGATCGGCTTCCTTCGCCAGCTGGAACGCGCTGACCATGTAGTCGTCCATGCCCAGCGCACGGCTCCAGTGGCATTCGCGCAGGCCGTTGCCGTCCTCGGCCACTGGCTCGTTGACCACGTCCCAGCCGGCCATCTGTCCGCGATAACGGCCGACGAAGGCGCGGATGTAGCGCTCGTACTCCGAACGGAAGCGGGCGCGGGGGACCGTGGCGTCGTCGAAGACCTCGCCGCCCTGCGAGTACCAGATGACCGTGTGGCCGTGGACGCGCAGGCCGTTGTCGCGGGCGAAGGCGACGACGCGGTCGGAGGGTTCGAAATCATAGGTGAAGCCGGGCCCGAGGGTCCGCTCCATCTTCTGTTCCCATTCGGGCGTCAGCTGGCTGCAGTGCTTGCGGATCTGGGCGATCCAGTCGGCCTGATCCAGCTGCCAGGTCATGCCCGTGGCGCCGAAGGGGGCGGGGACGATGTCCTTGAGGGGCGCGGCCTCGGGACCCTCGTTCGGCTGCGCCACGGCGAAGCGGTCGCAGGCGGCCAAGGCCGCTGTCGCCCCCAGCAGGGTCCGGCGGCTGAGGTTGGTCAGCCTATCCGGCACGCCGGCGCAGGCCCATTTCGTCGAAGGCGGCGGTTTCGCGCTTGCCGGCGGCGAGCATGGCGTTCAGGCGCGTCATCTCGGCGACGTGCTCGAACTTCTTGAGTTCCTCGAAGGCGCCGGTCAGGGCGTCGCGGGCGCCGGCTTCCTCGGCCTCGATCTCGGCGACATCCGTCTCGGCGGCGCCCTTGCGGACCTTCCAGCCGTTCAGATAGGCCTGCAGCAGCATGGCGGCGTCGGCGTCCTGACGGGCGCGCTCCTGCTCGACCTCGGCTTCGGCCTCGAGGACGGCGATGCGCATTTCCGCGGAGGCGCGGCGCGCCGTGATCTCTGCCAGACGCTTCTGCAGGGTCTCGACTTCATAGTTCGAGATCCGGATCAGCGATTGGGCCCAGGCGGTCATAGGTCTACTCCGGTCACTGGCTGATCATGCCCTGGTTCAGAATTGCCTCGAGCCTGGTAAAGGAATCGGAAAGGGACGTGTGATCGTCCTTGTCCTGGCCCAGAAACGCTTCGAGCGCGGGGTTCAGGGCGATGGCCCTGTCGACGATGGGGTCGGCGCCGGCGCGATAGGCGCCGATCCTGATCAGCTCTTCCATGTTCGCATAGGCCGACAGGCACTGGCGGGCGCGCTTGTTCAGCTCGCGCTCCGGCGGCGTCTGGTTTTCGGGCATGGTCCGGCTGACGGACTTCAGCACATCGATGGCCGGGAAGCGGCCGCGCTCGGCGATCTTGCGGTCCATGACGATGTGGCCGTCCAGGATACCGCGCACGGCGTCGGCGATCGGCTCGTCATGGTCGCCGCCGTCCACCAGCACGGTGAAGAGAGCGGTGATAGGGCCGGCGGTGGTGCCGTCGGGTCGCACCGGACCGGGGCCGGCGCGCTCCAGCAGCTTGGGCAGTTCGGTAAAGACGGTCGGGGTGTAGCCCTTGGTCGTGGGCGGCTCGCCGGCGGCGAGACCGATCTCGCGCTGGGCCATGGCGAAGCGGGTGACCGAGTCCATCAGGCACAGGACCTCAAGGTCCTGATCCCGGAAGTATTCGGAGATCGCCATGGTCATGTAGGCGGACTGGCGACGCTTCAGGGCTGGCTCGTCCGAGGTGGCGACCACGACGACGGCGCGGCGCAGGCCTTCCTCGCCCAGGGTTTCCTCGACGAACTCGCGCACCTCGCGGCCCCGTTCGCCGATCAGGCCGACCACAACGACGTCGCAGGTGGCCTCCTTGGCCAGCATGGACAGCAGCACCGACTTGCCGACGCCCGAGCCGGCGAAGATGCCGAGGCGCTGTCCGCGGCAGGTGGTGGTGAAGACGTCCATCGAGCGGACGCCCAGATCCAGCCGCTCGCCGACTCGGCCGCGCGAGTGGGCGGGCGGCGGGGCGGCGCGCAGCGGGTAGGCGGCGGGTCCCTGAGGCAGCGGTCCCTTGCCGTCGATGGGATTGCCGAAGGCGTCGATGATCCGGCCCAGCCAGGCGGTGGTCGGACGCACGGTCGCCGCGGTGTCGATGATGCGGATGTCGGCGCCGGGGGCCACGCCCTCGACCGGGCCGAAGGGCATCAGCAGGGCCTTGGCGTCGCGGAAGCCGACAACCTCTGCCGGCAGGGCGCTCATGCCGCGTCCGCGCTCGATCTCGGCGCGGGCGCCAACGGCCAGACGCGAGAGGCCGCCGCGGCTTTCGATCAGCAGGCCGTTCACGCCGGCGACCTTGCCGGTCACGACCAGCGGGTCGATCGCTTCGACGGCGGCGACGAGATTGCGCAAACGAGACCCCTGAACAGAGATCAACGGATGCGGGAACGTGGTTAACGAGCGGTGAAAATCAGCTCAGTTCGCTGTGGGTACAGGCGCGTCGGACGGGTCGGCGGCCTCGCGGCCTGTGGTTAGGATCGCTCCGACCGAGGCGGTCACGATGCAGCCGATAGCCAGCCACTGCAGGCCGCTGAGCATCTCGTGCAGCAGGACGACGCCGGCGATGGCGCCGATGGCCGGTTCGGCCGACAGCAGGACGCCGAAGGTCCGTTTGGGGATGTGGCGCAGGGCGATCATCTCCAGCGAATAGGGCAGAGCGCTGGAGGCCAGGGCCACGCACAGGCCGAAGATCAGGACTGATGGCGCCAGCAGGGCCGTGCCGGCGCTGGCGACGCCGAACGGCAGGATGACGAGAGCCGCGGTGCTCATGCCCAGCGCGACCGACTGCCCGGCGTGCATGTGGGACAGGCGTTTGCCGAACACGATGTAGAGCGCCCAGAACAGGCCGGCCGCGGCGGCGAAGGCCACGCCGACCGGGTCCAGCGCATGGGCGCCGTTCCAGATCGGCAGCAGCATGCCGAGGCCGGCGACGGCGAAGCCGATCCAGACGAAATGGATCAGGCGACGGGCGTGGATCAGCGCCAGAACCAGCGGGCCGGAGAACTCGATGGCGATTGCCAGACCCAGCGGGATGGTCCGCAGGGACATGTAGAAGCTGAGGTTCATCAGACCCAGCACGAGGCCGTAGAGCAGGACGCGCCCGGCATCCGACCGGCTTAGGCCAAAACGCCAAGGCCGCCACACGGCGACCAGCACCAGGGCCGACAGACCGACGCGCAGCGCCGAGGTGCCCTCCGCCCCGACGATCGGGAACAGACCCTTGGCGAAGGACGTGCCGACGGCCAGCGAGACCATGCCGCCCAGCAGGGCGAGATAGGGCATCAGGCGAAGGGCCATGGGCGAGGTCAGGGTGCTGCGGGCGACGGCGAAGGACATAAGCAAAGCATAAGAAAGATCGCCTTGCGCTTCCCGGCGATTTCAGGCTCCGCTGCACCTGAAATCGTCACGAAAGTTCGATCCATGACGGAATTCATCACGCTCGATGCCTTCGACCACAAGCTGCTGGAGCGAGTGCGTCGGAACAATCTGGAGCCCGCGCGGGTAACTGCCGATGCGGTGGGCCTGTCCGAGTCTGCGGTGCTGCGTCGCCTGAGGCGCCTGCGGGCGGAGAAGGTGATCGTCGCAGATGTCGCCATCGTCGATCCGGCGCGGGTCGAGCCACGCATCGAGCTGCATGTGCTGGTCGAAATGGGGACGCAGGTCCGGGCGCATACGGATGCCTTCAAGGCGGCGATGGTGCGCAGCCCGGAGGTGCAGGGCTGCTGGGACGTGACGGGCGAGACCGACTTCCTGCTGACCGTCGCGGTCCGCTCGATGGCCGAGTACGAGACCTTCTGCCAGCGCGAACTGACGACCGACGCCCACGTGCGCGCCTTCAAGAGCATGATCACTATCCGCGAGGTGGTCGGCTTCGATCCTGCGCGGACGGTGCTGGCGCGCTGACGGGCGTCAGTTGGAAGTCGACGGGCGGAAGTTCTCGAAGTCCTCGGCGGCGTCTTCGTAGAGCGCGACGGCGGCGGCCTTGTCGGCCTCGCCTGCCTCAGCATCGCCTAGCGCGATCTTCGCCAGACCGCGGCCGTAGAGTGAGCTGACCAGCTCAGGCTCCTCCGCCAGAACAGCGTCGTAGACGTCGCGCGCCGCGGCATAATCGCCCCGTTGCAGCAGAACGCGGCCCTTGCTGTCCTGAATGTGGACCGATGCCGGAGCCAGGGCGAGCGCCGCGTCGCAGTCCCGGAGCGCCTGATCGAGGAACACACCGCCGCGGGCGGCGGCCCAGCACAGGTTATTCAGGACATCCGCGTTGCCGGACTCAAGTCGCGCCTGGGCGAAGTCCTGTTCCGTGATCTCGAGATGACCCAATGCGATGGCGAGCTCGCCGCGGAGGATCAGGACCTGCGCATCCGGCTCTTCCGTCACCGAAATCAGATGATCGACCATCTGATAGGCGTCCTGGTTGCGTCCGCTGTTCATACGGTGGGCGGCGACACCCAGAACCACCGTGGGATTGTCGGGATAGTCACGCACAAGCGCATCAGCCGTTTCGTCGGCATCTGTATCGCGTCCGAGGAGATCCAGGGCGTACAGGCGCATGAACCGCACCTCGGTCCCCATCGGGTCCAGCGCGATCAAGGCATCGATGTCCCGGAGCGCACGGTCGTACTGGTTCTGCGCGAGGTAAGCGCGGGCTCGCATGCCGAGAGCGAAGTCGTCGGTGGGGGCCTGCCGCAGCGCGCGGGTGGTTTCGATGATCACATCCTGGTGGCGGCCCTCGACGTTGGCGAGCAAGGCGTTGCCGTTCATGGCGACCCGTTCGGACGGATCCAGCTCCACGGCGCGGTCCATGTCCGCCGCCGCGCCTGCGCGGTCGCCGGCCCAGAAGCGATAGATGCCGCGGTTGGCGATGGCGTTGCTGCTCTCGGGCGAAAGTTCGACCGCGCGGTTGGCGGCTTCGAGCGCGCCCGCATTGTCGCCGGCGCGTGACAGGGTGTACGCGCGGCTGACCCATCCATCGGCGGTCGTGGGCAGGTCGGAAGACATGGCCGTCCGATCCTCGGCGGTCGGTTGGTAGTTCGCCGGCGGAATAATCTTTGGGCGATCATTGGGCCGGACTTCCGCAGCGGCACGGGCGGCATTGGCCTCGGCCGCCGGGACCTCGTAGGCCAGGCTGCGTTGTATGATCTCGACTGTGACGGTGTCGCCGTCGAGGCGCACTGACCGGCTCAGGCGATGGGCCAGCTCGGTCCGGTCGAACTCACCGCCCGAAACCCGGAAATTCTCCCCGCCATTCGGTAGCAGGACGGTGACCTGTCTGCGGGAGTAGTTGGGGTGATCGACCACATAGGGTGCGTTCTGGAAGGGACCGGCGGTCCGCGGCTCAGTGGTCAGCGGCAGATAGGTTGCGCCCGGCGGGATCAGCCCGTCCGATCGCCAGTCGAGAGCCATCGAACCTTTCGCCGTCAGGGTCAGGATGTTCGCTTCCGCGTCGTACTCGCTGGCGACCTCACCAAGTTCTACATCGCCGAATACGCCCGCCCAGATCGAGCGCAGACCCTGGTCACGCTGGGCAGCGGTGACGAGACCGATCTGGCCGGCGGCCATGGCCGCCTCGGGCCCGCGCATGATCATCGTGGCGGTGAGAGCCGCAGGTGCATGTTGGCCGGCCGAGGCGTCGAAGGCGATCAGGATTTCTTCCTGGGGCGTTTCGGGTGGTCGGATCTCGACCGCCTCCAGTGCGCCGCCTTCGGCGATCAGCGGCAGCGCCCAGCGCACCAGCGGCGGCTGGATGTCCTCAAGACGACGATCGCCGATGCGGGTGCCGTCCAGCCAGTAAGTCTGTCCTTCGACGGATGCGCGAACAAGCACGTGATCGAAGGCGCCGACCGAGGGCAGGCGTTCATCGACGCCATCGCCCGCCATCAGGCTGGCTGCCGCCGGTTCGGCTGAAATGCCGAGGCCGTCAAGCAAGGCGAGAAGCAGGGCGGTCTTGCCCTTGCAGTCGCCGAACCGCCGGGCCCAGGTTTCATCGGCGCTGGCCGGAACCAGCGCACCCTCGCCCATCAGCAGGGCGACATATCGAACCTCATCCTGAACCAGTCTGAGCGCGGCGGCCGTCTGGACGGCCGGGTCGTCGGAGAGGGCGCGGATCCGTGCGATCTCGGCGTGCAGCGGCGAGTCCGGGGCGATTTGCCGGGCGCGGCTGTAGAGAGGGGCGAGGGAGGTCGCCACCTCCGCCCAGTTCCGGAAAGCGCTCAGCTCGATGCGGTTGACCGCACCCATGCGTCCGGGAACGTCGTAGGGGACGAGGATGGGCTGGGTATCGTCACGGGAGACCTCGATGCTGGCGTAACCCCCGGACCGTCGGATCGGCAGGGACGTCCAGTTATTCGAGGCCTGTACCGCCATCGGCATGTCGGCGGGCCAGGATGCCCGGAACCGTTGATGACCGACGCCAAGCGGCAGGTTCAGCTCGGTGGCCTGGGCCGGAAAATCGCCAACCACCGGATCGCGCGATGTCAGGGTGTAGGCGACATCGAGGATATCGCCGACGCGCAGACCTGCAGGCTGGAGCACGGCTGTCAGCCGGCCGTCCAGTGTGGCGAGCGCGAGATTTTCCTCCCGTCGAAGGGTCTCGAACGACTGGGTCGCCAGAACATCGATCGTCTCGTCGCCGCGGATCAGGCGAACGTGGTGGACCGTGACTTCCTGGGACGCCGGGCTCCAGACCAGACCGACGTTGCCCAACGCGGCCAGGCCCTGGGGCGTGACTGCGGTGGAACGTGTCCGAATGTGCATCGACTGGGAGCCGTGCTCGGCCCGGTACTGGACGTCGAACAGCAGAACCCGGATGGCCTCTCCGGCTGCGGACGCAGGCGTCGCCGCGGCGATGGAGGCGGGCGAAACCCAGGCTGGCGCCTCACCGCGGCCGATGCGGTCATCCGCGTGTGCGGTCGATCCCAGCGCGCCGAACGCAAGGGTGAGCCCGAAGGCCGCCGCGCACAGCGCGCGAGCCGATACTTTCACTGGAAATCCCCCAACAACTCCGTCGTTTGATACAACGTGCGGGAGAGGTTCACAAACCCGATAAAAGGTTGGCGTGTAGCGCGAAGTGTCGCGTCAGGCCTCGATCATGTCGTGAACCTTGAGCGCCAGATCGGCCATGACGAAGGGTTTGGTCAGCACCTCCATTCCGGGGGCGAGCAGGCCGTTTCCGACGGCGGCGTTTTCGGCATAGCCGGTGATGAAGAGCACCTTCAGATCGGGGCGGGTCTCGCGGGCGGCGTCGGCGACCTGACGGCCGTTCATGCCTCCGGGCAGGCCGACATCGGAGATAAGAAGGTCGATCCGGACGTCGGACCGCAGGACCTCGAGGCCCGAGGGGCCGTCCGGAGCCTCGATCACATGATAGCCGGCGTCGCCCAGCACCTCGGCGACCAGCATGCGAACGGTGGTCTCGTCGTCGATGACCAGCACGGTTTCGCCATGGCCGCCCTCGGCGATCCCGGCTGCGCCCACGCCGTCAGCGTCATCGGCGTCGCCGGCATGGCGGGGCAGGTAGAGGCACATGGTTGTGCCCTTGCCGAGCTCGGAATAGATGCGGACCTGACCGCCCGACTGACGCACGAAGCCGTGGATCATGGACAGGCCGAGGCCCGTTCCCTGGCCGAGCGGCTTGGTGGTGAAGAAGGGATCGAAAGCCTGGGCCTGCACCTCGGGGCTCATGCCCGTGCCGGTGTCGGTGACGCACAGCGAGACGTACTGGCCGGGGATCAGTTCACGCTGACGCGCGTGGCGTTCGTCCAGCCATTTGTTGGCGGTCTCGATGGTCAGCCGCCCGCCGGCCGGAGCCATGGCGTCGCGGGCGTTGATGCAGAGGTTCAGCAGGGCGTTCTCCAGCTGCGACTGGTCGATGCGGGTGGCCCACAGGCCGCCGGCGCCGACGACCTCGACCTCCACGTCCGGACCCACGCTTCGGCGGATCAGCTCCTCCATGCCGGAGATCAGGCGGTTCACGTCGGTCGGTTTCGGGTCCAGCGTCTGGCGCCGCGAGAAGGCCAGCAGGCGCTGGGTCAGGGAGGCGGCGCGCTGGGCGGCGCCCTGGGCGGCGTCAATGTAGCGCTCGACCCCGTTCAGGCGGCCCTCGTGCAGGCGTTTGGACAGGAGTTCGAGGCTGCCCGAGATGCCGGCGAGGAGGTTGTTGAAGTCGTGGGCGATGCCGCCGGTCAGCTGCCCGACGGCCTCCATCTTCTGCGACTGGCGCAGGGCTTCATGGGCGCGGGTCAGTTCCTCGGTGCGTTCGACGACGCGCTCCTCGAGCGTGGCGTTCAATTCGCGCAAGGCCTCCTCGGCGCGTTTGCGATTTGTCTGGTCTGTGAACAGGACGGCGACCTGCTTGCGCGCGGGCGGTTCGATACGGAAGGCTGAAAGCTCCAGCCAGCGGCCGGTCGCCACCAGCTCCTGCTCGAAGCGGATCGGTTCGCCTGTCCTGAGCACCGCGCCGTAGCGCTCGACCCAGGCGTCCGCCTCATCGCCGACCATCTCGCGCAGCTTCTGGCCGACGACATTCTCGATGCCGGCGTTGGCGGCATAGGCGGGGTTGGCCTCGATGTGGATGTAGTCGCTGTCGGGGCCGTGCGGTCCGTCGAAGAATTCGATGATGCAGAAGCCCTCGTCCATGCTGGTGAACAGGGTCCGGTAGCGCTCCTCGCTCTCGGCGAGGGCCTCGGTCATGCGCCGGCCTTCGGTGATGTCGAAGGAGACGCCCGGCAGGCGGGCGACCGTGCCGTCCTCGGCCAGTGACACCCGGCCGGCGGCGGCGACCCAGCGGATGCCGCCGTTGGCGTCGACCAGCCGGTACTCGGCCTGGAAGGAGCCGCCGGTCGCCATGGCGTCCTGGATGCGGGCCTGAACGCCGGGCAGGTCGTCGGGATGAATGCTGGAGAAGAACTCGGCGATCGGGGCGCCGCTGGCCGCCTTCTCCGGATCAACACCGTACAGGCGGGCGAAGCGGGCGTCGGAGGTGACGCGGTCGGCGACGACATCCCAGTCCCAGGCGCCGATGCCGCTGCCGGCGGACAGGGCCATGTCCAGCCGCTCGGCGGCGAGGGTGCGGGTCTGCTCGGCCACGCGGCGCTCGGTGGTTTCGGTGACGAGAACGAGGACTCCGCCGGGCGCGCCACTGTCGTCGGGGACCGGAGTGTAGTCGAGGTCCATCCAGGCCGGCTCGGGCACGCCCTTGCGGTCGAGCAGCAACTCCTGATCGCGGAGCGACCAGGATTCGCCGCCGAGACCGCGGCGGATGTTCAGGTCGTTGAAGTCGGCGATCTCGGGCCAGCCCTCGCGGGCGCCCATGCCCAGCAGTTCGGGGTGACGGCGACCGGCGAACCGGGCGTAACCGTCGTTGTAGATCAAGACGCCTTCCTGACCCCATAGCAGCACCATCGGATTGGGCGCGCTGAGGAGCATTCCGACGGTGGTTTTCAGGCTGACGGGCCAGCCGGCGATCGGGCCCAGTGGGGTCATGCTCCAGTCGAAGGCGCGGACGGCGCGCGCCATCTCTCCGTCGCCGCGCGGGAAAGTCGCCTCGCCGGAGACGTCGGTGTTGGAAAGGTCTTTCAGAGCGAGGTCCCCCGGGGCCGCCGTACTGTACGGCTCCGCGCCGATGAACGCAGAAGTCCCGCAAAGGCTTCACCGCGCTGTTCGCGTCAAGTCGTTGCAGGCTGAACCGTTGCTTCGGCACCGCCTCGCCCCTAGATCGAAGCTGTGCGGGCCGCCGTACGCTGCCAATTGTGCACTTTTGTGCACTCGAAAAAATTCCCAGTGCCGGAGATCTTCCCCATGTCCGACGCCGCCTATGACGCCGCCCGCCATCTCAAATCCGGTCGTGGCAAGGTCTATGACTCCATCATCGACACCATCGGCGACACGCCGCTGGTTGGCCTGCCGCGGCTGTCGGCGGAGCTGAAGCCCAAGGCTCGCGTGTTGGCCAAGCTGGAGTTCTTCAACCCGATCGCCTCGGTGAAGGACCGGATCGGGGTGGCGATGATCGAGGCGCTGGAGCAGGCCGGCAAGATCGGGCCGGGCAGCGTGCTGATCGAGCCGACGAGCGGCAACACCGGCATCGCCCTGGCGTTCGTGGCCGCGGCCAAGGGGTACAAGCTGATCCTCGTCATGCCGGAGAGCATGTCGATCGAGCGTCGCAAGATGCTGGCCCTGCTGGGCGCGGAACTGGTGCTGACCCCGGCCGAGAAGGGGATGAAGGGCGCGATCGCCATGGCGCAGGAACTGCTGGAGCGGACGCCCGGCGCCGTCAGCCCCGCCCAGTTCGACAACCCTGCCAACCCGGCCATTCACCGTGCGACGACCGCTGAGGAGATCTGGGCCGACACGGACGGCGCGGTCGACATCGTCATCGCGGGCGTCGGCACCGGCGGCACCATCACGGGCGTCGGCCAGGTGCTGAAGGCGAAGAAGGCATCGGTGAAGATGATCGCCGTCGAGCCGACCGCCAGCCCGGTGCTGTCGGGTGGCGATCCGGGGCCGCACAAGATCCAGGGCATCGGCGCCGGATTCATTCCGACGATCGTGGATCGCGACGTCATCGACGGCGTGGAGCAGGTCTCGAACGAGGACGCGTTCGACATGGCGCGCAAGGCGGCGCGGGTCGAGGGCATTCCGGTCGGCATCTCGTCGGGGGCGGCGCTGACGGCGGCATTCCGTCTGGCGGCGCTGGATGAGAACGCCGGCAAGACGATCGTCGCCATCATCCCCAGCTTTGCCGAACGGTACCTGTCGACTGCTTTGTTCGAGGGTCTTTGATCTGACTTGAACGGTCGTTCAAATTTTCGTTGACTCTTGTTCTTGAACGAGCGTTCAATCGCTGTCGGGAACAGGAGGGCGGCCGATGGACGTGGACGCGGCGACGGCGAAGATGATCGCCAATCTGGAAGCGAACACCGGGCGGTCGTTCGCCGAGTGGATCGCGGAGGCGAAGGCGTCCGGCCATGCCAAACACGGTCAGATGGTGGCCTGGTTGAAGGCCGACCGCGGCCTGACCCATGGCTACGCCAACTTGGTGGCGCACAAGGCCATGGCGTCGGACGCCGGATCGCAGGCCGGCGACGATCTGGTCGAGGCCATGTTGGCAGGCCCCAAGGCGGCAATGCGGCCCGCCTACGACAAGGCCGCGGCCTATGCCGAAGGTCTGGGCGGCGTCGAGTTCGCGCCCAAGAAGGGCTACATGTCCCTGCGTCGCTCCAAGCAGTTCGCCCTGTTGCAGCCATCGACGAAGGAGCGGCTGGACGTTGGCCTGGCGCTGAAGGGCGTCGAGCCAAACGGCCGGCTGGAGGCGTCGGGATCGTGGAACGCCATGGTCAGCCACCGCATCCGCATCGCATCCGCCGAAGAGATCGACGCCGAGGTACTGGGCTGGATCAGGCAGGCCTGGGAAGCGGCATGAGCCCGAAACAGAAGCTGGACGCGCGCACGAAGATCGTGATGGCCGCCATGGAGCTGTTCTGGGCCAAGGGGTACAATTCGACCTCGATCGCCGACATCCTCAGCCGGACCCAGTTGAACGCCGGCAGCCTGTACCATGTGTTCCCGGGCAAGCAGGACGTGCTGATCGCCGTGCTGGAGGCCTATCGCGACGGCCTGTACGAGAACCTGATCGATCCGGCCTGGGAAGGGGTGGACGATCCTGTCGAGCGGATCTTCGCCCTGCTGGCGCGATATCGCTGGCTGATCCTCGAGACCGACTGCACCTATGGCTGCCCGATCGGGAGTCTGGCGCTGGAACTGCACGAAGCCGACCCGGTCGTGCGCGAACTGCTGGCGGTCAATTTCACCGGCTGGGTGGGCGCGATCATGCGGTGCCTCGATGACGCCGGCGACCGCCTGCCCGCCCGTCTGGACAAGCAGGCGCTCGCCGAGTTCGTGCTGACGACCATGGAGGGCGGCGTCCTTCAGGCCCGGACCTATCGCGACGTCGGCTATTTCGACCGCGGAGTTTCGGCGCTTCGCGACCATTTCGACATGCTGCTGGCCCGCGCGGCTCGGCAGCCCGAGACCGCTTGAGGGGAAGGTCTGTGCCATGAACAAACGACTGATCGCCGCCGCCACCCTGTCACTGCTTTTCGCAGCGCCGGCCCTGACCGCTGTAGCCCAGGTCGCCGAGTTGCCGGCGCCGGGCGTGGGCCGCGCGGCCTATGCGCCGTTCGAGCATCTGGTGGGAAGAACCTGGCGAGGGGTGGGCACCGGATCGGAGGCGGTCGAGGATATCCAGCGTTGGGAATGGGCCGTCGGCGGCCACGCCGTGCGCGTGGTCCACTCGGTTGGCGGCGGCGCCTATGCAGGCGAGACCCTGATCTTCCGGGACAGGGCCAGCGGGGCCTACATCTTCCATTATTTCACGTCGGGCGGCTTCCACTCGACCGGCATCATGCGGCCGACAGGTCCGGGAGCCTTCGAGGCGGAGGAGACGATACACGGCCTCGACGGCTTTCCGCCCCTTCGCTCCACGCTCGTCATGGGAGCCGATGGCGTTCATCGCGCGCGCAGCTTCCAGCAGGAGAATGGGGCATGGGTCGAGAAGGGCGGGTTCGACTACCGGGAGGACGCGTCGGCGGTCCCGGTGATGCCGGCCCTGGCCGCAGCCGCGCGTGAGGCTTCCACGGCCGTCGGTCCGCTGGAGCTGACGCGTCGGATCGTGGCGACCTCCGGAACGGCGGGCGAGGATTCTGCGGGCTATGTTCGTATCCACAACGGCTCGTCGGCGGCCGATGAACTGATCGATGTGTCCTGCGCCTGCGCTGACACGGTCGAATTCCACCGTGTTGTGCGCACGGAGACCGGCGGCAGCATGCTGGATGATCCGAGCTGGGCAGTCCCTGGAAACGGGGCGCTGGACGTGCGGCCGGGAACCAACCTGCACTTCATGCTCCTCAATTTCGATCCGGCGAAGGCCGTCGATGGCCGGGTGCGGTTGACGCTCACGTTCCGGGATGCCGGCGCCGTGCAGGCCGATTTCTCGCTGACCGGGGACAGTCGCGCCGCGTGGGCGGCGTTCGATTGACCGTCACAGCCGGTTAACCGCGCCGGCGTTAGGCTTGCGCGGTATGACCGACGTCGCTCTCACGCCCGAAGACGACGCGCCCGCCACGGGGTTCCGTGCGCGGCACGCGCTGCTGAAGCGGCTCGCCGACGTCGTTTCCCTGCCAGCCAGCCGGATCAACGCCTTCGAGCGCGCGGTCACGGGTGACCTGCTGGTCGAGATGTTGCGGCTGGCTTCGCCGGATGACCGGAAGCGGGTCGCGGCGCGGCTGGCTCCCCTGACCGAACTGCCCAATGCGCTGGCGCGGATGCTGCTGAGGGACGAGCCCGAGATCGCCGGCCTGCTGATCGAACAGTGCGCTTCGCTTTCGGATGCTGATCTGGTGGCCTGCGCGCGCGACGCGACCATGGATCACCGCTTCCTGATGGCGAGCCGCCGGGGGCTGTCCGAAGTCGTCAGCGAGACATTGCTGTCGTTCGGCGAAACGCCGGTGATCGAGGCTGTTTTGCGCAACACGACCGCCCGGCTGAGCCAGGTGGCGATGGAAGGCGTCGTCAGCCTCAGCCGGACGGAACGCAGTCTGTGCCATTCGATCCTGCGGCGCGGGGAGCTGCGGCCATCGGGCGCCTACGTCATGTTCTGGTGGTGCGACCCGGATGATCGCAAGACCATCCTCCAGCGCTTCGCCGTGTCGCGCGAGGTCATGCAGGAGGTGTCGGAGGACGTCTTCGCCATGGCCGCTCAGGAGGGCTGGCAGGATCCTGTATCCCGCAAGGCCCTGCAGTTCATCGAGCGCCGGCAGAGAAATCGGGCTGCGATCCAGAAGAGCCCGTGGGGTGGTCTGGAACAGGCCGTTGAAGCGGCGGCGACCGGAGGGCTGACGCGCGAGCTGGCGTCGGAGATCGCCTATCTTTCCGGCGTGAAGCCGATCACCGGAGCCAAGATTCTGGGCGACACGGGCGGCGAGCCGGTCGCGATCCTGTGCAAGGCCACCGGCCTGTCCCGCAACGAACTCGCCGGCTTGTGGCGATCCATGCGTCGTCCGGAGACCGCTCCCGACGGGACCGTGGACCCGGTCTGGGAGCGGGTGCAGGTCACTTACGAGATGCTGGCTGTCGATCGGGCCCAGACCGTGCTGCGCTACTGGAACTGGTCCCTGTCGTCGGCTCTGACCCCAGCGTTGCTGAGGGCCATCCGGGACGGCGAAGAAGAGGCGCTGGACGACTACTCGGCTCCCGAGCGCGCGGCGATGCTGGCCCTGGCCGAGAATTTCGGCCGATAGGTCGCGCGCGATACAGAAATTACAGGGTATTTGATCTGCGTAATGACTGTCTTGTCATTGCCAAGTTTCCCGAACGACACTATTCAACGGCGAGACGATGGAGTCGGGGATCGTCATACCGTTAATTTCCAACAGGTAGAACGTCGATGGAAGATAACTCGCAGTTGCTTGAGATGACTGCCGACATCGTGTCGGCGTATGTGGGCAACAACAACGTTCAGGCCGCTGAAGTCCCGGCCCTGATCTCCAGCATCCATGCTGCACTTTCGCAGGTTTCGACTGGTGCGGTTGAGCCGGAGCCCGAACCCCGTGAGCCGGCTGTTCCGGTCCGCAAGTCGATCACGCCGGACTACCTGATCTGCCTCGAAGATGGTCGCAAGTTCAAGTCGCTCAAGCGCCACCTGCGCACCAAATACAATATGAGCCCCGAAGAATACCGCGCCAAGTGGGGCCTGCCGAAAGACTATCCTATGGTCGCCCCGAACTACGCCAAGGCGCGTTCGGAACTGGCCAAGCAGATGGGTCTCGGTCAGGGCGGCCGTAAGCCGGCCCGGGCGCCTCGCGCCAAGAAGTAAAAGCGATCCAGGTCGCATTCGACGCCCGCCTTCATCGAAGGCGGGCGTTTTGCATTGTGGGTCTGGTCAGGCCGCGTGGGCGTTGCGGAGCATGCGCCAGAACCGCAGGGTTCTGAGCGCGGCGTCACGGGTCAGTTCGGCGTACATCCGGGCGTAGGAATGCGCCTTGGCCATCGCGTCGCCATCGTCGTTCAGCAGCACGACCGCATAGGTCAGGAACAGGGCGCGATCGAGATCCGCGGCCTTGCAGACGACTGCGAGAGCGTCCAGTTCCCGACGCTCCACGATCTGGCGGGCGGTGTGGAAGTCGATCTCGGCCAGCTCGGCGAGCGCGATCAGGAAGCTGGTCCTGCCGCTGGTGCCCGAGCGAAGGAAGCGAGCCAGCATCTGGGGGGTCAGCTGATCAGCGGCGTCCAGTTCTTCCACATAGGCGCGGCATTCCGCGTAGTCGGCGGGAAGCGCGCCATCCTCGGTCGCCACCCGTGCGCGTCCGGCAGCCAGGGCCGCCTCGAGCAGGGCCGGGTCCATCCGGGCGTTCTGTTCAAGGATACGGGTCCGCAGTCGCGCCTCGACCACGAAATACATCTCGTTGAGCAGGTCGGGCGGCAGATGGGCGCGCTCGACCGTGGCTTCGTGAAGCTCCGGATTGGCACGCGCTCGCTCGACAGCGGTCTCGGAAGCAGAACGCGAAAGGCGGGCCCCGTCATTGCGCAGCAGTGTGCCGAGGGTCTCGTCATCGCCACGCTCGACGATCACGTCGGAAACGGCTTCCGGAACGGAGGTCCGGGCAGACACCGCGCGGAGGTGATCCTGTCCGTGACTGCGGACGACCCCCAGTAGATCTTCCTCGGTCAGGACGGGCGAATGAGCCAGAACTGCGGTTGCGACGGCGGCCTCGTCATTGGCCAGACGCCGAATGAGATTGTGAGGAGCGTCTGGCGCCGAGGCGAAGCGTTCCGCCAGTTCGGCGCGCACCGCGACTTCCATGTCCGCCGTCAGCTGCCCCAGAACATCGCCGAAGAGGTCCTGTTCGGCGTCCGTTCGCTCGGCGGTTCCGAAGAAGTGGCCGGTCAACTCGCGCAGGAGCGCGCGGCGCTTCTCGCTGGATTCTTCCTGGGCGAGGGCGATGAGTTCGGGCAGGCGCGAGGGCGCCACTTCGCTCACTGATAGTCCCCTTCCGGGGCGGCGGGCTGGACGCGCACCCGACCCTGGGCGTCGCGGATCATGGCCGGAGGTTCTGCCGGCTGTGCGAGGTCCTGGGTGGCCGGTGTTTCCGGGAGGTTTGTGATCGTCAATGCGTCGACATAGGTCGGCTGGGGCATGACCATCGCATCGGGCGCCTGACCGTTCTGGCGATGAACCGAATAATAGCGGGCGCCCTGCGGGGCCGGTCGATCATTCGGGTTGCCCTGAACGAGCGCGACCTGGCGGGGCCGGGCCTCGGTTTCCGTCTGCGGGCGCTCCCGCGGCTCGGCGCGCGGCGAGGGTGGAGCGGGCGTCTGCGCGACGTCCGGAGCCGTCTGCTGCATCCGGAAGATGGGAGCATCCCGGCGCGGAGCCATGGGGTCGCCCGCAACAATCTCGGCGGGCACGGGCTGGCCGCCGTTCGGCGCCGGAACATAGTCCGGCAGTGCGCTGGCCGGCGGCTGCGGTTGAGGCGCCGGGGGCGCGGGGCGGGGCGTCGGCCGTGCCGCAGCGGAAGGCGCGGGAGCGGCCGGAGGCATGGGTGGAGGCGCGGCTTCCGTCGCCGGCGCCGGCGATCTGGACAGCCACGTCGACGCCGGGGTGAGCGCGGCCCGGTTGCCGCCCGGAGCCGGCGTCAGTCCGGTGCGTGGGGAGGCGAGGGCTTCTGCGGATCCGCCATGCGGGATGACGCGATTGGGTCGGCGAAGGTCGCGGCGGACGTCGGCGGGCGCGCCGGTCGGCGCCGCCTGCGGAGTGGTGGGGCGGCCGTTCCACGAGAGGTAGCGCAGGCCCTGGGCCTGCCCCGACGGCGCCTCCTGGGCCTGGGCAGGAAGGCTCGCGCCGGCGGCGAAAGCGACGACCGAGAGGCCAGCAAGCAGATGTCGGGCGCGGCGCAAGGGAGGCTCCGGTCGCAGGATCAGAGCGTGACGTTACCGGCCGGGGACTTAATCCGGACCTAACGGATCAGGCGATCCGGGCCCTTGCTCTCCGCTCGGCCCAGCCCACGACGGCATTGAGCGCCAGCCCCATGGCCATCAGCCAGACCAGGGCAGCCAGCATGTCAGCGGTCCGCAAGCGGTTGCCGGCCTCCAGGAGCCGCCAGGCCAGCCCCTGCGACGCGCCGGATCCGGACACGAACTCCGCCACGACAGCGCCGATGACCGAGAGGCCGGCGGCGACGCGAAGGCCTTCAAGAGCGAAAGGCGCGGCGGAGGGGATGCGCAGCCGCAAAAGCCGCTGGAGCGGCGTCGCCCCGTAGAGGTCAAACAGACGTTCAAGGTCTCGATCAGCCGAGTTCAGGCCGGTCAGCACGCCCGAGAACAGGGGGAAGAAGGCGACGGCGGCGGCGAGGGCGATCACCGCGCGATCCGGATGGTCCAGTCCGGCCCAGATCAGAACGAGCGGCGCGATGGCCACGATCGGCGTGACCTGAAGGGCGACGGCGAGGGGACGGACGGCATCCTCGGCCGCGCGATTCATCGACACGATCAGGGCCAGGCCTCCGCCGAGAAGGCCCGCAACCAGCAGGGCCTGCAATGCCATCCGGAAGGTTTGCCATGCCGATCCGGCGAGCACCGGCGCGCGCTCGATCAGCGAGGCGACGACTGCGCCGGGCGGCGGCAGGAAATAGATGGGGATGTCCAGAAGCCGGCAGGCGGCCTCCCAGATCCCGAGCAGGATGGCGATCAACAGGAGCGGGGACAGGATGCGGCTCATGCGACCCGGTCCGGCATGGCGCGGGCGAGCGCGGTGGCCAAGGCCTCGACGGCGTCTCGATAGTCCGGGGCCGCGCGCCAGTTCGCGGGCCGGGGCAGGTCGCCTGGCGCGGGGCGGGCCATTGCCACCTGGCCTGAGACGGCGTCCAGCACGACAGTTCGGCCGGCCAGGTAGACCGCTTCCTCGACGTCGTGGGTGACGAAGACAATCGCCGGTGGGCGCTCACGCGCGGCCCAGAGATGATGCAGATCCTCGATCAGGTGCCGGCGCGTGATGCTGTCCAGCGCCGCGAAGGGCTCATCGAGAAGCAGCAGGTCCGGGTCTGTGACCAGGGCGCGGGCGATCGAGACGCGCATGGCCATGCCACCCGAGAGCTGGCGCGGGTGAGCGGCCAGACGCTCGCCGAGACCAACGGCGGCCAGGGCGACGGCGGCGCGATCAAGCGCCTGATCCCGCGGCGCGCCAGCAAGCTCCAGCGGCAGGGCGACATTGGCGCGGGCGTCGGCCCAGGGCATCAGTGTCGGCGACTGGAAGACGAAGGCGGTGCGGCCTGCGGGGGCGGTTGTGGCGAAGCCCTCGGAGGGGCGCTCAAGGCCGGCGAGGAGACGGAGCGCTGTCGACTTTCCGGCGCCGGAGGCGCCGACGAGGGCGACGATCTCTCCGGGCTGGATCGAAAGGTTCAGTGGCCCCAGCGGCGTCCGGCCCGGATACCGGACGACGACGTCCGCGAGGCTGGCGACCGGGCTAGCGTCCACCACGGCCGCGGCCGGGCAGATACTGGGTCGTGAAGGCCTGACGCCAGTCGAGATCGGCCGGATAGACTCCGGCTTGGCTGGTGACCTCGAAGAACGCCTGCCAGCGCTCGGGGGTCATCGTGCCGAGGCCGTAGAGGGCGGCATCTCCGCCATCGACAATGCCATTGGACTTCAGCTTCTCGCGCGCCTGGTCGAGGATGTCCTGCGTCATCTCCGGATTGGCGCGGCGGATCAGGGCATCAGCCGCCCGGCCATCGCCCTGGATGTAGTCGCGCCAGCCCTCGGCCGAGGCGGCGATGAAGCTGCGCAGGGCCTCGGCGTTGTCGCGGGCGAAGGCGTCGGGAGCGAGAACCATCGTCGCGTAGGAGGGGTAGCCCTCATCCGCCAGCAGGAAGGTGTGCGGAACGAAGCCGGCCTCCTTCTCGATCGTGTAGGGTTCGCTGGTCAGGTAGCCCTGCTGGACCGCACGGGGGTCAGCGATGAAAGGCGCGGGGTTGAAGTTGTATTTGCGGACCTGATCATCGGTGAAGCCGTAGCGGGCCTTGAGCCAGACCCAGAAGGCGTTGATCGAGGCGTCGGCCAAAAGGAAGGGCCGGCCGGCGAGGTCGGCGATCGAGCGCAGGGCCGGGTCCGGGTGCGCGATCAGGACCTGCGGGTCTTTCTGGAAGAAGGCGGCGACGGCCTTCACCGGCGCGCCCTGCGCCACGAGGTTCATCGGGATGAAGCTGTTGGAGCCCATGCCCAGTTCGACGGCACCGGAGGCCAGGAGCTGGGGCACGTTCACGCCGGGTCCGCCCTGGATGATCTGGACGTTCAGGCCGCGGCGTTCGTAGGCGCCCGAGGCGAGGGCCTGGTAGAAGCCGCCGTGCTCGGCCTGGGCGCGCCAGTCCGTAGCGAAACGCAGGCGGATGCGGCCGTCGGCGTCGGGCGCCACCTCGCTATCGCCGCAGCCGGTCAGGACAGTGCTGGCCGCCAGTGCGCCGGCGCCCGCGAGGAGGGCGCGACGGTGAGGCTGAAGCTGCCGAATCCCGCGCGAGGTCATGACCTTATGTACGGCCAAGGCGGGTCTTGCGAAAGGGGAGGCGGAACCGTGCCCGGAGCCGGAATTGAGCGAGGGGACGAAGAGCCCCGGCGAACCGGATTTCCTCGTCCCCTCGCCAAGTCCGGGTTGGACTTGGCCTTTGAGGTTTTGGACCCTGGCTTCGGCATCAGCGGGGCGAACCCCGACGATGGTCAGCTGTATCCGCTCGCGCTCCTGGTCTCCGGCGTTCCGCAGGTCTGGCCTGCGCCGTCCTTCGATCCCGATCCGGTTCTCCGTGAACGCGTCCGGCCGAGGCCGTCATCGTTCTGGAGCCTTGATCCTGCCTTCCGCCGCGTCTGGTCCGAAGACCACCCGAAGCGTCGGGTCAGAGAGCCGGGCCGGTTCGCCTTGATCCCCGGGTCTCCCCGGTTCTCCGCGCCGCCGTGTCCCTCGGCCTGATCAAGCTCGCCCCAAATCCGGATTTCGACAAGCGGTCCGGATCGTCCGGTTGTGGACGGTTTGGCGGATAAATCGTGTGCAAATGCAGGAGTTGAACTCCTGGAGACGCATAATTCTTTGCGTTGTGAAGTTCTTGCGACGTTATGCACAACGCCGGCGTTCGGGGGCTATGGTCGCCTAAAATTAACAAACGGCGACCGTTCCAATCGGCGCGATGGGAGTCAGGCGCCGAGCGCGGCCTTCTTCTCTTCCAGTTCGAGCCATTCAAGCTCGGCGGCTTCAAGCTGTTCACGGGCCTGGGCGGCGCCGGTCATGGCGCGATCGAAGGCTTTCGGATCGCGGCTGTAGAGGTCCGGGTCCGCGAGGGCGGCGTCGTGTTTCGCGATCAGGGCGGGGAGGGACTCGAGCAGGCCTTCGAGCTCCTTCAGGCGGTGGGTGTCCTTGAAGGAGAGCTTGGTGGCCTTCTTCGGGGCGGCGGCGGGTGCGGAGGAGCGCGTTTCGCCCCCTCCACCACGCTGCGCGCGGTCCCCCTCCCCCGATGGGGGAGGATTAAGGAATCCCGGGTTCTGACGGATGAAGTCGGTCCAGCCGCCGGGGGTCTCCACGATCTGGCCGCGGCCGTTCATGGCGATGGTCGAGGTGGCGAGGCGGTCGACGAAGTCGCGGTCGTGGCTGACCAGGATCAGGGTGCCGTCGTAGCTCTCGAGCAGCTCTTCCAGCTTGTCGAGCGTGTCCATGTCGAGGTCGTTGGTCGGCTCGTCGAGGACCAGCATATTGGCCGGTTTGGCGAGGGCGCGGGCCAGCAGGAGGCGGTTGCGCTCCCCGCCCGACAGGGTCGAGATCGGCTGCTTGAGCTGGGCTTCCTGGAACAGGAAGTCCTTGGCGTAGGCGGCGACGTGTTTGGAGTGGCCGCGCACGAGGATGCTGTCGCCGCCGCCGGGTGTCAGGGCGTCCCACAGGGTCATGTCGGACTTCAGGCCCTCGCGGGACTGGTCCAGATAGACGGGCTCGAGATTGGCGCCGAGGCGGACCGTGCCCTCGTCAGGCGCAAGTTCGCCCAGCAGGACCTTGACCAGGGTCGTCTTGCCGGCGCCGTTCGGGCCGACGATGGCGAGGCGGTCGCCGCGGATCACGCGGGTGGTCAGGCCCTTGAAGATGCTGCGGTCGCCGAAGGCCTTGGACACGCCCTTGAGATCGGCGACCAGCTTGCCGGAGGTGACCCCGGAGTCGACGCCCAGATGCAGCTCGCGGGGCTGGTCCTTCATCCGCTCGGCGCGGTCGGCGCGCATGGCCTGCAGCAGGCGGGCGCGGCCCTCGTTGCGGGTCCGCTGGGCGGTGATGGAGCGGTAGAATGTATAGGTCTCGGCCTCGATCTTCTTGGTCAGGCGACGCAGGCTTTCAGCCTCTTCCTCCATGACCTTGGCGGCCCATTCGTCAAAGGCGGAAAACCCCTTGTCGAGGGTCCGGACCTTGCGGCCCTCCAGCCAGTGCACCGACTGGGTGACGCGGTTGAGGAAGGCGCGGTCGTGGCTGACGACCAGGACGGCGAAGCGGGCCGAGAGAAGCTCGTTCTCCAGCAGTTCGATGGCGAGAATGTCGAGGTGGTTGGTCGGCTCGTCGAGCAGGAGCAGGTCCGGCTCCTCGGCGAAGGCCTTGGCCAGGGCGGCGCGGCGGGTTTCGCCGCCGGAAAGGTTCACGGCCGGCTTGTTCGGGTCGAGCCCGAAGGTGGTCAGCCAGCTCTCGGCCGTCCAGCGCTCGGCTTCTCCGGACGAAGCGTAGTCCAGCAAGGTGTCGCCCTTGATGTCCGGCTCCTGCGGGACGTAGGCGAAACGGGTGCCGGCCTGGACGGAGCGGTCGCCGGCGTCAGGCTCGATGAGGCCCATGACCATCTTCATCAGGGTCGACTTGCCGGCCCCGTTGCGACCGACGAGGGCTGCGCGGGTGCGCGGCTCGATGGCCATGTCGACACCGTCGAACAGGGGGCGTTGACCGTCCTGAAGACGGACATCCTTGAGGGCGACGAGGGGGGGACGGGCAGCCATGGCGAGCCATATAGCGAGCACTCCCGCATTCGGCCATCGGCGTTGACGCTGCTGTTCGCGCGCGATGTAGTCGGGGTCTGATCGACGGGAGACGGCAGATGACGAGTACCGGACGTGCGGTCAGGACGAAGTCGGGGCCGGGCCGGATTTTCTATCTGGTCGCCGTCGTCCCGTTGGTCGTCGGTCTCGCCACCATGGGCGTCATACTGGCGCGCACCCTGCCCAACCTGAACAGCGGGCTGCAGCAGATCGTCGTGCCCGGCGAGCGTGAACTGACGCTGGAGCCGGGGCAGCATACGGTCTTCCTCGAGACCCGCAGCGTGGTCGACGGGCGGAGCTATGTGGTCGATGACGTGCCGGGTCTGCAGGTCGAGGTCCGGGATGCGGCCGGTACCGTGGTCCCCGTCCATGAGCCGGTGGGCTACGCCACCTACAGCCTCGGCGCCCGGACGGGGCACGCGATCCAGAACTTCGAGGTCGAGACGGCGGGGACCTATCGCATTCGAGCCGGGTACCCGGACGAAGCCGGGCCGGCGACCGTCATCGCGGTGGGGCAGGGGTTTGTCGGGACGCTGTTGGTGGCGATCTTTTCGGCGTTGGTGGCGATGATGATCGGCCTCGCGCTGACTACCGGCCTGCTGATCTGGGTTTATTCCAGCCGGCGTCGGATGGTGCGGTCTGATTGACGGCGTCCCACTGACGCCGGGGCGACATGCCGTCGCAGAAGCGGTCGATTGACGCTTACCGTCCGGCTGGTATGTAGCGCGGATGAACAGTCAGGCCCGCCGTCGCGCACCCGAAACTACCCGCGCAGAGATCATCGACAAGGCGCTGGAAGTCGCCGCGGAGGTCGGAGCCATGGGCTTCACGATCGACGCGGTCGCCGCGCGGACGTCGGTCAGCAAGGGCGCCCTGCTGCACCATTTCCCGACCAAGCTGGCGCTGCTGGAGGGGCTGACCGACCACCTGTCGGAGATGTTCTGCGACGCCATCATCGCCGAGGCCGCGAAGGATCCGCAGCCCTATGGGCGGCTGGCGCGAGCCTATCTGCGGGTGACGATCAACGACGCGATGACGGCCTGCGACGTGTCGATCGGCCGGGCCATGCTGGTGGCCTGCGCGATCGAGCCGTCGCTGCGGGCGCGGTGGTCGGAAGGCATCGAGCGGGTGAAGGCCGAGGATCCGACGGATCCGGTCGGGGCGGATGACGCCCTGCTGTTGAGGCTGGTGGCGGACGGCCTGTGGATGTCGGACCTGTTCGGGGTTCACGACGTGTCGCCGGCGCAGCGACAGGCGCTGCTGTCGCTGCTGACGCCCGGGCACACCCTGATCGAGGCGGCCTGATGAACCCGACGACCTGGGCGGCGCTGCTCGGCGCGATCGCCTTCGAGGTGGTGGGGACGACGCTGCTGCAGAAGTCGGAACAGTTCACCCGGCTGTGGCCGACGCTAGGACTGGCGGCCTGTTACCTGACCGCCTTTTACCTGCTGAGCCTGGCGCTGCGGCAGATGCCGGTGGGCATCGCCTATGCGATCTGGAGCGGACTGGGCGTGGTGGCGATCTCGCTGATCGGCCTGTTCCTGTTCCGGCAGAAGCTTGATCTGGCGGCCATCCTCGGTCTGACGATGATCGTGGGCGGCGTGGTCGTGATCAACGTCTTCTCGAAGGCGGTCAGCCACTGAATTCAGTCGGTTGAGGACAGGAGGGCGCGGAAGGCGTAGAAGCCGCCCGATGACCGCACCCTTCTGGCAAACCAAGCGCCTGGAGCAGATGACCCGCGAGGAGTGGGAGAGCCTGTGCGACGGGTGCGGCCTGTGCTGCCTGGTGCGGTTCGAGGACGAGGACACCGGCGAGGTGATCCCGACGCGGGTGCACTGCAAGCTGTTCGACCCGATGCGCTGCACCTGCTCCGACTACGCCAACCGCAAGCAGTACGTGCCGGACTGCATCAAGCTGACGCCGTGGAACATCGAGGCGCTGGAGTGGATGCCGAAGTCGTGCGCCTATCGTCGCCTGCACGAGGGCCGTCCGCTGGCGAACTGGCACCATCTGGTGTCGGGCAGCCGCGAGACGGTGCACGAGGCGGGCGTCTCGGTGCGTGGGCAGACGGTGTCGGAGCTGGCGCTGAAGGACCCGGAGGACGCTCTGGACTTCGAGGCTCCCGAATGGCGCGAGGAGCGCGGACGCTAGTCTGCTCACAATCCGTTGATTGACGGCGAGGTTGGGCGGAAAAGATCGCGCCTGATCAGCGACCTGTCGAAAACAATCAGAAGATAGGCGGCGAGGTTCGCTGGCGCCCCATACTTCTGCCATGTCCCGAAAAAGCGATCCGAACCCGCCGGCCGAGGAGCCGGAGGAAGACCATCCGCTGCGGGCGGAAGTCCAGGGCATGATGGCGATCATCGGCGACGAGGACCCTGTCATCACAAGCCGCAAGGCCAAGGCCGTGGCGGACACGCTGAAGGCGTTGACGATCAAGCGCGAGTTCGACGCGATGGTCGCAGCGGCTGCCCTGCCCATCGATCTGGCCGCAGAGGAGAAGCTGCGTGAACAACTCCTGCGCCGACTGGATGCGTTCGCTGCCGAAGTGGCTGAAGCCAGAGGTCTTGAGTATCCTGACGCCCTTCGACCACGATTTGATCGACCATGACTGGATCGGCTGGAGGCACGACCCGCAGCATCCGCCGGACGAGGCGTGGATGACGTGGCTGTTTCTCGGCGGACGCGGCGCGGGCAAGACCCGAGCCGGCGCCGAGTGGCTGACGGAGCAGGCTGTGCCGGGCGCGCGGCTAGCGCTCGTGGGGCCGACGCTGCATGACGTGCGCGAGGTGATGATCGAGGGACCGTCGGGCCTGAGGGCGATCGCGCCGCCGTGGCGTCGGCCGGTCTATGAACCGGCGCGACGACGGCTGGTCTGGCCCAATGGCGCGGAGGCGATGGCGTTCTCGGCCGCCGAGCCGGAGCGGTTGCGCGGGCCTCAGTTTCATGCCGCCTGGGCCGACGAGTTCTGTGCGTGGAAGCGGCCGGGCGATGTCCTGCCGATGCTGCGGATGGGGCTGAGGTTGGGGGAGGATCCGCGGCTGGCGGTGACGACCACGCCGCGGCCGATGGCGGCGTTGCGGGCGTTGCTGGAGGAGCCGACGACAGTCCTCACCCACGCCCCGACGCAGATGAATACGCGCAATCTGGCGCGAGGCTTTCTACGCGGGCTGGAGCAGCTGTACGGCGGGACGCGGCTGGCGGCGCAGGAGCTGGATGGCCTGATGCTGGACGAGGGCGAGGGGCTGTGGACGCCGGCGATGTTCGAGCGCTGTCGCGGCCGGGCGCCGGACCGGTTCGACATGATTGTGGTCGGGCTGGATCCGCCGGTGACCTCGGGCGGAGACGCCTGCGGGATCGTGGTGGTCGGGCGCGCGCACGGCACGGCCTATGTGCTGGCCGACGAGAGCGTCAGCGGGCTGGCGCCGTCGAAATGGGCGGCGCGGGTGGCGGAGGTCGTCGCGCGATACGACGTCGACCGGGTGGTCGCCGAGGTGAACCAGGGCGGCGAGATGATCGTCGAGATGCTGAAGCTGGCGAAGTGCGGGGCGGTGGTGAAGCCGGTGTTCGCCCGAACATCCAAGCGCGCGCGGGCTGAGCCGGTGGCCATGCTCTACGACCAGAACCGGGTCATCCACACGCGATCGTTCGGGCCGCTGGAGGATGAGCTGGAAGGGCTGGGCGCGGGGACGGGGCGACACAGTCCGGATCGGGCCGACGCGCTGATCTGGGCGGTGAGCCATCTGCTGTTGAACTCGGCGCGGCTGCCGAGCGTGCGGGTGTTGTGAGGATGTGACGTTCCCCCTCCCCGAGGGGGAGGGAGAAGAAGGAAAATCATCATGCGGAACTGGCGGTGGCCCCTGACGGGTCGGCGGCGCGAAGGCGCGCCTGAGGTGAAGGACAGTCGGACGGGCGCGCTGATCGCATACGCCGGTGGCGGGAGGGCGCGGTGGACGCCGCGGGACTACGCCAGCCTGGCCAGCGAGGGGTTCGGCAAGAATCCGGTGGCCTATCGCTGCGTGCGGATGATCGCCGAGGCGGCCGCGGCGACGCCGTTGGTCGTGTTCGCCGACGGGGTGCGGACCGACGACCATCCGCTGGCGACGCTGCTGGCGCGGCCCAATCCCGAGCAGTCGGGGGCGGAATGGCTGGAGGGGCTGTACGGCGCGCTGCAGACGGCGGGCAACGCCTATGCGGAGGCGACGGGCGACGGGGCGCCGGAGGAGCTGTGGTCGCTGCGGCCCGACCGGATGAAGGTCGTGCCGGGCCGGGGCGGCTGGCCTGAAGCCTATGAATATGCGGTGGACGGTCGGTCGGTGCGGATCGGTCGGGCGGCGGACGGATGGATGCCGGTGCTGCACCTGAAGCTGTTTCACCCGACGGACGATCACTACGGCTTCTCGCCGCTGGAGGCCGCGGCCTTCGCGATCGATGTGCACAACGCCTCGGGCGCCTGGAACAAGGCGCTGCTGGACAACTCGGCGCGGCCGTCGGGAGCGCTGGTGTTCAACGGGCGGGACGGCGAGCGGCTGACCGGGGAGCAGTTCGAGGCGCTCAGGGCGCAGATGGACGAGGCGCACGCGGGGGCGGTGAACGCCGGGCGGCCGATGGTGCTGGAAGGCGGGCTGGACTGGAAGCCGATGAGCTGGACGCCTGCCGACATGGACTTCATCGCCGGCAAGCATGCGGCGGCGCGGGAGATCGCGCTGGCGTTCGGGGTGCCGCCGCAACTGCTGGGGATCCCCGGCGATGCGACATACGCCAACTATCGCGAGGCCAACGCCGCCTTCTGGCGCGGGACGGTGGCGCCGCTGGCGCGCAAGGCGGCCGGGGCGCTGACCGGATGGCTGGGGGCGAGGTTCCCGGGCGTGCGGATCGAGGCGGACCTGGAGGCGGTGCCGGCGCTGCAGCCCGAGCGAGAGGCCCTGTGGGCGAGACTGAATGCGGCCAGCTTCCTGACCGACGCGGAACGGCGGCGGATGGCCGGGGTGGGAGAGTGAGCGATGGATGGACGGAAGATTCCGGTCGGGCTGCTCACCGCGCTGGCGGTGCAGGCGATCGGCGGACTGATCTGGGCGGGCGGCGCCGCTGCTCGGATCGCGACGCTGGAGGAGCGGGTGGCCGAGCATCAGCAGGTCGCCGAGCGGCTGGCGCGGCTGGAGACGCAGTCGGAGAGCACAAGGGCGGCGGTGGAGCGGATCGAGCGACGGCTGGAGGAATTCTGATGGGCGGCGAGGTCCTGATCGAGGGCTACGCGTCGCTTTGGAGCGTGGCGGATCTGAACCGGGACGTGGTGGCACGGGGGGCGTTCGCGGACAGTCTGGCGCGGGTCGGCGCGGCCGGAGTGCGGATGCTGCACCAGCACGAGAGCCGGGCTGTGGTCGGGTTTTGGGACGAGGCGGTCGAGGACGATCGCGGCCTGTTCCTGCGCGGACGGATCATGGACTGGTCGGCCGAGGCGCGCTTCGCCCAGGCGCTGGCGAGGGCCGGGGCGATGGACGGATTGTCGATCGGTTTCAGGGCCGTGCGGGCGCGGCGCGAGGGCGCGGCGCGGGTGCTGATCGAGGTCGACCTGTGGGAGGTGTCGCTGGTGACCTTCCCGATGCTGCCCGGAGCGAGGTTCAGCCTGTCTGGCGGGTCTGGGCTGCGTCCTGCGCGGCCTTCATCGTTTGCTGGATGCGACGAAGGACGATGAGGCCCTTCTCGGTCTGGAAATAGCGGCCGATGACGAAACCGGCGACGACGAGGAAGGGGAGCGGGACGCCGAAGACGGCGAACAGGAGCATGCCCACCACGCCGATCATGGCCCACAGGCCGATGCGCATGGTCAGCCGGTCCTCGTCGGAGATGACGTCGGGGTCAGGCTTGAACTCTGCGGGCTTAGGCTGGCGCGGCGGCGGGGCCTGACGCGCGACGGGAGCCGGAGCGGGCTGGACCTGGGGCGGGGGCGCTGAGGTCGGAACGGACTGGGTCGGGGCCTGCCGCACCGGCTGGGGACGGCTGGCTTCCTGGCGGGCTTCGTTCCGGGCCTTCGCCTGGTTGGCGGCGGTCTCCGGGCGATGCGTGCCGGCGAAATGGACCGGGGCGCCGCCGGCGTCGAGGGTGAAGATCTGGTCGAATGGGACGGCGGCGAAATCGATGCCGCGGGTGTCCTGACCGTAGCTGTCGGCCAGCAGTCCGAGCAGGCGGCCGTCGCGGACGCGGGCGCGGAAGGCGACCGGGTGGCGCAGACCGGCCATGACGACGTGGACCGTGCCGATGTCGCCGCTGGGGCCGCCGGGCGCGGGACGGTGGGCGTCGACCAGCATCTCGGTGAACTGGCCGAAGCCGGAGTTGCGCCGGATCGTCGGCCGGCTGCGCGAGAACTGGGCCGCGATGTCGGGGACCTGGCCGCGCAGATCCTGCGCCAGGGCGGACATGACCGCCGTCTCGAGGCGGGTGTAGCGGGTCATGCGACGGTCTTCTCAAGACGTTTGGTCTGATCCACCGCCCAGACAAGGATCATGAGCAAGGTCAGCGCGGCGGTCGCGAGAAGGAAGATCGTCTCGCGCACATCAGATGTCAGAGAAGGCATCCGGTTGGACAACCAAGTGGGGGTGAAGGCAGCCATGACAGCGACCGCGCAACAGACGGTGCCGGTCATGATCCCTAACGGCTTTCCGATCGCATCCGGAAGCGGTCGCCCAAGCGATCGCACCACCGAGCGGAGAAACAGGGGTGGACGGATGCCTCCTTCCGGCTCGGTGATCTCTTCCATCATCGGGTCGCCAGACAGCTGAACTCTCTGGAGCGCTGATAGGCTTTTCGCGTCAGCGACCAAACGATGGGTCCTGCCAAGTCCGCTCACAAGAACACAGGCTGCCAAGGCAAGGTACAGCGGGGTGGAATGGCTTTCGTCGCCGAAGACCGATCGCCACACGAATAACAGACCCAAGGTCGGCCCCAGCATCGCGCAAAGACGATCGAGCATCGAGTGCTGGATGACGAGAGTCAGCCTGTCGAGAAGCAGGTTCATCCCGGCAACCTAGCCGGGATCAGTGAAGGTTCAAGCGGCCTTGCCGCCTGACGTCGACCGCGATCTGCGGTTGTTCAACCACCGGAGACACAATGAAAGAGATCAAACAGGCCCCGGCCACGCCGGAGGCGCGCGCCGCCATGCATGAAATGATGGCGGCGTTCGAGGCGTTCAAAGGCGCCAATGACGCGCGGCTGGACGAGATCGAGCGCAAGGCCTCGGCCGATACGCTGCTGGAGGAGAAGGTCGCGCGCATCGATCAGGCGGTGGCCGGGGCGCAGGCGCGGCTGGACCGGATCGTCAGCGAGGGGCGGCGTCCGGAGCTGGCTCCCGGCGGCGGCTCCGCGGTCCAGCCCGAGGTCAAGGCGGCCTTCGACGGCTATATGCGCGCCGGGGCGATGCTGGAGGTGAAGGCGGGGCTGTCGACGGCGCCGACCTCGGGCGGCTACGTGGTGCCGGAGCAGACCGAGCGGGCCATCGAACGCCGGCTGATGGCGGGCTCTCCGATGCGCGAGATCGCCACGGTGCGTACGGTGGCCGCGGGCGTGTTCCGCAAGCCGGTGTCGATCGCCGGGGTGGGCTCGGGCTGGGTGGCCGAGACGGCCGCACGGCCGCAGACGGATCCGGCGACGCTGGCGCTGCTGGAGTTTCCGTCGGCCGATCTCTACGCCTGTCCGGCGGCGACAGGCGACAGCCTGAGCCGGTCGCTGTCGCGGGCGGCGGCCGATGGCGAGGTGAGCCTGGTCGTGGTGCTGGAGGCGCAGATGCCGAGAGTTGAGCTGGCCGGTGGTGAGCGCGGGCTGCCGCTGATCTGGCGGGCTGCGCCGGCGGGCGCTCCGGCCGGCGGGGCAGGCGTGAGCGAGGTCGCATGGACGGCGACGGGCGTGCACGGGCGGCCGTGGAGCCCGGCTCATCTGAAGCTGAAGGCGCGGGCGGAAGGCGGGCTGAATCTGTCCTGGATCGCGCGGAGCCGGATCGACGGGGATCGTTGGGACGGCGAGGCGGTCTCGGTTGACCCGATGCGGTTCCGGGTGCGGGTGCTGGATGGTGAGGCCGTGGTAAGAACGTGGGAGGTCGATGGAGTGTCAGCCGTATACCCGGCCAATGAGCGGACGGCGGACTTTCCGGATGGCGTGCCCGAGGGCGCACGGCTGGCGGTCGCGCAACGGGGCGAGGGATACGGCTGGGGCGCGGAGGCGTCGATCGGCTTGATCTGAAGGAAAAGGCGCGGCTGCGGTTTGCGGAATCCCGTCGATGGCCTAACTGTCGGGCTCAATCTTTCTACGGAGCGGCTTTCGACGTGGCGGGCGATCCCTACAAGGAATTGGGCGTGGCCCGGGGCGCGAGCCAGGACGAGATCAAGAAGGCGTTCCGCAAGCTCGCCAAGGATCTGCACCCCGACAAGAACCCCGGCGACAAGGCCGCGGAGGATCGTTTCAAGCGCATCACCGCCGCCTTCGACCTGCTGGGCGATGCCCAGAAGCGCGCGAAGTTCGATCGTGGCGAGATCGATGCGGACGGCCGCGAGCAGTTCCGCGGCTTCGGCGGCGGCGGCAGCGGGCGCAGCCATCCGTTCGGGCAGGGAGGTAACCCCTTCGGCCAGGGCGGCGGGCCGCGCGGCGCCGGTTTCGAAAACATCGACCTGGACGAGCTGTTCGGCATGTTCGGAGGCGGCGGCCGGGCCGCAGGCGGCGCGCGTGGTGGCGGTTTCTCTCCCAAGGGTCAGGACGTGCGGGCCACGCTGGAGATCAGTCTGGAAGACTCGATCTCGGGTGCAACGCGTCGGATCCAATTCTCGGACGGGCGGACGCTGGACGTCGCCATTCCGAGGGGCGCAGGCGACGGGCAGACGATCCGGCTGAAGGGGCAGGGCGCACCCGGCCGTGGCGGCGACAACGGCGATGCGCTGATTGAGCTGAAGGTGACGCCGCATCCGGTCTTCACCCGTGATGGCGCGGACCTGACCATGGATCAGCCGGTGCCGCTGTACGATGCGGTGCTGGGCGGCAAGGTCCCGGTGCGGACGCCTGAGGGCACGGTCAGCCTGACGATCCCCAAGGGTTCGAACTCGGGCAAGGTCATGCGGCTGAAGGGGCGCGGCGCCTTCGCCAACGGCAAACGGGGCGACCTGCTGGCGAAGCTGATGATCGTCCTGCCCGAGAACGATGAGGCGCTGGACAAGCTGGCGCAAAAGGTCCGGGACGCCGGGCCGATCCGGCCGTTCAGGGACTGAGACGATGAGCGGCAAGCCGAACCTGAAACCCGCCCGCCCGTGGTTCTCGTCCGGACCGACGGCCAAGCGGCCGGGGTGGTCCAGTCAGGCGCTGTCGCATGAACTGTTGGGCCGGGGCATCCGTGCCCCGGAGGTAGTGGCGCGGTTCGCCCACGGACTGAAGCTGACCCGCGAACTGCTGCAGGTTCCGGCGGACTGGGTGCTGGTCTATGTGCCCGGCTCGGACACCGGCGCGGTTGAGGCCGCCATGTGGTCCATGCTGGGCGAGCGGCCGGTGCAGGTTCTGGCGTTCGAGAATTTCGGCAAGGTCTGGGCGACCGACGCGAAGTCACACCTGAAGCTGGAGCCGGAGGTGCTGGAGGCGCCCTGGGGCCAATTTCCGGACGTATCGCAGGTCGATCCGAAGAAGGATCTGGTCTTTCCGTGGAACGGCACGACCTCCGGCGTGAAGGCGCCGGGCGCGGACTGGATCTCGGATGACCGCGAGGGGATCGTGATATGCGACGCCACCTCGGCGGCGTTCGCCATGCCCTTGCCGTGGGCGAAGCTGGATGTGGTGACCTTCAGCTTCCAGAAGGCGCTGGGCGGCGAGGCCGGGCTGGGCGTGGCGGCGTTGTCGCCGAGGGCGGTGGGGCGGCTGGATCGCTATGCGCCGCCGCGCAGCGTGCCCAAGGTGTTGCGCCTGCGCGATGACAAGGGGTTCGACCGGACGCTGGCGACCGGGTCGATGATCAACACCTTCTCGGTCTGGACGCTGGAGGACTGGATCGACGCGGTCGACTGGGCGCTGGCCGCCGGAGGGCTGGAGGCGCTTATCGCACGCACCGACGCCAATGCCGCCGCTCTGGCCGCCTGGGTGAAGCGGACGCCGTGGGTCGAGTATCTGGCCGAGACGCCGGAGATCCGGTCAACGACCTCGGTCTGTTTGAAGATCGTCGATCCGCGCGTCGAGGCGATGGAAGACGACGCGCGACGCGCGCTGATCACCCTGATGAAGGCGCTGGTCGAGGACGAGGGTGCGGCCTTCGACATCGAGGGGCACCGTAATGCGCCGGCCGGGCTGCGCGTCTGGTGCGGCTGCACGGTCGAGACGGCGGATATCGAGGCGCTGACGCCCTGGCTGGACTGGGCGTTCGAGACGGCGATCGCGGAATAATCCGTCTTCGGCGCGACACCCGGCGATTCCCCCGCTATAGGCTGCGCCCGTTCCGAAAAATCGGTCAGCGGAGAGTGAACCTTGGCGAATGTCGCGGTGGTCGGCGCCCAGTGGGGCGACGAGGGCAAGGGCAAGATCGTCGACTGGCTGTCGAACCGCGCCGATGCGGTGGTTCGCTTCCAGGGCGGTCACAACGCCGGACACACGCTGGTTGTCGGTGAGCAGGTCTACAAGCTGGCGCTGCTGCCGTCGGGCGTGGTGCAGGGCAAGCCGTCGATCATTGGCAACGGTGTCGTCGTCGACCCGTGGCACCTGGTGAAGGAGATCGAGGGCATCAAGGCGCAGGGCGTCGACATCAGCCCCGAGATCCTGACCGTCGCCGACAACGCCTGCCTGATCCTGCCGATCCATCCGGCGCTGGATGTGGCGCGCGAGGCGGCCGCCAGTGCACCGGGCGCCAAGATCGGCACTACGGGTCGCGGTATCGGCCCGGCCTACGAGGACAAGGTCGGCCGCCGCGCGATCCGTGTCTGCGACCTCGCCAACGAGGACGACCTGAAGGTCAAGATCGAACGCCTGCGCTCGCACCATGATCCGCTGCGGGCCGGCCTCGGGCTGGAACCTATCGATCCGGAGGCGCTGCTGGCGCAACTGCTGGAGATCGCGCCGAAGATCCTCCCGTTTGTGAAGCCGGCCTGGCGCGTGCTGGATGGTCTTCAGAAGGGCGGCAAGCGGGTGCTGTTCGAAGGCGCGCAGGGCGCCTTCCTGGACGTGGACCACGGCACCTATCCCTATGTGACCAGCTCCAACACTGTCGCAGGCCAGGCCGCGGCGGGGTCGGGCATCGGCCCGAGGGGCGTCGGCTATGTGCTGGGCATCGTGAAGGCCTACACGACCCGTGTCGGCGAGGGGCCGTTCGCCTGCGAACTGCACGATGAGGTCGGCGAACATCTGGCGATCGTTGGTCGCGAGGTCGGCGTCAACACGGGCCGCGCACGACGCTGCGGCTGGTTCGATGCCGTGCTGGTCCGTCAGTCGGTGGCGATCAACGGTATCGACGGCATCGCCCTGACGAAGCTGGACGTGCTGGACGGGCTGGAGACGCTGAAGATCTGCGTCGGCTATCGCGTGAACGGCGAGGTTCTGGACTATCTACCGTCGAGCCTGAAGGAACAGGCGGCGGCTGAGCCGGTGTTCGAGGAGCTGGAAGGCTGGAGCGAGAGCACCGGAGGCGTGCGTAGCTTCAAGGACCTGAACGCCAACGCCATCAAATATGTCCGCCGCATCGAGGAGTTGATCGGCGCGCCGGTGGCGCTGCTGTCGACCAGTCCGCAGAGGGACGACACGATCCTGATGCGTGACCCTTTCCTTGGGTAGTTCTGGCAAAACCCTAGCGTTCAAGCGGTTTTAACGATCGCAGGCTTAAGGCGGGGGCTCAGTTGGAGAGCCCTCCGTGTTCGCAATCGATCGTCGACTTCTGACCAAGCTCGAACCCGTGGTGGCGAGAGCCCTGATCGTCGATCCCAATCCGCACGCAGCCAGACTGCTTCACGACATCGTCAAGGCGCTCGGTGCGCGTGACGTCATCACCGCGACAGATGAAGCGACGGCCATGAAGGCCGCCGCCGCCCTTGAGCCCGGCATCGTTTTCACTGAACGGTCAGGCCCGGGTCTTGATGGTGAAAGTCTGGCGCGCAAGCTGCGTCGCTCGGATCTCGAGTGCCGCCGGGCCCCGATCATCATGATCACGTCCGAGGCGACGGCGACGACGATCCTCGGCGCGCGCGACGCCGGCGTCCACGAGTTCTTGCGAAAGCCCTTTACGGGCGGAGACCTGCTGAAGCGGGTGGAGAATGTGGCGCTGAAGCCGCGCAACTGGATCGAGGCGGTCGGCTATGTCGGTCCGGACCGTCGGCGGTTCAACTCGGGCGAATACTCCGGTCCGTCGAAGCGTCGCACGGACAAGGCAGCAACTGGGGCAGCGGCGATCGACGAGGCCAAGGATCAGGCCATGCGGATCCTCGCGGCCTCGCTGGATCAGTTCGATGCGGATCCGATGCAGGCCGTGCGGTCGATCCGCGAGCAGGCGTCGGCGCTCAAGGCCGTGGCGATGAAGGTGTCGGACTCGCGTCTCGCCGTCGCGGTCGGCGCGCTGGAAGTCAGTCTTGCCTCAGGTCAGGCGACCAAGGAAACGCTGTCGGCGCCGATCGGTGGTCTGCTGGCCATGCATCAGGCCGCGACCCCTGCGAAAAAGGCGGGCTGAGCGCCCGCCTTCGTTGTCTTTTAGTGCGCTGACGCGAGCGCCGCGGCCGCTCGCTGCTTGAGCGCGAGGCTCGCCGAGACTTTACGCGTCGACGAGATTCCGTTCCTCGGCGGCGGCGCGCATGGCCTTCTGGAGCTTCTCGAAGGCGCGCACCTCGATCTGGCGGACGCGCTCGCGAGAGACGCCGTACTGGCCGGCGAGTTCTTCCAGAGTGACCGGATCGTCCTTGAGGCGACGTTCGGTGAGGATGTGCTTCTCGCGATCGGTCAGCTCTTCCATGGCTTCCTGCAGCAGGCCCATGCGAAGCGACTTTTCCTCGTTCTCGGCCAGAGCCGTCTCCTGTGAGACGGCATCGTCGTCGGCAAGCCAATCCTGCCATTCGCTTTCGCCGTCGGCGCGCAGCGGGGCGTTCAGCGAGGCGTCGCCGCCGAGGCGACGGTTCATGCTGATGACGTCCTCGTGGGTCACGCCCAGCTTGGTGGCGATGGCCTCAACGTGCTCCGGATGCAGATCGCCTTCCTCGAAGGCCGAAATCTGGCTCTTGGCCTTGCGAAGGTTGAAGAACAGCTTCTTCTGCGCGGCGGTGGTGCCCATCTTCACGAGCGACCAGCTGCGCAGGATGTATTCCTGAATGGACGCGCGAATCCACCACATGGCGTAGGTCGCCAGGCGGAAGCCCTTGTCCGGATCGAATTTCTTGACCGCCTGCATCAGGCCCACGTTGCCCTCGGAGATCACCTCGCCGATCGGCAGGCCGTAGCCGCGATAACCCATGGCGATCTTTGCCACGAGGCGCAGGTGAGAGGTCACGAGGCGGTGCGCGGCCTCGGGGTCCTGGTGTTCCGTCCAGCGCTTGGCGAGCATGAACTCCTCGTCCTTCGCCAACATCGGGAACTTGCGGATTTCGGTCAGGTATCGCGACAGTCCCTGTTCAGGCGACATCACCGCGAGCGTGCTATTTGCCATCAGTCTGGTCCCTCCGACCGTATTCAACGAGCGGGTCCAACGGAAATGGCCACCCAATGTGCGCCATCGCCTCACCCCTCAACCGATGAGATAGGGTCGGGTTTCCGTCTTTGTCAGAGGCGGATCGTCACACGAAAGCGTGACCGTTGCCCCGGCGCCACTGCACCGAACGAGGGAGTATATAGCGGATAGTCAGTTCTGAATCAAGACGGACTACTGGAGCCCGAGAATCTGGCGATAGGTCGGATGCACGACGTCGGCGTGCTCAGGGTGCTTCTGGAAGTATGCGGAGAAGAACGGACAGACCGGAAGGATCACGAGGCCCCGGGCCCGGGCGTCGGCGATGACATGCTTCGCAAGGCGGCTGGCGAGGCCCTGACCTTCCAGCGGGACCGGGACGAGGGTCTCGGTGATCATCAGATTGGGTTCGGACAGGTTGTAGGTGACCACGGCCACCTCGCTTCCGACCTTGAGCTCGTACCGTTTGGCCCCGGCGTTGTCGTGGATTTCGGGGTCGAGGGCGTCAGTCATGTTGGTCCTACGGGATCACAGGGTGGAGAGGAGGGCTTCCAGCGCCAGCATGTCTGTCGGCAGCGGGGTCTCGAAGCGGAGTTCTTCGCCCGTCACTGGGTGAACGAAGCCGAGGACAGCAGCGTGGAGCGCCTGCCGGCCAAGACTGGCCTCGGCGATGGCGGCGCGGACGGGCGCGGCGGGGCTGCCTGAGCCATAGACGGGATCGCCGAGGATGGGCGCGCCCTTTGAGGCGAGGTGAACCCGGATCTGGTGAGTGCGTCCGGTGTGAAGGGTGCAGGCGACGCGGGCGGCCAGCGGGGCTCCGCCGGCGCGGGCAGGCTCTCCGAAGGTGGCTTGAACGACATAGTCGGTGATGGCGTTGCGGCCGCCGGACTTGAGCACCGCCATCTTTTTCCGATCAGAGGTCGAGCGGCCGATCTGCGTATCGATCCGACCTTTCGCGGGAGAGGGCGCGCCGCGGGTCAGGGCGATGTAGGTGCGTTCGATGTCATGCGTCGCGAACAGGGCCGACAGGCCGGCGTGGGCGCGATCCGTCTTGGCGGCGACCATGACGCCGGACGTGTCCTTGTCGAGCCGGTGGACGATGCCGGGCCGTGCGACGCCGCCGATGCCGGACAGGCTGTCACCGCAGTGGGCCAGCAGGGCGTTGACCAGGGTGCCGGTTTCGCTGCCGGGGGCCGGGTGGGCAGCCATGCCCGCAGGCTTGTCGATAACGATCAGGTCCGCATCCTCGTAGAGCACGGTCAGGGGGATCGCTTCGGGCTGAGGCTCGGCGGGCGCGACCGGAGGCAGGGTGATGGTGTAGAGGCCCGGCGAGACCTTCGCTGAACCGCTCGAGACAGACTGGCCGTCGCGGGTGATGGCGTCCTCGGCGAGCAGGGCCTGGATGCGTGCACGGGACAGGGTCGGAAAGGCTTCGGCCAAGGCCTTGTCCAGACGTAGGCCGGAGGTCTCGATCCGTGCTTCCAGCACAGTCGACTCGTCATCTTCGGCAAGGAGAGGTTCGTCCGACACGTCCTCATGGTCATGCATGACGAACACGGACGCCGTCAAACGCAGCTTGGCCGTTGGCGCGGGTTGATGCAGGCTGGAAACGGTCTTCGGGGGAGGGCGCGATGCGCACATTTCTGATCGCAGGTCTGGCCGCGGGCGCGCTGTGCGCGCTGGGCAGTTGCGCGAGCATGAGCAAGGAAGAATGCCTGGCCGGGGACTGGACAGGTCGGGGGTATGCCGATGGCTCGGCCGGAGCGACGCCGAGCCGGCTGGGCGAGCATGCCGACGCCTGCGCGAAGCATGGCGTGGTTCCCGACGATGCAGCCTATCGCGGCGGCTGGTCCCAGGGCGTGCTGGTCTATTGCACGCCCGAGCGCGGCTTCGCGGAGGGACGCGAGGGCAACAGCTACGGCGGTGTATGTCCGGCGGACCTTGAGGCGCGGTTCGTTCCGGCTTGGGAAGACGGCCGCGTGGTGCACGCAGCGGAGTCAGCGGTCGAAAGCGCACGCAGCACCGTCGACAGTCACGGATCAAGGCTGGAAGACCTGGATGACAAGGTCGAGGCCAAGCAGCGTGAGCTGCGCGCCGAGGGGCTGACGGACGAGCAACGCGACGCGATACGCAACCGCATCCGCGAGATCCGGCAGGAGCGTGAGAACGAGGAGCGCGACTGGCGGCGGGCGCAGGATGCGCTGGACGAGGCTGAGCGCGAGGAGCGGGCCGTCCGGCGCCGGTTCGAACGGATCTACGGCGGCTGGTGAGCCGCCGTAGTCTCATTTCCTGATCAAGCGGCGTTGGCCGCGGCGCCGCCGAAGTGCGGGTCCAGTTCGCCGGACGCGTAGCGCTTGGCCATTTGCGCGGTCGACAGCGGCTTGATCTTCGAGGCCTGACCCTCGCAGCCGAACTGCTGGTAGCGCTCGATGCACAGCTTGCGCATCGCTTCCTTTGCCGGCTTCAGATACGCGCGCGGGTCGAACTCGCCCGGCTTCTCGGCCAGCACCTTGCGGATGGCGCCCGTGATGGCCATCCGGTTGTCGGTGTCGATGTTGATCTTGCGCACGCCGTGCTTGATGCCGCGCTGGATTTCCTCGACAGGCACGCCCCAGGTCTGGGGCATCTGGCCGCCGTACTGGTTGATGATGTCCTGCAGGTCCTGCGGCACCGACGAGGAGCCGTGCATGACCAGATGGGTGTCCGGCAGGCGACGGTGGATTTCCTCGATCACGTTCATGGCCAGAACTTCGCCGTCCGGTTTGCGGCTGAACTTGTAGGCGCCGTGGCTGGTGCCCATGGCGATGGCAAGGGCGTCGACCTTGGTCGCGCGGACGAAGTCGACGGCCTGATCCGGATCGGTCAGCAGGGCGGAGTGGTCCAGCTTGCCCTCGAAGCCGTGGCCGTCCTCAGCCTCGCCCATGCCGGTTTCAAGCGAGCCCAGCACGCCCAGCTCGCCTTCGACCGAGACGCCGCAGGAGTGGGCCATCTGGGTGACGCGGCGGGTGACGTCGACGTTGTATTCGTAGCTGGCCGGGGTCTTGGCGTCCTCTTCCAGCGAACCGTCCATCATCACCGAGGTGAAGCCGTACTGGATGGCGGTGGCGCAGGTGGCCGGGCCGTTGCCGTGGTCCTGGTGCATACAGACCGGGATGTGCGGATAGAGTTCCGCGAGGGCGTCGATCAGCTTGGCCAGAACGATATCGTTGGCGTAGCTGCGGGCGCCGCGCGAGGCCTGGATGATGACCGGCGCATTGACCTCATGCGCGGCCTCCATGATGGCCAGACCCTGCTCCATGTTGTTGATGTTGTACGCGGGCAGGCCGTAGCCTTCCTCAGCCGCGTGATCGAGCAGTTGCCGCAGCGTGATGCGCGCCATCAGGTATCTCCCAAGCCCTGTTTGTTTTGCGGAACCTCTAGCCCCGCGGTGCGCCGAAGTCACGCATTGTTACAGTCGCGGCGCGCCCGGCGGCCGGGCTGTGCCAACGTTGCCACGTCAGGCGTTCAGCGCCTCGACGCCGGGCAGGGGCTTGCCTTCCATCCACTCGAGGAAGGCGCCGCCGGCGGTCGAGACGAAGGTCATGTCGTCGACCACGCCCGCGTGGTGCATGGCCGCGACGGTGTCGCCACCGCCGGCTACGGCGATCAGGGCGTTCGCCTTGACCAGTTCGGCCGCGGCCCTCGCCGCCCTGACGGTCGCGGCGTCGAACGGCGGAACCTCGAACACGCCCAGCGGGCCGTTCCAGATCAGGGTCTTGGACAGGGCCATGGCCTTGATCAGCTTTTCGGCCGTGAGCGGACCGGCGTCGAGGATCTTCTCCTCATCGCCGATGGGCTCGCGGGCGAGGACAGTGCGGGTCTCTGCGCCCGGCTTGACCTCGGTGGAGACGACCACGTCGATCGGCAGCAGGATCTCGCAGCCCTTGGCCTCGGCCTCGGCGAGGATGGCGCGGGCGGTGTCGGCCATGTCGCGCTCGGCCAGCGAGCCGCCGATGTCGACACCCTGGGCGTAGAGGAAGGTATTGGCCATGCCCCCGCCGATGGCGAGGCGGTCCAGCTTGCCGACTAGGTTCTGCAGCAGGTCCAGCTTGGTCGAGACCTTGGCGCCGCCGACGATGCCGAGCACCGGCTTCACAGGATTGCCGAGCGCCGCATCCAGCGCTTCCAATTCGCGACGCATGGACTCGCCGGCATAGGCGGGCAGCAGGCGGGCCAGGCCTTCGGTCGAGGCATGGGCGCGGTGCGCGGCTGAGAAGGCGTCGTTGACGTAGATGTCACCCAGTTCCGCCAGTTGTTTCGCGAAGGCCGGGTCGTTCTTCTCCTCGCCTGCGTGGAAGCGGACGTTCTCCAGCAGCACCACGCCGCCGGCGTCGAGATCGGCCAGTACGGACTTCGCCTCGTCGCCCACGCAGTCGTCGGCGAAGCGGACGGGCCCGCCGACCAGTTGTTCCAGATCATCGACGACGGGCTTCAGGCTCATCGACGGCACGCGCTGGCCCTTCGGACGGTCGAAGTGGGCCAGCAGGGCGACCTTGGCGCCTGCGTTGCGCAGCTTCTCGATCGTCGGCAGGGCGACGCGCAGGCGGGTGTCGTCCGTGACCTTGCCGCCCTCCATCGGAACGTTGAAATCCACCCGGACCAGAGCGGTCTTGCCGGCGAGGTCGGTGGCGTCGTCGAGGGTGCGGAACGTCATATTGGGCTGCCTCCGTTGAGGATGTGGCCGATGAACAGCAAGGCGCCATAGACCATCAGCTGAACTTGAAATGCTGCGAGTGGCGCAAAAATCGCGATAGCGCCACGACCGTAATAGGCATGCTCCCGGCTGCCGGAAACCGCTAAAGCCGCGAGCAGGGCTGGAGCACACCAGAACAGCAGTGAGGCCAGAGGGGCGGGCCAGAGCGCGGTCAGCCAGGGGATCAAGAGGCCTGACAGGACTAGCGGCGTCGCAGCGCAGCCTCTCGCGGCAAACGCTCCTGGCTCAGGTTGCTCCGCAGGTCTGCGCCCGAGTAGCCGCCAGACGATGATTCCCCAGATGGCGAGAGCCAGGGCAGACCATGGCAGGGTGACCAGCGCGGCCTGGAGAAAGCCGGGTATGCCGAGGATCAGCAGCATACCCGGGACTCGCCTCGGTTCTTAGAGGAACTTCGCCATCTGCAGGGCGGTGTCGCTCATGCGGGTCGCGAAGCCCCACTCGTTGTCGTACCAGCTCAGCACGCGGGCCAGCTTGCCGTCGACGACCTGGGTCTGCGGCAGGGCGGCGGTCGACGAGGCGGCGATGTGGTTCAGGTCGGTGGACACGACCGGATCATTGGTCGTGAACAGGACGCCCTTCATCGGGCCATCGGCGGCCGCCTGCAGCGCGGCGTTGATCTCTTCGACGGTGACCTCGCGACCGGCGACGACCTTCAGGTCGACGACCGAGACGTTCGGGGTCGGGACGCGGATCGACGAGCCGTCCAGCTTGCCCTTCAGTTCCGGCAGCACCAGGCCCAGGGCCTTTGCGGCGCCGGTCGAGGTCGGGATCATGGACAGGGCGGCGGCGCGGCCGCGGTACAGATCCTTGTGCATCGTATCCAGCGTCGGCTGGTCGCCGGTGTAGGCATGGATGGTGGTCATATAGCCACGCTCGATGCCGAACAGGTCGTTCAGCACCTTGGCCACCGGGGCGAGGGCGTTGGTGGTGCACGAGCCGTTCGAGACGACGATGTCGTCGGCGGTCAGGGTCTCGTGGTTGACCTTGAAGACGATGGTCTTGTCGGCGTTATCGGCCGGGGCCGAGACCAGGACGCGCTTGGCGCCGGCCTTCAGGTGGGCCGAAGCCTTGTCCTTCGAGGTGAAGATGCCGGTGCATTCGAACGCGATATCGACGTTCAGGTCCTTGTGCGGCAGGTTGGCCGGGTCGCGCTCGGCGGTCACCTTGATCTTGCCCATGCCGACGTCGATCCAGTCGTCGCCGTGCTCGACCGTGCCGGGGAAGCGGCCGTGGACCGAATCGTACTTCAGGAGGTGGGCGTTGGTGGACACCGGGCCCAGATCGTTGATCGCCACCACCTCGATGTCGCGACGGCCATGCTCGACGATCGAACGGAGGACAAGGCGGCCGATACGGCCAAAGCCATTGATGGCGACGCGGACGGTCATGAGGCGGGCTCCCTGGAAGCGCGATGTGGATTGTCGGCGCTTCAATGGAACCGGGCGCGCGGGGATTCAACCCCGCACCTGTAACAAGCCGTGATCAACTGTAACGCTGTGGCGTTCAGTTGCGATGCAGAGGCAGGGTCAGTCGCGCAGTCAAACCGCCCTCGGCGCGCCGGGACAGGGTAACGTCGCCGTTGTGGGCGCGGGCGGCCTGACGGGCGATGGTAAGGCCGAGACCGGCGCCGCCGGTCTCGCGATTGCGCGACCGCTCGGCCCGATGGAAGGGCTCGAACACGGTCTCCAGCTCGTCGTCCGGCAGGCCGGGACCGTCGTCCTCGATCGTGACCGTGGCTCGTCCATCGGCGACGAAGGCTTTCACCCGCGCAACGCCGCCATACTGGATCGCATTGCCGATCAGATTGGCGAGGGCCCGGCGCAGGGCCGCAGGGTCGGACAGCACCGGCAGCTCGCCGCCGCCATCGAATGTCACGGGTGCGCCGGTTTCAACGAAGCCCGCGGCGCAGTCCGCGGCGAGAGCGTCCAGATCCAGCAACTCCCGGCGCTCCGGCGTAGTCTCGCCGCGCACGAAAGCCATGGCCTGGGCGATCAGGGCGTCCATCTCCTCGATGTCCGAGACCATCCTGTCTCGCACTGTCTCTGGCGCCTGTTCCGCACGGAAGCGCAAGCGGGTCAGGGGCGTGCGCAGGTCGTGGGCGATCGCCGCCACGGTCTGGGTGCGTTGACGCATGTGATTGCGCAGCGAGGACTGCATGTCGTTGAAGGCGTCGATGGCGGTGCGCACCTCGCGCGGACCGGACGGCGCCAGCGGATCGGTTTCCGGGTTGGCGCCCAGCCGCTGGGCAGCGTCGGCGAACACCCGGATCGGCCGGGTCAGCCGCCGGGCCATCCACCACACGAGCGGCGCCAGCAGGACGGCCGAGATCGCCAGGGCGATCAGCAGGTTCTTCTGCCAGGGCGATAGCAGGCTGCGGGGAGGTTCAACCACGGCCCAGCGCCCATCGGGCATCTGAACGGCGGCGGTGAAGGGAGCGAAGGTCAGGCGGTCGGCCAGGATGGTGAACTGTTGGACCGACGAATTCATCTGAACGCCGGGGGCGCCGCGTCGCTGCAACCGGAACTCGGCCACTCCTTGCCGGGTAACCGTGACGTTCTGCGGACCGGCATCCCTCGTCTCGGGCGCCTGCCCGGGTTCCGGGCGAACGAAGACGTGGGATCGGGTGGGGAAGGGGAGTGGGGCGGTCTCTCCCCGGCGACGGGGCTCCGGGCGATGGACCGAGACCTGGATATGTTTCTCGGCGCCGTCCAGCCGCTGCGCCAGGGCGCCCGTCAGCACCATGGCGATCGGATCTCCGGCGTCTCTCTCGTTCACGGGCGGCGGCCTGTCCGTGATCCGTCTACGAAGCGGCCGGCCGTCATTGGTCTCGGCCGGTTCACCCTTCAGCGCTCGCGCCGCGGCGTCGATGCTGAACCCGGCCGGACGGGGTTCGGGCGCCAGCAGGATCACCCCGAACGCTACAGCCTGGGACATGATCACAGCCGCGGCGGCCAGTGCGGCGACCTGGAACAGGACGGGGAAGGACGTGGGACGCTTCAATCCGCGCCCCTCTGCCGCTCGACCTTCACATCGAACATATAGCCTTCGCCGCGCAGGGTCTGGATCAGCTCCAGCCCGGAGCCGTCGTCCAGCTTCTTCCTCAGACGGCTGATCTGGACGTCCATGGCCCGGTCGAAGACGTCGGCGTCGGCGCCGCGTGCGCGCTCGAGCAGCTGGTCGCGGGTCATCACCCGGCCGGGCCGCTCCGCGAAGGCCCGCAGCAGGGCGAACTCGCCGGCCGACAGCGCGACCATCTGCCCGTCGGGGCGGGTCAGTTCGCGCCGTAGCAGATCCAGTCTCCACCCCGCGAAGGTCAGCGCCGGCCCCTCATTGCCTGCCTCTTCCCGCGGACGACGCAGAACCGCTCGAACGCGGGCCAGAAGTTCCCGCGGATTGCAGGGCTTGGCGAGATAGTCATCAGCCCCGAGCTCCAGCCCGATGATCCGGTCAGTGTCCTCGCCCATGGCGCTGAGCATCACGATCGGCGGCCCCTTGCCGGCCATGCGGCGGCAGACGGACAGGCCATCCTCGCCCGGCATCATCAAATCCAGCACGATCAGGTCCGGCGCTCGGGTGGCGATCTCGCGATCCATCTCCGCGGCTGATGCCGCTCCACGCGCGTCGTAGCCGTGCTGGACCAGATAGTCGCACAGCACCTCGCGGATGCCGGGGTCGTCGTCGACGACGAGAATGCGAGAGGCGTCTGACTGCATCGAGGCATTCTGAACGAGCGACGCGGCGGCGTCATTTCAGCGTTGAAACAATTGGCGCCTCGGCTGAAACACGGAAGAAAGCGAGCGCGCGCATCAAGGCTGGAGACTCCAGGAGATATCCATGCTGACGCTCATCGCCCTGACCGCCATCCTCATGCAGGACCCGCCCCCGCCGCCGCCCACGCCTGAGCGGGAAACCCGCTTTGCCTTCGTAACGAGTGGCGACGGCGCGCATGGTCGGCTGGACGCCAACGAGGATGGCGAGGTGACGCGTGAGGAGTTCTCCGCGCCGCTGAACGACGCCTTTGCCCGGATGGACCGGAACGGCGACGGCCGTCTGTCGGGTGATGAGCTGCCGCGAATGATGGGCGGAGATGAAGACATCACCGTGATGCGCGGTCCGGGACCGCACCGGTTCGAGATGCGGCGCCCCGGCGCCCCCGGTGGCCCGGAGGTCGAGTTCCACCGCGAGGGCGACCGTACCATAATCCTTTCCGACGGCGGGGAGCCGGGAGAGCGTCAGGTCACCATTCGCCGCAGCGGAGAGCCGGGGCAGATGATCCTCGAACGCCACGAAGGAATGCACGCTAACCGTCGCGTGGAGGCGATCCACCTTGGCGGGCCCGGCAACGCCCGGCTGGACACCGACGGCGATGGCAAGGTCAGCGAGGCCGAGTTTATGGCTCCGCTCCGTGAAGCGTTCACACGCGCCGACAAGGACGGCTCGGGCTTCATCGAGGAGGGCGAGCGCGGTGAAGGCGATGTCCGGGTCTTCACCCACCGCATCGAGCGACGTGAAGACGCGGAGTGATCCGCGTTCGGCGATTTCGTGATTTGGCCGACATCAGGATGTCGTCCTAACGTAAGGCGATGCCTCTCCGTCGCCTGTTTCTTCGACTGACGCTGTCAGCCGCGCTGGCCCTTGCGGCCGGCGCGGCGCCGGCATTTGCGGGCGAGAAATCCGATGTCGCAACGGGTGTCGCCGTTCGGCCTGACAGGGATCGCGCGCGGATGAACCAGCGGGTCTTCGACCAAGTCTGGGCCGAGGTGCGGGGACAGTACTACGATCCGGGCCTTCATGGCGTCGACTGGAACGAGGCCCGGCGCACCTTCCGCCCCCGCGCAATCGCCGCCACTGACGACAGGGCTCTCTATGCGGCCATCGGCGAGATGCTGCGCCTGCTGAACGACGACCACGCCGGGGCAGCGCCGCCGGCGGTCGCCCGCCGTCAGGACCAGCTTCGAGAGCGCCGCGCCGCTATCGGCGTGACCCTGCGGCCTGATCCCGAACGTCCGGCCGAGTACACGGTGGAGTCCGTTCGGACCGGCTCGCCCGCCGCAACGGCCGGCATCTCGGAGGGATGGCGTCTGGTCCTCGCCGATGACGGCTGGAGCCCGGAGCAGGATGTGGTCGAGGGCCGAACCCTGCATCTGACGTTCACCGACGAAGAGGGCGCGCAACGCCCGCTGGCCCTCACACCGGTGGTGATGGAACCGCGCCCGGCCTTCATCGCCGATACGCCGCGGCCGGGGGTGATGGTGCTGCGGATCGAGGGCTTCGAGCCGGGCCTGGGGCGCTGGATGGGCGATCAGCTGGCCGGTCTGGCGCCTGATACGGATGTTGTCATCGACATGCGGGGAAACCCCGGTGGCCGCCTTCTGGAGGCCGACGCCGTCCTCAGCTGCTTCCTGCCCAATGACCGGGCGTGGGCGACGCGCACCTCCCGGTCGGGCCGCCGCGTCGTGATGCGGACGGGCGGCGGATGCGGCGATCTCGACCAGCCCGTGGCCAATGATCTTGCCATTCTGGTGGACGGATCCAGCAGGAGCGCGGCGGAGCTGACGCCGGCGGCCTTGCAGGAGGCCGGACGGGCTGTCGTCGTAGGCGAGCCGACTGCCGGCGCGGTGCTCATCTCACAGGAAACGCGTCTGCCGGATGGTGGTCGCCTGACACTGAGTCGGGCGGACTTCGTCACCAGCGGCGGTGTGCGGCTCGAGAAGCATGGCGTTACGCCGGACCTGTCCGCGACCGTGACTCGCGAAGATCGTCGCGCCGGCCGGGATCCGGCCCTCGACGTCGCCATCGCCGCCCTTGGGGACCGTCCGGCGCGCGATATAGCCATTGTGCGCGTGCAGGCCCCGTGAAGGCGGTTCGAGGGCTTCTCCTTCTCGGCCTGATCTGGGCGCTGGCGGCTTGCCAGAGCCTGCCCTACGCCAGCGAGGGCGAACTGCCGCCGCCGGTGGTGGTGGCGGATGGCTCGACCGAGCGCACGGCCCTGAACGCGAAGGTCTATGACGCCGCCACCGGTTGGATCGAGCGGCACTACTATGCCCGGGATTTCAACGGCCACGACTGGCCCGCGATGCGTCAGGCCGGGCGTGCGGAGGCTGTCGCCCAGCCGACGGAAGAGACCTTCTACGCCCGCCTGGCGGCAGTGATCGATGAACTGGATGACCGCCACACTTCCGTGACCTCGCCCACCAACCGCGCGCTGGAGGAGGCGATCCGGCTGGGGCAGTCGGGTGTCAGCGTCGGTTTCTCGGCTGTCCGGCGCGGCGACCGCTACTTCGTGACCCGCGTGCGGCCGGATGGCCCCGCAGCCCCGGAAGGCGTCCAGATCGGTTGGCGGCTGGTCAGCGTCAACGGCAACACCAACCCGATCGCATTCCAGGTCACGGAAGGGCAGAGCGCCAGCTATGTGTTCGAGGACGAGCACGGCGTCGAGCAACGGCGGACGATCACCGCCGTGGTTCTGCCGTCCCGCGAGCGTCGCGATGCGACCCGCCGCGAGGATGGCGTCCTGGTGCTGCGCTTCGAGGCGTTCGATAGCCTGACCCATACGTGGTTCCAGGAACAGATGGACGCCGCCATCGCCGATCCGCCCCGGGGCATCATTATCGACGTGCGGGACAACGGCGGCGGTTTCGCCGCTGTGCTGGGAGACATGACCGCGCGTCTCTATGGCGATCCACAGGTCTTCATGGTCATGGATGGCCGGTTCGTCGACCTGAAGCTCAAGTCTGTCCGCGCGGACAGTCACTGGGATGGACCCGTCGCCATCATGGTCGGGGCGGGCTCCGGCAGTGCGTCCGAAGTCTTCGCCGCCCTTCTTCAGGAGACCGGCCGGGGACCGGTCATCGGCGAGACCAGCGCCGGCGCCGTCATCGCGTCCCGGCAGGTCAATCTGCCCGACGGCGGCGAGATGAACCTGAGCCTGCACATGGTGCTGACGGGCCACAAGCGCCGCGTGCTGGAAGGCGTCGGCGTCACGCCGGACATCGTGGTGGAGCCGCCATTGGCGGACCTGCGTGCCGGCCGCGACGTCGCCCTCGAGCGCGCCGCAGCTGAACTTCTCAGCCGCTAGCCGGCGACGACCCGCACCCTGCCGGCGGCTTCACGCGCCCGTTCGCGGGCCTGGTGGATATCCTCGCCCCGCGCCAGCGCCACGCCCATGCGGCGACGCTCGAAGGCTTCGGGCTTGCCGAACAGGCGCAGGTCGGCTGTCGGCACGCGCAGCGCATCGGCCACGCCCTCGAACGCCACGCCTTGCGCGTCCATGCCGCCATAGATGACCGCGCTGGCGCCGATCTCGCGCTGGCTGGCGTCTACAGGCAGGCCAAGGATTGCGCGGGCGTGCAGGGCGAACTCACTCATGGTCTGGGTGGCCAGGGTCACCAGTCCGGTGTCGTGCGGACGCGGGCTGACTTCAGAGAACCAGACCTCGTCGCCCTTCACGAACAGCTCGACGCCGAACACGCCCAGACCGCCCAGCGCGCCGGTCACCTTGCCGGCGATGTCCTGCGCCGAGGCAAGGGCGGCGGCCGTCATCGCCTGCGGCTGCCAGCTCTCGACATAGTCGCCCTTCACCTGACGGTGGCCGATCGGCGCGCAGAAGTCGGTGCGCACCGTGCCGTCCGCCGCGCGCGACCGGACGGTCAGCAGGGTGATCTCGAAGTCGAAATCGATCCGCCCCTCGACGATCACCGTCGCCGTCTCGACCCGCCCGCCTGACTGGGCATAGGCCCAGGCGTCAGCCACCTGATCGGCGGCCTCGACATAGGACTGGCCCTTGCCCGAGGACGACATGACCGGCTTCACGAACACCGGCAGGCCGATCTCGCCCGCGGCCGCGGCCAACTCCTCAGCCGAAGTTGCGAAGGCATAGGGACTGGTCGGCAGGCCCAGCTCCTCGGCGGCCAGCCGGCGGATGCCCTCGCGGTTCATGGTCAGCTGGGTCGCCCGCGCGGTCGGGATGACGGTGGCCATACCGGCCGCTTCGACACCCGCCAGCACATCAGTGGCGATGGCCTCGATCTCCGGCACGATGATGTGCGGCGCTTCCGCCATGATGACGCCGTTCAGCACCTGCGGATCGGTCATCGGAATGACATGGCTGCGGTGCGCCACCTGCATGGCCGGGGCATTCGGATAGCGGTCCACCGCGATCACCTCGGCGCCGAGCCGCTGCAGCTCGATCGCGACCTCCTTGCCCAGCTCGCCGGAGCCCAGCAGCATCACGCGCACGGCAGTGTCGGAAAGCGGGGTGCCGAGTTTCATGGTCGTCTCCGGGGTCACTCTGGGGCGGGCAGGGCGTACAGGCGGCGAAAGGCGTCCAGCGCCGCGCCATGGTAGATGGTCGCGTGGCTTTCGGTCGGGCGCGGCTCATAGGTCCAGGTCACGCCGGGCATGGCGAAGTCGCGCAGGTTGCCTACCAGAATGTCCATGGCCGCCTGCATCTCCCCGCCCTCGTCGCCGATGGTCAGGATCAGGGTGCGCGGATCGTTGGAATGGTCGCGCAGGTGAGCGCCCGCCTGCTGCGCCAGTCGTCCGCCGTCCCACCACAGGCTGGGGCTGACGGCGACGTAGCCGTCGAATATCTGCGGTTCCTTCAGGAAGGTCTCGACCACGAACAGGCCGGCCAGCGACTCCCCCATCAGCGCCGTCTCGCCATTGGTGCGATAGCGCGCCTCGACGAAGGGCAAGACCTCGTCGGTGAGGAACTGGCGGAATCGCGCCGACTGACCCTGCGTCGGGTAGCGGGCGATCAGTTCCGCATTCTCGGTCGGCAGGGCCAGTTCGTTGCGCCGGTCGACGCTGGCTATCCCGACCACGATCACATCGCGCGTGGCGCCGTTGACCGTGCCCAGCTGTGCCAGGCCCGAGATGTGGTGGAAATCCTGCCAGGTCACGCCACCGTCCAGCAGATAGAGCACCGGATAGGCCTGGCCCGATTGCTCGTAGCCGGGCGGCAGCCAGACATTGATCTCGCGCGTCCCGCCATAGGTGGTCGAGGGCAAGGCGAAGGACTGGCCGATGACGATCGGCGTCGGCACCGGAGTTTGCGCTGCAGCCGGGGCCGCGAACGCCATGAGTCCGAGCAGGGCGAAGAGCAGACGCAGCATCACAGGCCTCCCGCCGGCTGGATCAGATCCCAGGCGTTGCCGTACAGATCCTCGAACACCGCCACCACGCCATAAGGCTCGTGTCGCGGCGCCTCGCGAAAGGTCACGCCAGCCGCCGTCCACGCGGCGTGGTCCCGCGCGAAGTCATCGGTCTCGAGAAACAGCCAGACCCGGCCGCCGGCCTGATCGCCGATACGCGCGACCTGCTCCGGCGTCGTCGCCTTCGCCAGCAGCAGCGCCGTCTGCCCGCCTTTCGGCGTCACCGTCACCCAGCGCTTGCCGCCGCCCATGTCGAGGTCGCTGGTCAGATCGAAGCCCAGCGTCCCGCCATAGAAGGCGATGGCCTCGTCATAGTCCCGGACCAGCAGGCTGACGGCGCCGAGGCGGCTCATGGATCAGAGCCGAGCCTTGGCGGCGGCGACCACGGCCTCGGCCGTGATTCCGAACTTCTCGTACAGGACTTCCGCCGGGGCCGAGGCGCCGAACCCGTCCATGCCGACGAAGCCGCCGTCCTCGCCGATGAAGCGCTCCCAGCCCTGCTGGATCGCGGCCTCGACGGCGATGCGGACGGTGCCGCGGCCGATGACCTTGTCCTGATAGGCCTTGGGCTGCTGGAAGAAGAGCTCGAAGCAGGGGACCGACACCACGCGGGTCGGCGTGCCTTCGGCTTCCAGCGTCTCGGCCGCCTTGAGGGCCAGCGGAACCTCCGTTCCCGTGGCGAACACGGTGACCTTGGCGACGCCGTTGGCGGCCTTCAGCTCATAGGCGCCCTTGGCCGTCAGGTTCCCGGACGAGGCAATGGTGCGGACCGCGGCCGTCTTCTGACGCGACAAGGCCAGGGCCGACGGCTTGTCCTTGTGTTGCAAGGCGATCTTCCAGGCTTCCATGGCTTCGACCGTGTCGGCCGGGCGGAAGACCAGCAGGTTCGGAATGGCGCGCAGGGCGGCCAGATGCTCGACCGGCTGGTGCGTCGGGCCGTCTTCGCCCAGGCCGATCGAGTCGTGCGTCAGGACGTGGACCGCGCGCACGCCCATCAGGGCGCCGAGGCGAATGGCGGGGCGGCTGTAGTCCGAGAACACCATGAAGGTGCCGCCGTAAGGGATGACGCCGCCGTGCAGGGCCAGACCGTTCATCGCCGCGGCCATTCCGAACTCGCGGATGCCGTAGTTGATGTAGCGACCCTCATAGGTCGGGGCGTCAAGGATCGGGGTGTCCTTGACGAAGGTGTTGTTCGAGCCGGTCAGGTCGGCCGAGCCGCCGATCAGTTCCGGCACGGCCGCGAACAGCTCATCCAGAGCCGCGCCCGACGACTGGCGCGTGGCCTGCGCCGGCTTGGTCTCGACCAGTTCGGCGATCTTCGCGTCCAGTTTGGCGAAGGCATTGTCCGGCAGCTCGCCCTTCATGGCGCGGGTGAAGTCTGCGGCCTGCGACGAGTCCTTGAGGCGGGCTTCCCAAGCCTTGCGGGCCTTGGCGCCCTTGCGGCCGACCTTGCGCCAGGCCGACAGGATGTTTTCCGGCATCTCGAACGGATCGTGATCCCAGGCCAGTCCCAGACGGGTGGCTGCGATCTCGACCGCGCCCAGCGCCGCGCCGTGGGTCTTGTGGCTGCCTTCCATGGTGGCGGCGCCCTTGCCGATCTTGGTCTTGCACGCGATCAGCGTCGGCTTGTCCTGCTTCGTCGCCCAGGCGAGCGCCGACTTGATGGCCTTCATGTCGTGGCCGTCGACCGCCTTCACGGCCCAGCCGGCGGCCTTGAATCGCGCCTTCTGGTCGGTGGCGTCCGACAGGGCGACCTTGCCGTCGATGGTGATGTCGTTGTCGTCCCACAGGACGTGCAGCTTGTTCAACTTCAGGCGGCCGGCCAGGGCGATGGCCTCCTGCGACACGCCTTCCATCAGGCAGCCGTCGCCGGCGACGACCCAGGTGCGGTGATCGACCAGATCGTCACCGTATTTCGCCGCGAGATGGCGCTCCGCCAGGGCGAAGCCGACCGAGGTGGCCAGACCCTGACCCAGCGGGCCGGTGGTGACCTCGACGCCCGGCATGTGGCCGTACTCCGGGTGGCCGGCGGTCTTCGATCCCCACTGACGGAAGTTCGACAGCTCTTCCTTGGTCGCCGCCTTGTACCCGGTCAGGTGCAGCAGGGCGTAGATCAGCATCGAGCCATGGCCGGCCGACAGGATGAAGCGGTCGCGGTCGGCCCAGTCGGGGCGGCTCGCGTCGAACTTCAGGAATTTCGAGAACAGCACGGTCGCGACGTCTGCCATGCCCATCGGCATGCCCGGGTGACCGCTCTTCGCCTTTTCTACGCCATCCATCGCCAGTACGCGGATTGCGTCCGCCATCTGCTTCGGAGTGGCCTTCTCGGATACGGCTTTTGCGTCGGTCACGGGGGAGGACCTTTCGTCGGAGTGCGGAAAAAGGGAGGCGCGCCGCTTTACCCCGACGCGCGCGCGGGTTCTATACGGAATCTGGAGGTTCTGACCGGATGGATGCAGCAACGGCCGCCAAGGATCGGGTCGACAGGGCGCTGGCCCTGCTCGAACGCCGCCTGCTCGATCTGAAGAGCCGCGCCGCGGGATCCAGCCGCGTGCCCGATGACGACCTGTTCGCGCCGCAGCCTTCCAGCGAGACCGACCGCGCCCGCATCCACGAACTGGAAGCGGCCGGACGCGACGCCGCCGAGGCGCTGTCCCGCGCCGCCGACGCGATTCGCGAGACTCTGTCCGAGCAGGAGACCCGCTGATGGCTACGGTTACCGTAGAGATCAACGGCCGCCCCTATGCTGTCGGTTGCGCCGACGGACAGGAGGACCGGGTGCGCCAATTGGCCGGCGAGTTCGATTCTCACGTCCGCCAGGTGGCGGGAGATGTCGGGAATGTGGGCGACCTGCGCCTCTTCCTGATGGCCGGCCTGATGCTGGCCGATGAACTGACCGAGGCCCGTCGTGGCAACGGAGCCCCCGCGGCGTCCGCTACCCAGGCTGCCGCCTCGACCGACGGTGTGGCGGAAGCCCTGAACGCCGTCGCCGCCCGTCTCGAAAAAATCGCCCAGGGCCTCTGAGGTCTGAGCGACGGCCTGCGACAGGCCGTCGCTTGACCTGCGCGTCGTTGTGTTTGATATTTCTGTCATGACAGAAATAACGAAACTTCCCGGATCGATCGAACGCTTCGTCCTGCACTGGGGCGAGATGGGCGGCTTCTGGGGCGTCAATCGTTCGGTCGCGCAGATCCACGCCTTCCTGATGACGGCCGAGCGTCCGATGACGGCCGAGGACATCGCCACGGCTCTGGAGATGGCGCGGTCCAACGTCTCGAACTCTCTGAAGGAACTGTCGAACTGGAACCTGATCCGCCGGGTCCCGGTCCGGGGCGACCGCCGCGATCATTTCGAGGCCGAGTCCGACGTGTGGGAAGTCGCCTCCCGCATCGCCGCGGGCCGCAAGGCCAAGGAGATCGACCCCGCCCTCGAAACCCTCCGTCAGTGCGTCGCCGAGGCGGAGAATGATCCCAACGTCCATCCGGTCGCGCTGAAGCGACTGAGAGAGATGCTGGAATTCACCGAGACCATCGACCGTTGGTACGGTCAGATCACGACAGTGGCCCGACCCAAGCTGATGGCGTTGCTGAAACTGGGCGCGCGGATCGCGACGCTCATTCCTGGCGGACGATAGGAACGGGGGAGGGGAGCATGATTGCCGGCGTCGCGATCAGGGAGGACCGCATCCCGCCCACGGGCGCACTGGCCGACCTTCGCTTCCGGGCCCTGCTTCCCACCGCGGACTGGGCCGAGCTCCCCGCCGCCGTCCGTCTCCGGTTTTCCAAACGGATGAAGGGCGGAGCGACCGTCGTCTATCGCGGCGAGGTCGTCGATATCCGGGTTAACCGCCTCGGCTGGCTGCTGAGCCAGGCCGCCCGCCTCATCGGCGCGCCCCTTCCGCTGGTCTTCCGCCCCGACGCCGCCGTGGTCACGGTCACAGAGGACGCGGTCGGGCAGGGGCAGGTCTGGAGCCGGATGTATGTTCGCAAGGACGGCTTCCCGCAGGTCATTCACAGCGCCAAACGCTTCGCCGGTCCGACGGGGCTGGAAGAGCACGTCGGCGCCGGCGTCGGCATGGCTCTGACCGTCACGGTCGAGGACGAGGCGCTCGTCTTCCGCAGCGCCTTCTACTTCATCGACCTCGGCCCGGTTCGCCTGCGCTTCCCGCGCTGGGCCCGCCCCGGCGACCTGACCATCGTCCACCGCGACCTCGGAGACGGGCGCTTCGCCTTCACCCTCGCGCTGGACCATCCCGCGTTCGGCCGACTGATCGGTCAGGACGCCGTCTTCCACGATCCCCCCGCGGCGGAGGCCTGAGATGACCGATCTGCTCTGGATTCTGCTGGCGCTCCAGATCGCCATGGGCGCCTTTGACACCCTGTTCCATCACGAGCTGACGGAGCGTCTGGCGTGGAAGCCGTCGCAGAAGGCCGAGCTGCGCCTGCATGGCGCGCGCAACCTCATCTACGCCGGCCTCTTCCTGATGATCGGCTGGGCCGAGCCGCGCGGCGTGCTGGCCATCGCCGTGCTGGTCCTGTTGGCCATTGAGGTGGTGATCACCCTGACCGACTTCGTGGAGGAGGACCGCACCCGCCGCCTGCCAGCGACCGAGCGGGTGACCCACACCCTGCTGGCCGTGAACTATGGCGCGATCCTCGCCCTGCTCACGCCCTCGCTGCTGGTCTGGTCCGCCGAACCGGCGGGGCTGATCACGGTCTCCCACGGCTGGTGGAGCCTTCTGGCCTCCGTCGCCGCGGCCGGTGTCGCCGTCTTTGGCGTCCGCGACCTGCTCGCAAGCGCGCGCTCCGAACGACTCGTCCAGCCCGACCCGGCGCTGATGGGACACGAGCTGTCCGGCCACCGCCGGGTGCTGGTCACCGGCGCCACCGGCTTCATCGGCCGCCGCCTGATCGCAGCCCTGATCGGCGCGGGCCATGAAGTGACGGCTCTGGTCCGCAGTCCGAAGACCGCTGACCTCCCGACGCCCATCCGCATCGTCACCGACCTGAACCAGATCGCCGATGACGAGCGTATCGATGCGGTGGTGAACCTCGCCGGCGAGCCCATCAGCGACGGCCTGTGGACCCTGACCAAACGCCGCCGGATCCTGCGCTCTCGCCTGAAGATGACCCGCGAGGTTCGCCGCCTGATCGCCCGCCTGGAGACGCGTCCGACGGTGATGGTCAGCGGCTCGGCCATCGGCTGGTACGGCCACCACGACGACGAGGTGCTCAACGAGGCCGGCCCGGCCAATCCCTGCTTCAGCCATCGCCTGTGCCATGCATGGGAGCAGGCGGCGTTGCGGGCCGAGGCGCTCGGCGTTCGCGTCGTCACCCTGCGGATCGGACTGGTGCTGGGCGCCGAGGGCGGCATGCTGTCCCGCCTTTTGACCCCGTTCGAGTTCGGCCTCGGCGGCCCGATGGGCTCCGGCCGCCAGTGGATGTCGTGGATCGCGCTGGACGACTGCGTGCGCCTGATAGTCCATGCGATAAACGATCCACGCGTCTCCGGCCCGATGAACGCGACTGCGCCGGAGCCGGTCACCAGCCGCGATTTCAGCTCTGCGCTGGGTCGCGCCCTGAACCGGCCGTCCCTGCTGGCCGCGCCGGCCCTGCCACTGCGGCTCGCCTTGGGCGATTTCGCGGACGAGCTACTGCTGGGCGGCCAGAGAGTTCTGCCCGGACAGGCGCTGGCGACCGGATTCCGCTTCCGGCACCCCGACATCGACAGCGCCCTTCGCGCCATCGTCGGCGCCCGCCCTCGACGGACCACTGGCGCGGAGACGACCGAACGACTATCTTGGTCCCCGGCGGGTCATGCTGCGGCTCACGTCGAGGACGACATATCCTCCCGGCCTTAATTCACTCGAAGGGATCTGTCCCTGTTTGGGCTCGAGGGCCCGGGCACACGGAGCCCACCTGGCTACCCAGGTCGAGAGGATTGAACAGTTCCTCACGGTCCTCGCGGCGCCGCCACCCTTTTTCTTCTTGTGCTATCGCTCGCGACGCGGTCGCTCGCTGCTTGAGCGCGAGTGCATTCCTCCCCCTCGGGGGAGGGGGACCATGCAGAGCATGGTGGAGGGGCGGCAGCCTCACGCTGGCCCGATAGCTACCGGCTCTCCAATACGCTACCCCATCCCCATGACAGACAAGGGCGAGATCCGGGCGAGCATGCGGGCGCAGCGCAAGCGGCTGGCCGGCCTTGACCCCATGGCCGCCTCGCGGCTCGCCGGGCATGTCGAGGCCCTGCCGCCCGGCGATCCGGTCGCCGTTTATCGCGCCATCGGCTCCGAGATCGACATGGACGCCCTGTCGCTGGCGCTGGCCCGACAAGGCCGCACCCTCTGTCTGCCGGTGGTGATCCAGCCCGACGAGGCCATGATCTTCCGCCGCTGGGCACCCGGCGAACCGCTGGAGCCCGACGCCATCGGCGTGCCCGCGCCCCTGCCTCTGGCCGAGGTGCTTATCCCCGACCTGATCCTCACGCCGCTGTTGGCCTTCGACGCCGTGGGTGGTCGTCTGGGGCAGGGCGGCGGCTACTACGACCGCACCTTCGCGGCGCTCCCCGACGCCCTTCGGATCGGCGTCGCCTACGCCGGCCAGCAGGTCGAGGCCCTGTCTCTGGAACCCCATGACGTTCGTTTGCATGGCGTTCTGACCGAGGTCGGGTATATGGCCGTCCCATGAGAATAGCGTTCTTCGGCGATGTGGTGGGCAAGTCCGGCCGCGATGGCCTGTCCGATCACCTGCCCGGCCTCAAGCGCGACCTGAAGCTCGACTTCGTCGTGGTCAACGCAGAGAACGCCGCCGGCGGCTTCGGCATCACCGAGCACACGGCCAACGAGCTGTTCATGGCCGGGGCTGACTGCCTGACCCTGGGCAATCACAGCTGGGACCAACGCGAGGCCCTGACCTACATCGTGCGCGAGCCGCGCCTGATCCGTCCTCTGAACTATCCGCGTCTGATGGATGCGCCGGGCGCCGGGGCCAATCTGTTCGAGACCCAGTCGGGCCGGACCATTCTCGTCATGAATGTGTTGGGCCGCGTCCACATGGACCCGATGGACGACCCGTTCAGCGCAGTGGAGAAGGAACTGGCCGCCTGCCCGCTGGGCCTCGCCGCCGACGCCATCATCGTCGACATGCACGCCGAGGCGACCAGCGAGAAGATGGGCATGGGCCATTTCTGCGACGGCCGCGCCTCGCTGGTGGTCGGCACCCACACTCACGTCCCGACCGCCGACTGCCAGATCCTGCCGGGCGGCACGGCCTACCAGACCGACGCCGGCGGCTGCTGCGACTACGATTCCGTCATCGGCAACGACAAGGAAGAACCCCTGCGGCGCTTCACCACCCGCATCTCGGGCGGCCGTTACACCCCGGCGCACGGTCCGGCGACCATCTGTGGCGTCTATGTCGAGACCGACGATCGCACGGGTTTGGCCACCCGCGTCGAGCCGATCCGTGTCGGCGGCCGGCTGAGCCAGGCGGTGCCGGTCGTCTGAGCGATCGCCTATTCGGCGGCCGGCGTCCAGGCCCTCATTTCGGCGATCTCACGCGTCTGGGCGTCGACTACGGCCTGGGCCATGCGGCGGATTTCGGGGTCGCGGCTGTCGCGCAGCGCGACCTCGGCCATTTCGACCGCACCTTCGTGGTGGGCGATCATCTTGGCGATATAGGCCTGATCGACCGTCTCGCCCGAAGCTGCGGCCATCTTCTCGTGCATCGACGCTTCAGACGCCGCAAAGGCCCGATCACCCGCGGTCGGCGCGCCCGGCGCAGTGTGAGCGGCATGGGGCGCGCCCGAGACCGCGCCGTCCTTGACCTGCGCTGCATGATTGGCGGCCGCCGTATCCCGCAGCGCCTGGTTCACCGGATCACCGCCCCCATCACAGGCGGCGAGCAGCAGGCAGGACAAGGCGACGATCATCAGGCGCATGGCGAGCTCCGGTTGGTCCGGGAGCCTAGCACCGACCGGTTACATCGGGGGAGGGGACGTTTTCCCGCACCCGGATGGGTCGTGCGACGAACGGCGATCTGCACGCGACGAATGCATGGGGCGCGGCCGTAACTGGAGCGTGACGGCTTTCAGGCCGTCCCCCCAAGAGGAGCCCCCCATGAAATTTCTTCCCCCCGTTCTGGCGCTGGCCGTCGCGATCTCTGCGCCAGGCCTCGCCGCCGCCCAATCGCGCGGCTTCGGTGACCTCCTGTCCGGCGTGGCGCGTGACGCGATCGCCGGACGGCGCTCTACCCCGGCCACACCCAACAGCAACGAGCCTGCTCCGCGTACCGAGGCTGCTGCGGCGCATCGCAACGCTCCGGACGCCCGTCTGGACCACACGCTCCCTCCGCTTGAAGGCACAATCACTCTCCGCGCCGGCTTCGAGCCGTATCCGCTGACGGTGAGCACGACATCGGGCGGCGACATCAACGCGGCGCCGATTCTGGGCGGGTCCTGCGCCGGACGGGTCAACAGCGCGCCGAACTACTCATTCACCTATACCGCGGGCACGCCCCTGCTCTACGTACTCGTCCGGTCACAGGGGGACACAACGCTGGTTGTTCGTAGCCCGAACGGCCACATGGACTGCAGCGATGACTACAGCGGCCACAACCCTGCGCTCCGCTGGGATGCGCCGCAGACCGGCACCTATCACATCTGGGTCGGCGCGATCGGTGCGCCGGCGCAGGCCAACATCCTGATCACCGAGCGGCAGTAGCGCCCGGGATCAGCTCGCGAGCCACGAGGGCATCCAGCCCTCGTGCATCTCGCGCAGATGCGCCAGCGGGATGCGGAACAGCTCGCCCGAGGCGAAGTCCGCCCCCTTGGCGCGCCCCACGACAGAGGCGTGCAGGCCGGCGGCCTGGGCCTTGGCGATGACGTCGGTCGGATCGCTGACCGCTGTCAGGTAGCGGGCCTGATCCTCGCCGAACAGGAAGACATGGGCGTGGGTCGCCGAGGTGGCGTCCAGTTCGATGCCGCAGTCCGACGCCAGCGCCAGATCCGCGGCTGCGCCGATCAGACCGCCGTCCGACAGGTCGTGCACGCAGGTCAGATCGCCGGCCTCGATCAGCTCGCGCACGAAGTCGCCGGTCTTGCGCTCCAGCTTCAGGTCCACCGGCGGCGGCGCGCCGTCCTCGCGACCCAGCACCTCGCGCAGATAGATGGACGAGCCCAGCTCGCCGTGCGTCTCGCCGATCAGGACCAGCACGTCGCCCTCGGCCATGCCGCCGAAGCCGGTGACCACGTCGTAATTGGGCAGCAGGCCGACGGCGCCGACGGTCGGCGTCGGCGGGATCGCGACGCCATTGGTCTCGTTGTAGAGGCTGACGTTGCCGCTCACGACCGGGAAGTCCAGTTCGCGGCAGGCCTCGGCCATGCCGTCGATGGCGCGCACGATCTGACCCATGATCTCCGGGCGCTGAGGATTGCCGAAATTCAGGTTGTCGGTGATGGCGACCGGACGCGAGCCGACGGCGGTCAGGTTCCGCCAGGCCTCGGCCACCGCCTGTTTACCGCCCTCATAGGGATCGGCCTGCACATAGCGCGGGGTGCAGTCGCTGGTGACCGCCAGACCTTTGTCGGTGCCGTGCACGCGCACCACGCCGGCGTCCGCGCCGGTGGCCGAGTCGTGCAGGGTGTCGGCCATCACGTGGCGATCATACTGCTCCCAGATCCAGCGCTTGGACGCCATGTCCGGGCAGCAGAGAACGTTCAGCACAGCGTCGGGCCAGCTCTCCGGCGCCGGGACCTCCTTCGGATCGAGGCGCGGCTGCAGCTCCGGCTGGACCCACGGGCGATCGTACATCGGCGCGTCGTCGAACAGCGGGGCCAGCGGCACATCGCAGACCGTCTCGCCGTGATGCTTCAGAACCAGACGGCCGGTATCGGTGGTCTTGCCGATGACGGCGGCGTCCAGACCCCACTTTTTGAAGATGCGCTCGCCGTCCGCCTCGCGGCCCGGCTTCAGGACCGCCAGCATCCGCTCCTGGGATTCCGACAGCATCATCTCATAGGCCGTCATGCCCTCTTCGCGCTGGGGCACGGCGTTCATGTCCAGTTCGATGCCGACGCCGCCCTTGCCGGCCATCTCGACCGAGGAGGAGGTCAGGCCCGCGGCGCCCATGTCCTGGATTGCGGCGACCGCGCCCGAGGCCATCAGCTCCAGCGTCGCCTCGATCAGCAGCTTCTCGGCGAACGGATCGCCGACCTGCACGGTCGGGCGCTTGCTTTCGGACTCATCGTCGAACTCCGCCGACGACATGGTCGCGCCGTGGATGCCATCCCGGCCGGTCTTCGAGCCGAAATAGACGACCGAGAAGCCCGCCGCCGGCGCGGCCGAGTAGAAGATGGCGTCAGACTTCGCCAGGCCCACGCACATGGCGTTGACCAGGATGTTGCCGTTGTAGCCGGCGTGGAAGTTGGTCTCGCCCGCCACGGTCGGCACGCCGACGCAGTTGCCGTAGCCGCCGATGCCCGACACGACCCCCGAGACCAGACGCTTCGTTTTCTCGTGCGAGGGATCGCCGAAGCGCAGGGCGTTCAGCAGGGCCACCGGGCGCGCGCCCATGGTGAAGACGTCGCGCATGATGCCGCCCACGCCGGTCGCCGCGCCCTGGTAGGGCTCGATGTAGGACGGGTGGTTGTGGCTCTCCATCTTGAAGATGCAGGCGTCGCCGTCGTCGATGTCGATCACGCCGGCGTTCTCGCCCGGCCCGCAGATCACGCGATCGCCGGTGGTCGGGAACTTGCCGAGGTGGATCTTCGACGACTTGTACGAGCAGTGCTCGGACCACATCACCGAGAAGACGCCCAGTTCAACCTGGTTCGGCTCGCGGCCGAGGCGGTCAAGGACGACCTGATACTCGTTCGGAGCCAGGCCGTATTCGGCGGCCAGTTCGGCCATGGTCTTCTGGGGAGCGCTCATGGCCGGGCCTCATAGCCGGACTCGGCGCGGAAGGTAAGGACCGGCGGTCGTCTTCTCAGGCGCTGATCGGCCTTTCGACACGGCGATGGTAGCGCAGGCTCAGCAGGAGGGCCCCCGCCAGCACCGCCACGGCCGCCCCGACCGCCACCATGGCCAGCGGCGGATTGCGTTCCTGCTCGGCCACGAAAGCGCCCGCCAGACCCCACGCGACCGGGATCGACCAGGCCACGGTCCTCAGCGCCGCGCTCATCGCCAGCGTCACCAGTCCGGCGGCCAATATGGCGATCATGGCCCAGACGGTCGGGGACAGCACGGCAGGCAGGTCGCCGTTGCCGGTCAGCACCGTGATGAGGTTGAGCGGGGAGGCCACCGTCAGCCAGCCGCCGAGCAGCGCCAGCGGCCAGACCACCATCCACCGGTCCCGATGCTTCAGTGGCAGGGTCCGGATCGTCGTCGCCTCCTGAGCCATCGGGATCATCAGCGCCAGCAGCGCCATGAAGATCAGGCCAACCGTCGCGCCCTCCCAGTCCATCGCCGAGGCAATGATCCAGAGTCCGATGCCCAGCAGTGCCAGCGCCGAGGGCCAGCCCAGCCTGTTGATCAGCCGGCTCTCGCCCGTCGCCGGCAGGGCCTGCCGCACCGCATAGACGATCAAGCCCGCATAGATGAGGCCCCAGATGGCGAAGGCGTAGCCGGCCACGCGCAGGGTCGCATCGCTGTCGGCTGCAAACTGCTCAGGGGTCTGGCCGATCCTGAAACCCATCTGCGCATAGGCGACGACGACGGACAGGATGGCGAGCGCCAGGACAACCAGGCGGCGGGTTCTCTGAGCTGATGAGGGACGGACGATTTCGGTCATGCCTGCACTACGTTCCGGAGGGACATTCGGTTCACGGCCCCTTGACGTATCCCCCGGGGCGCCCCCCCGATCAGTGTTATGGCGAATGAGCAGGCGGACGTCCTGAAGCAACGCATTGCCGAGGCCGAGCGACACCTCGCCGCGAACCCGCACGACATTCCGGCCCTGATCGCCAAGGGCGACGCCCTGACAGGGCTCGGCGACGAGCGAACGGCGACGTCCTTCTACAACCTCGCACTGCGTGCCGCCGGAGACGGTCGTGGGCTCGGGCCGAACGTGATCGCCGATCTGCGCCGCGTGCAGGCGCGGGCAAGGGAACAGACGCTGCGTTTCGAGGGGCACCTGACAGACAGCCTGCGGGCCGTCGGATTCGACCCGGACGTCTCCAGCCCGCGCTTCACCCAGTCTCTCGAACTGATGGCCGGTCGCAAGCAGCTCTATCTGTCCCGGCCCCTGTTCTACCTGTTCCCGGGACTGCCCCAGGTCCAGTTCCAGCCCGCCGACACCCTCCCGTGGATGAAGGATGTCGAGGCCGCGACCAACGACATCCGCGCCGAACTTGAGGCCCTGCTGATCGAGCCGGAACGGTTTCGCCCGTACGTCGAGAACCGCAAGGACCGGACGAACAGCGACACCGCCGGGATGATCGACAATCCCGACTGGAGCGCCCTGTTTCTCTGGAAGGACGGCGTCGAACAGCAGGAGGTCGCACGCCGCTGCCCACGCACCATGGAGGCGCTGGCCTCTGTGCCCCTGTGCCGGGTGCCGGGCCGCACGCCCTCGATCCTGTTCTCGAAACTCGGCGCTGGCGCGCGCATCCCGCCGCACCACGGCCTGATCAACGTCCGCCTGATCTGCCACCTGCCCCTGATCGCCCCGCCGGGCAGCCGCTTCCGGGTCGGCAATGATGTACGCGAGTGGAGGGAAGGAGAGGGCTGGGCTTTCGACGACACCGTCGAGCACGAGGCGCGGAACGACAGCGGTCTGGACCGCACCATACTGATCTTCGACGTGTGGAAACCCGAACTGACCGGCGAAGAGCGCGACCTCGTCGCCTCGATGTTCGAGGCGATCGACGGCTACGGCAAGACCGGCCCCGCCTGGGGCGTGTGACTCAGTTCCTGGAAACGATAGTGGACCTGATCATGCGGTCTCGGCTCCCACCAGGGGCTCAGCTTCCGTTGCGCCCCTCTTCTCGGGTGTCGCTGTCGTAAACGATGACCTGAACGGAGCCTTCATAGGAGAAGGCGCGGCTGCCCGTCACCTCGTGCCCGGTCGTGAAGTTCGCCGTCCCGTAACCGGTATAGACCGCGGTGGTGCTGGTCCCGACGTTGATGGAGTCGTAGCGCTGCCCGACTCGGGCCGGGTTCGCCGTGACCAGAACATAGGCGTCGCCTGGCTCGGGTCTGAATTGCACCGAATAGACCGGCCCGCGGTAGAAATAGTCCTCGGCCGCGAAGGTTCGCCGCACGCCGCCGTCCGCCCCCAGCACCGAGACCGTCGGCGACAGGATGCGCAGGACTTCCAGCACGCCGCCGACCGACAGCGTCTTGTCGTCGATGTCCGAGGGCAGGGCGTAAAGGGCGTAGGGCGAGCTGGTCGCTCCCGTCTGCAGGCAGCCGCTTTCCGGCCCGATGACGGTGGTCACGATATGACCGTTCGTCTCCTTCTTCGGCGTAAGACTGATGGCCGCGGTCAGGTCCGGCGTCGCCGGACAGTCGGCGCGGCTGAACTCCAGAACGGCCGGTGCAGGCGGAGCGACGGTTGCGCAGGCGGAAGCCAGCGCTCCGCCGGCAGCGACGGCGCCCAGGATAATGTGACGCTTCATGGCTCTAGCGCAGCAACTGGGTCGCGGTGTCCGCAACCTGGTTCAGTGCGTCCTCGATACCGGCCGCGAGGCGGTTCGGATCCGCCAGCAGGGCGCTGCGGTTCTCGAACGCGAACTCCGGGTTCGGCGCGATCGTGATGATGCCCTGCATCTCGTTGAGCGGGTTGTAGACGATCTGGTTCTCCATCAGCGTCGAGCCGTCCGAGACCTTCACCAGCTTCACCTTGGCGCCGACCGCCGGTCGGAAGGGCTGGCCGAACCCGGATGACATGTAGCCGTAGTGCACGATGGCGATGTCGAGGTAGGCGTCGGTCGCGGCCGGAGCGGTCGGATAGGTCTCAAGCCAGTCATGGCGGCGACGCGGCAGGCCGGGCATGGGCTGGACCGAATAACCCTGGGCGACCAGTCGGGAGACGATGCGCTCCTCCAGCCTGGTCTCCGCATCGAAGTGGACGCCACGCAGGGCGTCATTCACCGCATCCTGTCGCTCGGCCTGAATGCCGGCATCGACGATCGCGCCGATCAGACCGAAGTTCGACCCGACCGAAGCCACCTCATAGGCGATGGCCTTTTCCGGTACGGAGTCGTCCACGATGGCGATGCCGCTGACCCGCGCGGATGCCCGATCATACGGCGTCGCGACATAGGGTGAGGCGCACGCGCCAAGAGCCAGAGCTGCGACGAGCCCGATGAATTGAATACGCATTGTTGTAGTCCCCCAACTAACCCGAGGATTACAACTCGATGTCGCGGGAGTCTGTCAACCGTCAGTTTTAGGACACTTTTTCGGAAAGCGTTGTTATCCAGCGCGTGACTGGATCAGGCGGCGTTGTAGATGCTCTGGAACAGGGTCGCGCCGTCGGCCGACCCCAGTTCGGCCTCGAAGGCGCGGTCCGGGTGCGGCATCATGCCCAGCACGTTTCCGCGCGCGTTCTGGATGCCGGCGATGTCGGCGACCGAACCGTTCGGGTTGTCGACATAGCGGAACACCACCTGGCCCTCGCCCTCGAGCCGCTTCAGCGTCTCGGCGTCGGCGAAATAGTTTCCGTCGCCATTGCCCTGGGTCATCACGACCTCGCGCTGGCCCTGATATCCGGAGGTGAAGCGGGTCTGGCCGTTGGCGACCGTCAGGCTGATGGGCTTGCAGACGTACTTGAGCCCCGAGTTGCGCAGCAGGGCGCCGGGCAGCATCCCCGCCTCGCACAGGATCTGGAAGCCGTTGCAGATGCCCACGACGGTGACGCCGTCGTCGGCGGCCTTCTTCACCGCCTGCATGACCGGCGATTGCACCGCCATGGCGCCGCAGCGCAGGTAGTCGCCGTAGGAGAAGCCGCCCGGCAGAACGATCAGGTCCAGACCCGACGGAAGTTCCGTCTCCTGGTGCCAGACCATCTGCACCTGTTCGCCGGTGGAGCGTTCGACGGCGACCTTGCAGTCGCGGTCGCAGTTGGAACCCGGGAAGACGATGACGGCTGCGCTCATGGCGCGGGCGTGTAGCAGGGTTCGCGCGGAATGTCAGTGCGCGGGTTCGAGAACTCCCAGACGGGTCTCGATGCGCTCCAGACGTTGGTCCTGCCGGGGCGTGATCTGGTAGATGGTTGAGATGTCCTGACCGGTGGCGCTCAGGTGCCCGCGGATCGCCTGAAGCTCGCCCTTGACCTCGCCCATGGAGTCGTCGAGCCGATCAAGGCGCGACTGCATCGCCTTGAGCACCTCGTAGAGCAGATCGTTCGTCACGTTCGCCATGGTGTTCATGCTACCATGGGGAGAACGAAGCGGCGACGTCAGCTCGCGATGGCTGTGCGTCTCCCATCCAGCCACGCCCACACCCAGATTGCCAGACCGCCCAGCGTCAGCGCCACGGCCACCCATGCCGTCGAGGCCCAGCCGAAGCCGGCGGCGACCGCGGTTCCGGCCAGCAGCGGCCCCAGAGCATTGGCCGTATTGAAGGCCGAGTGGTTGAGCGCGGCGGACAACACCTGCGCCTCGCCGGCGACGTCCATCAGACGCGTCTGCAGGATCGAGCCCAGACCGCCGCCCGCGCCGACGCAAAGCACGACCAGCATCATCGACCACAGATGTTGGGACGCCAGCGGGTACAGCGCCATGGCGATCGCGCTCCAGATCAGCAGGCCTGCGGCCGCCGGGAAGCCGAAGCGGTCACCGGCCCAGGCGCCAAGCAGGTTGCCGCTGAACATGCCGACGCCAAACACCGCGAACACCCACGGCAGCATGTGAGGGCCGACGTGGGTGACCTCGCGCAGGGTCGAGGCCAGATAGGCGTAGATCGCGAACATGCCGCCGAAGCCGATGGCGCTGACGCCGAGCGTCAGCCACACCTGCCGGTTCCTCAGCGCCTTCAGCTCCCGCAGCGGACTGGCGCCCGGATGGGCCGGATCGCGCGGGGCGAACAGGGCGATCAGCAGCATGGTCAGCACCGCGATGCCGCCCACAATGAGGAAGGTCCACTCCCAGCCGTGCGCCTGGCTGATCAGGTTGACGACCGGCACGCCCAGCACCGTCGCGACGGTCAAGCCCATCAAGATGGTCGAGACCGCCCGCGTGCGGAACTTCAGCGGCACTGTCGAGGCCGCCACCAGCGCCGCCACCCCGAAATAGGCCCCGTGCGGCAGGCCGCTGAGGAAGCGGAAGACCAGCATGGTCTCGAAGTTCGGCGAATATGCGCTGGCGATATTGGCGATGGCGAAGAGGGCCATCAGGCCGATGAGCAGCAGCCAGCGCGGAAAACGCGCCCCGAACGCCGCCAGAATCGGCGCCCCAACCACGACCCCGGCCGCATAGGCGCTGATCGCATGCCCGGCCGTCGGCTCGTCTACGCCCAGTCCGCGGGCGAAGTCCGGCAGGATGCTCATTGCGGCGAACTCGGTGATCCCGATCGCAAACCCGCCCATCGCCAGGGCGATCAGCGTCAGGGCGATGGCCCCGCCGCTACGAGGAGTTTCGGAAACGACGAGTTCGTCGCTGCACGACGTGCAGTCGGTGGGAGCCATGGCGAACCTTGGGGGAGGGCGTTCGTGTTGCGCTGCAACATGGGCCGTCCAGGCCGCGGTTCAACCGCCGAAAGCGGGTTCGACGATCAACCTTTGTTATCGTCCCGGTTCAGGGTCTCGAACCGGCCGGAAGCTCGGACCGGAGCTGCGCCAGAAACGCCTTCATCCAGGCCGCGCGCGGCTCGGCCAGCCGCCGCGCTTCCGAGGTGGTCAGTCGGCCCGGCAGGCTGTCAGCGAACCCTTCAATCCAGCGCAGGGCCTGATCCATGTCCGCCCGGTCGTCGGTCGTCGCCGCCAGCAGGCGCGCCACGCCCTCGGCCCCGAGGAAGTCGACCAGGTCGGCGTCGTGCAGGACGATGGCCTCCGGCGACGTGGGCTCTCCCGCCGGCACATGCGCCAGGATCGCCTCGCGCACGCCCGGCCATTTCTCCATCGGGAAGCCCGCCTGTCGCAGGAAAGGTTCGGCCAGTTCTACCGAGCGCTGCTCGTGCGCCGTTCCCTCGACCGCGAACGGCTTCAACCCGCCCCAGTCATGCAGGTAGGCGGCGGCGAACAGCACATCGTCGTCAACGGCCAGCCCCTCGGCGCGGGCGATCGCGTGGGCGGACAGATAGTTGCGCTCGGCGTGCCGCGCGCCCCAGCCGGGGTGGCGGAAGTTGGCCTCGACGTGATCCGCCACCGCCCGCCGCCAAGGCGCGTCGCTGGCGGCCACACCCTCGACGACCGGCAGCGGCCGCTGTGCCGGCGGCTCCTGCGCCGCGACGGGCAGGGCGAAGGCGACCGCCAGAAGGACCGCAGTCAGGCGCGCTCGCATCTCAGCCTTCGCCCTTGTTCTCGTAGGTCGCCGTGATCGTGGCCTTCGCCAGCGTATGGAAGTGCAGGTTGAATCCGTATTTGGCGCCCGAATCCTCGTTGCCGACCGGCAGGCTGTCCACGTCGACGGCGAAGACGGTGAAGATGTAGCGGTGCGGGCCATGGCCCGGAGGCGGGGCGGCGCCGCCGAAGCCGACGTCGCCATAGTCCGTGCGCCCCTCGACCGAGCCCTTGGGCAAACCGCCGGACGAGGCCCCGGTCGCCAACTCGCTGACATCCGCGGGGATATTCGCGACGGTCCAGTGCCAAAAGCCCGAGCCCGTCGGGGCATCGGGGTCGTAGCAGGTGATGGCGAAGCTCTTCGTGCCCTCGGGCGCACCCGACCAGGCCAGATGCGGCGAGGTGTTCCCCTTCGCCTGCACCTGCGCATCCGGCAGCACGCCGCCGTCGGTGATGTCGTTAGAGGTCACGGTGAAGGTCATCGCAGGCTCCCGTTGGTCGTGGAGCCAGCCTAACGCATCACGATTGTGGAAGTCGCGTGCTAGTGCGCCGCGTCCTTGGCCGCCTGCGTGAACGCGCTGTCGTCCATCAGGCCGCCAGCCAGTGCGCCGGCGAAGATCAGGCAGCAGGCCAGCACGAACAGGGCGACCAGCAGCTTGCCGATCCGGTTCAAGCGACCTCGATCCGGTAACTTTCGATGACCGTATTGGCCAGCAGGGTCTCGCACATGCGCTTCGCCTCGGCGGCGGGGTCGCCCTCGCCGTCGAAGTCGAACTCGATCAGCTTGCCGACGCGGGCGTTGGCGACGCCGGCCCAGCCCAGACCATGCAGCGCGCCTTCGACCGCCTTGCCCTGAACGTCCAGCACGCCCGGCTTCAGGAACACGTGCACCTTAACTTTGACGGCCATCAGTGCAGTCCCCCCTGAATCACGGTCGGCATGTCCTTCATGATACCGAGGCGGCGGGCCACCTCGGTATAGCTCTCGATCACATTGCCCAGATCGCGGCGGAAGCGATCCTTGTCCAGCTTCTCGCCGGTGTTCATGTCCCACAGGCGGCAGCTGTCCGGGCTGATCTCGTCGGCCAGGATCACGCGGGCGAAGTCGTTTTCCCAGATGCGGCCGAACTCGATCTTGAAGTCCACCAGCTGGATGCCGACGGCGCCGAACATGCCCGACAGATAGTCGTTCACGCGCACCGTCATGGCGAGGATGTCGTCCAGCTCCTGGGTCGAGGCCCAGTTGAACGCCGTGATATGCTCCTCGGTGACCATCGGGTCGTTGAGCTCGTCCTTCTTCAGGTAGAACTCGATGATCGAGCGGGGCAGGGGCGTGCCCTCGGCGATGCCCAGGCGCTTGCTCATCGATCCGGCGACGACGTTGCGGCAGACGACTTCCAGCGGGATGATCTCGACTTCGCGGATCAGCTGCTCGCGCAGGTTCAGGCGGCGAATGAAGTGGTTCGTGACGCCGATTCCGTTCAGCCGGCTCATCACGAACTCGCTGATACGGTTGTTGATGACGCCCTTGCCCTCAAGCTGCGCCTTCTTCTCGCCGTTGAAGGCGGTGGCGTCGTCCTTGAAGTACTGGATCAGCGTGCCGGGCTCGGGACCCTCGTACAGGATCTTGGCCTTGCCCTCGTAGAGCTTCTTGCGCTTGACGTTCATGCTTGCGGTCCGGCGGGGCGCGGTCTGAAAAGCGAAAATCGCGCGGCCAGAGGGGAGGTCCGGACGGCGCGATCCTGAAAGTCAGACGAGCGGGAAAATCGTTCGCGCGTCTCTTAGCGGAACCCGGGTCGCGACACAAACGACACCCTTGAACAGTCTGTACACGACAGGGCGCCGCAACCCTACCGGTTCCGGTTGCGTTCGCTGCGGGGCGGGATATAGACCACCTCAACTGCGGCCCTGGCCGCCTGACGGAGCCTTGCGACCCCCATGACCACCTTCGACGATCGGGAAAAGGGCTTCGAGTCCAAGTTCGCCCTCGATCAGGAACAGGAATTCCGGGCGGTCGCGCGCCGAAACAAGCTGCTGGGCCTGTGGGCGGCCGAGAAGATGGGCCTGTCCGCTGAAAGCGCCGACCAGTACGCCGGCGCCGTTGTCCGTGCTGATTTCGAGCAACCGGGCGATGAAGACGTCTTCCGCAAGATCGCCCAGGACTTCGAGGGATCGGGGATCGCCGTCTCGGAAGGCGAGATTCGTCGCAAGATGGACGAGCTGTCGTCCGTCGCCCGCGAGCAGATCCGCGCCGGCGAGTAATGGTTCCGGACATCCGGACATGGAAAAGGCCGCCCCGTCGGGGCGGCCTTCTTCGTTTCGGGCCTGCCGATCAGTTCGGCATCACGACCGTGTCGATCGCATGGATCACGCCGTTCGAGGCGGCCACGTCCGTCTGCGTCACGCGGGAGGTGTTGCCCATCTCGTCGGTCAGGGTGACCGAGCCGTCGGCGCCGGCGCGGGCCGTCAGCGTGCCGCCCTCGACGGTGGTCAGGGCAGCGCTGCCGCCGCCGGCCTGGATCTGCTGCGTCAGGGCAGCCGCGTCCACCCGACCGGGAACGACGTGATAGGTCAGCACCTTGGTCAGGTCCGCGCGGCCGGCCGGAGCCATCAGGGCGTCGCGCTGGGCGGCAGGGATCTTCTCGAAGGCGGCGTTGGTGGGGGCGAAGACCGTGAACGGCCCGGCGCCGTTCAGCGTCTCGGCCAGGCCGGCGCTGGTGACTGCCGTGGTCAGCATCGAAAAATCGGCATTGGCCTGGGCGACGGCCACGACGGTGCCGGTTGCCGCCGGGGCGGGAGCCATGGCCGAGGCGTCGGTCGCGGTGGCGTCGGCGGCCGGGGCTTCGGCGCTGTTGTCACCGCAGGCCGCGAGGGTCAGCGCGGCCAGCGGCGCGGCTGCGAGGGCGAGGGTGCGGGTTCGCATTTTCATGGGAAGTCTCCTGAGAAGCCTGGGGCAGCTTCAGCGACTTCTACGAACGGAACGCCATCCGGATGCGTCGGCGCGGCAGGACGTCGCGGCCAGCTCTACCGTACCAGCGGGCCCAGAACCGCCCAGGCTGCGGCCTTGTCGGCATGGCTACGCGCCGCATGGGCGGGGCTCGACGAGGGCAGATCGATCAGCCTCAGCCCCTCGATGCCGGCCAGAGACTTGCGGCCGATCCTCGCCGCTGTCGCACCGTTGAAGGCGACGGCTCTCAGGTCAGGCAGGCCGTCGATCAACTGCCTCAGGTCAGCGGCTTCGGCCTTGCGGATGTCGGCATCCAGGCTGCCGCGTCGCTCGGCTCCGGCGATCACGTCCCACAGGCCGACGCGCGCTGCCTTCAACGCCTCCAGCCGGTCCGGATAGGGCAGGGCGGCCAGATCGCGTCCGACCGCCTCACCGACCAGTCGCCAGAAGGCATTCCGGGGATGGGCATAGTACTGCCCCGCCGCCAATGAGGCGTCGCCGGGCAGGCTGCCGAGGATCAACAGTCGCGTGTGCGCGTCGACGACGGGGTCGAAGGCGCGCTTGACGCTCACGCCGCGCCGAACACCCGGGCGAACACCGTGTCCACATGCTTGGTGTGGTAGCCGAGGTCGAACAGGGCCTCGAGGTCGGCGTCCGGCAGGGTCACGCGGTCGTCGCCCTTCAGGAAGTCGATGAACCGGCCCTCGCCGCGCCACACCTTCATCGCGTTCTCCTGAACCGCGGCATAGGCGTCCTCGCGGCTGATCCCGGCCTGGGTCAGCGCCAGCATCACTCGCTGCGAGAAGACCAGACCGCCCAGACGGTCGAGGTTCTTCTGCATGTTCTCCGGATAGATATTCAGACGCTCGATCACGCCGGCCATGCGGTGCAGGGCGAAATCCAGGTGGATGGTCGCGTCCGGGCCGATGCCGCGCTCGACCGACGAGTGGCTGATGTCGCGCTCGTGCCAGAGGGCGACATTCTCCATCGCCGGCGTCACGGCCGAGCGAACCAGACGGGCCAGACCGGTCAGGTTCTCGGTCAGGATCGGGTTACGCTTGTGCGGCATCGCCGACGAGCCCTTCTGGCCCTTGTCGAAGAATTCCTCGGCCTCCAGCACCTCGGTGCGCTGCAGGTGGCGAATCTCGGTGGCCAGTCGCTCGATCGAAGAAGCGACGACGCCCAGCGCCGCGAAATAGGCTGCGTGTCGGTCGCGCGGGATCACCTGGGTCGAGACCGGCTCGACCTGCAGGCCCATCTTCTCTGCGACATAGACTTCTACCGCCGGATCGACGTTGGCGAAGGTGCCGACCGCGCCCGAGATGGCGCAGGTGGCGATCTCCTCGCGAGCCGTGACCAGACGCTTGCGCGCCCGCTGGAACTCGGCGTGATAGCCGGCCAGCTTCAGGCCGAACGTCACCGGCTCGGCATGGATGCCATGCGAGCGGCCGACGGTGACCGTGTACTTGTGCTCCTTCGCGCGCGTCTCCAGCGCGGCCAGGACGCGATCCACGCCGCCCAGCAGCAGGTCGGTCGAACGGGCCAGTTGCACCGCGAAACAGGTGTCCAGCACGTCCGAGGACGTCATGCCCTGGTGCAGGAAGCGCGCCTCGTCGCCGACGATCTCCGACACATGGGTCAGGAAGGCGATGACGTCGTGCTTGGTGGTGCGCTCGATCTCGTCGATCCGGTCGGCGTCGAAGACGGCGTCCTTTCCCTTGGCCCAGATCGCGTCCGCCGACTCGGTCGGGATGACGCCCAGTTCGGCCATCTTGGTCGCGGCGTGAGCCTCGATCTCGAACCAGATCCGGTACTTGGTCTCCTGCGACCAGATGGCGACGGCGTCGGGGCGGGAATAGCGCGTGATCATGGACGCGCGGTGTCACGGCAGGGGGCGTTCGAGTCAAGCGCCGCTTGTGATTCCGTGCCCGAAACTCGTCCTCGAGGACATGGCGCGGGTCGCTGGCTGCCCGTATGAGAGGCGCAGAGGGAGACCGCCATGGAACTGATCATCGGACCGCGCCTGTATTCGACCTGGTCGCTGCGGCCATGGCTGGTGCTCAAACGCTGCGGCGCGCAATTCGAGACGACCGAGATCGATATCTACTCCGACGCCGGCCAGGCCGAGCTGGAGCGAATCTCGCCGTCCCGCCTCGTGCCCCTGCTGAAGGTCGATGGCGAAACGGTCTGGGACTCCATGGCCATTTCCGTCTGGGCGGCCGAGCGCTACCCGAATGCGAAGCTGTGGCCCGCCGATCCGCACGCCCGCTGGCTGGCCCGCTCGGCCGCCTGTGAGATGCACGGCGGCTTCATGGCGCTGCGAACCCACTGCGGTATGGGCCCGGACCACACCATGGTCGGCCCGGATCGTTCGCCTCCGCCGACGGGAGAGGGCCTTGAGCGCGACATCCGCAGGCTGGTTTCCCTGTTTATGGAGATGCGCGCGCGCTTCGGCTCAGGCGGTCCGTACCTGTTCGGGGAATGGTCGATCCCGGACGCCTTTTTCACCCCGGTGGCGACCCGCTTCCGGCACTTCCAGATCGATCTGTCGGCTTACGGCGATGACGGCTCGGCACGGGCCTATTGCGAGGCCCTTCTGGCCCAGCCCGACTTCCTTCAGTGGTCGGCGGAAGCGTTGCGTTAACCGCACACCGGAACCGGGATTTAAGACAACGGCGGTATCTTCGGACCTTCACGAGCGCACCTGCGTTCAGAGGTCTGCCATGTCCATGCCAGTCGAACAGCCCGCGACGCGCCGCCCCAGCCTGATGGTCTATGGGCTGATGATCGTCATCGCCTGCTGCCTGCCGGCCCTGCTGCTGGCTGGCATCTAGCCTCAGCCGCCGGTCGTCGGGACCGAGGCTACTTCCATCGGCTGTGCCGGTGGCGGCGGAGGCGGAACATAGTCCAGCGCCAGCGGAACCCGCGTCGCCCCCGAGGCGACCGCGTCCAGCGTGTGCAGCGGGCGGCCGTTCATGCGCTGATAGATCCAGTAGGCCGCCACGACCTTCTCGACGTAGTCCCGCGCCTGCGGCACGTCGATCGTCTCGATCAGAAGCAGGGGGTCTGCATCCGGGCCCAGCTTGCGCACCGCCGCCATCATCGGTCCCGGCCCGGCATTGTAGGACGCCGCCACGCGCAGCAGGTCGCCGTCGATGGCCGGCAGGGCGAGAACGCGATGGATGTAGGTCTGACCCAGGCGGGCGTTGATGTTCGGCTCGAACAGCCGCTCCGGTGAGCTGACGAAACCCCGGTCTCCGGTCATCTCCGCCGCGGTCGTCGGCATCACCTGCATAAGGCCATAGGCTCCGGCGCCGGAGCGGGCACGCGGATTGAAACCGGTCTCCTTGCGGGCAATGGCGTAGACCAGCGAACGTTCGACCACGAAGCCGCCGTCCGGCTGGATGTCCGGCTGCGGATAGCGATCCGCGTCGATCCGGCGGGACTCGTTGTCGTTGCCGAAGACGCGCGGGCCGATGATCCGGCCCAGGGCGACCCACATCTGGCGGGCGCGGTCGGTTACGGCAGACCGCATTCCCGTCCGAAGCTCGTCGCGGGCGTCGCTGCGGCGGCCGATCTCCAGATAGGCCACGGTCCGGCGCGCGCGCGGGTCCTCCTGCAGGAAGGCTTCAAGCTCTTCGGCATCGACGCCGATCGGCTCGTCGGCGCTATACGACGCCCGTTGCAGGGTCGCCGCCTCATAGGCGGTGGGCCCCATGTTCAGGATCGTCGGTTCCTCGCCGAGCTGTCGCAGGGCGATCTGGCCGTAGAAGGTCGCCGGCCACTCGGCGGCGCGGCGCAGCAGAGGCTGGACGCGGTCCTGCTGGCTGGAACGACCGGCGGAACGCGCGGCCCAGAAGGCGGCGCCGGCCCGAATCCAGCCGTCCTCGGTCGGATCGTCCAGCACGCGTTGGAAGGCGGTGGTCGCTGCGCCGTATTCGCCGAGCCGATAGTTGGCCAGCCCGACCGTCCACCAGTCCCCGACCTCGTGGCCCAGCGCGACCGCGCCGGTCAGATCGTCCCGGTTCAGCGCGACCCGCGCGGCCTTCATCGGGTCGCCCTCGGTGTTCTGGCCGGCGGCCGACGCCGCGGCCCAGCTGCGGTTCGAGAACCGCGAAGGGCGACGCGGCTCCGGAGCGCCGTCCGGACGGCGACGCATGGCCAGATTGTAGGCCCGGTCGGCCACGGGCAGGTCCGAGTAGTTCTCCAGCCAGGCGGCCAGTTCGTCGTAGGTCGCGGAATAGTCGGCGTGGAACAGGCGCTCGAACTCGACCTGACCCAGCAGGACGCGGTCCTGGGCCTGCATGGCCGAGGCGCGAGCGGCATCCAGATCGCCACGGCGCAGGGCATCGAAAGCGGTGGTGTAGCTCAGTCGATCCGCAGCGCTCAGGGCCGTGGGCGCGCGGCGACCGTTCTCGTCGGCATGGGCCGCGCCCGCGATCGCGGACAGCACAATGGCCAGCGTCGGCGCGAGGATCGCGCGGCGGAAATTCACAGGCACTGAGGCGGCCCCCCTGAGAGCGGCGGATCGTCCCGAAGTGATCCGTGTGCCGCTGTTCGTTCGGTCGTCAGGCCAGAAAGGCGCCACGCCCCCGACCCATGTCAAGATTTCCCCGATTTTTGGGGCGGTTTTGAGTCAGTCCGATGAACGAGCTTGGCCGTCGGATTCGAGCTTGGCCGCCAGCTCCAGCAGGTCGCCCCACACCGCCTTCTTGGCCATCGGCGTGCGCAGCAGGAAGGCGGGATGCAGGGTCGGCATGACCGGCGCGGAGACGTTCCCCTCGGCCAGTCGCCATTCCTTCCACTGCCCGCGCAGCTTCATGATGCCCTCATCTGCCGACAGGACCGACTTCGACGAGGCTGCGCCCAGCAGCAGGACGACCTTCGGCTGCAACAGGGCGAAGGTCCGCTCCAGGAAGGGCATGCAGGCGGCCTGCTCGGCCGGCGTTGGCGTCCGGTTGCCCGGCGGCCGCCAGTAGACGGTGTTGGTGATGAAGACCCGGCCCTCCAGCCCGGCTTCGCGCAGCATCCGGTCCAGCAACTGGCCGGCCTTGCCGACGAACGGCTGGCCGCGCTGGTCCTCTTCCGCCCCGGGACCCTCGCCGACAATCAGCACCGGCGCCTGCGGATTGCCTCGTGCGAACACCGCCTGCCGCGCACCCATCCCTTTCAGCGGGCAGCCGTCGAAGCCGGCAATGGCCGCGGCCAGTTCGTCCAGTGTGTTCGCGCCGGCCGCAAGCCGTCGCGCCTCGGCCGCGGCATCGCCGGTCGCGGGAGCAGCCACCACTGACGCCGTCGCCTTCGCCACCGCCTTGACCGCCGGGGGCGGCGCGACATGGGTGCGGTCGACCGGCACGTCGCCGTAGCAGGCGTCCACGCCCGCATCGCGCCAGAAGGCGAGCAGGCTTTCGGTCGAGGCGCTGTCGGAAAGGGCGGGAGTCATCACGGTCCGCACAGGGATAGTCCTTGACCGACCTCGCGTCACCTTCGGATAAGGCGCATAAGCAAGAGACCACAACGACGACGAGGGAATTCAGGGGCATGGCTGAAGTCGAGATCGAAGGCGGCGCGACCAACGCCTGGCAGGAAGCCGTCATCGACAAGCTGCCCCCGGCCGAAGCCCTTGCGGGCGTCGAGCGCGAAGTCATGGAGTATGACGTCGTCATCGTCGGCGGCGGCCCCGCTGGCCTCTCGGCCGCCATTCGCCTGAAGCAGCGGGCGGAAAAGGACGGCAAGGACATCAGCGTCGCCGTGCTGGAGAAGTCAGCCGAGATCGGCGGCCACATCCTGTCCGGCGCCGTGATCGACCCCCGCGCCCTGAACGAGCTGTTCCCCGACTGGAAGGAACGCGGCGCGCCCCTCGAGACCCCGGTCACGAAGGATCGCTTCCTGGTGCTGGGTCCGGCAGGCGAGGTCTCGCTGCCGATGTTCGCCTTCCCGCCGTTCATGCACAATCACGGCTGCTACATCGCCTCGCTGGGCAATGTGACCCGCTGGCTGGCCGAGCAGGCCGAGGCCATGGGCGTCGAGGTTTATCCGGGCATGGCCGCGAGCCACGTCGTCTGGGACGAACCCGAAGGTCGGGTGAAGGGCGTCGTCGCCGGCGTCTTCGGCATCGACCGCGAGGGCAAGCCGACCGGGGAGTTCCAGCCCGGCATCGAACTGCATGGCAAATACGTCTTCATCGCCGAGGGCGTGCGCGGCTCGCTGGCCAAGACCATCATGGCCCGCCACAACCTGTGCGACGACGCCGAACCGCAGAAGTTCGGCATCGGCATCAAGGAGCTGTGGCAGGTCCCGGCCGACAAGCACCAGCCGGGCCTGGCCCAGCACACGACCGGCTGGCCGCTGGACGAGTTCACCGGCGGCGGCAGCTTCATGTACCACTTCGGGGACCGTTACGTGGCCATCGGCTACGTCGTGCACCTGAACTACAAGAACCCGCACCTGTCGCCGTTCGACGAGTTCCAGCGCTTCAAGCACCACCCGGCGGTGGCCGAGCATCTGGAGGGCGGCACGCGCGTCTCCTACGGCGCCCGCGCCATCACCGAGGGCGGCTTCCAGTCGGTGCCGAAACTGGCCTTCCCGGGCGGCGCCCTGATCGGTTGCTCTGCCGGCTTCGTGAACGTCCCGCGCATCAAGGGCAGCCACAACGCCATGAAGACGGGCATGCTGGCCGCCGACGCCGCCTATGACGCCGTCATGGACGGCCGCTCGGGCGATCGTCTGGACGCTTACCAGACCGCCTATGAGAAGAGCTGGGTCTACAAGGAACTGAAGCTCGTCCGGAACGCCAAACCCCTGCTGTCGAAGCTGGGCACGACGTTCGGTGGCGCGTTCGGCCTGTTCGACATGTGGGTCCAGACCGTGACCGGCGGCTTCTCCTTCTTTGGCACGATGAAGCACGGCAAGACCGACGCCGCCTCGACCGGCAAGGCCGCCGACCACAAGCCGATCGCCTATCCCAAGCCGGACGGAAAGCTGTCGTTCGACAAGCTGTCGTCGGTCTTCATCTCGAACACCAACCATGCCGAGGACCAGCCGGCGCACCTGAAGTTGCTGGACCCTTCCGTGCCGATCCGCGTGAACCTGCCGAAGTTTGGTGAGCCGGCCCGGCTCTACTGCCCGGCGGGCGTCTACGAAGTGCTGTACGACGAGGACGGCAAGTCGAACCCGCGGTTCCAGATCAATGCCCAGAACTGCGTCCACTGCAAAACCTGCGACATCAAGGATCCGTCGCAGAACATCGTGTGGACCACGCCGGAAGGTGCGGGCGGACCGAACTATCCGAATATGTGACGAAAACGGTCAGGCGCGGGCGAGGGGCCTTGTCGGCGCCTCATAAAGCGGAAAAGGTCGGCGTCATGCGTCACGCCTCTCTCCGCCTCGTCCTGACTGCCAGCGTCGCCCTGATCGCGCTTCCCGCCTTCGCTCAGGAGGCTCCGGTCGTCGTGCCCGCGCCTCAGGAAGGCGCGCCGGCGGTGATCATCGAGGATCCGAACGCGCCACCCGAGGCGCTGCCTGCGGAGGTGCCGACCGAGGAGCCCGTCGCCGAGCCCGAGGCCCCTGCACCGCCGATCCCGGCCGTCTGGGCGCCGGTTCCGACCGATGCCCAGGGCAATTCGGCGTACGGCCTCTACCTGTCGGGCCGCGTGGCTGCGATCCGCGGCGATCGCGCCGAAGCGGCGGAACTCCTGACCCGCAGTCAGGCCCTGACGCCCGAACAGCCGGCGCTCGGCGATCACGCCTTCCGCGAAGGACTGTTCGCCGGTGACCTCGACGCCGTCGTCCGCCTGACGCCGACAGTCCAGGAAACGCCGCTGCTGGCCGAGACCGGCCGCATCATCAATGTGGTGCAGACGCTCGCGCGCGGCGACGGCCGCGCCGCATATCGGGCGCTCCAGAACCAGCCCTTCGTTCCGCCCTTCGCCCACATCGCCCGCTATCTGACACCAGCCGTCGCCCTGGCCGCCGGCGACCTCGACACCGCGCTGGCTCCGGTCGAGTCGACCCAGAACGGGGCCGAAACCCTGATCCTCAAGCTGGAACGGGCCCGCGCGCTCGAAACCCGCCGTCGTCACGACGAGGCCGATCAGGAGTACCAGTCCCTGATGGCCCTGCCGGGCGGCGCCCAGCTGTTCGGGGTCGACTATGGCGAATTCCTCGAGCGCCGCCGCCGCCGTGACGACGCCATCGCTATCTATGAGCAGGCCCTGAACGGCCAGCAGGGCGAGATCCGCCTGCTGACGGCCCTGCAGCGTGTCCGGGCCAACGGACGCGCACCGACCTTGCCGACGCCGCAGCAGACGGCCTCGGACGCCCTTCAGTTCGCCGCGATCTGGACCACCCACGACGAGGCGCACGAGCTGTCGGTCATCTATCTGCGCATGGCGCAGAGCCTCGCGCCCGGCGACCTGGTCTCCCTGCGCCTCGGCCACGCCCTTGCGGCGGCCCAGCAGGAAGGCCCTGCGCGGCAGGTCTTCGCCGGCATCAGCCAGGCCGACCCGGTCCTGTACGCGGGCGCCCAGTACAATCTGGCGCAGAGCTGGCAGCGCGAGGAAAACGGAGAGCAGGCGATCGCCGCCCTGCGCCGCGCCGACGCCGCCGTGCCCGACCAGCTTCTGGTCCAGCACGGCCTCGCCGCCCAGCTGATCGCTCTGGAGCGGAACGGTGAGGCGCTTGAGGTGCTGAACCGGCCGTCGATGAACGGGGCGAACCAGCCCGGTCCGGTACGCTTCCTGCGCGGCGCCGCTTTGGAGCGTCTGGGCCGCATCGACGAGGCCGAGACGGAGCTCTGGACCGCTCTCCAGACCAGCCCGGAAGACCCGATGATGCTGAATCATCTCGGCTATCTCTGGGTCGACAGCGGCCGTCGGGTCGAGCAGGGCGCGGAAATGATCGCCCGCGCCCACGCCGCCGATCCCGAGAACGGCAACATCCAGGACTCGCTCGGCTGGGCCCAGTTCCGTCAGGGCCAGTACGAGACCGCGGTGGAGACCCTCGAGGGCGCCGTCGCCAAGGAGCCCGCCAACGCCGAGATCGTGGACCATCTGGGCGACGCCTACTGGCAGGTCGGCCGCCGCCGCGAGGCCGAGTGGCAGTGGAGCCGGGTCCTGACCCTGGAGCCCGAAGCCGAACGTCGCGCCGAGGTGCAGCAGAAGCTCGAGGACGGCCTGCCGGTCCAGATCCCGGTCACCGGCGCCCGGCCCTGATCGTGGCGGACTCCGCCACCCTCGCGCCCGCCAAGGTCAATCTGTTCCTGCACGTCGGCCCTCTGGATGCCGACGGCTATCATCCGCTGGCCAGCCTGGTCGCCTTCGCCGACGTCGGAGACCGCATCTCGGTGAAGCCCGCCGGCGGCCTGTCGCTGGCGGTTACCGGTCCTTTTGGCGAAGCGCTGGCGGCCGGAGCGGACAATCTCGTCTTGCGCGCCGTCCGCGCCCTGGGTGAAGCGGCCGGGATCGGCGAACCGGCGCTGGCCTTCACGCTCGACAAGCGCCTGCCGATTGCGGCCGGCCTCGGCGGCGGATCGTCGGACGCCGGCGCCGCCCTGAAGCTGGCCCGCGATGCGCTTGGCCTGTCGCTGGATGATGACGCCCTCGCCGACATCGCGGGTCGGATCGGCGCTGACGGTCCGATGTGCCTGCACGCCCGCGCCGCCTGGGCCGGGGGCAGGGGAGACCGCCTGCGTTTCGAGCCGGCCCTGCCGCCCCTGCCGGCGCTTCTGGTCAATCCCGGCGTGCCGTCCCCCACCGGCGCGGTCTATGGCGCCTACGACGCCGGCCTCCCCGCCGACGCAGACTTCCCGCCGCCGCCAGTCGACTGGTCGCCCGCTGCCGTCACCGGCTGGCTGGCGCGGCAGAGGAACGATCTTGAGGCTTCCGCTGTCGCCCTCTCGCCGGCCATCGGCGAGGCGCTGGCCACAGTCCGCGACCTGCCCGGCGCGCGTCTGACGCGGATGTCCGGCTCCGGCGCCACCGTCTTCGCCTTGTTCGACGATCTGGCGAGCGCCCGTGCCGCCGGTTCATTGCTGGCAAATGCCCGGCCCGAATGGTGGATCGCGGCCGCCAGTCTGCGCTAGATCGGGTGGCGGCTCGGGCGAAGTTTGACGTCTGCCCGGCAATATAGTGAAGCTGCCATCAAATAGTCACTTAGCAGCCTTGGCCATTACTCTCCCGTTCATTGTGTAGTTCCGCAGTGGAACCGAACGGTATCGTCAGGGCTTGAACGCTGCAGTTCCGCTTATTGAGGCCGCGGCCTGACTCCCCTGCGCGGCTGTTCAATCCATGCACAGGGATACTGTCATGCTTCGCACGAAACTTCTGACCGCTGCGGCCGCGACCGCTCTTCTGGCCGCGCCCGCCGCCTTCGCCCAGGACACCACCACGCAGCAGATGCCGCCGGCCGAACAGACCGCGCCGACGCCCCGGCCCGCCCCGGTTCCCGCACCGGCTCCGGCTCCCCAGGCAGCCCCGGCCCCGGCGCCCGCCCCGGCGGCGACGGCCGCTGCACCGGCCGTACAGGCCAACAATGTGATCGACGTCCTCGCGGCGCAGGGCAACTTCACCACCCTGCTGGCCGCCCTCGACAGCGCCGGCCTGACCGACACGCTGCGCAGCCGCCCGGCGATCTCGATCTTCGCCCCGACCGACGAGGCGTTCGCCGCACTGCCTGAGGCCGAGCGCACGCGTCTGATGGATCCGGCCAATGCGGCCGAGCTGCGCAGCCTGCTGCTCTATCACGTGATCGTCGCCGACGTTCAGTCCAGCCAGATCCAGGGCGCCCGCGGCGGTGTCGAGACCGCCGGGCGCGTTCAGGTCCTGCTCGACGGCACCGGCGAGTCGCTGAAGATCGACGGCGCCACCATCACCCAGGCCGACATCGATGCGTCGAACGGAGCTGTCTTCGCCATCGACAGGGTCCTGAACCCGGCGCAGTCGATGGCCGCCATGGGTGACGAGGAGACCGCGGCCGCCCCCGCCGCCCCTGCGGCTCCGGCAGCTCCCGCGGCCCCTGCTGCGACCGACGAGGCGCCCGCCGAAGCAAGCGTCCCGCCGCTGCCGGCCACCGAGTCCCCGTCGCCGGTCGCTCCGCCGTCGCCGGCCACCGCCACGCCGCCGGTTCCGAACGCGACGGGCATCACCGAGACCACCCGCCCGGCCTCTCCGGGCGCCACGGCCCCGAACGGCCAGCCTTCGGCTGTGACGACCACGGTCCAGTCGCCGCCGGTGCCGAACCCGACTGACGGTCAGGTGGATGACGAAGAGGACGAGGCCAACCCGGCTCCGACCCCGGGACAGCCTGCGGCTCCGACTCCGCGACCGGCTCCGACACCGACGCCCAACTGACCCTCCCGGGCAGCAGGCGTAACTGAGGCGACGGGCTCCGGCCCGTCGTCTTTGTGCGTTCAGCTTAACCGTCGGCAAACCGGCGTCGTGCAATGCTCCGGACATGGAAACGCTCACGCCCGCCCACATCGCCGCGTTCGAGGCCGTTCTGAACCGTGTTCCGGCCGAGGATCGCGCCCGCCTTCACGCCCTGAAGGACGCAGCCGCGGCCGCTGCCGCCGCGTCCGCGCCGCACTGGGACTTCGACCAGCCTGGCCATCGCGCGGAGGAGGCCCTGCAGGCCGCCTTCGGCCCGGCCCTGACCGATGATCATCGCCGGGCGTTGGTGGCCATCTGGGCGCTGGAGATGCCGGCCCGCGTGCCCGCCGCCGACCTGCCGATGGCGTCGCTGGAGCTGTATCCCGAGTGGATCGGCCGCCTCGCCGCCTTCCTGACCGAGGGCGCGAACCCTTACGACCGCGACTTCTGGGCCAAGGACGTCCGCATCTCGCTGGTGCTCAGCGTGCCCGGCGCCCGCACCCAGATGATCGATCTCTCTTCGCCGATGGGACCCGGTCAGATCCTGCGCCACGCCCGCGAGGGCTGGGGCTGGTCGGTGATTCCGGCCTACGCCGCCGCGCAATCGTGGAAGCCGTGGCTGGAGGTTCACACCGAGAGCCGCGAACTGTCCGACTTCAACGAGGCTGGCTGGGATCGCGCCTGGGCCACCGCGGCCGAAATCCTCAAACGCCGCCCGGAGATGGCCGGCATGCTGGGCTCCAGCTGGTTCTACGATCCGCCGCTGGAGCAGATCAGCCCACGTCTCGCCTATCTTCGCGTCAATCCGCTGAAGCACGGGGCCTTCCTGATCCATCAGGGGCCCGGCGACATCCACACCGAACGCGCCGCCACCTCTTCGCCGACCCGGAAGGCCCTGATCGAGGCTGGCGAATACACCGCCCGCTCGTGGATCGTGGCGTGGCCCCGTGCGGCGCTGATCAAATGGGCGGACGGCCGGAAGGCGGAGTTGGCGAAAGCCGCCTGAGACGTCCGACACGACCATTTCTGACGCATCACACGCCTACGATGCGCGCATGGTTATTGCTCACGAGAGAATATCCGGACGACTCGCACGCGTTGTTCCGAAGCCGGCTATTTCAGCCAGTTCGTGCGGAAATCCACGCCTCGCCGATAGGTCGGATTTCCAGCCCCGCGGCCTTCGCCAGCGTCAGCACCCGGTCCAGATCGGCCGGCCTGCAGCCATAGTCCGTCGGATCGTCCGAGACATCGTGCCCATAGGCCGTCAGCCAGCCGTTCGAGGCTGCGGCCTGCGTCATCAGCCCCTCGAGGTCGTAGTGGGGCAGGCGCCGGCTCTCCAGACCGATCGACTTGATCAGCCCGCGATCCTCGCGCCCGGCGTTGACCCCGTCCCGCACCCCGCGCCCCAGATCGAACCGCCCGCGCACATACCGCTTGGCCGAGAGGGTGCAGTCGCCGAAGGGATAGGCGAAGGTCGTCATCCGGTATCCGCCCAGCCGCTCGGACACCCAGGCCGCGTTGGCGTCGAGGCTCAGCTTCAGCGCCGCCGCGTCCATGCGCAGCACGCTGGTGTGGCCGTAAGTATGGCATCCGACCTCGTGCCCGGCGGCGTGCAGTTCCTGCAGGTGTCGGACCTGAAACTGGTCGCGGTCCATGTTCCGCCCGCCGGCCAGTCCGCCGCAGACATAGTAGGTCGCCTTGACGCCATGCTGCGCCAGGATCGGCCCGGCCTCGGTCCAGGCCGTCGCCGGAATATCGTCGAAGCTCAGCGAGAACACGCCCTTCGCCGGCGCGATGTCTACCGCCTCCACATCGAGATACCGCGCGGCCCGCCGGCGCATCTGGTCGATCTGCTTCATGAGGCTGGTTCTAGGCGTTTGCGCTTAAGGAACCGTATGGCCTCGCCTTGCCCCGCAAAGGCCCGTTGTCTAGGGTCCGCCGCCTTCTTCCCCGGGATGAAATGCCTGCCGTGACGACCGAACCGCTTGCCTTCCAGGACCTGATCCTGACGCTCCACAAATACTGGGGCGATCAGGGCTGCGCGATCCTCCAGCCGTACGACATCGAGGTCGGCGCCGGCACCCTGCACCCGGCCACCGTGCTGCGCGCGCTGGGTCCGAAGCCGTGGAAGGCCGCCTACGTCCAGCCCAGCCGCCGTCCGGGCGACGGCCGCTATGGCGAGAACCCCAACCGCCTCCAGCACTATTACCAGTATCAAGTCCTGCTGAAGCCGAACCCCGACAACCTTCAGGAGCTGTACCTCGGCTCGCTGGCGGCCATCGGCATCGATCCGAAACTGCACGACATCCGCTTCGTCGAGGATGACTGGGAGAACCCCACCGTGGGCGCCTGGGGTCTGGGCTGGGAGGTCTGGTGCGACGGCATGGAGGTGACGCAGTTCACCTACTTCCAGGGCGTCGGCGGCATCGAGGTCGACGTCGTCTCGGGCGAACTGACCTACGGGCTGGAGCGTCTGGCCATGTACGTCCAGGGCGTCGACAACGTCTATGATCTGAAGTTCACCAAGGAAGGCACGACCTACGGCGAGGTCTTCCTCGAGAACGAGCGTCAGCAGTCTCAGGCCAACTTCCACGGCTATGACGTGGACGGGCTGAAGCGCCGGTTCGAGGACATGGTGGCCGAGGTCTCGCGCCTGCTGGCCATGACCGGCCCGCAAGGCCAGCCGCTGGTCCTGCCGGCCTACGATCAGGTGCTGAAGGCCTCGCACCTGTTCAACCTGATGGACGCCCGCGGCGCCATCGCCGTCGCCGAACGCCAGAGCTACATCGGCCGCATCCGCGAACTCTGCAAAGCCTGCGCTACAGCCTACGTCGAACAAGAGCGGAAAACCGCCTGATGCCCCAGCTTCTCCTCGAACTCTTCTCCGAAGAAATCCCGGCCCGCATGCAGCAGGGCGCCGCGCGCGATCTCGAGCGCATGGCCGCCGAGCGCCTGAAGGCCGCCGGCCTGACCTATGACGCCCTGACCACCTTCGCCGGGCCGCGCCGCCTCACGCTGGTCGTCGACGGCCTGCCCGCCGCCACGCCCGACCGCGAGGAAGAGCTGAAGGGGCCCAAGGCCTCGGCTCCGGAACAGGCGCTGGAAGGCTTCCTGCGCAAGACCGGTCTGACCCGCGAGCAACTGGTCGAGCGCGACGGCGTCCTGTTCGCCGTCATCAGCCAGAAGGGCCAGTCCACCGCCGCCCTGATCCCTGGCATGGTCGACCAGATCGTCCGCACCTTCCCGTGGCCCAAGTCGATGCGCTGGGGCTCAGGCACCCTGCGCTGGGTGCGTCCGCTGAAGCGGATCGTCGCCCTGTTCGACGGGGCCGTGGTCCCGTTCGAGATCGACGGCATCCGGTCCGGCGACACCACCGAGGGCCACCGCTTCCTCGGTTCGGGCAAGCCGTTCGCCGTGAAGGACTTCGCCGACTACCGCGCGAAGCTGGAGCGGGAGCATGTCCTGCTGGACGTCGCCGACCGCAAGCTGCGCATCCTCGAGGCTGCTCAGAAAGCCTGCGCCGACAAGGGCCTCGCCCTCGTCGATGACGACGGCCTGCTGGACGAGGTCGCCGGCCTGGCCGAATGGCCGACGCCCATCCTCGGCGACATGGACCCGCAGTTCCTCGACCTGCCGCCCGAGGTGGTCCGCCTGTCGATGAAGGTGCACCAGAAGTATTTCGCCGTGCGGGACCCCGCGAAGCACGGCCTTGCGCCGCACTTCGTCGTCGTCGCCAACGTCGAGGCCTCGGACGGCGGCAAGGCTCTGGCCGCCGGCAACAGCCGCGTCCTGTCCGCCCGCCTGAACGACGCCCGCTTCTTCTGGGACGAGGACCAGAAGGTCGGCTTCGGCCCGTGGCTGGAGAAGCTGTCCGGCGTCACCTTCCACGCCAGGCTGGGCACCCTGGCCGAGCGCATCGACCGCATCGCCGCCCTGGCCCGCGAGATCGCCCCGCTGGTCGGCGCCGATCCGGATCAGGCCGAGAAGGCCGCCCGCCTGGCCAAGGCCGATCTGGCTTCTGGCATGGTCGGCGAGTTCCCGGAACTGCAGGGCGTCATGGGCGGCTACTACGCCCGCGCCTTTGGCGAACCCGACGCCATCGCCGACGCCATCCGCGACCACTACAAGCCGCAGGGGCCGTCCGACACGGTCCCGACCGCCCCGCTGACCGTCGCCGTCTCGCTGGCCGACAAGCTCGACACCCTCGTCGGCTTCTTCGCCATCGACGAGAAGCCGACCGGCTCAAAGGACCCGTTCGCCCTGCGTCGTGCGGCGCTGGGCGTGATCCGGCTGGTGCTGGAGAACGGGGTGCGGGCTTCGCTGGGCAGTATCCTGTTCGGCAATGCGATCAGCGGCAAGTTTGGCGCTCCAAATGGTATTCTACCGTTCTTTGAAGACCGCCTGACCGTCCTCCTGCGCGATCAGGGCCAGCGTCACGACCTCGTGGCCGCAGTGTTCGCGCTCGGCGACGACGACCTCGTCCGCATCGTCCGTCGGGTGGAGGCTCTGGCCGCCTTCCTCGCCACCGACGACGGGGCGAACCTGCTGGCCGGCTACAAGCGCGCGTCGAACATCCTCAAGGCCGAGGAGAAGAAGGGGGCGCTGCCGAGCGGCATGGTCGAGACCGGCCTGCCGAACCAGCCCGAGGAAGAGACGAAGCTCGCCTTCGCCGCCGCCGCCGCCGCGACTGCCGTCGACGCCGCGCTGGAGACCGAGGACTTCGCCGCCGCCATGACGGCCCTGGCCGCCCTGCGCGCGCCGGTCGACGCCTTCTTCGACAAGGTGATGGTCAACTCGGACGCGGCGTCCGAGCGGGAGAACCGGTTGAAATTGCTGGGGCAGGTGCGCGCGGTCATGGGCCGGGTCGCCGACTTCGGCCAGATCGCGGGCTGATGCGTCTTCCTTCTCCCCTTGCGGGAGAAGGTGCCCCGAAGGGGCGGATGAGGGGTATGGCGGACGGGGGGCACCCCTCATCCGTCTCGCTCCGCGAGCCACCTTCTCCCGCAAGGGGAGAAGGAAGTTGATGTCACGCCCCCAGGATCCAGCCCTCTTCCTGCTCGACCTGCGCCACCAGCGCCTCATCGGTGCCCTTGGCCGGACCGAAGGCGGTGGCCAGATCGCCGGCTTCGTCCATCTTGGCCAGCGCCTCGGCGGTGGCCCGCACCTGGGCCTGGTCCTTGTACTCGCCCTGTTCGGGCGTGACCGGGAACATCGACGGCCAGACCTCGACGACGAGGGCCGACAGCGGCTCCACGTCTGCGGCGTCCAGCGCCCGCCAGCCCGTGCCGAACGGCCAGACCGCGCCCGACGGCCCGAGGCTCTCCAGCAGGCGGCGGACGACCGGGATGCCGGTCATCGTCTGCCCGCCCACGGCGCCCGCGCCATGCATCTGCCAGACCGACTTGGGCTGCAGCTTGCCCTTGCGGACCGCCTGCTCGGTGGCCCGGAACTCGGGAATGTCGGCGCCCGCACCGACCGGCGGCTTGGTCGTCGTCAGCCAGCGCTGCGCCTGCTTCGCCGGAGCGCCCCAGAACGGCCACGCCTCGTCGGTCATCAGCCGGTTCATCTTGGCCGCGACCTGGTAGCGGTTGTTCGTGTTGTCGGCCTTGTCGACCACGTTGGAGGCGAGGAATTTCCACATCGCCGACCACGGGGCGCCGTCGAGCTTCAGCCGTGCGGCCGTGCCGAGCGGGTAGCCGAAGTTGAAGTCGAATCCGACCAGAACCCGGTCGCCGCGCTTGCGGTGCTCGGAGATCAGCTTGCCCAGCAGGGCCTCGCCCTCGGCCCGCGTCGCGACGTTGTGGGTCTCGGTGTACAGGCGGAAGCGCACGTCGCGCTTGGCCACGCCGATCCAGACCGACTGATCGCCCAGCTTCTTGCCTTCGGCGGCGGTCCAGTCAGCGATGATGTAGGCGTCGAACAGGCGGGCCACGGCGGGCGCTCCAGGGTTTACTAAAATCAGGAACGGGGCTTCTAGCGCTCCCGCGACGGGGGAGGAACCCCCGCGACCATCCGTCTAGCCCCTGAGCAGGGCTTCCAGATGCGACAGCCAGCGCCGGCCCAGCCGCAGGGCCTCGCCCGGGGAGCCGGTCTGCACCGCCTCGGCCGAGTCCCACAGGGCCAGTTCAAACTCGGGATGCCGGGCGTCGTTGAACATCAGCCTCAGCACCACCTGCTCGGCGTCAGGGGCGAGAATATCCAGCGCCTTGCGGGTTTCGCCCCGGCGGACGCGTGCGACGACATGCCCGTCCACGATCACCTCGCCGCCCTCGATCTCCTCGAAGGCATAGACCAGACCCGATCCACCCCGGTTCCACAGCACGGCGATCTGGGCGCCGTCGAAGTCCAGTCCGGCGGCGCGGCCCTCGGCCGGCGAGATCGCCTCGGCCTCGGCCGGTGCGCCCAGCGACTTCAGCAGGGCGCGCTTCATGCGGCGGACAGGCTCCATCCACCACGCCAGAAGCAACGCTCCGGTGGTCAGCGCCGCCGCGGCCAGCGCCACCAGCAGGATGACCCGGAGCGCCTCGCCCAAGGATCAGTCCTCCAGTTCGACGACCACGGGGACGTGGTCGGAGGGTTTTTCCATATCCCGCGCGTCGCGGTGCGTCTCCACGCCCCGGAAGCGGTCCGCCGCTTGGGGCGACAGCAGATGGAAGTCGATGCGGATGCCGTGATCCCGCTGCCAGGCGCCGGCCTGATAGTCCCAGAAGGTGAAGGTCCCGGGCGGCTGCTTGCCCAGTTCGCCCGCCTCACTGAGGCCGAGGTAGCGCAGGGCGCGGAAGGCGGCGCGGCTCTCGGGCTGGAACAGGGCGTCGTTCACCCAGGCTTTCGGATCCTTGGCGTCTTCCGGCGTCGGAATGACGTTGTAGTCGCCGCATAGAGTGAAGGCCTCTTCCTGCGCCAGCAGGGTGCGGGCGTGGTCTTCCAGCCGCTCCATCCAGCCCAGTTTGTAGGCGAACTTCGGGCTCTCCACCGGATTGCCGTTCGGCAGATACAGGCACCCGACCCGGACCGGACGCGGGCATTCGATCAGGGCCTCGATGTAGCGAGAGTGGACGCCCTCGGCCTCGACGCCGGACTGATCCTCGCCTGGCAGGCCGCGCACGACCTCGGACATCGGATATTTCGAGAGCAGGGCCACGCCGTTGTAGGTCTTCTGGCCGTGGGTCTCGACGTTGTAGCCCAGGCTCTCGAAGGCCTCGCGCGGGAATTTCTCGTCCACGCATTTGATCTCCTGGAAGCCGACGACGTCCGGCTGGGCGGCCTCCAGCCAAGCCAGCACGGTGGGCAGGCGGGCGTTGACCGAGTTCACATTCCAGGTGGCGATACGCATGGGGCGCAAGCTAAGGCGCGTCGGGGGCGTCTGTGAAGCGGCGATCTCGCAAACGAAAACGCCCCGGAGTTTCCTCCGGGGCGTTCGTTGTTCTGACTGTGGTCAGGCTTACGGGCGACCGCCGGTTGCCGGAGCGGCGACGGTGGTCAGGGTGCAGCCGCCGCCGATGCGTTGGGCGGTGGCGCAGGGATAGACCTGCTGGACCGCGCCCTGGGAGTTCAGGCGGGTGATGAAGCCCTCGCCCTCGGTGGCGCATTTGGCCTCGTAGAACTCGCCGTTGGCGTTGGAGCCCATCAGGCGGATCTGGGTCACCTGACAGCCCGCGGCCTCGGTCCCGGCCAGCTTCTGCTGGAAGCCGGTGTGGATTTCAGCGGCGGTGGTGAAGCGGCAGGTGCCGCCCTGCTGGGTGACCTTGGTGCACGGCGTCAGGGTGAAGGCGCCGGCGACCTTCTCCAGCCAGTAGCCGTCCGCGTCGGTGCAACCGATCTCATAGACCATGTTGCCCTCGTTCTTGCCGACGGCCTGGGCCTGATCGATCGTGCAGGCGGCGCCGGCGTCGCGAGCCCACTGGCCGATGACCTGAAGGCCGTTCTGGTTGGCCGGCAGCATGCACTGCTGGCCGACGTCGGCGGCCGGATCGACGGCGCGGGCGATGGCGGCGGTGCCGGCCAGCTCGATGCAGTCGAAGGTCTGCGCCGGCGTCGAGGCGAGGATGATGTAGCCGGACGAACCAGCGCAGGCGATCTCATAGACTTCCGCTTCGCCGATCCGGCCCGGATGGGCGGCCTCGGTGCCCTGGCAGGTCAGGCCGGCGGCCGTCGCATGGCCCTGGGCCGTGGCGAGAATGGCGGCGGGATCCGGCGCGGCGGCCGGACGGGCCTCGCGGCGGGCCGAAGCGCGGACGCGACCGGGATTTCCACGTGTAACCGGAGCGGCCAGGGTGTCTCCCGAGACGGCGCCTTCGCCGCCCCGATCAGGACCTGAGCCAGCACCAGGGACTGACGGCCCTACAGAGCCGAGCTGGGCTAGAGCAGGCGTGCCGGCTCCGAAGGTGAGGCCAATGGCCATGCCGACCACAACGGCGAGCTTGCGCATCCTGATACTCCGCTTCTGCATCTGGAAAGGAATACCAGCGTTGTTTGAATGTTCGTGACCGTCAAGCTCGTAACGCGATCTGTGACATCAAGGTCGAGAAACGAAAACGCCCCGGAGTTTCCTCCGGGGCGTTCGTTGTTCTGACTGTGGTCAGGCTTACGGGCGACCGCCGGTTGCCGGAGCGGCGACGGTGGTCAGGGTGCAGCCGCCGCCGATGCGTTGGGCGGTGGCGCAGGGATAGACCTGCTGGACCGCGCCCTGGGAGTTCAGGCGGGTGATGAAGCCCTCGCCCTCGGTGGCGCATTTGGCCTCGTAGAACTCGCCGTTGGCGTTGGAGCCCATCAGGCGGATCTGGGTCACCTGACAGCCCGCGGCCTCGGTCCCGGCCAGCTTCTGCTGGAAGCCGGTGTGGATTTCAGCGGCGGTGGTGAAGCGGCAGGTGCCGCCCTGCTGGGTGACCTTGGTGCACGGCGTCAGGGTGAAGGCGCCGGCGACCTTCTCCAGCCAGTAGCCGTCCGCGTCGGTGCAACCGATCTCATAGACCATGTTGCCCTCGTTCTTGCCGACGGCCTGGGCCTGATCGATCGTGCAGGCGGCGCCGGCGTCGCGAGCCCACTGGCCGATGACCTGAAGGCCGTTCTGGTTGGCCGGCAGCATGCACTGCTGGCCGACGTCGGCGGCCGGATCGACGGCGCGGGCGATGGCGGCGGTGCCGGCCAGCTCGATGCAGTCGAAGGTCTGCGCCGGCGTCGAGGCGAGGATGATGTAGCCGGACGAACCAGCGCAGGCGATCTCATAGACTTCCGCTTCGCCGATCCGGCCCGGATGGGCGGCCTCGGTGCCCTGGCAGGTCAGGCCGGCGGCCGTCGCATGGCCCTGGGCCGTGGCGAGAATGGCGGCGGGATCCGGCGCGGCGGCCGGACGGGCCTCGCGGCGGGCCGAAGCGCGGACGCGACCCGGTTGTTCACGCGTCACCGAGACGGGGTTGGAGTCGCCACTGGGCGGGGCGCGCCCGCCATAGTCCGGCCCGGTGCCGGCCCCCGGCGATTGGGCGAAGGCCGGGGCGGCGAGAGCCGCGGCCATCGTGACGGCGCAGCCGAGCGCGGCTGCAAGACGTTGAATGCGCATGGTGACGTTTTCCGCTTACTCTGAAGGGCGGCAGCGTTGTGCCAACCCGGCGGAGACGTCAAGGCGAGTAAGGGGTGCGACGAGAATAACGTCCCCGGATGTGGCGTGGGCAAGGCGTCGCGTGACGAACTGGACGACCACCCTCCGATCAGGCTATCCAGCCTTAGTTTCGATTGGAGACGGACTTGGCCGACGGCTCGCCCGCTGATGCGACGTCAACCGAACGCGGGTTGACCTATCCCTTCGCCGGGCCGCCGGCGTCGGGCGAGGCGGCGCAGGTGGCGCCGGATATCCTCTGGATGCGGCTGGCCATGCCGATGGCGCTGGACCACATCAATGTCTACGCAGTGCGTGACGGCGAAGGCTGGGCGCTGATCGATACCGGCCTGGGCATTCCCTCGAGCCGGGACGAGTGGAAGGTCCTGCTGGACGGGCCGCTGGAAGGGCGGCCCGTCACGCATGTGATCTGCACCCACATGCACCCGGATCACATCGGCCTGGCCGGTTGGCTATGCGAGCGGTTTGATGCGCCGTTGCTGATGACGCGGCTGGAGTATGTGACGGCGCGGATGCTGCTGGCGGACACCGGCCAGCCGGCGCCGGAGAGCGGAGCGCGCTTCTATCGGGCGGCGGGCTGGGACGAGGAGCAGATCGCAAGGTACCGGCGTGATTTCGGCCAGTTCGGCAAGGCGGTTTCGCCCCTGCCGTCGGGGTATCAGCGAATCCGCGACGGGGACCATATCCGGATCGGCGGACAGGACTGGCGCGTCGTGGTCGGTGAAGGCCACAGCCCCGAGCACGCCTGCCTCTGGCGTGAAGCTGATGATGTGGTGCTGGGCGGTGACCAGATCCTGCCGCGCATCTCGTCCAATGTGTCGGTCTGGCCGACCGAGCCCGACGCTGACCCGCTGGGCGACTGGCTGGTCTCGCTGGAGCGGATGAAGACCGTCCTGCCGGAGGATGCGCTGGTCCTGCCGTCGCACGGCGAGCCGTTCCGGGGCGTGTGGACGCGCCTGGACGCTCTGATCCGCGGGCACAATGTCTCGCTGAAGCGGCTGGAACGAACGCTGGCGACGCCGAAACGGGCCGTCGATGTCTTCGGCTGCCTCTTCGCACGACCCGTCGGCGACGGCGTCCGCGGCATGGCTACCGGCGAGAGCATTGCTCACCTGAACTATCTGCTTCGGCAGGGGCGGGTGACGCGGACCCGTGACGCCGACGGCGTCGACTGGTGGACCGCGACAAACACGAGGGAGGAGGCGGCATGACCGACCACATCAAGACCGAACTGGCCGGCGGCGTCCTGACCGTCACCCTGGCGCGGGCGGAAAAGAAGAACGCCATCACCCAGGCGATGTACGCGGCGCTCGCCGAGGCGGCCCGACGCGCCCGGACGGACGATGCGGTGCGGGTGCTGGTCTTCGCCGGCGAGGGCGACAGCTTCTCGGCCGGCAATGACATTGCCGACTTCATCGCCATCGGCTCGCAGACCGGAAATCCGTCCGATATGGCCGTCTTCCGCTTCCTCAAGGCCATGGCCGATCTGGACAAGCCGGTGGTCGGCGCCGTGCGCGGCCGGGCGGTCGGCATCGGCCTGACGCTGCTGCTCCACTGCGACATGGTGGTGGTGGCCGAAGACGCCCTGCTGTCGGCGCCCTTCATCAATCTGGCGCTGGCCCCGGAGGCGGCTTCGTCCCTGCTGCTGCCGAGCGTTCTGGGCCACCAGCGTGCGTTCGAAATCTTCGCCCTGGGCGAGCCGATCGATGGCCGCACGGCTGTCGCATGGGGTCTGGCCAATCGGGCGGTGGCTGCGGATCAGGTCGATGCAGTGGCTCAGGAGCTCGCCGGCAAGCTGGCCGCCCGGGCGCCCAACTCGATCCGCAAGACCAAGCGCCTGATGCGCGACGCCGAGGCTATCTGGGACCTGATGCAGCGTGAGGGCGAGGCCTTCGGCAGCCAGATGAAGAGCCCCGAGGCGATGGAGGCCTTCATGGCCTTTACCCAGAAGCGAGAACCGGACTTCTCGAAAGTCGGTTGATTCCCGGCGGCGTGCGCCTTAGGTGCGCGCCGCAATGACCGACGTCGCCGTCCAGACCCTGCCCGTGAGGCCCGAAGCCCTCGCCGACATTCCGGCGATCGAGGCGCTGATCCTGCGCGCCTTCGGTCCGGGTCGGTTCGCCAAGACCGCGGAACGCCTGCGCGAGGGCGGGACCATCGCCGCGGGCTTCGTCGTGCGTGACGAGGACGGTCGCCTGATCGGCTCGGTGCGCCTGTGGTCCATCACCGTCGGCGGCAAGCCGGCGCTGTTCCTGGGACCGATCGCCGTCGATGCCGACAACCGCAGGGGTGGGCTCGGCGCCGATCTCGTTCAGGCTTGCATCGACTATGCGGCACAGACCGGCGTCGGCGTGCTGCTGGTCGGCGATCCGCCCTACTTCAGCCGCTTCGGTTTCGTCGCCGCGCCGGACGCTGTCCTGCCCGGTCCGGTGGACCGGCGTCGGGTGATGTGGCGCGGGGCGGGCGCCCCCTTCGGCGTTGTCGCCATCGCCTGAGCGGGTTTGCACGCGCGGGCGTAGCGCCTAAGTCTGGACCCATGTCCAACCCGGATGACATCAAGCGAGGACTGGCCGCGGTCGCCGAGGCGGCGAAGCCCGCGGGTCGCGGCCTGCCGCCCGTCCACCTCTGGCATCCCGAGCATTGCGGCGACATCGACATCCTGATCCGGGCCGACGGCGTCTGGATGCACGAGGGCTCGCCCATTGGGCGGCCGGAGCTGGTCCGCCTGTTCTCGACGGTCCTGCGCAAGGATCCGGACGGCTACTGCCTGGTCACGCCGGTCGAGAAGCTGTCGATCCGGGTCGAGGACCTGCCGTTCCGCGCCGTGACGGTCGAGCGCCGGGGCGAGGCCTGGGTCTTCACGACCGATGTCGGTGATAGCGTCGAAGCTGGCGAGGACCATCCCCTGATCGTCGAGACGGACCCGCTGACCGGCGAGCCCGCGCCGCGCATCCACGTCCGCGCGGATCTGTGGGCCCGTGTGGCGCGATCGGTCTTCTATGAATTGGTCGAGGCTGCCGCAGTAGAGCGCGACCACCTGACGATCCGATCAAACGGCGTTCCGTTCCCGCTCGGGCCGGCCGGAGCGGGCGTCGTATGAGCCTGTCTACGCTGAGAGAGCGGCTGATCGCGCGTCTCGCGCCGGTCGGGGCCTGGACGCCTGAGCTGGAGGCCGCGCGTTCGGACTTCGACCTGAACCCGGACGCACCACGGGCAGGCAAGACCCTGCGTCCCGCCGCCGTCCTCGTACCGATTATCGCAAGGCCGGATGGGGCGACCGTCCTGCTGACCCGTCGTTCAGACAGTCTCGCCAGCCACACCGGCCAGATCGCCTTTCCCGGCGGCCGGCTGGATCCCGGTGAAACCGCAGTCGTCGCGGCCCTGCGTGAGGCGAATGAAGAAGTCGCTCTGGACCCCGCAGTCGTCGAGGTGCTGGGGCTTGGCGATCCCTATGAGACCGGCACCGGCTTCCTGGTTACTCCGGTCATCGGCTGGCTGACAGAACCGCCTGTGACGACACCATCCCCTGCCGAGGTCGCGGAGGTGTTCGAGGCCCCGTGGGACTTCCTGATGAATTCCGCCAACCATCGCCGCGATTCCTATCAACTCGAGGGACAGCCAACGCGCTGGTTCTGGGCCATGCCGTATCGCGAACGGTACATATGGGGCGCGACCGCCGGCATCGTGCGGGCGCTGTGCGACCGGCTCTATGGTGGCGAAAGCGATCCGTTGCGCGCCGCAGGCGAGGACGCCGCGTGACCCGTCTGACCGATCAGGCATGGCTGACCGATCCCGCCACCCGGGCGGTCATGACGGCGCTGGAGGCGGCCGGAGGTCCTGACTGCGCCCGTTTCGTCGGCGGCTGCGTGCGCAACGCCCTGATGGGCCGGCCCATCGACGACATCGACATCGCCACGACGCTGAAGCCCGAACAGACCGAGAAGGCGATCCGCGCCGCGGGGCTCAAGGCGGTCCCAACCGGCATCGCCCATGGCACGGTGACGGCTGTCGCCGACCGCAAGCCGTTCGAGATCACAACCCTGCGCCGCGATGTGACGACGGACGGCCGCAACGCCACCGTCGCCTTCACCGACGACTGGGCCGAGGACGCTGCACGGCGAGACTTCCGCCTGAACGCTCTCTATGCCGACAGCCAAGGTAGGGTGTTCGATCCGACCGGTCATGGCGTCGATGATGCGTCGGCGGGCCGCATCGTCTTCGTCGGCGATCCCGCCATCCGGATCCGCGAGGACTACCTTCGCATCCTGCGCTTCTTCCGCTTTTTCGCCTGGTATGGGCGCGGCGGGATGGATGCAGCCGGACTGGAGGCCTGCCGCGAGCTGGCGCCCGGCATGACCCGACTGTCAGCCGAACGGGTCTCGAAGGAGCTGATGAAGCTGCTGGCCGCTGAAGATCCTCGTCCGGCGGTTCGCGCCATGGCGGAGACTGGCGTCCTGACGCAGGTTCTGCCCGACGCCGCGGACCTTGCCCTGTTTGATGCCGTGGTCGATCTCACGGATGATCCGGTCGAGCGGCTTGGGGCCATGCTCCCGCTGGACGCCGAGCGTCTTCGCATGGTGTCGGAAGGCCTGCGACTGCCGAATGCGGCTCGAGACCGGCTGACGGATATGGCGCAGGCGGCCGCCGACGTGAATCTCGATCTGACTGAGCACGCCCTGCGTGTCGCCGTCTATCGCCACGGACGGCGGGCGGTCAGGGAGCTTCTGACCCGCCGAGCAGGCGAGGACCCCGTCCGTTCAGCCCATGGCGATCGCCTTCGGGCTCTGGCCGCTGACTGGGATCCACCCGCGATGCCGGTGGGCGGAAAGGATGTCGCCGGCCTTGGGGTGCCGCCGGGCCCGGAGACCGGCCGTATTCTCAAGGCCTTCGAGGCGGGCTGGCTTGCTGACGATTTTCCGACTGAAGGCCACGCCGAACGGCTTGCAGCGCTGATCAGTCCGCCGCGAGGGTGAACTCGGTTACGACGGGCAGGTGATCCGAGCCGTTGGCCTTGCCGAGCTTGCGGCTGATCAGGGCGAGATCGGACGAACGCCAGACCTGATCGATCGTGATGCCCAGGACAGGCGGCAGTGCCGTCGGCCAGGTCCCCGCGACACCCGGCGCCGGAATCAGGCCCATGTCCGCCTTGACCTGACGCCCGATGCGGGCGCTCGACACACTGTTGAAGTCGCCGGCGACGATTGTCGGCCCCGTCAACGTTCCCCGGATATCCGTCAGCGCCATCGTCTGGGAAATCTGCCCCCACTGGTACTGATAGGGCCACGGACGCGTCAGATGCACGCCGATCACATTCAGCCGGCCCAGCGGAGAGTCGGCCGAAGCGCCGACAGAATGCAGACCGTCCGGCGGGTCGGGCAGGGCGCGCAAGGGATAACGGGAGGCAATCACCGATCGTGAGGGGCCCCGGGTCACATCCAGTCGGACCGACGCGACCCGGTGCGGATAGCCGTCAAGGATCGTGTCCACCTGCCGGGTCGCTTCCTCACCCAGTTCGATAAGGATGACGACGTCCGGATCGGCCGCCTCGATCGAAGACCGGATCGCGGCCACATCCTCGTTCAGGTAGTAGAGGTTGGCAGAGTAGAGCCGGACGACCGGCGCATCTTCACGCGGCTTTCCCTTGTCGGGAAACCATTGCGGCCAGACCGCGATCAGCAGCAAGGCCGTCATCGCCGCCGAGGCGATGGCCCAGCCCCACTGGCGGATGAGCAGGAACGCAACTGTCAGCAGAACGGCCGGCAGAACGGCCGGGCCGGTGAACTGGGCGAGGATATCCACCCAACGGTGACCGATCCCGCTCAGGGCCGCCAACGCCAGCGGCAGGGGCGCGCACACGGCCGCCAGCGCCGCCAGATGGAAGGCGACCCTTGCCAGAGTTCGCAGCAGAGAGTGATCTTGGTGAACGCGGGTCGTCATGGCGCGTTTACGGTCTCGCTTTGGAGGGATGCATGGCCAGACGGACCATCAGCGATATCGAGAAAATCTGGTCGAATGTCGAGGGCGTGAAGAAGCTCTCCGACCGGGCAGTGGGTATCGGACCCTTCGGCATCGGTATGGACGGCCTTCTGACCTGGGTCCCCATTGTGGGCACGGCCTATACGCTCGGCGCTGCGGGCTGGCTGCTGATTCAGGCGCACCGGGCGAAGGCCTCGCCCGCTACGGTGGTGCAGATGATGGCCTGGCTCGGCCTGGACAGCGCGACGACTGTGGTCGGCGAAGTTCCCTTCCTCGATTTTGTACCCAGCGTCGCGGACGTCCTGTTCCCGGGTCACCTGCTGGCGGCCAAGGCGCTGCAGCGGGACATTGAGAGCACCCACTGGGTTGAGGACAGCGAGAGAGCGGCCCGGGCGTCCGGCGCGCACGAAGGCCATGTCCAGACCATGCGCGCTGACCCGAAACTGCGCCGGGTCGTCTATCTGCATGATTAGTATTTTCGGATTGTCAGCCACCCTTGGCGAGATAGCCTGCTGATCTTTCGGGCCTTCCCTGTGACAGTAGCGTCATCAGGCATCCTGACGAAGAACCACCCGCAGTCTGATCCCCGATTTCAACATCGGAGACAGACGAATGAGCGACGAACACTCCGCCCGGCTGCAACTGCCCTATCTGGTCGCGGGCCAGATGCAGAAGCACGTCACGCTGAACGAGACCCTGACCCGGCTGGACGCCCTGGTTCAGACCTGCGTCGTCAGCCGGACCCTCACGGATCAACCGGAGGATCCGGCAGATGGCGATCTCTACATCCTGCCCGACGCGGCTACAGGTGAGAGCTGGGTCGACAGGCCCGCCGGCGCGCTGGTCCGGTTTGATGCCGGCATATGGTCGTCATCTCCGGTCGTCGAGGGCCTGTTGGCTCTGGTCCAGGACGAGGCGCAGTTCGTCGTCAGGTCCGGCGACGAGTGGATCGGGCTCGGCGAGACCTTGTCGGCCTTGGGCGATCTGCAACGGCTGGGCGTCGGCGCCGAGGCCGATGCGGACAACCCCTTCACCGCCAGGCTGAACACGGCGCTCTGGACTGCGCTTGAGGCAGGCGCGGGCGGCACGGGCGATCTCAGGCTGACCCTGAACAAGGAAAGCGCCGGGGACGTCCTGTCCCTTCTGTTCCAGTCCGGCTGGAGCGGGCGGGCGGAGTTGGGACTGGTCGGAGACGACGATCTGGTTCTGAAGGTCAGCCCGGATGGAGGCGTCTGGCGCGAGGCGCTGCGGGTGGACGGCGAGACCGGACAGGTCCGGTTCGAGCTCGGGGCGGTGCGCTGCGAGACCGTCAGGCTGACGGAGAGCGCTTTGTGGGCCCCGCCGCCATGGGCGCGGATCGTGGAGGCTGTCGCGGTGGGCGCAGGCGGAGGCGGGGGCTCCGGCGGTTACGGCGCTTCCGGCGAACGCCCCGGTGGAGGCGGTGGTGCGGGCGGGGCCGTCCTTTCCGCCCGCTGGCCGGCGGACCGGGTTTCGGGAGGTCTGACCGTCGAGATCGGCATCGGCGGCGCCGGTGGAACTGCCGGTGAGGGCGCTGCGGGCGGCGACAGTCTGATCCGGTTGGGTGCGGTGGCGATCCTGTCCGCGCCCGGCGGCGACAGCGGATGGGCGGGTGCGAGCGGAGGCGCAGGCGGTGCGGGCTCGCTTGTGTCCAATGCCGGCGGAGGTTCGAGCGCCACGGCGGCGGGGGAGGGCGGCCATGGCCTCCACCGGCCGGAGGCTCCGGGCGGTGGCGGCGCCGGCGGGGGATTGTCGGAGTCCGGTCTGGCGCTGGCCGGCGGACCAGGCGGCGACGGTGGTGCGCTGGCCATCCGCGCAACCGCCGGCATCGGCGGCGTCGAGGGCGGCGGCTGGGGCGGCTGGGACGCACCGATCCCGGACCTCCACTGGTCCGGCGGCGGTGGCGGCGGCGGCGGGGGCTCCGCCTCGGGCAGCGGTCATTCGGGAGGACCGGCAGGGCGCTGGGGAGCGGGAGGCGGCGGCGGCGGGGCCGGCGTCTCTTCGGGCGGCACTGGCGGCCCCGGGGCCTCGGGCATCGTCTGGCTGACGGTGATCGGGTGAGCGCCATGATCCACATGCCGAAGGAGATCGATGTGCTTGACGGCGAGGTGTTCGATACGCCCTGCCGCCTGTCAGCCGCCGACGCGGTGCTGGAAGGCGGGCCGGGGTGGCGTCGTCGTGACGAAGGCCTGACGGAACGGGAGGACGAACAGTGAGCGCCCGGACCGGAAGGCCGGTGTTGGCCGAGGGGCGGTGGCTCTGGCGCCGCCTCTATGTGTTCGGCAACAGCGCAATGGCCTGGCTGGTGCTCGACAGGCTGATCGCCGCCAGCCCGGCCGCTGCGGGACCCGATCTCGCGCGGGACCTGATGGCGCTGCTGGCCCTGCTCGGCGTGCTCTATCTCGTCGCGCCGACCGCCCAGCAGTTGGTGAGCGGCCTTGCGGGCCTGCACCGGCGCGGGAGGCTGCGTCCATGACCAGTCGCCTGTCAAAGCGGTCTTTGGACAGGCTACAGGGCGTTCACCCACGACTTGTGGCGGTGGTGAAGGAGGCTTCGGCGCTCAGTCCGGTCGACTTCATGATCATCGAGGGGGTGCGGACAAAGGCGCGTCAGGCGGCGCTGGTCCGGGCCGGAGCCAGTCGCACCATGGTCTCGCGCCATCTGACCGGCCATGCGGTCGATGTCGCAGCGATGGTCGATGGGCAGGTCCGTTGGGACTGGCCGCTCTACCCTCGCATCGCTTCGGCCTTCAAGGCGGCCGCGGCGCGTCAGGGCACGCCTATCATCTGGGGCGGGGATTGGACCAGCCTTCGCGACGGTCCCCATTTCGAGCTGGACCGGAAGGCATTCCCCTGAAGGACGCCCGAACCGGCAGCTCTTGCCGCGTGCCCGGTCATTCCTGCCGGGCGCCCGGCAGGACTTGCCGGGTTCGGGACGTGCTTAACAAGAACTAATCCAATCAATTCAACGATTCGGCGGATGGCACGACGGATTGGCGACTGGTCCCGTCCTTGCTGCGACAGCTCCGAGCAAAATGCTCCCGGCAGCCAAAATGGCGTCGGATACCTTGAAAGAAGGACTACCGTTATGCCGCTGAACAGCGTCAATACGAACGTGGGCGCCATGGTCGCCCTGCAGAACCTGCAATCCACCAACGCCGAACTCTCCACCGTTCAAAGCCGCATCAACACCGGCAAGAAGGTCAATTCGGCCAAGGACAACGGCGCGATCTGGGCTATCGCCCAAGGTCAGCGCGCCGAGATGGGCGCCCTGAACGCCGTCAAGGACAGCCTGAACCGCGGCCAGTCGGCCGTGGACGTCGGCATCGCCGCTGGCGAAACCGTTTCCGATCTGCTCACGCAGATGAAGGAGAAGGCTCTGGCTGCTACCGACGTCAGCCTGAACACCGCTGCTCGCGCGGCGCTGAACGAAGACTTCGTGGCCCTGCGCAAGCAGATCGCGTCGACTGTCTCGAACGCCTCGTTCAACGGCGTTTCGATGCTCTCGGGCACCGCGGGCTTCAAGGCACTGGCCAACGCCGGCGGCACCGCCACCATCGACATCGCCGCTGAGGACATGTCGCTGTCGGCGTCCATCGTCACCCTGACGACGACCGAAGCCATCGACACCGCGACCAACGCCGCCACGGCGCTGGGCAAGGTCGATGCCTCGATCGCCAACGTGTCGGCTTCGCTGGCGCGTCTGGGCACCGGCTCGAAGGCTCTGGGTACGCACGCGACCTTCGTGGGCAAACTCCAGGACACTATCGAAGCTGGTATCGGCAACCTGGTCGACGCCGACCTGGCCAAGGAAAGCGCCCGACTGCAAGCGCTGCAAACCAAGCAACAGCTGGGTGTGCAGGCTCTGTCGATCGCCAACTCCTCGACCTCCATCCTGCTCGGACTGTTCCGCTAAGGATCGAACCGGAAGGGCGGGGTTTCCAAACCCCGCCCGACCCGGATCCGGGCCCCTGAGGGAGCCGACGCCTGAAGCCGTCGGCCGGAGACATGCAAAACAATGCAGCAATCGCCACAGTAACCGCGTCCACTGTCCAGCCAGTCGGCGCCGCCGCCTCTTCGGGCGGCTTTTCCGATTCCAGAATGCAGCAGGAAGCCGACGAGGCCGCCCGCTACCGCCTGGTGATCGAGGAAGGGCCGTCGGCCGGTTCGTTCATCTACAAGACCATGGACCGGGTGACTGGAGAGGTCGTCCGCCAACTGCCGCGCGAGCAGGTCGTCGACCTGATGCGCGACCACGCCTACCACTCCGGCTCGGTGATCGACACCAAGGCCTGAGGCACGGAAGGACCGAACTGACGCCGCGCAGGAGCGATCCGCGCGGTTAATGGCCGTGGTTATCGGGCGTTAACCATGTGTGCACACTCCCGCCCTAGCTTGACCCAAACCTTGAAGGGTCGAGTCGGATGACGAACAGCGTCCATACCAATGCCGCCGCCGCGATTGCGCTGCAGAACCTGTCGAACACCAACAACCGGCTGGGCGACGTCCAGAACCGGATCTCGACCGGACTGAAGGTGCAGGGCGCCAAGGACAACGCCGCCATCTGGGCGATCGCCCAGAACCAGCGCGCCGATGTCGGAGCCCTCAGCGCCGTCAAGCAGAGTCTGGACCGCGCTACCTCGATCGCCGACGTCGCCCTGTCAGCCGGCGAATCGATCTCGGACCTGCTGAACCAGCTGAAGGAAAAGGTCACCGCGGCCAACGATCCGTCGCTGAAGACCCAGTCGCGCGAACTGCTCGACGCCGACTTCCGGGCGCTCCTGAAGGCGATCCAGTCGGCGGTCGACAATGCGACGTTCGACGGCGGAAACATCCTCAACGGCTCGCTGACCAACGGCATCCAGTTCCTCGCGAACGCCGACGCCAGTGCGTTCGTTACGCTCACCTCGAAGGATCTGTCGCTGAGCGGTTCGATCATCGAACTGAGCCTCAGCGACTCGCTGCTGACGGTCACCGGCGCGAACTCCGCGCTGACGAAGCTGGACGATTCGATCGGTCAACTGAACGCCGCGCTCGGCGAGATCGGCTCGCAGGGCAAGCAGATCGCGGCTCACAGCACCTTCGTGACCAAGTTGGTCGATACGCTCGAGTCGGGCATCGGCAATCTGGTCGACGCCGACCTGGCGAAGGAAAGCGCGCGACTTCAGGCCCTGCAGGTTCAGCAGCAGCTCGGGGCGCAGGCGCTCTCGATCGCCAACCAGGCGCCGCAGGTCATCCTGTCGCTGTTCCGCGGCTAGTTCGCGGAAGTCAGGCCAGTCGTCGGTCGCTGATGCGACCGATGCTGACGGGATCGGGCCGGCGCCGTTGCGCGCGCGGGCCAAGACCGTACAGCGACAAGAGGGAAGTCAACGCGTTCGACAAGGCGCTCATGCGGGTGTCCTCCACATCCAGCGGGCCGTAAAACGGGCTCTGACGAGCATTGTTCCCTGAGTCGCGTTCCGAGTCTTTGGTGCTTCCGTTAAGGGGCTCGTTACCGCGCTGCGGCTAGGCTTCGCGCCGGAGAGCGCCTTGATCAACAACAGCTATCTTCTGGGACTGTTCGGAGGCACGGCGACGTCGTCGGTGTCGCCGACGACGGTTGCGTCGCTTTCCCGCGCAAAAGCCCAGCCCACGCCGCCCTGGTCCACCAACGTCAAGGCGCCAGAGCAAAGCGCCCTGCTGCGCGCAGCGCTCGGCGGCCGGTCGATCATCGACGAGGGTGCGGCCCAGCTGGATGTTCGCGGCGCATCACAGGATTACCGCAAGCTGTTCGCCCTCTATCAGGGACTTGAGACCCTGAACGCCCTGACCAATCGAGCGGGGACCAAGGGCGTCGATCAACTCGAGATGGGCCAGTTGGATCGGCGGTTCGCGTCAGGAATGGCCGAGCTGTCGAAGTGGCTGGGCGCGGCGGATTTCGATGCGATCCGGATGGTGCAGGGCACGTCCTCGAGCACCAGCAAGTCGACCGCTGCGGTGCCGCGGGACAGCGCAGTCTCGATTACCGGGCCCATCCACGAAGGCTCTCCGGACTCCATCAGTCCGGCCTTCGAGGGCGATGTCGCATTCCGGATTTCGGCACGGAAGAGCGACAGCTCAACCGTCAACGTCGACATTGACCTGGCCGAGATGGGAGCGACACCCCGGACCCTGTCCAATGTTCTGCTGCACATCAACGGGAAGCTGGAAAGCGCGGGCCTTCAGACGCGGGTCGGCCGCGAGCTGGTCAAACCGGAGCCGAAGACGGTCACAGCTGGCGGGAAGACGATCACGCTTCCGGCCGGACCTGACCAGTTCGCACTGGCGATCCGTGGTGTGAGCACCGAGACGATCAGCTTCTCGCCCTCTGCAGCAGCTGACGCCGTCTATGTGGCGCAGAGCGCCGGGACCGGCGGCGGGCTGCAGATGCTCAAGTTCCAGAGCGACACCGGCGGGACCGCCCAGGCCCCGACCCGGGCCGGTGTCGGCGAGACCCAGTGGGTCGATGGTCGGGTGTCCCAAACCGCTCTGCCAGAGGGCGTCGAGACGGTCCGGGCCAGCGCGACCGCGGCGGATGGTTCCGTATGGCTGGTCGCTGATCTGAAGGAAGGGCCAGGGAACCAGCCGATCAAGGGGCAGAAGGATGTCGCCCTGATCAAGCTGGATTCGGCCGGGCGAGTGGTCACGACCCAGGCGCTCGGCGCAGCGTCGACGGCCAGCGGCTACGCCATTGCCGTTGACGCGACCGGGCGGGTCGCCGTCGCCGGTTCGGTGACCGGCGCCCTGGAGGCCGGGAAAGCCGGTGACGTGGCGACCGTCGCCGACAGCTTCGTGACCGTGTTCGACGCCGCCGGGCAGGAGCTCTGGACGCAGCGGCGAGGCGCGCGTGCAGCGGACGAGGCGACTTCGGTCAGCTTCGGGCAGGACGGCGCCGTCTATGTCGCGGGCCGCGCCCAATCGGCCATGACCGGCGCGGTCGGCGTCGGTGGCTGGGACGGCTACGTCCAGGCCTTCAAGGAAAGCCAGGCCCACCAGTTTGCGCCGATCACGGCGACGGCCATCGGCGTGGTCCAGTTCGGTACGGCGGGAACCGACCGCGTGGATGCGACAGCGATCGACGGCAACGACCTCTATACCGCCGGGATCGAGGACGGCAGGATCGTCCTGCGCAAATTCACGCTGGACGCCGAGGGAAGACCAAGCCTGTCCGCGACGCGGGACCTCGGCCTGGCCAGCGGCGACATCGCCGGCCTGGCGGTGGTCGACGGCAAGGTGATGGTCAGCGGGACGACCCGAAACGACGCGCTTGACGTCGGCACGATCACCGCGGCTCACAACGGCGGGACCGACGCCTTCGTCGCCGTGCTGGGCACGGACCTGGTCGCCTCGGCCAGTGATCGGCTGACCTATGTCGGCGGTGCCGGGGACGACACCGCAGCCGATGTGAAGGTGCATGACGGCAAGGTGTGGCTGACGGGAGTGTCCGATCGGGCGATCGGGGCCAAGGCGACTGACCCAACCCGCGCCTATCTCAGCCGCATCGACCCGATGACCGGGACAGTGGAGTGGAGCCGCAACTGGGACGGGGACGGCAACCAGGCGAGTCCGCTCACGCTGACGGTCGCGTCCGGCGGAGCCAGCGTCCTGGATCGGCTGGGTCTGCCCCAGGGCGAGATCGACCAGAGCCAGTCCAAGACCCTGACCAACGCAACTTCACTGCGGGTGGGCGACCGTTTCTATGTCTCGCCGGCCAATGGGGGTCGAGCCGTGGCGGTGACGATCGAGGCGCGGGACACGCTCCAGACCCTGGCGCGGAAGATCGAGCAGGCCTCGAACATGAAGCTGAAGGTCACCGTTGCGACTGAGGGGGCGAAATCCGAGCCGGGAGACCTCGCCGGAGCCCTGCACGCTGGCTTCCAGCGCCTCTCGATCGTGGCCCGCGACGGTGTCACCGGAGCGGTCATTTCGTCGGGCGAGACCGGCCGCGACGCTCTGGCGGGTCTGGGTTTGTCCGCGGGCTATGTCGGCCAGACGACCGGCGAGAAGATCACGCGGACCTTCGGTCTGGGGCTGCCGACGGGGCTGAGCCTGTCGACGGCGGATGCCGTCAAGACGGCGGGCGAGAAGCTTCAGGCGGCGATGAAAGCGGTTCGTGACGCCTACCGCGCGCTGGCGCCCGAGACCGCCGCCTCGCGGATCACGGGCGAGGCGCCGGCCTATCTGCAGGCCCAGCTGGCGAACTATCAGGCGGCGCTGGCCCGACTGGGCGGATAGGAAACGGCCGGAAACCGTTGACGCCGCACGGCTCGCCGGGGTTATTGGAGGCTCCAGCCGCGCGAGCCTTCAATGCCCAAGGACAACCGTATTCTCATCGCGATCGGGGCCGCCCTTGCGGTCATCGCAGCCGTGGTGATCGCTCTCGTGGTCTCGGGCGGACGTGATCCGAATCCCGAGCCGCCTCCGGCGGCGCAGGGCGGGCTGACCGTCGATGTGGCTGACGCCCCCGGTCTGGACGCCACGCGAGAGCTGCGGTGCTACGTCAACGGACAGTTCGTCGGCATGGCGACCCTCGCCGACTGTGCCCGACAGAACGGGCTGGCGACCGACGCTCTGGACGTCGGGGTCGACGCCACCGGGGCCCTGGTCGCGGCGCCGACCGCCTCCTTCACTCCGCCGCCCTCGGCTCCGCCGGTCGAACTGGTCGAGGAGCCCAAGCCGGCCCCGATCGACACCCAGCCGGCCCAGCCGACGCCGCAGCCTGCGGCGGCGAGCAGCCAGTGCCTGCGCTACACCGGTTCGGAGTGGCGGATGCTGGCTTCCAACATGACGCTGAACGCCTGCGTGCAGGCCCTGTATGCCGGCACCTGCGTCCGTCCGGGCGAGGCCCAATACGGCAGCTGGGGCGACTCGACCCTGCGTCTGGTCCCCCGCCGCGTGGAGCAGTCCCCGGACAACAACCGCTTCCGCACGCTGGCGGAGCAGGATCGCAGCTGCCAGTTCCCGGGACTTCGTTGATGCGTGCGCTGACCCTTCTTGCCGTCGTGGCCGGTCTGGCCTTGCTGGCCGCCTGTAGCTCGGGCACCCGCGCTCCGTTCGAGCCGGGCACCTGCTACGTCGTCCAGCCGGGCGCCGAGGGCGAGGAGCCCACCTTCAACGTGCTGGCGACCGACCAGCCGCAGATCGAGTTCTGCGCGGCGCGCCTTGAAGAGATGCGCCTGCGCTTCCTGTCGCTGGGCGGCAACCGGCGCGAGGTGATCGGGGCCTATCAGGGCCAATTCATCTTCATCGATCGGGCCGGCGTTTCATTCGGCAAGACCCTGGAAGGTTCGCGGTTCATGGCCCTGGCCCGGACCGGAGACGGTCGACTGGCCATTCCGGGCGCGATCCAGCGCGAGGTCGAGGCGAGCCCGTCAGCCGCTCCGGCGCAGTAGGGGTGGAACAAAGCTGGAACATCGATCCGCATTCGGCTAATGGATGTGGACAGTTCCGGCGAGCTGTCGCGCGTTCCGGCCGGACGCCCTAAGACTCTGGCCGAAGCGGCGCGGCGAGCGCCGGGCCGACAACAAGATCAAAGAGGAGCTCGGCGATGGCGGGCAGCGTCAACAAGGTCATTCTGGTGGGCAACCTGGGTCGCGACCCGGAGATCCGCACACTGAACAACGGTGAGAAGGTCGCGAACCTGTCGCTGGCGACGTCGGAGCAGTGGCGCGACAAGTCGACCGGCGAGCGCAAGGAAAAGACCGAGTGGCACCGCGTGGTCGTGTTCAACGACAACATCGTCAAGGTCGTCGAGAACTACCTGAAGAAGGGCTCGACCATCTATGTCGAGGGCTCGCTCCAGACCCGCAAATGGACCGACCAGCAGGGCGTCGAGAAGTATTCGACCGAGGTGGTGATCCAGCGCTTCAATGGCCAGCTGACCATGCTGGGCGGCCGTGACGGCGGGGGCAGCAGCGGCGGCGGTCCGCGCGACGATGATTATTCCTCGGGCTTCTCGACCGGCGGCGCCAACAAGCCGTCGGGCCCGCGCGAATCCTACGACCTGAACGACGACATCCCGTTCTGAGCGCCGCCGCACTGAGCGGAGTGCACAAGCGACAAGATGGATAAGTTGGACAAGTTAGAGCCCGTCGTCGGGCTTCCTGTGGCGATGTCAAAGACCCCACCCGCAAGGGCATCCGACACACAAGCATGATGGTGCGTCAGAAACTGTCGCACCATCGGCCGCCACAGTCTGAAATGTGAAGTGTCGGCGGCGCCCCTCGCGCGCCGCCGCACTCCGGGCTAGGCCCACAGGGTGATCACGCCCGACAAACCCCATTCCCCGCTGTCCCTGACCGAGGTCGGCGCCATCGTCGCGATCATCGTGATCTGGGGCGTCAACAACGCCGCCGCCAAGCTGGCGACCGAGACCTTGCCTCCGTTGCTGATGGCCAGCCTGCGGTTCGGGCTGGCGGCGCTGTGTCTGGTCTGGTTCGTGAGGCCTCCGTTCCCGAACTGGAAGAGCCTGCTGATCATCGTCGGCGTCGGCGGGCCGCTGCACTACGGCCTGGTCTATCTGGCCTTCTGGATGGCGCAGGATGTCAGTCCGGTGTCCGTGGCGACCCAGCTGTGGGTTCCGTTCACGGCCCTGTTCGCCTTCCTGCTGTTGAAGGAGCACCTGTCACGTCCGGCGCTGGCCGGGATGGGAGTCGCCTTCCTCGGCGTGGCGTGGATGACGCTGGACGCACACGCTATCGCGGACTGGAAGGCGATTCTTGTCGGTGTCGCCGCGGCCGCGGCCTGGGCTCTGACCACCGTCGTGGCGCGGCGCACGACCTCCATTCCACCGTTGAAGATGCAGGGGCTGCTGGCCCTTGTCGCCCTGCCGGCGCTGGGACTGGCCTCGGCCACGTTCGAGACCGGTCAGCTTGAGGCCATGCAGAGAGCCGACGTCATGGTCTGGCTGTGCGTCTTCTGGGCCGGGGTGATCTCGTCCGTGGTGGCGACGACCCTGGTGTTCTGGCTGGTGCAGAAGCGTCCGGCGGGGCGGGTCACGCCCTATCTTCTCGCCACGCCGCTGGTGTCGATCCTGATCGGCTGGGCCTTCATGGGCGATGTGCTGACGGTCCAGATCCTGACCGGCGCGGGGCTGACCATGGGCGGAGTGGCGCTGGTCGCTCTGGCCGAGCGCAACCTGAGAGCCGGCGCAGCCAAGTCCTGAAAAGATGAAGGGCCCGAACGCGGCGCGTCCGGGCCCTTCTGCAATCCGTAGCGGCGTGAGCCTCTTACAGGCCCGGCAGCTTGAAGCCGGTGTCGCGGCGCGGGGCGATGGTGATGCCGGCGCGGCCGCCGGTCAGTTCCTGCACGCGGGCGTATTCGCTGGCGGCGTCGATGGTGACGGCGCCGTCTGCGGTCTGGGCGGTGATGGCCGTCTGGGTCGACGGGTCCTCACGACGCCAGAACATGATGCGGTTGGCCCAGTTCTCTTCCTTGTGCGTCAGGTCGCCGAACTCGTCGTCCACGACGTAGCGGGCGAGGGGGTCGGCGCGGTCGCCGCCGGCCTGGGCGACGAGGATCTGTTCACCCGGCGAACGGGTGACGGCCTGACGCTGACCCAGCAGAATCTGACGGGCGGCCGATTCCGGCGCGAGCTCCTGCGGACGCGGCTGGCCCGGAGCCGGCGGACGCAGGCCGTACTCCGGCGGCACGGTCAGCGGGGCGGTCGAGACGGTCAGGAACTCATCCGGCGTCACCTTCGACAGACCGATGGTCTGGCGGACGCTGGAGCAGGCGCCCAGAGCCAGGGTCGAGGCGGCGACGACGGTCAGGAGGGCGGCAGTACGAAGGCGCATGGTCTATCCCGGTGCGGCGCGCGAACCCGCGCGCTCGTGAACCCTAGAGGAAACGGGTGATTACGACTTTTCGGCGGCGACGCCAACCTTGGCGGCGGCACGCTCGGACAGGAGGCTGTCGACGATCAGCAGGATCACGCCGATCGTGATCGCGCTGTCGGCGACATTGAAGACCCAGGGGAAGAAGCCTGTGCCCGAGAAGTCGAGGAAGTCGACGACGAAGCCGAAGCGAACACGATCGATCACATTGCCGATGGCGCCGCCCATGATCAGGCCGATGGCGGAGATCAGCAGACGGCGGTCCGCCTTCGTCGCCCAGTAGCCGAGGCCCGCAGCGACCACGATCGAGAACAGGCTGAGGAACCAGCGAGCGGAGCCGTCGCCGAACAGGCCGAAGCTGACGCCGCGGTTCTCGACCCAGGTGAAGTTGAAGATCGGATCGGCGACGAAGACGCGGCCGACCTCACGCAGGTCGATGCCGGAGATGATCCAGGCCTTGGTCAACTGATCGATGACGATGACCAGAAGGGCGAAGCCGTAGGCGGCGTAGGCGATGCGCGGGATTTTCATTCGTGTCGCTGGGTAGTGAGGGCGTTCCGGTTAGCAGTCCGGGACCGGGGCGCGAAGCGATTTATCGCGCCACAGCGTCGCGGTAACGGGATTTCGTCTTGCCCGGACGGGCTTCAACCCTCAGATGAACGGCTTCAACTCCGCAAGGATTCTCCCCCCAACGCACCACAGGAGCGCCGATGACGCCTGCCGATATGGCCGACCATGCCTCGAATGCCGCAACCCATGCCGACAGTCTGATTCTGACACTCGTCGGGGGGTTCGTGCTGGCGTTCGTCTTCGGGATGATCGCCAACCGGCTGAGGCTGTCGCCGCTGGTCGGATATCTGGTGGCCGGCATTGCCGTGGGTCCGCATACGATCGGCTTTGTGGCGGATCAGGAACTGGCGCCGCAGCTGGCCGAGATCGGCGTGATCCTTCTGATGTTCGGGGTCGGCCTTCATTTCTCGCTCGCCGACCTGATGAAGGTACGCAAGATCGCCATTCCCGGAGCCATCGTGCAGATCGCCGCCGCGACCGGGCTGGGCTGGGGCCTTGGCCGGATCATGGGGATGAGCAACCTCGAGGCGACGCTGATGGGCTTCGCCCTGTCGGTCGCCTCGACCGTCGTGCTGTTGCGGGCGCTGGAAGAGCGCAAACAGGTCAAGGGCGACGTCGGCCGCATCGCCATGGGCTGGCTGATCGTCGAGGATCTGGTGATCGTCATCGCCCTTGTCGTTCTGCCGTTGCTGGTGATCCAGCCGGGCGAGACGCTGAGCGGCGGCGATCTGGCCGGTTCGATCGGCTGGACCCTGTTCAAGGTCGCGGGCTTCACCGCCATCATGCTGGTGGTCGGCGCCAAGGTGCTGCCCTGGGTGCTGGTCCGGATCGCCCATACCAAGTCGCGTGAGCTGTTCACCCTGGGCGTGCTGGCCATCGCCCTGGGCATCGCCTGGGTGGCCTATGCCCTGTTCCACTCGTTCGCCTTGGGGGCCTTCCTGGCTGGTCTGGTGCTGAACAGCTCGCCGCTGGGGCACAATGCGGCCGAGCGGTCGCTGCCGCTGCGCGACGCCTTCGCGGTGCTGTTCTTCGTGTCGGTGGGCATGTTGTTCGACCCCACGATCCTGATGCGGGAGCCGCTGGCGGTGCTGGGCGTGCTGGGCATCGTCATTGTCGGCAAGTCGATCGCCGCTCTGGCCATCACCACCCTGTTCAAGCTGGACAAGGCGACCAGCCTGACGGTCGCGGCGGCCCTGGCCCAGATCGGGGAGTTCTCGTTCATCCTGGCCGCGCTGAGCGTCCAGCTGGGCGGAATGCGGCAGGAGACGCACGATCTGATTCTCGCCGCGGCCCTGCTGTCGATCTCGCTGAATCCGTTCGTATTCGCCTTCATCGACCGGATCGGCGCAAAGCCGAAGCCGCCGGTGAAGGAGCCGGCGCCGGTGACCTCGCTGATCTGAGACAGAAAGAAGGGGCGTCGGTCGGACCGGCGCCCCTTTTCAGTTTCCCGGGTGGGTAGGAGTCAGAGGACGCCGATCATGCTGGCGACCAGCGGATGGCGGACGATGTCGCGCTCGGCCAGCTTGACCACGCCGATGTCCGGCACGGCCGACAGGCGTTCGGCGATGTCGGCCAGTCCGGAGATGCCGGGGAGCAGGTCCGACTGCTGGGGATCGCCTGTCACGACCATGGTCGAGTGCCAGCCCAGTCGGGTCAGCAGCATCTTCAGCTGGGTGTAGGTGCAGTTCTGGGCCTCATCGACGACGATGAAGGCGTTGTTCAGCGTGCGGCCGCGCATGTAGCCGATGGGGGCGATCTCGATCAGGCCCTCGGCCATCAGCGCCTTGACCCGCTTCATGCTGAGGCGGTCGGACAGGGCGTCGTAGAGCGGGCGCAGATAGGGAGCCAGCTTGTCCTCCATGTCGCCGGGCAGGAAGCCGATCGACTCGCCGGCCTCGACCGCGGGGCGGGACAGGACGATGCGGCCCACCTTGCCGGCCTCCAGCGCCTCGACCGCCTTGGCGACCGCCAGATAGGTCTTGCCGGTGCCGGCAGGCCCGAGGGCGAGGACGAGGTTGTGATGATCGATCATCGTCATCAGCTCGGCCTGGCCGTCCGACTTGGGCTTCAGCGTCTTCAGATAGGCCTGGTCCCGCTCGTCGTTTGAAGGATAGGGCGACCAGCCCGCGTGGTTCGGCAATCGCCTGACCTTGGCGTCCTGGATGAACTGGCTCGAGTCGAGCACACCGAACTCACGGGATGCTTCGCGGGTCTGACGCTTCAGGGCCGAACGCTTGGTCATGGACGCCTCCAGGGCATGAAAAAAGGCGATGCCGCAAAAGCATCGCCTTGGACGAACGTGGGGAGGAGGTAGGCAGAGGATGCGACGCATCCGCCCGGATCGGAGGAAGTGAACCCTTCCATCGGGACTGCTCCGGGTGACCGGAACCGCCGAGCCGTGCGCATCACGTGCGCCCCCCGAGGTCTGACCGGACCGGGCTTGATCCGGCTTCTGACCCGAAAGCCGAACCGGCTCTCGAATCGCACCAACAGATTGATGCTATCGTGGTTTACGGGAGGTTAAAGCGCTCATTTCGTTCAGAAATGGCTGTGTGCGGATCGAGTTTTACTGTGCTGACAACAACTGGCCACAGCGTCCGCGGATGGGCGAATACTGGGCGACTTGTTCGATCCTGAAGACGAGGAGACGCGATTCTCGGGAGGTTGGCCAGAGGCTTACGCGACCCGGCGTCCGCCGACCGCGGCGAGGGTCAGGGCGGGGCGGCCGGGCTCGCCGACACCGACCGTTACACGGGCGGTGAGGAGGCGCGAGGCGTCGACCGGCATGATGAAGCCGCCGGCCGGAGCGTAGAGGCCGAGCACCAGGTCGAGCTGGGCCGATGCGCCGCGCAGGGGCGTCAGCAGGACCTCTATCGGAGCCTCCAGCGATCCGGCCAGGGCAACGATGGCGACGGGCCGGGCCTCGCGGAAGGTCTGGGCGACTCCCGCGGCGACCAGCGGGCGCGAGGCGGTGCGCCAGAGATCGAGGAAGGGCGTGCCCTTGAGAGGTTCGCCGTGAAACGACTCGAGCCAGCTGCCGGCGAGCCGGAATACAGCTTCGTCGCCGTGGCGCTCGAGCAGGAAGGCGCGGGGCAGGCGGGCGGCCAGGCGCTCGGGTTCGAGGTCGGCGCGGGCGGGCACGCCGGCGCGTACGCCGGGGCTGCGGGCCATGCCGGTCCACTGGTCGATCAGGAATTGCGTGTCAGGTTGAAACACCGCGAGAGCCTCCGGCGGGATCGCCGCAAGCGCCGGGCCGAAGAAGGCAACGGAAATGCAAGGGTTTTGCGGTTCACATGCAGGATGGAGCGGATCGCGCGTGTCGCGGGCCGCGGATGATTTCATCTGGAGGTCGGCCCATGGGGGTGCGGATCATGCATTGGCTGCCTGCGGCGGCTGGATTCCTGGCGGTGTCCGCGATCGCGGATTCGGCCGCGGCCCAGTGCGGCCCGGTGTGCCCGCCGCCGCCGCCGCCGTGCTGCGAGCCTCCGCCTCCGCCGCCACCGCCGCCGCCGCCTCCGGCGCCCTGCTGCGAGCTGCCGCCGGCGCCGCCGTGCTGCGGGGCGGGCGGGAATTTCAATGTGAACGTCAACGTCAACGCCGGGGCCAACGCCACCGCGCGCTCGAACGCCGGGCTGAACGCCCGCGCGGGCGGCAGCGTGTGGGTCAGCGGCGGTGGTTCGGCCTATGTGACGGTCGACCAGCCCTATCCGACCACCATTAGCGGCCTGAACGTCGAGGGCGCGCGGATGCAACGGATGATCCGGGTGCCCTATGAGGAGCGCCGGCGCTGGGAGAAGCGGGTCGTGATCCGCGCCGTCTGCATCGACGATCGCAACGTGCCGCACCCCGCCTCGCAGGTTCGACCGGACCGGGAAGTCGACGGCGGCTACGAGGGCGAGCTGTATCGCTGCCTGGCCGGGACCTGGCTGCAGATGACCTGGGCGGAGTACGAGGGCAACACCCAGTTCGATCACGGCGAGACCATGAGCTGCCGCAAGGGCGAGGCCCTTTGGTTCGGCCGCAACCAGATCGAGTGCCGCCCGCAACGGGCCGAGCGGGAGTGCAACGAACGCTCGCTGCTGCGCCGCTATGGCGCGGGCGTGAAGATCCTGACGTGGATTCGCGAGGAGATGATCACCTCGTATCGCGAGGAAGTGGTCGAGGAGCAGGGCATCGCCGTCAGCGGCGGGACCATCGCCCTGGACGGCGGCGTCGGCGGTCGGGTGTTCTGACGGGGGCTGAACCCCGCGTTCAGCCTGGCGTCAGCCGTGAAGGCGCAGATTACGACCGTCGGCTCTGTCGACGATCCTGAGAAGCGAACTGGCCCCGGTCCCTGCGGACCGGGGCCTTCTTTCTGTCCGCTTACTGGGCGCGCGTGACCGTGGCCTTCCAGGCCGTGTCGGCGCGCAGGTACTGACGCGCCATCGCCTGGATATCGGCCGGGGTGACGGCCTCCAGATCGGAGATGTGGCTCAGGGTCTGTTCCACTTCCGACGGGCGCGCCGCGACGTCCGCGAGCTGACCGAGCCAGTACTCGTTGCTCGCCTGGCTACGACGCAGGGCTTCGATCACCGGCAGACGGGCGCGGTTCAGCTCGTCCTCGGTCGGCGCCGAGGCCTGCAGGCCGGCGACGATGGTGTCGACCGCGGCGTAGAAGGCCTCCAGCTTGTCCGCGGCGGTTTCGGCCGAGATCGAGATCGAGCCGTAGCCCTCATAGACGTCCGACGCGCTGGAGCGCACGCCGGGCGAATAGGCGAGGGCCTGACGTTCGCGGATCTCGTCCAGAACGCGCAGCTTGAGCACCTCGGTCAGCATGGACACGCGGCGCGCCTCGGTCCGGTCGCCGACAGCGTCGGTGGTCGGCCAGGCGATGTAGGCCAGACCCTGTTCAGCCGGGCCCTCATGGTGCAGCTGAACCGGCTGGGCCGTTCCGGCGGGGAACCGCAGGACGGTGGCGCCGGCAGCCGGCTGGGCGTCCGGACCGCGGGCCGCCAGGGCGCCGAAGGTCGGGGCGACCGCAGCGATGGCGGCCTCGACCGTGGTGTCGCCCACGACGATGACGTCGATCGGGCCCGAGGCGAGACCGGCGGTGATGCCGGCGCGCAGGTCCTCGATGGTCCAGGAGGCGACCTCCTCGGCGGTCGGCAGGCTCTCACGCTTGTCGCCGCTGGCCAGCAGGCCGGCGCCGTCGAGCTGGAAGGCGCCGCCCGGAGTGGCGCGCAGCTGGGCGAACTGTTGCGGAAGGACCGACTTGATCAGCTGCAGCGGAGCGGGGCGCAGGCCCGGATCGGTCAGGTAGGCCGCCAGCACCTGCATCTGCAGGTCGAAGTCCTGCGGACGGGTGCCGCCGCTCAGGACATAGCTGTCGGTCCCGACGGCGAAGCCGGCGCTGTAGGTCTTGCCGGTCAGGGTGCGGTTCAGTTCGTCGAAGGTGAGCCGGCCCAGCCCGCCCGAGGGGACGATCGCCGGAGCGAGGAGCTGAGGGCTGGAGGCGGTCGGGTCGAGGCCCAGCTCGCCGATGCCGGTGCGGACGCTGACGAGGATCTGGTCGTCGCGGAAGTCGGTCGGCTTGACCGTCAGGCGGACGCCGTTGGCGAAGGTCACGACGGTGGCGCCGATCTCCGCGATCTCGCGACGCTCTGCGACAGTTCCCGCCTGACCGAAGCTGGCGTAGGGCCAGTCGATGGCGGCCTGTTCGGCCGGGGCGCTGACCGGGGTCTGACGCGAGGCTTCCAGAGCCGCGGTGACGGCGGCTTCGCCGCCCTCGATCTCGACCGGGGTGACGACCAGGGCCAGCGGGCCGCCGCCGGTGAAGACCTGCTTCACCGCGTCGCTGACCTGCGCGGCGGTCAGACCGTTCACGGCCGTGTTGAAGATCTCCAGATCGGTCTGGGGCGAGCTGAAGACCTCATGCGAGTTGGCGGCGTTGACCAGGCCGCCTGCGAGGGTCGGGGTGCGGCGCGTGGCGGCGCCGGCGACGGCGTTCTCCAGCGCGGTCCGCATCTGGGTGATTTCGCGCTGCAGCTCGGCTTCCGAGACGCCGTATTGGGTCAGGCGGCGCTGTTCCTGCTCGATCGATTCCAGTGCGCGCTTCCATTCGCCGGGAGCGAACTGGGCGGAGATGCTGGCGATGTCGAGGCTGTCGGCGAGGGTCGATTCACCGCCGCCGGCGCCCGAGAACGGCGGGTTCTCGCCGCGGGCGATCTCGCCCAGACGGCGGTTCAGGACGGCGACGCCCAGGAAGCGGACCCAGTCCTCTCGGCGCTCGGCCAGGGTGTCGGGATCGCGATCCGGACTGCGGGTCCAGTTCAGCTGGATCGAGGACTGCACGCCCGGCTCGACGAGGATGCGGGTTTCCGGCTCACGCGGGGCGACCGTGCCCAGATCCGGCTCCGGCCCGTTCGGCCCCTTCGGCTCCCAGCTCTCGAAGGCGGCGCGGATCTTGGCTTCCATGACATCGACGTCGAAGTCGCCGACGGCGATGAAGGTGGCTCGCGAAGGTTGATAGTACGCGTGATAGAATTCGACGAACCGGTCGCGCGGCGCGGTGCGGATGATGTTCAGATCGCCGATCGGCAGACGCTGCGAGATCCGCTGGCCGGGGGCCAGCAGGGCCAGCTGGGCCTTGACCGAGCGCAGGCCCGGCGTGTTGCGCAGGCGCTCCTCGCCCTCGATCACGCCACGCTCGGCGTCGACGGCGTCAGCGGCCATCAGCGCTTCGGAGACCTGTTCACGCATCACCCGCAGGGCGTCGTTGACGATCGGTTCGGCGGCGCTGGGCAGTTCCAGCATATAGACGGTCTGATCGAAGCCGGTGGAGGCGTTGGTGTCTGCGCCGAAGGCCAGGCCATGGCGTTCCAGCAGGCGCAGAAGCTCGTTCTCGGGGATGTTGGTCGTCCCGTTGAAGGCCATATGCTCCATGAAGTGAGCCAGACCCAGCTGGTCCTCATTCTCCATCAGCGAGCCGGCGTCGATGCGCAGGCGGAAGGAGGCCTGGCCCGGCGGCGTCGCATTGCGCATCACCGCGTACTGCATCCCGTTCGGCAGGACACCGAAGCGGACATTGGCGTCCGCCGGCACATCGCTGGCCGCCTGCGCCCATGGGTCCGTCGGCTGCGTCTGGGCAAGCGCCGGAGAGGCGGCCGTCAGGGCGGCGAGCGAGGCCGCCGCGAGAAGGAGGATGCGGGCAGAACGCATAGTGTCGGTCACTCCGATTGGCGTGTGCGACCGATCATCGGCACGCCGGACAAGGGGAGGGACCCTTACGCAGAAGCAATTGGACAGGCCCCGCACAACCCTTCGGCGACCGGGGCAAGTCGAACAAGTTACTGAATGTTAATTTCCGGAGCGCGACACATAGAAGGTCGCCGCATTGCCGACCGCGTTGGCGCCGGTGATTACCGCACGGCTTGAGCCGTTGACCGTGGTGTTGGCGCGGGCCGACACATCGCCGTAATTGGTCTGGTTGTTGGTGGCGTCCATATAGCCGGCGCACTCCGAGCAGGCGTAGCCGGTGACCTGGTTTCCGACCGCCTCGGCGCCGACATAGATGTCGTAGCCGTTCGTGCCGACGAAGGTGGAGGTGACGTCCACCCCGCCCTCGTTGAACTGGGTGTTGTCGATCTCGACGAAGATGTCGTTGTTGCCGACCGACAGGGTGTTGGCGGCGCCGGAGGCATGGGCCTCGACGCGGCCGTAGTCGAAAGCGGTCGTGGTGGCGGCCGAGCGGACGTAGGAACTGTTCGACTGGCTGGAGCCGATCACGACCGAGCCGCCCTCGTTATAGAGCACGGCCTGGTTGGCGCTGGCCCGGGCGCGGGCCGCCAGGTTCCAGCCGTTGCCGGTGTTGGCGCTGGACTCGGCCTCAATGAAATCGGCGGTCGAGCTCTGGTTCAGTTCGAGGTTCTGGCCGGAGGTCTCGCCGCTGTTGACCGCGATGGCGTTGGCGATGGTCTGGGCCGTCACCGAGGCCTCGGCCGGAATATACTGGCTGTCGATGCGGCTGTACGAACGGACGACGGCGGCATTCGACTGGTCGATCGATCCGCTGACCATCGATCCTTCGCCGTACAGGGCGGTGGTGTTGGAGATGGCCGAGGCCGCGACCGAGCCGCCGGACAACAGGCGGGCCGTGTCCGTGCCGACCTCGCTGGTCGCATTGACGTTGCCGCCGGTGTTCGACTGGACCGCCTCGACGCCCAGCTCAGAATCATAGGCGCTGACGGCCAGATAGTTGCCGCCGGCCTGGGTCAGGACGTTGACCGGACCGCCGGTGTCGCCGCCCAGGGTCACGTCCGAGCGCGCGATGGCGTCGCCGCGCATGTCCTGATCGGACTGGACCACGATGGAGTCGTTCTGCACCGCACCCGAGGCCTGGTTGCCCTGGGCGGAGGTGTTCACGGTCACCTGCCCGGTGGCGTCCACGACATTGATCGTCTGGTGCGAGAAGACGTCGCCCAGCTGCAGCTGTTCGTTCAGGACGATCGTGCCGTCCTGGGGGGCAGACTGTGCGGCGGCCTCAGTAGCGGCTGCGACGCACAGCGCCGTCGCGGCGATCGTGCCAGCGAGACGGATCCGCGCGGGTGGCGCCATTGTTCGTGTCCGTGTTGGTGTACGCGGGATAATAGCCGCCGGTCGGGCCGACAGTGCCGCCGCCCAGCGGGTCGGGGCCGGCGGACAGGCAGGCCTCGGGGCCCGGCGCGCCGTAGAGGTTGGCCATGAACTCGACCGTCGCCCGTTCGATCAGGGCGCGGACCGCCAGCTGCACCGGCTCCAGCCCGCCCTCGCCGGCGGAGAAGTCGAAGACGTTGCCGTCAAGGAAGTCGAAGATGCCGGCCGAGATCTCGCGACCGACGATCTGCTTCTGGTACGAAACGACGTCGACGACCTCCAGCGTGGTGGTCTGCACCAGTCGCAGGTCGATGGCGATGTTCATCACATAGGCCTTGCCCGCGAAGGCGGTCGACAGCGGGGTGTCGGTATTGGCCTGTCCGGCGGCGAGGTCGAAGCCGCCCGAACGGATGTTGTAGTTCACCTCGGTGATGCCGCCGACGATGTAGAAGTCGGAGCCCGGGACCTGACCGGCGATGATGCGGCGGTACTGGACGTCCTCCGCCCCGCCCGCGCCCTCGTCGCCGATCAGGCGGTTGTTCGCGTAGCGGAGCTCCATCTCGGAGACCGAGGTGTCGTAGCGTTCGACGATCCGGGCGCCAGACTTCGCCAGCGCCGTCATGGCCATCAGCGAGGCGCCGCCGGTGATCTGCCGTCCGCCGTCCGCCGAGACGGTTCCGGTGTAGTCGGCGATGCGGGCCACGGCGATGCGCGGCGAGGGCAGGTTGTAGGAGCGGGCGTAGTTGGCCATGCAATACAGCGCGGCCGAATAGGGCGTCGGATTGGCGGTGACCGGCGCATTGCCGATCGGCGCGGCGTACTGGCCGTTCGGGCCCGCGCTCGCCGAGATGCAGCCGCTGAGCAGGGCCGCGGCCGAGCCCGCGACGCCAAGCGCACGAAGCCGACGGAATGTCCGGCCTGCGATCATGGGTTCCTCGGGGTGGTGTTCAGGTTGGTTCCGGCATTGACGTTGCCGTTGTTCACCTGGGTGGAGTTGACGATCACCGTGTTGTGGCTGCCCTGCACGACGACG
>JACVCC010000002.1:285000-287500 GCA_016742215.1 Brevundimonas sp.
TAGGTGTAGGCGCAGCGAAAGCGAGTCTGAACAGGGCGCTAAGTTCGACGTATGACGACCCGAAACCAGGTGATCTATCCATGAGCAGGATGAAGGTTGGGTAACACCAACTGGAGGTCCGAACCGGTGACTGTTGAAAAAGCCTCGGATGACTTGTGGATAGGGGTGAAAGGCCAATCAAACCTGGACATAGCTGGTTCTCCGCGAAATCTATTTAGGTAGAGCGTCCGACGAATTCCCTGGGGGGTAGAGCACTGGATGGTTGCGGGCTGCGCGAGCGGTACCAATACTAACCAAACTCCGAATACCCAGGAGAACTATCGGGCAGACACACGGCGGGTGCTAACGTCCGTCGTGAAAAGGGAAACAACCCTAACCATCATCTAAGGCCCCCAAGTACTGGCTAAGTGGGAAACGATGTGGGATTGCTTTGACAATCAGGAGGTTGGCTTAGAAGCAGCCATCCTTTAAAGAAAGCGTAACAGCTCACTGATCAAGCGATCCTGCGCGGAAAATGTAACGGGGCTCAAGCCAGTCGCCGAAGGTATGGGTTTGCACTTTGTGCAAGCGGTAGCGGAGCGTTCCGTAAGCCTGTGAAGGTCAACTGCGAGGTTGGCTGGAGGTATCGGAAGTGAGAATGCTGACATGAGTAACGATAAACAGTGTGAGAAACACTGTCGCCGAAAGACCAAGGGTTCCTGCGTAAAGCTAATCTGCGCAGGGTTAGTCGGCCCCTAAGGCGAGGCTGAAAAGCGTAGTCGATGGGAAGCAGGTAAATATTCCTGCACCAGCTGGAAGTGACGGATGGCGTAAGTTGTCAGGGCTTATTGGATTGTCCTGGCAGCGAAGTTGTCCCTGGAAATAACTCCAGCAGAGACCGTACCCGAAACCGACACAGGTGGTCAGGTAGAGCATACCAAGGCGCTTGAGAGAACTGTGCTGAAGGAACTCGGCAAATTGCACGCGTAACTTCGGAATAAGCGTGACTCACCCTGGGCAACCAGGACTGAGTGGCACAAGCCAGGGGGTAGCGACTGTTTAGCAAAAACACAGGGCTCTGCGAAGCAGCAATGCGACGTATAGGGTCTGACGCCTGCCCGGTGCCTGAAGGTTAAAGGGAGATGTGAAAGCGTCGAACTGAAGCCCAGGTAAACGGCGGCCGTAACTATAACGGTCCTAAGGTAGCGAAATTCCTTGTCGGGTAAGTTCCGACCTGCACGAATGGCGTAACGACTTCCCCACTGTCTCCAGCACAGGCTCAGTGAAATTGAATTCCCCGTGAAGATGCGGGGTTCCCGCGGTCAGACGGAAAGACCCTATGAACCTTTACTATAGCTTCGCCTTGGCGTTAGCGACCGTATGTGTAGGATAGGTGGGAGGCTATGAAGCCGGGGCGCCAGCTCTGGTGGAGCCATCCTTGAAATACCACCCTTACTGTCGTTGACGTCTAACCGAGGGCCGTTATCCGGTCCCGGGACATGGCGTGGTGGGTAGTTTGACTGGGGCGGTCGCCTCCTAAAGTGTAACGGAGGCGCGCGATGGTGGGCTCAGACCGGTCGGAAATCGGTCGTCGAGTGCAATGGCATAAGCCCGCCTGACTGCGAGACTGACAAGTCGAGCAGAGACGAAAGTCGGCCATAGTGATCCGGTGGTCCCGCGTGGAAGGGCCATCGCTCAACGGATAAAAGGTACTCTAGGGATAACAGGCTGATTTTGCCCAAGAGTCCATATCGACGGCAAAGTTTGGCACCTCGATGTCGGCTCATCACATCCTGGGGCTGGAGCAGGTCCCAAGGGTATGGCTGTTCGCCATTTAAAGTGGTACGTGAGCTGGGTTCAGAACGTCGTGAGACAGTTTGGTCCCTATCTGCCGTGGGTGTTCGAAGCTTGAGAGGATCTGTCCCTAGTACGAGAGGACCGGGATGGACGTACCTCTGGTGGACCTGTCGTGGCGCCAGCTGCGCAGCAGGGTAGCTATGTACGGAATAGATAACCGCTGAAAGCATCTAAGCGGGAAACTAACCTCAAAACAAGGCTTCGCTGAGGATCGTGGAAGACTACCACGTTGATAGGCCAGGTGTGGAAGTGGGGCGACCCATGAAGCTTACTGGTACTAATAATCCGATCGGCTTGATCGTTTCTCAGCAAAACTCATTCGATTACTTCAGGAACAAATCCTGAAGCTGACAATGTCTTCATCACACAATCACGTCTGTCCGCCTGGTTGACCCGGTGGCTATGTCGGAGGTTCCCCACCCGATCCCATCCCGAACTCGGTCGTTAAGCCCTCCAGAGCCAATGGTACTTCGTCTCAAGGCGCGGGAGAGTAGGTCGCCGCCGGGTCTACCAGTCGGACATATGTGATTGCATGATACGCGCCCTAACGGCCTTCGGCCTGCTTGAGGGCATATCTCGAACAGTTCTTCCTCACCCTACCGTTTGCCGCGGGATGGAGCAGCCCGGTAGCTCGTCAGGCTCATAACCTGAAGGTCGCAGGTTC